>DWXF01000008.1 GCA_019119335.1 Candidatus Flavonifractor merdavium
GACAACGATGGATGTCTATAATGAGGCAACCGAGTCCAGAAAGATCGCAAGTTTTCAAAGCCTGGAAGGCAAAATCAAGGTCATGTAGGTTTACACCATTTTGCCGCAGCCAACACCATTTTGCACCAGGATTTACACCACTACATCGGTAAGTTATAGAAAACTATGAGGGGTTATGTAAGCACCAAAAGCCTGGAACCCCTTGAAATAAAGGGGATAAGAGGTTATGAGAAGAAAGAGGTGTGCTTATGTACCTTAAAGCATTGGAGATCCAGGGGTTCAAGTCTTTTCCGGATAAGACGGTGCTCTCCTTCGGAGAGGACATTACCGCCATCGTGGGGCCCAACGGCAGCGGAAAATCAAATATTTCCGATGCCATCCGCTGGGTGATGGGGGAGCAGTCCACCAAGGCCCTCCGGGGGGGCAAGATGGAGGACGTGATCTTCGGCGGCACCGCCCTGCGCAAGCAGCAGGGCTTTGCCGAGGTCTCCCTGGTATTGGACAACACCGACCACCTGTTTCCCCTGGAGGAGAGCGAGGTGATGGTCACCCGCCGGTACTTCCGCTCCGGGGAGAGCGAGTATTACATCAACCGCCGTTCCGTCCGGCTCAAGGACGTGAACGAGCTGTTCATGGATACCGGCCTGGGCCGGGAGGGCTACTCCATCATCGGCCAGGGCCGCATCGACGAGATTTTATCGGTCAAGAGCGGGGACCGGCGGGAGGTCTTTGAGGAGGCCGCCGGTATCTCCCGGTTCCGCCACCGGAAGGAGGAGGCCGAGCGCAAGCTGGAGCGCACCCAGGAGAACCTGGTGCGTATCACCGACAAGATCGACGAGCTGGAGCTCCAGGTGGAGCCCCTGCGGAACCAGAGCGAGAAGGCCAAGCGGTTTCTGCTCCTCCGGGACGAGCTGCGGAGTTTGGAGATCTCCCTGTGGCTGGACCAGCTGGAAAAGCTGCGGGCGGGGAATATCAAGACCATGTCCGACTATGAAAACGCCGTCCGGCAGCGGGAGGAGGCCCAGGGGGCGGTGGAGCGGCTCTACGCCGCCGCAGAGGATTTTTCCGCCCAAATGCGGGACAAGGACGTGGAGGCCGAGGGCGTCCGTTTCCAGATGATGCAGAAGCAGGCCGACGCCAACGGTCTGGAAAACGCCATTGCCGTGCTGAGAGCCAATATCCAGAACAACCTGGAGAACCGGGACCGCATCCAGCGGGAGCTGGATCAGCAGGAGGGACGGGCGGGCTCAGTGGCCGCCCAGATCCACGAGCGCCGCCAGAGACTGGAGGAGCTGGCCGGGCAGCGCGCCCAGCTTCAGGACCATCTGGAGCGCCGGCAAGGAGAGGCCCAGGATGCCGCCCGCTCCGCCGGCCAACTGGCCGGCGAGCTGGAGCAGCTGCGGCAGAAGGAGTCGGTGGAGTACGCCTCCGCCGCCGACGCCAAGGCCCTCCTCTCCGCCCTGGCCGCCGCCGAGCAGGAGCTGCTGGACCGGGACGAGAGCCTGCGGCAGGAGCTGGCCGCCGGGGAGGAGGCCCTGGACAGCGTCAGAGCCGCCCGGCAGGAGGCCGCCGCCGCCCTGGACAAGGCCCAGGAGGACCGGGACTCCCTGCAGAACATGCTCAACGGCTACACCCTGCGGGTGGAGTCCCGGCAGCGGAAGGCCAAGGAGGCGGAGGAGCGCCATGTGAAGCTCCAGATGGAGGAGAACGCCATCCGCTCCCGGGTCCATATGCTCTCTGAAATGGAAAAAATGTATGAGGGCTACTCCAAAGCGGTAAAGCTGGTGATGGGGGAGGCCGAGAAGGGGCAGCTGAAGGGGATCCACGGCCCGGTGGCCGGACTGCTCCATGTGCCGGACGCCTGCACCGTGGCCATCGAGACCGCCCTGGGCGGCGCCATGCAGCACATCGTGGTGGAGCGGGAGGAGGACGGCAAGGCCGCCATCCAGTATTTGAAGCGGCGGGACGGAGGCCGGAGCACCTTCCTGCCTCTGACCTCCATGCGACCCTCCGACTTCCGGGACCAGGGGGTGCGGCAGGAGCCCGGCTTTGTGGGCCTGGGCAACGAACTCATCCAGTTTGACGCCCGGTATGAAAGGGTCTTTTCCAATCTGCTGGGCCGCACGGTGGTGGCCGAGGATCTGGACAGGGCCATCGCTATGGCGCGGAAATACGGCTACCGCTTTAAGATCGTCACCCTGGACGGCCAGGTGCTCAACCCCGGCGGCTCCATGACCGGCGGCTCGGTGTCCCGCAGTGCGGGTATCCTCAGCCGGGCCAACGAGTTGGAGCGGCTGAACCAGCAGGCGGCGGGGGTGACCGAGCAGCTGACCGCCGCCGCCCACGCCATGGAAGAGGCCCGGCGGGAGGCCGCGGCCGCCGCCTACGAACTGGAGACCGCTCAGGTCCAGCAGCGGCGGCATGAGGACGATATCCTCCAGCTCAAAGAGCGGCTGGGCCATCTGGACAGCCAGCTTGTCCAGGCCGAGGGCCGTCGGGAGCAGCAGCAGCAGGAGCTGCGCCAGGTCCAGGCCCGTTCCGCCCAGACTGAGACCGATATCCAGGCCGCCCGGCAGCGGATCCAGGAGCTGGAGGGCTCGGCCGCGGCCCTGCGGGCGGAGGCCGAGGGCAAGGCCCAGGGCCAGGCCGCCATGCAGGAACAGGCGGCCGCCATCGGCGAGGCCATTGCCGAGCTCAATATGCGCCTGGCCGCACTGGCGGCGGAGGAGCAGGCCTCCAACAAGTCCCTGAACGAGCTGGAGGCGCTGAAGGCCGACCTGACCGGCGACCGGGCGGAGCGGCAGAAGATGCTGGCGGGCTTTGTGGAGAGAAACGCCGGCCTGGAGGCGGAGATCCGGGAGAAGGAGCGCCAGCTCCAGACCCTCCGCCGGGAAAACGAGGACCAGCAGGGGGCCATCGGCCGCATCAACGAGGAAAAGCTGGCTCTGGAGGCCAAGCGGAACCAGGCCGACAAGGAGGCCCGGGAAAAAAACAGCGAATTGCTCAACTTACAGCGGGAGGTCTCCGTCTTAGAACAGAAGAAGGCCGCCGCCGACCTGGAGGAGAAAAACCTGCTGGACAAGCTGTGGGAGACCTACGAGCTGTCCCATGAGGCGGCCCGGACCCAGCGGGTGGAGCTGGAGAGCGTGCCCAAGGCCCAGCGCCGGGTGGGCGAGCTGAAGTCGGCCATCTCCTCTCTGGGCAATATCAACCTGGACGCCATCGAGGAGTTCGAGCGGGTCAACGAGCGGTACACCTACCTCACCGACCAGCGGGATGACGTGACCCGCTCCAAGAAGGAGCTGGAGGAGATCATCGCCGGGATCACCGAGGAGATGCGCAACATCTTCTCCGCCCAGTTCGCCCTGCTCAACGAGTCCTTCCAGCATACCTTCCAGGAGCTGTTCCAGGGTGGCAAGGCCAACCTGGAGCTGGAGGACCCGGACGACATCCTGAACTGCGGCATCGAGATCAAGGTCCAGCCTCCGGGCAAGGCGTTGAAAATTCTCTCCCTGCTCTCCGGCGGAGAGAAGGCCTTCGTGGCCATCGCCCTGTATTTCGCCATCCTCAAGGTGCGGCCTACCCCCTTTGTGGTGATGGACGAGATCGAGGCCGCCCTGGACGACGCCAACGTGGTGCGCTTTGCCCGCTACATGCGTCAGATGGCGGACAAAACCCAGTTTATCGTCATCACCCACCGCCGGGGCACCATGGAAGAGGCCGACGTGCTCTACGGTGTCACCATGCAGGAGCAGGGCATCAGCCGTCTGCTGACCATCAACCTGAACGACGTGGAAAAAGAGCTGCACATCAAATAGCGCCGGGGCCAATCCGTCCGGCGGAAAGGAATCAGACCACATGGGCTTTTTTGAAAAGATCAAGGCGGGACTCACCCGCACCAAGGAAAACATCGGCCACTCCTTTGACCAGCTGTTCGCCGGGGAGCTGAACGATGACTTCTACGACGAGCTGGAGGAGACCCTGATTTTGGGGGATATGGGGGTGGACACCACCCTGAAGGCGGTGGAGGAGCTTCGCCGCCGGGTGAAGGAGGAGAAGATCAAGGACATGGACTCCGCCCGGGCCTGCCTGCGGCGGGTGCTCACCGACATGCTCCAGGTGGGTGAGCCGGAGCTTCACCTCACCACCACCCCCTCCGTGGCCCTGTTCATCGGGGTGAACGGGGTGGGCAAGACCACCACCATCGGCAAGCTGGCCTCCCGGATGAAGGGGGAGGGCAAGCGGGTGCTGATGGCCGCCGCCGACACCTTCCGGGCCGCCGCCGCCGACCAGCTGGAGATCTGGAGCGGCCGGGCCGGGGTGGACCTGGTGCGGCAGCACGAAGGAGCCGACCCCGCCGCCGTGGTGTTTGATGCCCTCACCGCCGCCAAGGCCCGGGGAAGCGACGTGATCCTCATCGACACCGCCGGACGGCTGCACAACAAGCAGAACCTGATGAACGAGCTGAACAAGATCAGCCGGGTGGTGGACCGGGAGCTGCCTGACTGCGACCGGGAGACCCTGCTGGTGCTGGACGCCACCACCGGCCAGAACGGCCTCATTCAGGCCAAGCAGTTCAAGGAGGCCGCCGGCATCACCGGCATCGTCCTCACCAAGCTGGACGGCTCCGCCAAGGGAGGCATCGTGGTGGCCATTGCTCAGGAACTCCAGGTGCCGGTGAAGTACATCGGCGTGGGGGAGGGCATCGACGACCTGATGCCCTTTGAGGCCGAGGCCTTTGTGGAAGCGCTGATTTAAGGGAGGTTATCTGACATGGCAAGAATTGACGGACGGGCCAATGATCAGCTGCGGCCCATAGAGATCATTCCCAATTTCAATAAATTTGCGGAGGGATCCTGCCTGATCCGCTGCGGCAATACCCAGGTGCTGTGCTGCGCCAGCGTGGAGGAGCGCACCCCGCCTCATGTCCCCGAGGGGGAGGGCTGGGTCACCGCCGAGTACTCCATGCTGCCCCGGGCCAACCGGGAGCGGTCCAAGCGGGACATTGCCAAGCTGAAGCTGTCCCCCCGCTCCGCGGAGATCCAGCGGCTGGTGGGCCGTTCCCTCCGGGCCTGCGTGGACATGAAAAAGCTGGGGGAGCGTACCATCACCGTGGACTGTGATGTGCTCCAGGGGGACGGCGGCACCCGCACCGCCAGCGTCACCGGCGGCTTTGTGGCCCTGAGTCTGGCGCTCTACAAGCTGGTGGAGCAGGGCGTGCTGGAGAGCATGCCCCTCAAGACCTGTGTGGCTGCCATTTCCGCCGGCATTGTGGACGACCAGCTTCTGCTGGACCTGTGCTATGAGGAGGACTCCGCCGCCCAGGTGGACCTGAACTGCGTCATGACAGGGGAGGGGGAGCTGGTGGAGCTCCAGGGTACCGGCGAGGGCCGGACCTTCACCATCGCCGAGCAGCAGGCTCTGGTGGACCTGTGCGCCAAGGGAATCCGGGAAGTGCAGGCCATCCAGAGAGCGGTTCTGGGAGGTTGAGTATATGAAAATGGTATTGGCCAGCAAAAACGCCCATAAGCTGGTGGAGATGAAGGACATCCTCTCCCAGCTGGGGGTGGAGGTGGTGCTGGAGTCCGACGTGGGCGTGGATGTGGACGTGGAGGAGACCGGGACCACCTTTGAAGAGAACGCCTATCTGAAAGCCCACGCTGTCATGGAGGCCTCCGGCCTGCCCGCCATCGCCGACGATTCCGGCCTGTGCGTGGACGCCCTCAACGGGGCCCCCGGCGTGTATTCCGCCCGGTATGGCGGTCCGGAGCTGGACGACGTGGGGCGGTATAAGCTGCTGCTGGAGAACCTGCGGGGCCAGCTGGACCGGCGGGGGAAATTTGTCTCCTGTATCTGCTGCTGCTTCCCCAACGGGGACAGAGTGGAGGCCAGGGGGGAGTGCCCCGGCACCATTGCTTACGCTCCCAAGGGGACGGGCGGCTTCGGCTACGACCCGGTGTTTTTCCTGCCCGGTCTGAAAAAGACCTTTGCGGAGCTCACCCCAGAGGAGAAAAACGCCATCTCCCACCGGGGCAACGCCCTGAAAAAATTCAAAACGGAATTGGAGAACTATTTCAATGGACTTAACCAGTAAACAGCGCTCCCAGCTGCGGAGCCTGGCCAACGGCATCGACACCATCATACACATCGGAAAGGACGGCATCGGCCCCAACCTGGTGAAGCAGGCGGACGACGCCCTGGAGGCCCGGGAGCTGATCAAGGGCAAGGTGCTGGAGAACTGTCTGCTCACCAGCCGGGAGGCGGCGGAGGAGCTGGCCAAAGCCACCCGCAGCGAGGTGGTGCAGGTAATCGGAACAAAATTCGTTTTATATCGTCCAACCCATCGTAAGGATAAGAAGGACCGGATCGTTTTGGTGGCATCCAAGAAACGGGATTAAAACGGGGAGGTCTTAGCATGAAGCTGGGCATTTACGGCGGTACCTTCAATCCCCCTCACCTGGGACATCTGGCGGCGGCCCAGTTCGCCCTGGACGCCCTGAAACTGGACCAGCTGGAGTTTGTCCCGGCGGCCGCGCCTCCCCATAAAACCCTGCCGGAGGGCGGTCCCAGCGCCGAACAGCGGCTGGAGATGGTGGAGCTGGCGGCGGACGGGCTGCTGCTGCCCAAAAAGGTGAGCGTCAACGGTATGGAGCTCCACCGCCCCGGCAAGAGCTATACCGCCGACACCCTGGAGCAGCTCCAGGCCGCCAATCCCGAGGCGGAGCTGTGGCTGCTGATGGGGACGGACATGTTCCTCACTCTGCAGAACTGGCGGGAGCCGGAGGTCATCACCCGTCTGGCGGGAATCTGCACCTTTGCCCGCACCCAGTCGGACAGCGGGGAGCTGCTGGAGACTCAGGCCAGGTATCTGCAGGAGACCTTCGGGGCCCGGACCTGCGTGCTCCAGCTGCCCCACATTGTGGACGTGTCCTCCACCCAGCTGCGGGAGCTGCTGGCCCAGGGCAAGGGGCAGGAGTATTTGTCCCCGGCGGTGTACGGCTACATCATCCGCCAGGGGCTGTATGGCGTCCATTACGACCTGAAGCGGCTGCCCGACCGGGAGCTGCGGGCCTGCTCCTATTCCATGATCCGGGCCAAGCGGATCGCCCATGTGCAGGGCACGGAGGAGGAGGCGGTGCGTCTGGCCCAGCGGTGGGGCGCCGACGAGGAAAAGGCCCGCCGGGGCGCCATTCTCCACGACTGTACCAAATATTTAACCATGGAAGAACAGTTGCAGTTGTGCAGAAAATATGGTATCGTACTGGATGATTTGGAGCAGCAGGCGGTCAAGCTCCTCCACGCCAAAACGGGCGCGTGTGTGGCCCGGGATGTGTACGGGGTGAGTGACGACGTGTATGAGGCCATCTTCTGGCATACCACCGGCAAGGCGGATATGACCCTGCTGGAGAAGATCCTCTACATTGCCGACTACATGGAGCCCAACCGGGATTTTCCCGGGGTGGAGCGCCTGCGTACGCTGGCCTATCAGGACCTGGACCAGGCGGTGCTGGCCGGGTGCGAGATGAGCATTCAGGAGATGAAGGACAGAGGGCTGCCCGTTCACCCCAATACGGTGCGGGCCAGGGAGTGGCTGAGGAGCAAATCAAGCGGAAAGGAACCATGCTAGGATGAATCCGGAACACAGAAATAGTACCCAGGGCGGAGCCAGATTGGAAAAGAAGCAGCAGACCTCCCGTCCGGGAAGCGGAAAGCGGCCCAAGCCTCGGCTGACCCGAAAGCAAAAGACCCTGCGAATCTTGTTTCTTGTACTGACGATTATTGCGGCCATCATTGTGGTGGGTACGGTGGTATTTCTCCTGGTCACGGCGCCCCCCGACGCCAGCCAGCTGTCCACCCCCAGACCCCAGACCACCACAGTCATAGATGAAAACGGCAATGAAATCCAGGTGGAGATCCCCGGCCTGGCTGCCAACCGGAAGGAGCAGTTTTACACCTTCCTGCTGGTGGGCCAGGATACCGGCGGCGGCGGCCTGACCGACACCCTGATGCTGGCGGCCTACGATGTACCCAACCAGACCCTCAACGTCATGAGCATCCCTCGAGACACTTATGTGAACTACAACGGTACGGTGGTGATGATCAACTCGGCTTACAACTGGGCCGGCGGCGGAGAGAAGGGCATCGAGGCGCTGAAAAAGGAGATCGGTGAGCTCACCGGCGTAACGCCTGATTTCCATGTCATCGTCCAGTGGGAGGCGGTAGGCGAGCTGGTGGATGCCATCGGCGGCGTATATTTTGACGTACCGCTGGATATGGACTATGAGGACCCGAATCAGGATCTGTATATCCATCTGGATGCCGGCATGCAGGAGATCGACGGCGATAAAGCCATGCAGCTGCTGCGCTGGCGGAAAAACAACAAGATTGTCAACGGGAAGCTGGTCATTTACGGCGGCTACCCCACCGGAGACCTGGGCCGGATCGAGACCCAGCAGGCGTTTCTGACTGCGGTGCTGGAAAAGTGTCTCCAGCCCACCGTGCTGCTGCCCAACCTGATGGAGTATATCACCATTTTCCAGAAGAATGTGGAGACC
Source organism: Candidatus Flavonifractor merdavium (assembly GCA_019119335.1). Classification (GTDB taxonomy): domain Bacteria; phylum Bacillota; class Clostridia; order Oscillospirales; family Oscillospiraceae; genus Flavonifractor; species Flavonifractor merdavium. The sequence continues at coordinate 8,556 of DWXF01000008.1, forward strand.
GACCTGTCCATTCCCGAGATGGCCTACTTCGGAAAATCAGCCGCCAGCGGCCTGGACATGAGCCAGGTAGAGTTTGTCACCATGCCCAACAAGGGTGCCGGCAATGGGCACCTGCTGCCTATCGGGGAAGATATTGTGGAGATGGTCAATGATGGCTTTAATCCCTACGATGAGAAGATTACCCTGAAGGACCTGGACCTGGTGCTCAAGTACGGTTCTTCCAGCTCTTCCGGCGGTTCCACCAGCACCAGCAAGCCCAGCACCCAGCCCACTGCTACTCCCACACCGGCGACCTCTGAGACGCCGTCCTCCAGCTCTGCTGTCACTGAGAGTCCGGCAGCCTCCGCCAGTGCCCAGCCGTCCTCCAGTCCGGCAGCCAGCAGCAGCCCGGCGGCGACGCCCACCCCGGCGCCTACGCCTACCCCGGTTTCCACACCGGCCCCTACAGATGATATTGAATACGGCCCGGGCATGGAGCCCGTGGCATAAAGGAGAGTTGCAAATGACGCCCAAAGAGATCGCCTTCGCCGCGGTGAAAGCCCTGGACAGCAAAAAGGGGCAGGATATCAAGGTGCTGGAGACCGGCCATCTGACTACCCTGGCCGACTACTTCGTGCTGTGCTCCGCCACCTCTACCACACAGATCAAGGCCCTGGCCGACGTCTGTGAGAAGATGCTCAAGGATGCCGGAGAGCCCCCCCACCATGTGGAAGGTCACCGGGGCGGCACCTGGATCCTGCTGGACTTCTCCTCGGTGGTGGTCCACATCTTCAACGAGGAGGCCCGGAAGTTCTACGATCTGGAGCGCCTGTGGAGTGACGCCACTCCCGTGGATCTCAGCGAAGTGCTGACGGAAAACTGAAATGAGACAGAGCGCCGGACGGTTATGCCGTCCGGCGCTCTTTTTCCGCCGGAATACTTGCAATCCCGATATCTTTCCATTATAATATCTTAGATTGGATAATCGCCCGTTTTTTTGCAGAAACGAGGACTTCAATAAGGAAAGCGTGAGAGATTTGAAGTACGATTTTGCCGCCATCGAACCCAAGTGGCAGAAAAAGTGGGTGGAAGAGAACACCTTCCACTGTGAGGAGCACAGCGACAAGCCCAAGTTCTACGCCCTGGTGGAGTTCCCCTATCCCTCCGGGCAGGGCCTGCATGTGGGCCACACCCGGCCCTACACCGCCATGGACGTGGTGGCCCGCAAGCGCCGGATGGACGGCTACAATGTGCTGTTCCCCATGGGCTACGACGCCTTCGGCCTGCCCACCGAGAACTACGCCATCAAGAACCACATCCACCCCGCCAAGGTAACCCACGACAACATCGAGAACTTCACCCGGCAGCTGCACATGCTGGGCTACTCCTTTGACTGGGACCGGGTGATCAACACCACCGACCCCAGCTACTACAAGTGGACCCAGTGGATCTTCCTCCAGCTGTACAAGCACGGTCTGGCCTACAAGACCACCATGCCCGTGAACTGGTGCACCTCCTGTAAGTGCGTGCTGGCCAATGAGGAAGTGGTGGAGGGCGTGTGTGAGCGCTGCGGCTCCCCCGTCATTCGCAAGGAGAAATCCCAGTGGATGCTGAAGATCACCGAGTACGCCCAGCGGCTCATCGACGATCTGGACGATTTGGACTTCATCGAGCGGGTCAAGACCCAGCAGAAGAACTGGATCGGCCGCTCCACCGGCGCGGAGGTCACTTTCAAGGCCACCACCGGGGAGGACATCGTGGTGTTCACTACCCGGCCCGATACTCTGTTCGGCGCCACCTATATGGTCCTCTCTCCCGAGCACGCCCTGGTGAAGGGCTGGCTGGAGGGCGGCAAGCTCCAGAACGCCGGCGAGGTGCAGGCCTACCAGGCCGCCGCCGCCTCCAAGTCCGACCTGGAGCGCACCGAGCTGAACAAGGAAAAGACCGGTGTGTGCCTGGACGGCGTGAAGGGTATCAACCCCGTCAACGGCAAGGAGATTCCCATTTTCATCTCCGACTACGTGCTGGCCACCTACGGCACCGGAGCCATCATGGCCGTGCCTGCCCACGACGACCGCGACTGGGAGTTTGCCAAAAAATTCGGCTGTGAGATCATCGAGGTGGTCTCCGGCGGCGAGGACGTGCAGAAGGCGGCCTTTACCGCCAAGGACGAAACCGGCATCCTGGTCAACTCCGACTTCCTCAACGGCCTGACCGTGAAGGACGCCATCCCCGTCATCACCAAGTGGCTGGAAGAGAAGGGCATCGGCGAGGCCAAGGTAAACTACAAGCTCCGTGACTGGGTGTTCTCCCGCCAGCGGTACTGGGGCGAGCCCATCCCCATGGTGTGGTGTGACAAGTGCGGCTGGCAGCCCCTGCCCGAGGAGCAGCTGCCCCTGCTGCTCCCTGACGTGGATTCCTATGAGCCCACTGACGACGGCGAGAGCCCTCTCTCCAAGATGACTGACTGGGTGAATACCACCTGCCCCTGCTGCGGCGGCCCCGCCAAGCGCGAGACCGACACCATGCCCCAGTGGGCCGGCTCCTCCTGGTACTTCCTGCGCTATATGGACCCCCACAACGACAAGGCCTTGGCCTCCAAGGAGGCTCTGGATTACTGGTCCCCTGTGGACTGGTACAACGGCGGCATGGAGCACACCACCCTCCACCTGCTGTACAGCCGGTTCTGGCACAAGTTCCTGTACGATATCGGTGTGGTGCCCACCAAGGAGCCCTACCAGAAGCGCACCTCCCACGGCATGATCCTGGGCGAGGGCGGCGAGAAGATGTCCAAGAGCCGGGGCAACGTGGTCAACCCCAACGACGTGGTGGCCCAGTACGGCGCGGACACCATGCGCACCTATATCATGTTCATCGGCGACTTTGAGAAGGCCGCCTCCTGGAGCGACAACGCGGTGAAGGGCTGCAAGCGGTTCCTGGACCGGGTGTGGAACCTGTCCGAGAACCTGACCGACAGCCTGGACTACACCGCCGCCAACGAGAGCGCCATCCACAAGGCTATCAAGAAGGTGGCTGACGATATCGAGGCCATGAAGTTCAACACCGCCATCGCCGCTCTCATGGCGCTGGTCAACGACTTCTACGCCAACGGCTGCTCCAAGGGGGAGTATAAGACCCTGCTGCTGCTGCTGTCTCCCTTTGCCCCCCATATGGTGGAGGAGCTGTGGGAGACCCTGGGCTTCGCCGGCGAGGGCATGGCCTGCCAGCAGAGCTGGCCCGCCTATGATGAGAGCAAGACCGTGGCCGCCGAGGTGCAGATGGCCGTCCAGGTGTCCGGCAAGCTGCGCTCTACCATCACCGTGCCCATGGACAGCGACGAGGCCGCCGTGGTGGCCGCCGCTCTGGCCGATCCCAAGGTGCAGAAGTTTACCGAGGGCAAGAAGCTGGTCAAGACCATTCTGGTGCCCAACAAGCTGGTCAACCTGATTGCCAAGTAAGAATGGCGGGAATCTAAATCCACTCTTGACATTTGGGTCATAATAGAATACAATGGTTCTGTTAAAGCCATATCTATGTGGCCCTTTGGCGGTGGAACCCCGCCGCTTCGGAGGGAGGGGAAATCAATGTCGGAAGTCCATGTGAAGGACGGCGAGTCCTTGGAGAACGCGCTGAAGCGTTTCAAGCGCAGCTGCGCCAAGTCTGGTGTGCTGGCCGAGGTTCGCAAGCGTGAGCACTATGAGAGCCCGAGCGTCAAGCGCCGCAAGAAGTCTGAGGCCGCCCGCAAGAACCGCAAGAAGTATTATTAAAACTTATAAACCCCCGCGCCAATCTAATTTGGCGCGGGGGTTTGTTGTATTTTTGGCTACTGCCGGTTCAAAATATCCTCCAGCAAATCCTCTACCTGAGGATAGGACAGCACCGCCTGCCGGATGCCCAGTCCCCGGGCCACCTGCAATTTTTTGCGGATGGACCCGGCGTCGTCAAAGAGAACGAAATGAGCGCCGTTCTCCTGGGACATATAAGTAAAGTAGTGGGCGCACAGCTCGGTAGAGAAAAAGATGGAGGGACTGCGTTCGTCCATCAGCCGGCGCAGCTCCTCCTGGCTGAGAGGTTGCCCCTGACCGGAGGGGGAGGGGAGGTAGAAGTCCTCTGCCACCCGCTCTATGGCCAGGGCCACCCGGCCCTGGCCGTACCGCTGCGCCGCCTCCGCCAGCCGCTGGGCCAGAGAGCCGCCGGACAGGGCGGAGGAGATGAGCACTTTGGCGCTGTCGGCATAGCCGCCGTAGGTCTCGGTCACATAGAGAGGCCAGCCCCGCTTTTGGGTGAGACCGGCCAGGGTGCGGACGATTTCCGTCAGCAGGGGCATGGGACGGCCCTCAAAGTCGCATAAGATGCCGTCATACCCCCGGGCGGAGCACTCCCGCAGAACCTCTTGACAGAAGGGCCCGGCCTCACCCCGGCCGTCAAAGCCCACGCAGTCCAGGGCCATCAGGCCGCCCCGTACGGATATGGGCATATTGGCCCGGAAGAGATGGGGGCCGCCC
>DWXF01000034.1 GCA_019119335.1 Candidatus Flavonifractor merdavium
GATTTCGGCCTGCAGGCCACCGAGCCCAGCTGGATCACCAGCAACCAGATCGAGGCCGCCCGTATCGCCATGACCCGTTACACCAAGCGTGGCGGTAAGGTTTGGATCAAGATCTTCCCCGACAAGCCCATCACCGAGAAGCCCGCTGAGACCCGCATGGGTTCCGGTAAGGGTTCTCCCGAGTACTGGGTGGCCGTGGTCAAGCCCGGCCGTGTGATGTTCGAGATCGCCGGCGTCTCCGAGGAGATCGCCCGCGAGGCCCTGCGTCTCGCTTCCCACAAGCTGCCTGTCAAGTGCAAGATCGTGGCGAAAGAGACCGCCGAGACCGAGAATGGTGGTGAATGAAGATGAAGGCTACTGAAATCCGTAAGATGAGCGCCACTGAGCTGGAGAGCAAGCTGGGCGACCTGAAGAAGGATCTCTTCCAGCTGCGTCTTCAGCACGCCACCAATCAGCTGGAGAACCCGGTGAAGATCGCCGAGGTCAAGCGGGATATCGCCCGCGTCAAGACCATCATCCGTGAGCAGCAGCTCGCAGGCCGCTAAGAAGGAGGAACCGAAACATGGAAAACAGAACTTCTTCCCGCAAGACCAGAGTCGGCCTGGTGGTCTCCGATAAGATGGACAAGACCGTGGTGGTGGCCATTGCCGACCGTGTGGCCCACCCCCTGTACAAGAAGATCGTCAAGCGGACCTACAAGCTGAAGGCCCATGACGAGAAGAACGAGTGTGGCGTGGGCGACCGCGTCAAGGTGATGGAGACCCGTCCCCTGTCCAAGGACAAGCGCTGGCGCGTGGTTGAGATCATCGAGAAGGCGAAGTAAGGAGGTGTCGGTATGATTCAGCAGGAAACTTATCTGAAGGTGGCCGACAACACCGGCGCCAAGGAGATCAAGACCATCCGCGTGCTGGGCGGCTCCAGCCGCAAGTTCGGCAATATCGGCGACGTGATTGTGGCTTCCGTCCGCAAGGCTCAGCCCGGCGGCACCGTGAAGAAGGGCGAGGTCGTGAAGGCCGTTATCGTCCGCAGCGCCAAGGGCGTGCGCCGTACCGACGGCAGCTATGTCCGCTTTGACGAGAACGCCGCCGTCCTCATCAAGGACGACAAGAATCCCCGCGGTACCCGTATCTTTGGGCCAGTGGCCCGCGAGCTGCGCGACAAGGATTATATGAAGATCCTGTCCCTGGCTCCCGAAGTGCTGTAAGGGGGTAGGAGTAGACATGAAGAAGATGAGCATTCGCAAGGACGACACCGTCATCGTCCTGTCCGGCAAGGACAAGGGCAAGCAGGGCAAGGTCCTGGAGGTACAGCCCCGTGAGGGCAAGGTTGTCGTGGAGAAGGTCAACGTGGTCTCCCGTCACCAGAAGCCCCGCCGTCAGGGCGAGCAGGGCGGCATCATGAAGAAGGAAGCCCCCATCTACGCCTGCAAGGTGCAGCGCGTCTGCCCCAAGTGCAACAAGCCCACCCGGCCCGCCCACAAGCTGCTGGCCGACGGCAAGAAGGTCCGCATCTGCAAGAAGTGCGGCGCCGAAATCTGAGAGAGGAGGAGTATAGACAATGGCTGATAAGAAAGTGCCCAACCTGAAGGCCAAGTACCAGGCCGAGGTCGCTCCTGCTCTGATGCAGAAGTTCGGTTACAAGAGCGTCATGCAGATCCCCAAGATCGACAAGATCGTGGTCAACTGCGGCTGCGGCGAGGCCCGGGACAACTCCAAGGTGCTGGAGGCTGTGGTGGGCGATCTGACCAAGATCACCGGCCAGAAGGCCATCATCACCAAGGCCAAGAAGTCCGTGGCTAACTTCAAGCTGCGCGAGGGCATGCCCATCGGCGCCAAGGTTACCCTGCGTGCCGACCGCATGTGGGAGTTCCTGGACCGCCTGTTCAACGTGGCCCTGCCCCGCGTGCGCGACTTCCGGGGCATCAACGGCAACTCCTTTGACGGCCGGGGCAACTACGCTCTGGGCATCAAGGAGCAGCTGATCTTCCCCGAGATCGAGTACGACAAGATCGACAAGATCCGCGGCCTGGACGTGGTCATCTGCACCACCGCCAAGACCGACGAAGAGGCCAAGGAACTGCTGACTCTGATCGGCGCTCCCTTTGCCCGGTAAAGGAGGAGAACGAAATGGCTAAGAAGTCTATGATCCTGAAGCAGCAGGCGGAGCCCAAGTTCTCCACCCGCCGCTACAACCGCTGCAAGATCTGCGGCCGTCCCCACGCCTACCTGCGGGACTACGGCATCTGCCGTATCTGCTTCCGCGAGCTGGCTTACAAGGGTCAGATTCCCGGCGTCAAGAAGGCGAGCTGGTAACACCAGCCCGCCTCTTGGCCGGTAATTTGATATAAAACCATACCCCGCAAAACCAAAGCAAAGCCCAACGAAGCGGGTTTGCTTTGGAGAGGAGGAGCAAGGGAGCGAACCGGATGTCCGGCCCTGGCCGGACGGAGGGAAGCGGACTTTGCTCCGACGAAGCCGGCGTGCAATAGGTCGCAGCTGCCTATCTGCGATACCTTGCCGCTGATACGGGCAAAGCCCGTAATTCTAATAGGAGGTAACCATCATGCACATTACCGATCCCATTGCGGATATGCTCACCCGCATCCGCAACGCGAACAACGCCAAGCATGACACCGTGGACGTTCCCGCGTCCAACATGAAGAAGTCCATCGCGCAGATCCTGCTGGACGAAGGCTATATCAAGAACTTCCAGCTCATCGACGACGGCACTCAGGGCGTCATCCGCATCACCCTGAAGTACAACCCCGGCAAGGAGAAGATCATCACCGGCCTGCGCCGCGTCTCCAAGCCCGGCCTGCGTGTTTATGCCGGTGCTGACGAGCTGCCCCGGGTCCTGCACGGCCTGGGCATCGCCATCGTGTCCACTTCCAAGGGCGTCATGACCGACAAGTCTGCCCGTGCGCAGCATGTCGGCGGTGAGGTCCTGGCGTTTGTCTGGTAAGGAGGGAGAGTAGAAAATGTCTCGAATCGGAAGAATGCCGATCTCCATCCCCGCCGGTGTGGACGTGAAGATCGAAGCCGGTAACCTGGTTACCGTGAAGGGGCCCAAGGGCACTCTGACCCAGCAGCTCCACCCCAACATGACCATTACCCAGGAGGGCGACGTGATCCACGTGACCCGCCCCAATGACGAGAAGGAGAACCGCAGCCTCCACGGCCTGACCCGCAGCCTGCTGCACAACATGGTGGTGGGCGTCACCGAGGGCTTCAAGAAGGAGCTGGACGTGAACGGCGTCGGCTACCGTGTGGCCAAGGAGGGCAACAAGCTGGTCATGAACCTGGGCTTCTCCCATCAGGTATTCATGGAGGAGATCGAGGGCATCAGCATCGAGGTCCCCAGCGCCAACAAGATCGTCATCAGCGGCGTCGACAAGCAGAAGGTTGGCCAGTTTGCCGCCGAAGTGCGTGAGAAGCGTCCCCCCGAGCCTTACAAGGGCAAGGGCATCAAATACACTGACGAGGTCATCCGCCGCAAGGAAGGCAAGACCGGCGTCAAGAAGAAATAAGGAGGTGTGCCACAATGATCAACAGACCCGATACCAACGCTCAGCGGCTGAAGCGGCATAAGAGAGTGCGCGGCAAGATTTCCGGCACGCCCGAGCGTCCCCGTCTGAACGTGTTCCGCAGCAACACCAACATCTATGCCCAGATCATCGACGATGTGACCGGCAAGACCCTGGTGGCTGCTTCTTCCCTGGAGAAGGGCTTTGAGGGCAAGGGCTCCGACTGCGAGGCCGCCAAGAAGGTGGGCCAGACCGTCGCCGAGCGCGCCAAGGCCGCCGGCATCGAGACCGTCGTGTTTGACCGCGGCGGCTACGTGTACCACGGCCGCGTGCAGGCCCTGGCCGAAGGCGCCCGTGAGGGCGGCCTGCAGTTCTAAGGGAGGAGGAAAAGATAAATGGCTCGTTTTGAAAGAGAACCCAGCGAGTTTACCGAGAAGCTCGTTTCCCTCAACCGCGTGTCCAAGACCGTGAAGGGCGGCCGCGTCATGAAGTTCGCCGCTCTGATGGTGGTGGGCGACGAGAAGGGCCGCGTGGGCTTCGGCACCGGTAAGGCCGCCGAGGTCCCCGAGGCCATCCGCAAGGGGATTGAGGACGCCAAGAAGAACCTGGTGACCATCACCCGGTCCGGCACCACCATTCCCCATGAGGTCATCGGCGAGTTCGGCGCCGGCCGCGTGCTCCTGAAGCCCGCCGCCCCCGGTACCGGCATCATCGCCGGCGGCCCCGTCCGCGCCGTCATGGAGGCCGCCGGCATCCGTGACATCCGCGCCAAGTGCCTGCGCTCCAACAATCCGCAGAACGTGGTCTCCGCCACCTTCGAGGGCCTGAAGTCCCTCCGTGGCCCCGAGGAGGTCGCCCGCATCCGCGGCAAGAGCGTGGACGAGATCGTAGGTTAAGGAGGGCCGTGAACCATGGCTAATCTGAACATCAAGCTGGTCAAGAGCCTGAACGGCCGCATTGCCAAGCACAAGGCCACCGCCGAGGCTCTGGGGCTGCGCCACATCGGCGACACCACCGTACAGCCCGACAACGAGGCCACCCGCGGCAAGATCGCCCACATCGGCTATCTGCTGCAGGTGACCGAGGAACAGTAAGGAGGTGCGCGAAATGAATCTGCATGATCTTTCCCCCGCCGCCGGTTCCAACCCCAAGGCTTACCGCAAGGGCCGGGGCAACGGTTCCGGCAACGGCAAGACCGCCGGCCGCGGCCAGAAGGGCCAGTGGTCCCGCTCCGGCGGCGGCGTGCGCGTGGGCTTTGAGGGCGGCCAGATGCCTCTGACCCGCCGCATCCCCAAGCGCGGCTTCAACAACATCTTTGCCAAGCCCCTGGAGGCCATCAACGTCTCCGCCCTGGAGAAGTTCGAGGACGGCGCTGTGGTCAACGTGTGCGACCTGCTGGAGAAGGGCATCCTCTCCAAGTGCGAATATGGCTACAAGGTGCTGGGCAACGGCACCCTGACCAAGAAGCTGACGGTCCGTGCTTCCGCTTTCTCCGCCTCCGCCAAGGAGAAGATCGTGGCGGCTGGCGGAAAGTACGAGGTGGTATAAGTGATCGAGACCATCCGTAACGCGTGGAAGATCCCCGAGCTGCGCAAGAAGATCCTCTTCACTGTGTTCGCTCTGCTCATCTTCCGGCTGGGCTCCGTGGTTCCTGTGCCCTTTATCAACAGCGACCTGCTGAGCAACACCCTGAACAGCATGGGAGGCATCTTCTCCCTGCTGGGCACCATGAACGGCACCGCCTTCTCCATGGCGGCCGTCTTTGCCCTGGGCGTACAGCCGTATATCAACAGCTCCATCATCATCCAGCTGCTCACCGTTGCCATCCCCGCTCTGGAGCGTCTCCAGCGGGACGGCGGCGAGGAGGGCCGGAAGAAGATTGCGGCCATCACCCGTTACGTCACCGTGGCCATCGCCCTGTTCCAGGGCTTCGGCTACTACACCCTGATCCGCACCACCAACGACGGCGCCCTGCTGGACACCGCCGGCCTGCCCGGCTGGTGGGCCGCCATCGTTATCATCCTGTGCTTCACCGCCGGCTCCGCCTTTGTCATGTGGCTGGGTGAGCAGATCACCGAGTTCGGCATCGGCAACGGCATCTCCATCATCCTGTTTGCCGGCATCCTGTCCCGGGTGCCCTCCATGGTGGCTACCCTGTACACCGGTATCCGCAACAACCTGGACGGCGTTACCGGGGAGGGCGTGTTCAATCTGCCCTGGTGGGGCGCTATCCTCATTGTCATCGGCATGCTGGCCATCGTGGTGCTCATCGTGTTCATTCAGAACTCCGAGCGGCGCATCCCGGTGCAGTACGCCAAGCGCGTGGTGGGCCGCAAGATGTACGGCGGTCAGTCCAGCCACATCCCCCTGAAGGTGAACATGAGCGGCGTTATGCCCATCATCTTCGCCCAGGCCATCGCCTCCCTGCCCGCCACCATCGGCATGTTCTTCGGCAAGAGCAGCGAGAGCGAGGGAGCCTGGGGCACCTTCCTCACCATCTTCGACACCACCAGCGTGGTGTATATCGTGATCTATTTCCTGCTCATCGTGGGCTTCAGCTATTTCTACTCCACCATGCAGTTCAACCCCGTGGAGGTGGCCAACAACCTGAAGAAGAACGGCGGCTTCATTCCCGGCTTCCGTCCCGGCAAGCCCACCGCCGACTTCATCCACAAGGTGCTGGGTAAGATCACCATGTTTGGCGCCCTGTATCTGGCCATCATTGCCATCGCGCCCATCATCACCGGCGCGGTCATCGGCCAGAGCAATCTGGCCATCGGCGGCACCTCCATCATCATCGTGGTGGGCGTGGCTCTGGAGACCACCAAGGCGTTGGAGGCTCAGATGCTCATGCGGCATTACAAGGGCTTCCTGGAGTAAGAGGGGACGTTATCATGAAAATCATCCTGTTAGGCGCCCCGGGCGCCGGTAAGGGGACGCAGGCGGAGCTCATCAGCAAAAAGCTGGGGATCCCCACCATCTCCACCGGCAACATTCTCCGAGCGGCCGTGAAGGAGGGCACTCCCATCGGCCTGGAAGCAAAGAGCTATATGGACGCGGGCAAGCTGGTCCCCGATGAGGTCATCATCGGCATCATTGAGGAGCGGCTGGCGCAGAGTGACTGCGCAAACGGCTTTATTCTGGACGGGGTGCCCCGCACCATCGCCCAGGCCGAGGCCCTGGAACGGCACGGGATCCGCTTTGACGCGGTGCTCTCCCTGGAGATCGCCGACAGCGTCATTGAGGAGCGGATGACCGGACGCCGGACCTGCCATGCCTGCGGCGCCTCCTATCATGTCAAGGCGGCTCCCCCCAAGCAGGAGGGGATCTGCGACAAGTGCGGCGGCGAACTGGAGCAGCGAAAGGATGACCGGCCGGAGACCGTCAAGCACCGGCTGGAGGTCTACCACAATGAGACCGAGCCTCTCAAGGGCTTCTACGAGGCCAAGGGTGTGCTCAAGAGCGTGCCTGATTTCGGCGGCATTGAGGAGACCAATGAGAAGATCATGGAATTGTTGGGGAAGTGATCTGAGATGGAAATGATCTCACTCAAATCCCCCCGGGAGATCGAGCATATGCGCCGGGCCGGGCGGCTGACCGCCCAGGCCCGGGCGCTGGCCGGCTCCATGGTGCGGCCCGGCGTCACCACCCACGAGATTGACGCGGCGGTGCGCAAGTTTATCGAGAGCCACGGAGCGAAGCCCTCTTTCCTGGGGTACGGCGGCTTTTCCGGTTCCGCCTGTATCTCCATCAACGAGCAGGTGATCCACGGCATTCCCGGCCCCCGGAAGCTGCAGGAGGGCGACATCGTCAGCATTGACGTGGGCGCCTATCTGGAGGGCTTCCACGGGGACTGCGCCGCCACCTTCCCCTGCGGGGAGGTCAGCGAGGAGGCCATGCGCCTCATCCGGGTTACCGAGCAGAGCTTCTGGGAGGGTATCAAATTCGCCCACTCGGGCAGCCGGGTGTACGACATCTCCCACGCGGTCCAGCAGTATGTGGAGAGCAACGGCTTCTCCGTGGTGCGGGACTTCGTGGGCCACGGCGTGGGCGCCAAGCTCCACGAGGCGCCGGAGGTGCCCAACTTCGGGCCCGCCGGCCACGGTCCCCGGCTCCAGCCGGGCATGACCATCGCGGTGGAGCCCATGGTGTGCGCCGGCGACTGGCGGGTGAAGGTGCTCAAGGACGGCTGGACCACCGTGTCCGCCGACGGCAGCCTCACCGCCCACTATGAAAACACCATCCTCATCACCGACGGGGAGCCGGAAGTGCTCACCACAGTGGAGGGGTAAGGATGGAGCTGGAACGACCTGGAATCGTCCGCTCCCTGGCGGGACACGACAGGGGCGGGTTGTTCTGCGTACTGGGCGCCGACGGCCCCTATCTGCTGCTGTGCGACGGCAAGCGGCGGAAGGTGGAGTCCCCCAAGCGGAAGAAGGCCGTCCATACGGCTGACGCCGGTGGGTTTCAGCACCCCGTTCTGGAGAAGCTCCGGGCGGGGCACCCAACCACCAACCGAGAGGTACGGAGGGCGCTGGCCGCTTTCCGAGCTGAGGAATCAAGGAGGGTATGACGCTTTGGCAAAGGACGATATGATCGAAGTGGAGGGCGTCGTGACCGAGTCCCTTCCCAACACCACTTTTAAAGTGGACATCGGAAACGGCCATATCATTCTGGCGCACATCTCCGGCAAGCTGCGGATGAACTTCATCCGGATCCTGCCGGGCGACAAGGTAACCGTACAGATGTCCCCCTACGACGTAACGAGAGGACGGATCACCTGGCGCTCCAAGTGATCCGCCGATCCTATCAATGACCGGCGCGGGCCAGCGGGGCCTTGCCTCCGCCGCGCCGGGGCCATCAGGCTCAAGGAGGTTAATGACATGAAAGTTAGACCGTCCGTGAAGCCCATGTGCGAGAAGTGCAAGATCATCAAGCGCAAGGGCAAGGTCATGGTTATTTGTGAAAACCCCAAGCATAAGCAGAGACAAGGTTAACAGGAGGTGCTGAAACAGTATGGCACGTATTGCTGGCATTGATTTGCCCAAGGATAAGCGGGTCGAGATCGGCCTGACCTATATTTACGGCATCGGGCGCACCAGCGCCAATAAGATCCTGGCCGAGGCCGGTATCAACCCCGACACCCGCGTGAAGGATCTGACCGAGGCTGATGAGGCCAAGCTGCGCGAGATCATCAGCCACAGCTACACTGTGGAAGGCGACCTCCGCCGCGATGTGGCGATGGACATCAAGCGTCTGACTGAGATTGGCTGCTACCGGGGCATCCGGCACCGCAAGGGCCTGCCCGTCCGCGGCCAGCGTTCCAAGACCAACGCGCGTACCCGCAAGGGTCCCAAGCGCACCGTCGCCAACAAGAAGAAGTAAGGGAGGGAGAAACACATGGCTACCGCTGCTACCAAGGGTAAGAAGGTTATCCGCAAGCGCCGCGAGCGCAAGAACGTTGAGAAGGGCCAGGTGCATATCCGTTCCTCCTTCAACAACACCATGGTCACCGTGACCGATATGGGCGGCAACGCCCTGTCCTGGGCTTCCTCCGGCGGCCTGGGCTTCCGCGGGTCCCGTAAGTCCACCCCCTTCGCCGCTCAGACCGCCGCCGAGACTGCCGCCAAGGCTGCCATGGAGCACGGCCTGAAGACCGTGGAGGTGTACGTGAAGGGTCCCGGCGCCGGCCGTGAGGCCGCCATCCGCGCCCTGCAGGCCGTGGGCCTGGAGGTCACCCTGATCAAGGACGTGACCCCCATCCCCCACAACGGCTGCCGTCCGCCGAAGCGCCGCCGCGTGTAAGAGAAGGAGGAAGAACAAATGGCAAAGAACATGCAGCCTATTGTCAAGCGCTGCCGCGCGCTGGGCATTTCTCCCGCCGCCATGGGCTATGCTGGAAAGAGCAAGCAGGAGTCCAACCGCAATCCCGGCGGCCAGATGAGAAAGAAGAAGAGCGAGTACGCCCTGCAGCTGACCGAGAAGCAGAAGGTGAAGTTTGTCTACGGCGTCATGGAGAAGCAGTTCCGGATGTACTACGAGAAGGCCACCCGGATGCCCGGCAAGACCGGTGATAACCTGCTGAGCCTGGTGGAGCGCCGCCTGGACAACGTGGTGTATCGTCTGGGCTTCGCCGCCACCCGGCGTGAGGCCCGCCAGCTGGTGAGCCACGGCCACTTCACCGTCAACGGCCAGCGGGTGGACATCCCCTCCTTCCTGGTGAAGGCGGGCGACGTCATCGAGGTCCGCGAGGCCAGCCGCTCCTCCGTGAAGTTCAAGAAGCTGGTGGGCGAGGACGCCCCCACCGTGCTGCTGCCCCAGTGGCTGGAGCGGGAGAAGAACTCCCTGAAGGGTACCGTCACCAAGCTGCCCGTCCGCGAGGACGTGGACCTGCCGGTGGAGGAGCACCTGATCGTCGAGCTGTACTCCAAGTAAGAAAGATTGTACCCTCGATTATTGGTGAGCTGTATATGGCTGCGGGCCTTCGCCCGCAGCCGCGAAAAGGAGGGTAACACATGGTAGAAATCGAGAAGCCCCGCATCGAATGTGTGGAGAACCCCGGCGACGGTTCTTATGGCAAGTATGTGGTGGAGCCTCTGGAGCGGGGCTACGGCACCACTCTGGGCAACTCCCTGCGCCGCATCCTGCTCTCGTCCCTGCCCGGCACGGCGGTTACCTCCATCAAAATCGCCGGTGTGCAGCACGAGTTCTCCACCATCCCCGGCGTGAAGGAGGACGTGACGGAGATCGTCCTGAACGTCAAGAGCATCATTGCCAAGCTTCACTCCGAGGGCGTAAAGACGGTTTATATCGAGGCCAGCGGCGAGTGCGAGGTGACAGCCGGCGACATCAAGGCCGACGGCGAGGTTGAGGTGCTCAACCCCGACCTGCACATCGCCACCCTGGGCCCCGACGCCAGCCTGAACATGGAGCTGACCCTGTCCCACGGCCGGGGCTACGTCCCCGCCGACCGGAACAAGCCGGCCCAGACCATCATCGGGCTCATTCCGGTGGATTCCATCTATACGCCGGTGCGGAAGGTCAACTACACGGTGGAGAACACCCGTGTGGGCGACCTGACCGACTTCGACAAGCTGACCCTGGAGGTGTGGACCAACGGTACCATCACCGCCCGGGACGCGGTCAGCCTGGGCGCCCGGATCCTGTGCGACCACTTCGTGCTCTTCACCGATCTCTCTGAGACCATGGGCTCCAAGTCCACGGTGGTGGAGAAGGCGGAGGCCCAGCGGGACAAGGTGCTGGAGCTGACCATCGAGGAGCTGGACCTGTCGGTCCGTTCCTTCAACTGCCTCAAGCGGGCCAACATCAACACGGTGGAGGATCTGATCTCCAAGACCGAGGACGAGATGATGAAGGTGCGCAACCTGGGCCGCAAGTCCCTGGAAGAGGTCATCAACAAGCTGGCCATGATGGGCCTGCACCTGGCCGACGAGGACAACTGAGGCCAGAGAGGAGCGGGGGGACCCGGGGGCATGTAACGTCCCCTCCCGGGCCTGAACGCCGTCAGGCGCCCCCCTCCGGGGCGGCGGAAGCCGC
Source organism: Candidatus Flavonifractor merdavium (assembly GCA_019119335.1). Taxonomy (GTDB): domain Bacteria; phylum Bacillota; class Clostridia; order Oscillospirales; family Oscillospiraceae; genus Flavonifractor; species Flavonifractor merdavium. Next base: position 11,081 of record DWXF01000034.1, read on the forward strand.
CCTCCGGACGAATCTCAACCGCCATAGGAGTTGGAAACTATGTCTCATTATCGTAAACTGGGCAAGCCCACCGATCAGCGTATCGCCATGCTGCGCGCCATGACCACCTACCTGCTGGAGAACGGCCAGATCAAGACCACCGTCTCCCGCGCCAAGGAAGTGGCTCCCATGGCCGAGAAGATGATCACCCTGGCCAAGAACCCCAGCCTGGCCAACTACCGCAAGGCCCTGTCCTACCTGACCAAGGAGGACGTGGCCAAGAAGCTGTTCGACGAGATTGGACCCAAGTATGCCGACCGCAACGGCGGCTACACCCGGGTTGTGAAGATCGGCCCCCGCCGCGGCGACGCCGCCGAGATGGCCATCGTTCAGCTGGTGTAAGAACGGAAGAAAGCGCTCTGCCTGGGGCAGGGCGCTTTTTCATTTTGCTTGCAATCTCACGCCGGTTATGATATACTACGAAACAATCAATCAGTAAAGGAGCCGGTGAGCCCTCGTGGACGAACCTCCGCCTAGTTGCAAGTGCAGAAAAAACCGTAGTCAGGACAGCCTTACTCTGCTGGAGTAGGGGTGTCCTTTTGCGCGTTTTTCTAAAAATGATTATTGGAGTGGATTGATTTTTTATGTTAGACAGTGCCAGTATTACGATGATTCTGATCCTTGTGGTTCTCGTCATCCTGTCGGCCTATTTCTCGGCCACGGAGACCGCTTTCACCTCTCTGAACCGCATCCGCCTGAAGAGCAAAGCGGACGGGGGCAACCGGCGGGCGGCCCTGGCGCTCCGGCTGGTGGACCAGTACGACAACCTGTTGTCCACCATCCTGGTGGGCAACAACATCGTCAACCTGTCCGCCTCCTCCCTGGCCACCGTGTTCTTTACCGAGGGGCTGCGGCTGCAGAACGGCGCGGTGATCTCCACCGCGGTCATCACCATCGTGGTGCTGGTATTCGGCGAGGTCTCCCCCAAGAGCCTGGCCAAGGAGTACCCCGAGAGCTTTGCCATGTTCTCCGCCCCTATCATGCGGGTACTGATGGTGGTGCTCACTCCGGTAAATATCCTGTTCGGCCTGCTGAAAAAGCTGCTGTCCAAGCTGGTCCACAAGTCGGACGACAGCGGCATCACCGAGGAGGAGCTGGTGACCATGGTGGACCAGGCCGAAAGCGAGGGCGGCCTGGACCAGCATGAGAGCAAGCTCATCCGCTCCGCCATCGAGTTCAACGACATGGAGGTGGATGAGATCCTCACCCCCCGGGTGGATATCGTGGCGGTGGAGGACACCGACTCCATGGAGGACATCGCCCAGGCCTTCGCCGAGAGCGGATACTCCCGCCTGCCGGTGTACCATGAGGACATCGACGACATCATCGGCGTCATCCACGAGAAGGACTTCCACGCCGCCCGGTACCGGGGCATTGACGACATGAAGGCCTTTACCGGCCCCATGCTGTACACCACCGGCAACACCAAGATCTCCGAGCTGCTGCGCATCCTCCAGCGGGAGAAGGCCCACATGGTGGTGGTGGTGGACGAGTACGGCGGCACCGAGGGCCTGGTGACCCTGGAGGACATCGTGGAGGAGCTGGTGGGCGAGATCTGGGATGAGCACGACGAGGTCATTGAGGAGTTCAAAAAGCAGGAGGACGGCAGCTACCTGATCTCCTGCTCCGCCGATCTCACCGACCTGTTTGACCTGTTCTCCATCAAGGGGGAGTGCGATGCCAACACCATCTCCGGCTGGGTGATGGAGCAGATCGGCCGCATCCCCGAGGAGGGGGACCGGTTTACCTCCGACGGGCTGGACGTCACCGTCACCAAGGTGGACCACCGCCGGGTGCTGGAGATCCGTGTGGTGGTGCTGCCGGAGGAGGAGCCCGGCAAGGAGAAGGAAAAGGACAAGGACAAGAATAAGGAGAGCTGAGCGCTCCCCCATACACAGGAGGAAACACCATGGCAAGCACATTGGAAGATCTGAAGAACCGCCGCAGCTGCCGCAGCTACCAGCCCCGGCAGATCACCGAGGAGGAGCTCCAGCAGGTGCTGGAGGCGGGAACATACGCGCCTACCGGCCGGGGGGCCCAGGCCCCCATTATCGTGGTGGTGCAGGATAAGGAGACCATCGCAGCCCTGAGCAGGCAGAACGCCGCCATCATGGGCAATCCGGAGGCTGATCCCTTCTACGGCGCCCCCACCGTGCTCATCGTGCTGGCGGACAAGAGCCGTCCCACTTATCTGTACGACGGCAGCTGCGTGATGGATAACCTGCTCAACGCCGCCCAGGCGGTGGGCCTGGGGGCCTGCTGGATCCACCGGGCCAAGGAGGAGTTTGAGTCCGAGGAGGGCAAGGCCCTGCTGAAGCAGTGGGGTATCCAGGGGGATTACGAGGGCATCGGACACTGCGTGCTGGGCTACCGGGCCGACGCCATCCCCGCTCCCGCCCCCCGGAAGGAGAATTACGTGTATTACGTCCGGTAAACGCCTAAAAATGCGCCGAAATTTCCGTATGAGACTTTACAATACGGGAAAAATGTGATAGTCTATCATAGCCTGCGTAGTGCGGGCTTTACCCCGGACTTCGTCTCCCGGCTCACACCGGCCGGTCACGCAGCCCGCGGGCACATTTGATGAAAGGTGGAAACCAACCATGATCCGTAAGGACGAAAAGACTGCCGTTATTGAGGCCAACCGCACCCATCCCACTGACACCGGCTCTCCCGAGGTGCAGATTGCCATTCTCACCGCCCGCATCCAGGAGCTGACCGAGCACCTGAAGATCCACAAGCACGACAACCACAGCCGCCGCGGCCTGCTGAAGATGGTCGGTAAGCGCCGCAAGATGCTGGACTACCTGATGGCCAAGGACATCGAGCGCTATCGTGCCATCATCGCCAAGCTGGGCATCCGTAAGTAAGAGGAAGCGCGGAGGCGTGGGTCGCAGGTCAACAGCGAGACACGCAGACGAAAAAACAGGTTGGCGGCACGCCAACGGCATTTTTCGCGGAGTGTTGAGCAGTTGACCGTTGCGAAGCCGCCGCAGCGTGACAAAAAAGGATAGGGGTGGCGCGGGACACCGTGCCACCCCTTCTTCCCATCCGTCAGAGCACGCTTTTTAGCAGTTGAACCTGGGTCCGGAGGCCGGGCGTGGGTTCAAGTGCTAAAAAGAGCCTGGCTCTGATGTGTGGGAAACACCGACGAAAAGGAGGCAAACTCACATGTCAACCATCATCAAGCACAAAGAATTCAACAACCGCAAGGTGTACAAGACCGAGGTGGCCGGCCGTCCCCTGACCATCGACGTGGGCAAGGTGGCCGAGCTGGCCACCGCGTCCGCCATGGTGACCTACGGCGAGACCACCGTGCTGGTGGCCGTCACCGTGTCCCCCCGCCCCCGGGACGGCGTGGACTTCTTCCCCCTCAGCGTGGACTTTGAGGAGAAGCTGTATGCCGTGGGCCGCATCCCCGGCTCCTTCATGCGCCGGGAGGGCCAGCCTTCCCTGCCCGCCGTGCTGGCCAGCCGCGTGATCGACCGGTCCATCCGGCCCCTGTTCCCCTATGACTTCCGCAACGACGTGGTGGTTACCGCCACCGTCATGAGCGTGGACCGGGACTGCTCTCCCGAGGTCACCGCCATGATCGGCGTGTCCGCCTGCCTGGCTTACTCCTGCATCCCCTGGGCCGGCCCCATCGGCTGCCTGGAGGTGGGCTATGTGGACGGCCAGATCGTCATGAACCCCACCAACGAGCAGAAGCACAACTCCCAGCTGGACCTGACCGTGGCCGCCACCGACAAGAAGGTGATCATGATCGAGGCCGGCGCCAAGGAGCTGCCCGACGACATCATGTATGACGCCATCGTGAAGGCCCACGAGGAGATCCGCGCCCAGGTGGCCTTTATCAACCAGATCGTGGCGGAGATCGGCAAGGAGAAGATGACCTACGACCACGCCGACTTCGATCAGGAGCTGTTTGACAAGATCGTGGCCGCCACCATGGACGAGGCCAAGGCCGCCATGGATACCGACGACAAGAACGTGCGGGAGGAGCGGTGGAACGCCCTCATCGAGCACTGGCATGAGCTCTTCCTGGCCGACTATCCCGAGATGGACAAGTACCTGGAGGAGATCACCTACAAGTTCCAGAAGAAGATCGTCAAGGCCTGGCTGCTGGAGGGCCACCGCGTGGACGGCCGTGCCAAGAACGAGATCCGGCCCCTGGCCGCCGAGGTGGGCGTGCTGCCCAAGGTCCACGGCTCCGGCCTGTTCACCCGCGGCCAGACCCAGGTGCTCTCCATCTGCACCCTGAACACCCTCTCCGCCGCCCAGAAGCTGGATACCATCTGGGAGGAGGAGGAGAAGCGGTATATGCACCACTACAACTTCCCCGCCTACTCCACCGGCGAGGCCCGTGCCGCCCGGTCCACCAACCGCCGGGAGAAGGGCCACGGCGCCCTGGCTGAGCGGGCTCTGGAGCCGGTGATCCCCTCCGTGGAGGACTTCCCCTACGCCATCCGGGTGGTGAGCGAGGTGCTCTCCTCCAACGGCTCCACCTCTCAGGGCTCCATCTGCGGCTCCACGCTGGCCCTGATGGACGCCGGCGTACCCATCTCCGCCCCCGTGGCCGGCATCTCCTGCGGCCTGATCCAGGACGACGACGGCGGCTTTACCACCTTCATCGACATCCAGGGCGTGGAGGACTTCCACGGCGAGATGGACTTCAAGGTGGCGGGCACCAAGGCCGGTATTACCGCCATTCAGATGGACATTAAGAACGACGGCCTCTCCCACGCCATCATCAAGGAGGCCCTGGAGATCACCAAGGACGCCCGGTACGCCATTCTGGACGAGATCATGCTGCCCTGCATCTCCAAGCCCCGGGAGGACGTGGCCGACACCGCCCCCAAGATGGTAAAGATGAAGATCGACGTGGACAAGATCCGCGAGGTCATCGGCTCCGGCGGCAAGGTGATCCAGAAGATCTGTGCCGACACCGGCGCCAAGATCGACATTGAGGACGACGGCACCATCTATATCGCGGGTACCGACAAGGCCTCCTGCGACGCCGCCAAAAAGACCATCGAGACCATCGTGTTTGTGCCCGAGGTGGGTCAGCTGTACTACGGCAAGGTGGTGCGCATCCTGCAGTTCGGCGCCTTTGTGGAGCTGGCCCCCGGCAAGGATGGCATGGTCCACATCTCCAAGCTGGCCGACCGCCGGGTGGAGAAGGTGGAGGATGTGGTGAACATCGGCGACATGATCTGGGTCAAGGTCACCGACATCGACGAGAAGGGCCGGGTCAACCTGTCCTATCGGGACGCCCTGAAGGAGATCAAGGCCAAGAAGGCCGCCGGCGAGCCCATTAAGTAAACCCATAGACAAAAGGCCGGACGGGGCTTCCCGCCCGGCCTTTTCTCCCTGTCCGCCCTGCTTGACAAGGGGGGTGGGGCATGATACACTCCAAAAAAAGGGAGAGAAAGGGGCGGCGGGACCATGAAGAAAAAAGTGGTGGGGTATCTGGCGCTGATTCTGGTTATCACGGCGGCGGTGCTGCTTTTGATCGCCCTGCGGGGGTAAGGGGCCGGCTCGCTGCGCATACTAGAGAAAAGGCCATAGAAGTGCGAGGTTATATTCTTTGAACTATGAACGGCTGACGCTCCCCAACGGGGTGCGTATTTTAACGGAACAGGTGCCGGGGGTGCGCTCGGCCTCCCTGGGCATCTGGGTGGGCACCGGCTCCCGCCATGAGAAGGCGGGGGAGAACGGCGCCGCCCACTTCATCGAGCACATGCTCTTCAAGGGCACCGCCAACCGCACGGCGGCCCAGCTGGCGGAGGAGATGGACGCGGTGGGCGGGCAGATCAACGCCTTCACCACCAAGGAGTGCACCTGTTTCTACGCCCGGGTGCTGGGCACCCACCTGCCCCGGGCGGCGGATATCCTGTGCGACATGTTCTTCCACTCCAGGTTTGACGACGCCGACGTGGACACCGAGCGGGGCGTGATCCTGGAGGAGATCGGCATGTACGAGGACAACCCGGAGGACCTGTGCGCCGAGCGGCTGGCGGGGACAGTGTTCCGGGGTACCCCCCTGGCCCGGCCCATTCTGGGCCGGAAGGCCACCCTGGAGAAGATGGACGGGGCCTGGCTGCGGGATTACCAGCGCACCCACTACGGCCCGGAACGCATTGTGGTGGCCCTGGCGGGCAGCTTCACCCAGGCCCATGTGGAGGACCTGGCCCGGCGCTTCGGCCAGCTGGAGCCGGTGGCCCACCCGGCGGGCCGCCCCGCCTTCTATACCCCCGGGGTGGTGGTGAAGAAGAAGGCCATTGAGCAGAACCACCTGACCCTGGCCTTTCCCGGCCTGCCCTTTGCCGACAAGCGGCGGTTTGCCCTCCAGCTGCTCTCCTCCATTCTGGGCGGAGGCATGTCCTCCCGGCTGTTCCAGCAGGTGCGGGAGAAGAAGGGGCTGTGCTACTCCATCTACACCTACGGCACCTGCCACGATGACACCGGCTACTTCGGCATCTACACCGCCCTGGGGCGGGAGACCGAGGGCCAGGCCCTGGACACCATCCTCACCGTCATCCGGGACTTTACCGAGGGGGGCGTCACCCAGGAGGAGCTGGATCGGGCCCGGGAGCAGTCCAAGGCCAACGTGCTCATGGGCCTAGAGTCCACCCAGTCCCACATGAGCAGCCTGGGCCGGGGGGAGATCCTCCAGGGAGAGGTGCTGGACGAGGACCAGATCATCGCCGCCTATGACGCTGTGACCCGGGAGGACGTGCGCGGTCTGGCCCGGGAGCTGTTCCGGTTTGAAAACGCCTCCCTGTCCGCTGTGGGCCGGGTGGGGGCTCAGGCGGAGTACCAGACCCTGCTGAACTGAAGAATAGAAAACGGACCCGCTGCCAGAGGCAGCGGGCCCGTTTTGTCTTTTAATAGAGCTTGTCCAGGATCCGGATGATCTGGGCCACACAGCCCTCCTCGCAGCTGCCCATCACGTAGGCGCCCCAGTCCTTTACCTCCTGGGCGCAGTTGGCGGGGGCGAAGGGGATGGCGGAGCGGGCCAGCATGGGGATGTCGTTCTGGTTGTCCCCCACGCAGTAGACCTGTTCGGGGTCCATGCCCAGGTAGCTGACCAGATAGTCCACCATGCCGCCCTTGTTGCTGCCCTTCCGGGTCATCTCCAGCAGCACCGCGTTGGAGAAGATGATCTCATACTCCTCCCCCCACCGCTCCAGCATGTACTGCTGCACGCGGCGGAGTATGTGGTTCTCCTGCTGGAGGATCACCTTGCTCCAGGGCAGAGGCATCTCTCCGATGGGAACCTCGGAGGCTCCCATACCCGCCCGATTCAGGTGGCTGCGGGTGACGGCGTTGGGCTGATAGACATAGATGTCGTCGTGGTTGTAGGCTTCGAACCCGATCTCCGGGATGTCCCGAGCCAGCTGCTGCAGATCCTCCCGGGCCCGGTCGGGGAGAAAGGTCTCGTACACCATCCGGTCGGCCCGGAAATCATACAGGGCGGAGCCGTTGGACAAAATCACCGGGGCGTTGATGGCGACAATTTGGGCATGGGGGGCGAAGGTGGGGTGGGCCCGCCCGGTGGCGATGGTAAAGGTGCCGCCGTGACCGGTAAAATATTCGATGGCCTCCACATTGACCGGCGGTACCCGCAGGTCGGCGCCATATAGGGTGTCGTCAAAATCGCTGACCAGCAGCACGCCGTCAAATTTGCCCAAATCAGTCACACCTTTTGTTATTTCAGATCGCCTCCGACCAGGTATTTCTTCAGCGGCACGTAGAGGGCGGCGAAGATCACCAGGCAGAGGACCATGTCAATCACCATATAGAAGCCGTTGTACAGCAGGGAGTAGAACCAGGGGGAGGTCATGGTCATGCCGAAGAACACGTCGGGCATGTATTCGGCCCAGATGGTGGCCCCCACGATGTAGTGGACCAAAAAGCGGGCGGCAGAACCCAAAATGGTGCAGGCGAAGATGCTCCAGGACTTTTTGGTAAACACGCCGCCCACACCCACAGCGGTAAAGGCCAGCAGATAGTCGCCGATGATGGACTGCCAGCCGATGGCGAAGCCCCCGTCAAACATAAACTGAAGAATGCCCAGCACAAAGCCGGACAGCAGGCCCCAGCCCAGGCCCCAGCGGCAGGCGAACAGGAAGATGGGCAGCATGGACAGGCAGATGGACCCGCCCCAGGGCATTTCCCACAGCTTGAGGTAGCCCAGAATCTGGGCCAGTACCACCATCATGGCCCCCTCGCACAGGGCCCGCAGGGTAAGATGGGACGTTCTTTGCTTGCTTGCGTTCATTGGAATAGCTCCTCCTAAAAATTTGTACCGCAGCGCAAACCGGGAAGCGCGATGCGGTACGGGAGGAACGACAACAGCCGAATCCACTTCCTACGCCGGCATTACCCGGATCAGGTTTAAGGGACACGGGCGGCACTACGCCCTGATCTCAGCCGGACTTGCGTCCAGCGCCCCTGGTTATTCGATTTGTTTTGCGGTCTTAGCAAAGTTTATACCAAATGCCCCAGTTTTGTCAATACTTCCTGAAACCAGGGGGGCAGCGGGCACTCCAGAGTGAGCCGCTCCCCGGTGCGGGGGTGGAGAAAGGACAGCCGCCGGGCGTGGAGACACTGGCCCGCCAGCCCCGGCCAGGGCTTTTTGGAGCCGTACACCACGTCCCCCAGCAGGGGGTGGCCGGTGTGGGCCATGTGGACCCGGATCTGGTGGGTGCGTCCGGTCTCCAGCCGGCACTGGATATGGGTGTAGCCGGGGAACCGCTCCAGCACCGTCCAGTGGGTTACCGCCTCCCGGCCCTGGAGGAAGTTCACCGCCATCTTCTTCCGGTCGGTGGGGTGGCGGGCGATGGGGGCGTTTACCGTGCCCTGGTCCTGCTTTAAATTGCCCACGCACACCGCCTCATATTCCCGGTACAGGGAGTGGTCCTGCAGCTGAGCCGCCAGGGCCAGGTGAGCGGAATCGTTCTTGGCGGCGATGATCAGCCCCGAGGTATCCCGGTCGATGCGGTGGACGATGCCCGGCCGCAGGGCTCCGTTGATTCCGGAGAGGGAATTTCCGCAGTGATATAACAGCGCGTTGACCAGCGTGCCGTCGGGATGGCCCGCCGCCGGGTGGACCACCAGGCCCACCGGCTTGTTGACGGCAATGACGTCATCATCCTCATACACCACGTCCAGGGGGATGTCCTGGGGCAGGATGTCCACCGGGGCCGGGTCGGGGAGGATCACCACCAGCTCATCCCCCGGAGCGGTCTTGTAGTTCTTCTTTACCGGCCGGCCGTCCAGGGTGACCGCCCCCTCCTCCAGCAGCCTCTGGGCCGCCGAGCGGGTGAGCTGGGGCAGGGCGGCGGCCAGGAACTGGTCGGCCCGCTGGCCGGGCGCATCAACCTTCAGCCGCAGGGGCGTCATGGTCCTTATCCTCCTTGCCGTGGAACAGCAGGTAATAGACGCAGAAGGCGATCCCGCCGCACACCACGCAGATGTCCGCCACGTTGAACACGGCGAAGTTGATAAACAGGGTCTGGAACATGTCGGTGACATAGCCCAGAAAGGCCCGGTCGATGAGGTTGCCCACCGCCCCGGCCAGCACCACCGACAGGCAGGTCATGGCGAAGGGGTGGGGAAACACCTTTTTGAGCAGCAGTATTGCCAACAGGATGGAGGCCCCCAACGAGATCAGGGTGAGGACCCAGGTGTGCTCCTCCAGCAGGGAGAAGGCGGCGCCGGTGTTCTGCACATAGGTAAACTGAAGCACGTGGGGGAGAAAGGGGACGGACTCCCCCAGGCCGATGTTGGACCGGACCAGGAACTTCACCAGCTGGTCCAGGGCCACCAGGGCGGCCGCGAGAAGGGCATAGAGCATAGACAGGGCTCCTTTGCAGAGAGTGGGGCCGGACGCACCGGCAGGTAATTTTTATTGTACCATGCCGGCTCCCAAGGGGCAAGCCCCGCCGGGAAAATCCGTTTCCCAGGGAACTTTTTTGCCATTGTATCATGCTTTACATTCTTTTGGCCTCAGGCGTGCCATACTACACACATAAAGCGAAGCATTTAGGAGGCCGTTCCGATGAAGGAATATCCGGTTCAGCGGGCCGCGGTGCTGAAAGAGAAGCCCGACCCCAGTACGTTGGTATTCGGCAGAACCTTTACCGATCATATGTTCATCATGGACTACACCGCCGGCCAGGGCTGGCACGACGGGCGGATCGTCCCCTACGGCCCCATCGCCCTGGACCCCTCCGCCATGGTGTTTCACTACGCCCAGGAGGTCTTTGAGGGCCTGAAGGCCTACCGCTCCCCCGACGGCGGGGTGCAGCTCTTCCGGCCCACCGAAAACGTAAAGCGCATCAACAGCTCCTGCGAGCGGATGTGCATTCCGCCCCTGGACGAGGAGGACGCCCTGGCCGCCATTGAGCAGCTGGTGCGTCTGGAGGCCGACTGGGTGCCCAGCGCCCCCGGCACCTCCCTGTATATCCGTCCCTTCATCATCGCCACCACTCCCACCCTGGGGGTACACGCTGCCCACAACTACATCTTCGCCATCATCACCTGCCCGGTGGGAGCCTACTACGCCGAGGGCATCAACCCGGTGAAGATCTATGTGGAGAGCGAGGACGTCCGGGCGGTCCGGGGCGGCACCGGCTATACCAAGTGCGGCGGCAACTACGCCGCCTCCATCCGGGCCGGCGAGCGGGCGGAAGAAAACGGCTACGCCCAGGTGCTGTGGCTGGACGGCGTCCACCGCAAGTATATTGAAGAAGTGGGCTCCATGAACGTCATGTTCCAGATCGGGGACACGGTGGTTACCCCGCAGCTCACCGGCTCCGTGCTGCCCGGCATCACCCGCAAGTCCTGCATCGAGCTGATGCGGGACTGGGGGCTGAAGGTGGAAGAGCGGCTCATCACCGCTCAGGAGCTCTTTGACGCGGGGGCCGACGGCTCCCTGAAGGAGGCCTGGGGCACCGGCACCGCCGCCGTCGTCTCCCCCATCGGCGAGATGGGCTGGGAGGACAGACATGTGGTGGTCAACGGCGGCAAGATCGGCCCGCTGGCCCAGAAGCTGTACGACACCCTCACCGGCATCCAGTGGGGGACCCAGCCCGACCCCCATCACTGGGTGGTCAAGCTGTAACGCTGCGTGCTACTAACCTTCCTATAATCTTCCCAGAACAAGAGGCGGAACTTTGGTTCCGCCCCTTGTTCTATCTTTAAATTTGTTTAGATTTCACCCGCGGCTCCGCCCCTGTGGTACAATGGCGCAAAAGAAATGAGGTGCTGTTATGAAACGTCGCGTGATCCTGCCTGTTTTGCTGGCAGGTCTGCTGTCCCTGTCCGCCTGCGCGCTGCCCATCCGGCAGGGCGGGGATGTGGAAATTCAGGCGGAGGCCCAGCGGCTGGCGGCCGCCCAGCTGGGCAAGCTGGACGGCCTGCTGACCCAGGAGGAGCGGGAGCAGGTGGTGGAGCAGCTGGAGTGGCTGCTCTCCCTGCGCCGGCTCAGGGAGACCGAAGGGAAGTGGGAACCCTCCCCCCGGGAGGAGCAGCTGGTGAGCCGGCTCAACCAGCTCTATGAGGACTATACCCGCCGTTATCTGGGGGACTTGGGGAGCTGGAGCGCTGATGAGGAAAAGATAGAGCTGCTGACGGAGTACACGGTGAAGGACGGCGGACTGGAGGCCGTGGAGGGAAAGGACGCCTATCAGGACCTGTGGAATCAGGTGGAGGCCATGCTGCCGGAGGGGAGCCTGGACGCCTTTGACCGCTTTACCGTCTTTACCGACGGGGCGGAGGAGATCCTGGCCTATGTGGTGCCCACCGATGACGACGGCGCCCGGTGGGAGCTGGCGGTGGACCCGGAGGACACCGGCGACGGGGCCAGCTTTGCCGAGACGGTGATGCATGAGTACTGCCACTACCTGACCCTCAACAACCGGCAGGTGGACTACGGCGGCCAGCCCACCTACGGCTGCTATGCCGAGAGCGAGCTGGCCGCCCGCCCCAGCTCCTATCTGAACGCCTTTTACCGGGCCTTCTGGACGGATTATCTGGACGACCGGCTGGCCGATCCGGAGACCTACGGCTTCTACCTTCGCCACAGTGACGACTTCCTCACCAGCTACGCCGCCACCAGCCCGTCGGAGGACATTGCTGAGAGCTTTGCCTATTTCGTGCTCTACGACCGGGCGGAGGGGGAGGGCCTTCAGGCCCAGAAGCAAAACTTTTTCTATGCCTATCCCGAGTTGGTGTCCTTCCGGGACCAGGCCCGGGTGCGGATGGGGCTGTGAGCCTTACCGGGCCAGGGAGCGGAACCCTTTGGGCGCCGCCGCGCGAAAGAGTCGTTGTTCCCCTGTGAAGGGGTCGGTGAGGGCCAGCTCATGGGCGTGGAGGCACAGCCGGCCCAGAGGGTCGGTGGCCGCGCCGTAGTCCCGGTCTCCCGCCACCGGGTACCCCAGCTCGCTGAGGTGGGCCCGGATCTGGTTTTTCCGGCCGGTGCGGATGTCCACCTTCAGCAGGGTGTATTCCGTTCCGGCGCTCAGGGTGGTATAATGGGTTACCGCCTCTTTCCCGCCGGAGCGGACGGAATAGACTTTGTGGGCGGCGTTTTCCCGCAGCAGGGTGCGGATGGTGTCGGCCTCTTTGGGCGGTCTGCCCTCCACCACCGCCAGATAGCCCCGTCGGCTCACCAGGGTGTCCCAGCGGTCCTGATAGGCCCGCTTGGTCTGCTCGTCCTTGGCGAAGAGGAGTACCCCGGAGGTGTCCCGGTCCAGCCGGTGAACGATGAAGAGCCGGCCTTTGGGCTGGCTCCGGCGGACGTAGTCGGTGGCCATGCGGTAGGCGGTGCGCACCTTTTCCCGGTCGCTGGCCATGCTCAGAAGCCCGGCGGGCTTTTCGATCACCAGCAGCCGCTGGTCCTCGTAGAGGACGGGGAAGGGGGCCTTTGTCTCCCGACTGCTCTGGGGGCGGATCACCACCACCTGACCCGGCTCCAGCGGGTGGTCGTGGCGGGTGACGGTGACCCCGTCCACCTGCACCTGGCCCCGGGTGAGCAGGCTCTTGACGTTGTTGCGGCTCTGGCCCCTGACCTGCTCCAGCAGAAAGGGGAGCAGCGGCCCGGCCTGGGTGACGGAATAGGTTTTTTCCTGCATAATTTCACATCCTGAGAGGAGAATGTCCCATGAATGAGACGTTGGCCCAGCTCCATGCCCGCAAGTCGGTGCGGGCCTACCTGGATAAGCCCGTTGTCCCGGAGGAGAAGCGGGCCATTCTGGAAGCGGCCTGCGCCGCCCCCACCGCCGGAAACCAGCAGCTTTATACTATTTTAGATATAACCGACCAGGCCGTCAAGGCCACCCTGGCGGATACCTGCGACCATCAGCCCTTTATTGCCCAGGCGCCGCTGGTCCTCATTTTCTGCGCCGACTGCCAGAAGTGGTATGACGCCTATCAGGAGGGAGGCTGCCAGCCCCGGGAGCCGGGGCCGGGGGACTTATTGCTGGCCTTTTCCGACGCCAATATCGCCGCCCAGAATGCCGTGACCGCCGCCTGGAGCCTGGGTATCGGTTCCTGCTACATCGGGGATATTCTGGAGCGGTGCGAGACCCACCGGGCGCTGTTGGGTCTGCCGGAGTACGTGGTGCCAGCCGCCATGGTGGTGTTCGGATACCCAACCGACCAGCAGAAGGCCCGGGAGAAGCCCCACCGCCGGGCCATGGAGCACATTGTCCATGAGAATGCATACCGCCGGATGGACGGGGCGGAGCTGGAGGCCATGCTGGCCGATCACGCCGGACAGCGGAGCTATACCGACTGGCTGCAGGCCTTCTGCCAGCGGAAATATAATTCCGACTTTTCCCGGGAGATGAGCCGCTCGGCGGTGGAATACCTGAAGCGGTTTCTGCCCGAGCAGGGAGTATAAGAAAAAACGCGGCGCAAGCGATCTCGCTTGCGCCGCGTTGGCACGCCTGAGGGGATTCGGACCTCCGACCTACCGCTTAGGAGTACGGCGCATAGGGTGTTGAGCAGTTCCGCTCTCTTTCAATAAATCCTCGCAATACCTTGTGTTCCAAGGGATTGCGAGGATTTATTTGTTTTTTGGACTTAGTTGCTCCTGACTGGATATCAGTAGCATTTTTACGTTTGTAGGCAAAAATGTTGGCAACAGTAGTAACGGACACAGTTGACGATCTGAATGTAGAACATCATAGGTTAAAATTTACATAATGTAATGGTGTAGGTTACGGAATTACTTATAGCCTCTATACACTGTCAAGCCAAAGCCGAAAGGCCTGTTCTATTCAGAAATTCATTCGCATCGTGGATCGCCTTGTCTACTTCCTCATGATTGACGTTGTTTACGTTGGTTGTATCTCCGGAGGCCAGCACAAGCTGTACTTTGCACATTTTGAAGAGAATCCCCACTAAAAGAGAAGCATTTTCCGTTAGGACCTTCTCTGCGTCTGTGTAGGTATTCCAGTCTGTCTTTCCGTTCAGAATTACTAGGTTTCCAAGCTGCTCCAAATGTCGCTGATAAACATGATTAACAGCGGATAGAGTTTTTTCAAACTTGTCCTCTGCTTGGTACAACTCCACAAGGTAGGCACAGATTGCATCGATCTCTTTCTTTGCCTTCTCCATCTGCTCCATTGCCTCATCAGCCTTGTCGGACAGCTTACTTCCAGTCAAGTTAAAAATAATGCCGCCGACTAGAATACCCATACCTAAGGTGGTAGCTCCGAGAATCGTTGTCCCAAGTGCAATACCTCCACCACCAGCAGCCAGCGCCCCGCCACCAAGAGCCGCCAGAGTTGCATTTGTGGCAGCGGCTCCGCTTAAGGACGCAATTGCCGTGCCGGTAGATGCGGTTCCGAAGGCCATGACAGCAGCAGTTGTTGCACCAGCGGCGGCAAACCCACCTGCAGTACCCATGGCTGCACCACCTAAGCCGCCGAGGAGCACTCCGGCCCCAACATAAACCGCTTTCAGATCCTCAGGACTATACGGAGGAATTTCTACCTCGCCTTTCCGATAGGCCTTGAATTCGGGCTTGTTCTGAATGCGTTCAAAAATAGAAGAAAACTTTTCAAAGCTCTTTAAAATCTCTAATTCCTGCTTGCCCAGGCGATCCATGGCTTCGGTGGTGTTCTTGTTCTGCTCCTCAAACCGGGCAATGTTTTCCTGGTGCTCAGTCTGCGCTTTCTTCATGGTGTCGTTGGCTTGCTTCATCTTGACACCACCATGGATCGCACTTCCCAGACCGGTTGCACCGGCAATTGCAGCAGCGGCTCCTAAAATTGCGGGTAATGGCATAATTAAATCCTCCTATTTTTCTAAAGTCTTTAGTGTCTGACAGGCCTCTTGGTTTAGGCGATAATATGTATCGATAGACATCACTCCCTTGAAGAGTTTTTGATAGCTCTCATCTACTCTGCACAGTAGAGGGCGTTTTTCATAAATGCTGCACAGATTTCCAAATAAATATTTGCAGATCCCATCGCCACGGTCTAACTCTGCATATAGGGGTGACAGATTCAAGTGCCGGCAACAGGCTCCACAACAATCACATTTGAACATGGTGTTCACTCATTCATAAAC
>DWXF01000009.1 GCA_019119335.1 Candidatus Flavonifractor merdavium
TTCTCCAACACGGTGCAGGTCATCGAGCACTACCACAACTCCTCCTGGCTGGAGCACGGCGGCTCCCCGGAGAAGGCGGTGAAGTCCGCCTTTGTGGGGGGCATTGACGCCTGGCTGAAGGCCCAGGGCAAGTACCAGAAGAACGAGAGCAAGCTCACCTGGGCCGACGTGGAGGACTGCCTGGTGCTGGTGAGCAACAACTTCTCCACCCAGACCTCCTACGAAAACCAGACCAAAAAGGCCATCACCAACAAGTTCGTCCAGGAGGCCATGACGGAGTTCCTCCGTGCCCAGCTGGAGGTCTACTTCATCGAAAACCCCTTTGACGCCGCCAAGATCGGCGAGCAGGTGCTCATCAACAAGCGCTCCCGGGAGAACGCCGAGCGCACCCGGCTGAACATCAAGAAAAAGCTGTCGGGCAATGTGGACATCTCCAACCGGGTGCAGAAGTTCGTAGACTGCCGGACGAAGGACACCACCCGGCGGGAGCTGTATATCGTGGAGGGCGACTCGGCTCTGGGCAGCGTCAAGCTGAGCCGGGACGCCGAGTTCCAGGGGATCATGCCGGTGCGGGGCAAGATCCTCAACTGCCTGAAGGCCGACTACGCCAAGATCTTCAAAAGCGAGATCATTACCGACCTGTTGAAGGTGCTGGGCTGCGGGGTGGAGGTCCACGACAAGCACGCCAAGGATCTGGCGGAGTTTGACCTGATGAATCTGCGGTGGAACAAAATCGTCATCTGCACCGATGCCGACGTGGACGGATTCCAGATCCGCACCCTCATCCTCACCATGCTCTACCGCCTCACCCCCACCCTGATCCAGCGGGGGTACGTGTATATCGCCGAGTCCCCCCTGTACGAGATCACCTACAAGGAAAAGACCTGGTTCGCCTACTCGGACGCCGAGAAAAACGACATTGTCAACGGAGAGCTGGCGGGGAAAAAATGCGCCATCAACCGCTCCAAGGGCCTGGGCGAGAACGAGCCGGACATGATGTGGCTCACCACCATGAATCCGGAGACCCGGCGGCTCATCAAAGTGATGCCGGAGGACGTGGAGAGCACCGCCCGGGTGTTTGACCTGCTGCTGGGGGACAACCTCCAGGGCCGGAAGGACCACATTGCGGAAAACGGATACAAATATCTGGAGCTGGCCGACATCTCCTGACCAGCCCGGAAGAAAAACAACGGCGCCCGCTGCCATGGCAGCGGGCGCCGTATTGCTCTATTTCCTGGCCTTGTCCCGCACGTAGATGTGTTTGACGTGGGGCAGGCTGGTCTGGCGCACGTCCACCTCGAACCGGGGCAGATAGCGCACCAGCTGGGTCAGCTTGGAAAAGCCGAAGTTCCGGGGGTCGAAGTCGGGCTGCTTTTTCACCAGCAGGTTGCCCAGATCCCCCATGAAGGCGTAGCCATCCTCGTCGGCCATGGTCTCCACCGCGTCGGCGATCAGCTCCACCACCGCCTTGGGCACCTTGGACTCCGGCTCGGGGGGCTCGGGGGCCGTAGCCGGGGCGGGAGCCGCCTCCTCCTTTTTCTTGGCGGGCTTTTTGGCCTTGGGGACCTTCTCCTGTCTGGGCTCCTCCCCCTTCACCTCCTCCGCCTTGGCCTTTTCGGCGGCGGAGCGGATGACCTCGATATACACAAACTTGTCGCAGGCCACGATAAACGGATTGGGGGTCTTGCGCTCCCCCATGCCGTACACCTTCTTCCCCGCCTCCCGCAGGCGGATGGCCAGGCGGGTGAAGTCGCTGTCGCTGCTCACCAGCACGAAGCCGTCCACCTGTCCGGTATACAGGATGTCCATGGCGTCGATGATCATGGCCGAGTCGGTGGAATTCTTCCCGGTGGTGTAGCCGTACTGCTGCACGGGAGTGATGGCGTTCTCCAGCAGCAGGGGCTTCCAGGAGGCCAGGTTGGGGGTGGTCCAGTCCCCGTAGATACGCTTGATGGTGGGGGTACCGTACACTGCCACCTCCGCCATCACGTCGCCGATGGCGGAGCGGGGGGCGTTGTCCGCGTCAATGAGCACCGCCAGGCGCAGGTCCTTCTGTTCCGCCATGGCCTCAGTCCTTCCGGGTCTGCACAATGTGCTCCACCTGCTCCAGCTGCTCCACCGTGTTCACTCCCAGCATCTCCTGGGCGGTACAGGTGGGACAGGCGTTCACCCTGCCCCCCTTGGCCAGAATGTAGGCCGGCGCGTCGGTGAGGTAGTACTCCCCCTGGGCGTTGTTGGGCTTGAGCTGGTCGATGGCCTTCCACAGCTCCGCCGCCCGGAATACGTACACCCCCACGTTCAGCTCCCGGATGGCCTTCTCCTCCGGGGTGCAGTCCTTGTCCTCCACAATGTGGGTGAAGTTGCCGTTCCCGTCCCGGACGATCCGGCCGTAGGGCAGCTCCTCCTCCGACACGGCGGAGAGCAGGGTGCAGTCATTGCCCTGCCGTCTGTGGGTCTCAATCAGGGACTCATAGGTGGCCCGGCGCATCAGGGGCATATCCCCATAGCACACCAGAATGTCCCCCTGGAACTCTCCCAGGGCCTCCCGGGCACACTGGACCGCGTGGCCGGTGCCCTTCTGGGGCTCCTGCACGGCGCTGGGATAGTCGGGGAAGGCGGACACCACCTTCTCCCGCTCGTAGCCCACCACCAGCACCACGTCCTGCCGGTCCAGGAAGGACAGCTCCTCCAGCACGTAGCCCAGCAGCGGACGGCCCGCCGCCTGCCGCAGCACCTTGGGCAGGTCGATCCCCTCGGTGCGCAGCCGGGTGCCCTTGCCCGCCGCCAGTACCACCGCTTTCACAGAATGATCCATGACATTCCCTCGTCTTTCCAATTCAATTCAGGCGCCTCATTGCACCTGTTGTCCGTCAATAAACACCGCTTTGATCCGCCCGTTCCAGTCAAAGGGATGGCCGGTGGTCACCACCACGTCGGCGTCCTTTCCCGGCGTCAGGGAGCCTACCCGCTTGGAAATTCCGGCAATCTCCGCCGCGGCGGAGGTTATGGCCGCCAGGGCGGCCTCCTCCTCCATGCCCCCCCGCACCGCCATAGCGGCGCACAGCGGCAGGTACTGGATGGGGGTCTCCGGGTGGTCGGTACAGATGGCCACCTTCACCCCCGCCCTGGCCAGCAGAGCCGGGTTCTCCAGGGTCTGCCCCACCAGCTCCGGCTTGGAGCGGTCGGTGAGGCAGGGGCCGGTGATCACCGCCGCCCCCTCCGCCGCCAGCAGGTCCGCGATCTTGTAGCCCTCGGTGCCGTGGACGATCACCTGCTTCAGTCCGAATTCCCGGCTGATGCGCAGCGCCGTGGCGATATCGTCCGCCCGGTGGGCATGGAAGTGGGCGGGCAGCTGGCCCTGCACCACCGGCGCCAGCGCCTCCAGCTTGGCGTCATAGTCGGGCATCTCCTCCTCCGGGTCCTCGTCCGCTTTGGCCTGCTTGTCCTGGTACTCCTGGGCCTTGGACAGCTGCTCCCGGATCAGAGCGGCGGTGGCCATCCGGGTCACCGGGGTCTCCTTCCGGTCATTGTACACCGACTTGGGATTCTCCCCCAGGGCAAATTTCATGGCCGCCGGAGCCTTCACCACCATCTCGTCCACCCACCGCCCGGTGGTCTTGATTGCCAGAAACTGTCCGGCAATGGGATTGGCTGAGCCGGGGCCGGTGAGTACGGTGGTCACGCCCCCCTCCCGGGCCTCCTGAAAGCCCCGGTCCAGGGGATTCACCCCGTCGATGGCCCGCAGCTGGGGGGTACAGGGGTCGGTGGACTCGTTGCCGTCGTCGGCCTCAAAGCCCAGGGAATCCCCAAACAGCCCCAGGTGGCAGTGGGCGTCCACAAAACCGGGCAGGATGTGCCCACCCTCCGCGTCCAGCCCCTCCACCGGGCCATGCAGCTCCTCCATGGAGCCTACCGCCGTGATCTTCCCGCCCTCGAAGGCCACATATCCCCGGGAAATGACCGGGCCATCCATGGGATGGACGATACCGTTAAATATGATCATCTGACCGCGCCTTTCGACAAAAGTTCTAATTGACAAAATATGGAAATCAGGTTATGCTTTAGGTACAGCTTATCCAATCGTGTGTACGATCCATTCTCCCGCAGACATCCAATGCCTGGGCGCCTCCTTTGGAGGCGCTCCTTTTTTATGGCTCCAGGGTGTACTGCTCCACCAGGGCCACGTCCCGCTCCAGCCAGACGCCGTCCCGCCAGAGCCGCAGGGAGAGCACATCCCCCGCCTCCAGGCTTTCCTTGACCGCCAGCAGATCGTCGGTGACCCACACCTTGACCCCGTTGGCCTCCACGATGATGTCCCCCACCTGCAGCTTGCCGTCGGCGTCGGAGCCGGGCCGGATGGAGTCCACACGCACCCCGGCGGGCTCTCCCTCACCGTCTGCCTCCACCGTCATCACAGTGATGCCGATGGTGGGCCGTCCGGTGACCACCCCGTGGGCAATGAGCTCATCCACCACGGTTTTCACGGTGGAGGTGGGAATGGCAAAGCCAAGCCCCTCCACGGTGCTGTCATAGGACTCCATTTTCAGGTTGGTGATCCCGATGACCTGGCCGTGGTCGTTGATGAGGGCTCCGCCGGAGTTGCCCGAGTTGAGGGCGGCGGTGGTCTGGAGGAGCACCATGGTATAGCCGTCCACATACACGTCCCGGTTGATGGCCGAGATGATCCCGTCGGTCATGGTGCCCCGCAGCTCCTCCCCCAGGGGGTTGCCGATGGCCAGCACCGTATCCCCCACCTGGAGGGCGGAGGAGTCCCCAAACTGGGCGGGGGTAAGGCCGGAGGCGTTGATCTTCAGCACCGCCAGGTCGGTCTGCACATCATAGCCCACCAGCAGAGCCGGATAGGTCTCCTCATTCTGGAGGCACACCTCCACCTGGCTGCACCCCTCGATGACATGGGCATTGGTGATGATATAGCCGTTCTCCGTCATCACCACGCCGGTTCCGAAGGCCATGCCGTCCGACGCGGTGCCCCAGATGCTGACGATGGAGGCGATATTCTCCTGATAGATCTGCTGAAAGCTGTGGGGCGCCTCCGCCCCGGCGGGCACGATGGTCAGGGTGGTGCCGTCTCCGGTGGGCGCCCGCTCCACCGTGGTCTTGGCCGTTACCTCTGTGGTTTGCTGGCTCTCCCAGGGCTCCGGATCTCTCCACGCCTCCCCGTGAAAGTTCGCCTCGCCGTCTAGATCGCCCAGGCGATAGAGCGCCACGCACAGCAGGATAACCAGCCCCAGCAGCACCGCCAGCACGCACAGAAAGGGCACCAGCACCCCCCTGTCCCGCCGGGGCGGCCGCTTCGGGTCCGGCGGAGCCTGCCACGGCGCCGGCGGAACGTCGTTCTGCTGGTAATAATAACCCCGCATAGATCCCCCTTACGCCAGGGTCAGGGTGAACACAAACTCCGTCACACCGTCCTGGCTGGTTACTGTAATGTTTTCCTTGTGGTTGTTCAGAATGGTCTTGACGATATACAGGCCCAGGCCCACGCCCTCCCGGTCCACGCTGCGGGATTTGTCGCTCTTGTGGAAGCGGTCAAAAATCATGGCCAGTTCGTCGGGCGGAATGGTAGCGCCGGTGTTGCGCACCGCCACATGGGCCTTGCCCCCTTTGGTTGTGATGGAAATGCCCATGGTGCTCCCCTCGGCGGAAAACTTGATGGCGTTGTCCAGCAGATTGTAGCACACCTGGGTAATGGCATCCGGGTCCCCCCACACCATCACCGGAGCGTCGGGCAGCTGGGTGTCCACGTCCAGGCGGCGGGAGTTGATCTTGGTCTCCAGGCTCACCAGTACCCGGAGCATCACCTCCGACACGTCGAACTGCTCCTGGGCGGTGACGTTCTCCGCCGACTGCAGGCGGCTCAGGTCCAGCATCCGCCGCACCAGCCGGGACAGCCGCCGGGTCTCGGAGGAAATGGTCTGCAGGGCGGCCCGCTCCCGGTCGGGCGGAATGGTGCCGTCCAGGATCCCGTCGGAAAAACCGGCAATGGTGGTCATGGGGGTCTTGAGCTCATGAGAGATATTGGCCACAAATTCGCTGCGGCGCTCCTCGCTCTTGGAGATGGAGTCGGCCATGGCATTAAAGGCCTCCGCCAGCTCCCCCACCTCGTCCTTCCGGTCCTCATAGCCCCTGACCCGCAGCTCATACTCTCCGTGGCCGAATTTCCGGGCGGTCTCGGCGATCTCCTTTAGCGGCTTGGTCTGCCGCAGGGAGGTCACCGAGCTGGTGAGGAAGGCGATGCACAGCACCACCACGGCGGTAAAGAAGAAGATGGAGGTAAAGGCCCGCCACAGCTCGGTAAGGCTGGAGGCCTCCGCCGCCACGTAGGCCACCCCTACCAGGCTCTGCCTGGTCTGGCCGGTGGTCACATCCACCGTCTTGACCAAAATGGGCGTACCCGCCACATAGCGCTTTTCCGCAAAAAAGCCACCCAGATCGCTCATGCCGGTATAACTCCCGCTGCGGGCCACCTGATCGGCGATGGATTGGGGCAGATAGCTGCCCGCCAGCTCCTTGTAGCCCATGACGCTGATGCCGTCGGTGGAGACCACCATCTCCCCGTCGGCCTCCGTGATGAGCACCACCGCGTCGGAGATCTGGGCGATGGTGGCGATCATGGCGATATAGACGTCGTCCTCCACCCCCAGCCCCAGGCTGCGGGACTTGGAGGTGAAGTTGGCCACATAGTTGGCGTTGCGCTCCATGGAGTCCCGGGTCTGCCGCAGGGTGTATTGGTAGGACAGGGTGAAAAAGGCGGTGCCCAGCAGGGCAAAGGAGATGAGGATCATCCCCGCCGTCAGGGCAAACTGCCGCTTGTAGAGGCTCCTCATGTGCCGCTCACAACCTCAAATTTATAGCCTACCCCCCACACGGTCTTGAGAGACCACTGGGGCGAGACCCCCTCCAGCTTCTCCCGCAGGCGCTTGATGTGCACGTCCACCGTCCGGGAATCCCCGAAGTAGTCGAAGCCCCACACCTCGTCCAGCAGCTGGTTGCGGGTAAACACCCGGTTGGGGGAGGCGGCCAGATGGTACAGCAGCTCCAGCTCCTTGGGGGGCGTATCCACCCGCTTGCCGTCCACCAGCAGCTCATAGGAGTCCAGATTGATGACCAGCTTGTCAAAGCTCAGCTTCTTCTCCCCGCCGCCGCTCTCGTCCCCGCCGAACCGGCGGAGCACCGCGTGGATACGGGCCAGCACCTCTTTCATCTCAAAGGGCTTGACGATATAGTCGTCGGCGCCCCCCTCCAGGCCGGCCACCTTGTCCTGGGTCTCCCCCTTGGCGGTGAGCATGATGACGGGGGTCTTGTCGTTCTCCCGGATCTTCTTGAGCACCGACCAGCCGTCCATCACCGGCAGCATGATGTCCAGCAGCACCAGATCCGGGTGGAAGGAGCGGAACAGCTCCACCCCCTTGCCGCCGTCCCCGGCCACCGCCGTCTCAAAGCCCTCCTTCTCCAGATAGAGGTGGAGCAGCTCGGCAATATTGGATTCATCTTCCACGATGAGGACTTTCTTTGCCATAACGCACCGTCCTTTTCCTCGTCTTTTTCTGCCCGCGGCATACTACGTTTATTATAGTCCTATCCCCCTGATTTAGGGTGAATATTTTGTAAATGTACGTCTATCCGCCCGACACATAGGACCGCTCCAGCTGAAATACCGGATAATAGCTGGGGTCCAGCGCCTGGACCCGCCGGGTGATCTCCCCGGCAATCTCCTCGTCGGAAACCTTGCTGCGGTGAGGTACCACCACGTCGAAAATCAGATTGGTGTGCTGGGGTCCCCGGGTCACCCGGAAGTCGTGAATGCTCATGCCCGGGTCCACCTCCCGCACCAGGTCCCGCACCTGCTCCCGCAGGCTGTTGACCGTCTCGTCCTCGGTGGCGATGGGGTCCATGTGGGCGGTGGTCTCAACGCCGAATTTCTGATAGATCTCCCGCTCGATGTGGTCGATGGCGTCATGGGCCTCCATAATATCGGCGCTCTGGGGCACCTCGGCATGGAAGGAGCACATCCGCCGGCCCGGGCCGTAGTCGTGGATCACCAGGTCGTGCATCCCCACCACCTGCTTGTGGCTCAGCACCACGTCCTGAATCTCCTTCACCAGGACGGGGTCGGGCGCGCTGCCCAGCAGGGGGTCCACGGTGTCCTTGGCAGCCCCCCAGCCCGCCCGCAGGATGAAGATGGCCACCACTACGCCCACCCAGCCGTCGATGCTGACGCCGGTAAATTCCCCCACCAGGGTGCCCGCCAACACGGCGGAGGTGGCCACCACGTCGGACAGGGAGTCGGTAGCGGTAGCCTCCATGGCCGCCGAGCCGATCCGCCTGCCCAGATTCCGGTTGAACAGGCACATCCACAGCTTCACCAGAATGGAGGTAATCAGAATCACCACGGTCACCAGGGAAAAGTCCACCTGCTCCGGACGGAAGATCTTTTCAATGGAGGTCTTGCCCAGCTCCACCCCCACCATCAGAATCAGCAGGGACACCAGCAGCCCCGCCAGATACTCAATACGGCCGTGGCCAAAGGGGTGCCCGTCGTCCGCCTTTTGCCCCGCCAGCTTGAAGCCCACCAGGGTAACCACCGAGGAGCCGGCGTCGGACAGGTTGTTGAAAGCGTCGGCCGTCACGGCGATGGAGCCGGTGAGCAGCCCGGCAAAAAACTTGCCCAGAGAGAGCAGCAGGTTGAGCAGGATCCCCACCCCGCCGGACAGCGCACCATACCGCTCCCGCACCGCCGGGTCTCCCACATTCTCCCAGTCCCGGATAAAGCGCCGGACCAATCGCTCTGTCATAAGACGGACCTCCCAAAAATAGGTTACCTTGAATTATCTCACGTCCCGCCCGCCCCGTCAAGCGGTTCCCGCCCGCGAAAAAACGTTTGCCCTGCCGGTATCCTTGTTATATACTAAATCCATGGAATCAGACAGGGCAAAGGGGGCCGGAGCACGATGGAACACAGCGGAGGCGCCTCCCGGCAGGAGGCCTTGAGCCAGATCGACTTCCGGGAGATCTGCGAAAATCTGTACGACGGCATCCACGTCACCGACGGCACCGGCACCATTATCTTCATCAACCAGGCTTACACCCGCACCACCGGCATCAAGCCGGAGGACCTGCTGGGCCGGAAGGTGTCCGAGGTGGAGCAGGAGGGCAAGCTCTACAAGGGAGCCGTCACCGACACCGTGCTGGCCCAGCGTAGGCGGGTCAACTCCGTGGCCACCATCTTCCCCCTGAACAAGGAGGTCCTGGTCACCGGCACCCCGGTCTTCGCCCCCGACGGCAGCATCAAAATGGTGGTTACCAACACCCGGGACTTCCCCGAGCTCAAACGGCTGGAGCAGCAGCTGCTCACCCTGACGGAGGAGCGGCAGAAGGCCGACGAGGAGCTGGCCTACCTCCGCCAGCAGCAGACCGGCGGCAAGCAGATGTACTACCACAGCGCCGCCATGCGGGAGGTGGTGGAGCTCATCCACACCGTGGCCCCCACCGACGTCACCGTGCTCATCACCGGGGAGTCGGGCACCGGCAAGGAGCTTATCGCCAACGAGATCTATCAGAGCAGCGCCCGCAGAGGCAAGCCCTTCATCAAGGTCAACTGCGCCGCCATCCCGGCGGAGCTTCTGGAATCCGAGCTGTTCGGCTACGAGGAGGGAGCCTTTACCGGCGCCCGCCGCTCCGGCAAAACCGGCATGTTCGAGCTGGCCAACACCGGGGTGATCCTGCTGGACGAGATCGGCGACATGCCCCTCCCCCTCCAGGCCAAGCTGCTGCGGGTCCTCCAGCAGCGGGAGATTATGCGCATCGGCGGCAGCAAGACCATCCAGCTGGACCTGCGAGTCATCGCCTCCACCAACCTGGACCTGCAAGAGCAGGTACGGGCCGGCCGGTTCCGGGAGGACCTGTACTACCGGCTCAACGTGGTGCCCATTGAGCTCAAGCCCCTGCGGGAGCGGAAGGAGGATATCCCCTATCTGGTGGAGCGCTTCTGCGCCGACTTCAGCAAAAAATACGGCAAGGATACCCGCATCAGCGCTGCCGGCATGGAATTGCTGCAGAGCTACCGCTGGCCGGGCAACATCCGGGAGCTGGAAAACATGCTGGAGCGCATTGTGGTCACCAACTCCGGCGGCATCATCACCCGGGACGTGGTCTACTCCGCCCTCAACCCCGACGGCAGCCACAGCCACCTGAACCCCGCCGCCGGCGGCACCCTGCGCCAGCAGGTGTTTGCCTTTGAGCGGGAGGTGATCCTCCAGGCCGTGGAACGGGAGGGCTCCCTGCGCAAGGCCGCCAAGGCCCTGGGGGTGGACCACTCCACCCTGGTCAAAAAGTACCGCCACTTTCAGCAGGACGACTCCGGCCCGGACAGGCGGTGAATTTTCTCACCACATGCGGTGAATTTTTTCACCACCAAACGTTTCCCCGTCTTTCAAGGGTTTCCGCCTGTTTGCCTGCCTGATTTTCCCTTTGTCATCCAGTTTGTCCCAGCGCCTTGTGGTGAAAAAATTCACCACAAGGCGCTTTTTTATATGTTCCCCCGGATTTCCTGAGAAACTGCGGCCCAACGGCTGGCGGCTTTTTTTCGTCCGTTTCCACTTTTGGCACGCGGCTTGCTTCTCTTTATGGCGAGCAGAAACAGAAGCGGGAACATACTTTCCGCTCCGCATAAAAAAGGAGATGTGTTTCTCATGGATAAGACCATCATTACCGTAGCCACCACCGGCGCCTGGCCCACCAAGGCCAACAACCCCAACGTACCCATGACTCCCGAGGAGATCGCCGAGGACGTGTACGCCTGCTGGGAGGCGGGCGCCGCCGTGGCCCACCTGCATATGCGGGACGACGAGGGCAAGGGCACCATGGACAAGACCCGTTTTGCCAAGACCGTGGAGCTGCTGCGCACCAACCACCCCGACTGCGACATCATCCTGAATATGACCACCTCCGGCGACCTGAACGCCACCGACGAGACCCGCCAGGCCCACCTGAAGGAGCTGCGCCCCGAGATGGGCTCCTACGACTGCGGCTCCATGAACTGGCTGCACACCTCCCTGTTCCTCAACCCCCCCGCCTTCCTGGAGGAGCTGGGCCAGAACATGCAGGCCTGGGGCGTGAAGCCCGAGATCGAGGCCTTTGACCCCGGCATGATCGCCAACGCCCAGTACTACCTGAAGAAGGGCGTGCTGAAGGCCCCCCTGCACTTCCAGTTCTGCATGGGCTGCGCCAACGGCATCCCCGGCACCATGAAGAACCTGGTGTTCATGAAGGAGACCATGGAGTCCCTGTGCCCCGGCTCCACCTGGAGCTGCTTCGGCGTGGGTCACTCCGCCATGACCATGCTGTACGGCGCTGTGGCCCTGGGCGGCCACATCCGTGTTGGCATGGAGGACAACGTGATGTACTCCAAGGGCCAGCTGGCTGAGAGCAACGTGCAGTTCGTGGAGCGGGCCCGCCGGGTCATCGAGGAGTTCGGCAAGCAGGTGGCCACCCCCGACGAGGCCCGCGAGATCCTGAGCCTGAAGAAGTAAGGGGAGGTATATTGCCATGAAAACCACCCAGAATATCAAGAATATCCTGATCTGCGGCGCCGGCATGATGGGCAAGAATATCGGCTACGTGTTCGCCTCCAACCCCAATTTCCAGGTGGGGATGTACGACCTCTACCCCACCGACGTGGAGGCGGGCATCCGCACCAACACCAAGCAGCTGCTGGACAAGGGCGTCATCACCGAGGCCGAGCTCAACGACCGGCTCTCCCGCATCTCCTTCACCACCGATATCGACAGCGATATCGTCAAGAACGCCGACTTCGTTATCGAGGCTGTGTTCGAGGACATGAAGATCAAAAGGGAGACCTTCGCCAAGCTGGAAGAGCGCTGCGCCGAGGACACCATCTTCTGCACCAACTCCTCCGTTATGAGCCCCAGCGAGATCTCCGCCGAACTGAAGCACCGGGAGCGGTTCGTGGGCACCCACTTCTGGAACCCCGGCCATCTGATCCCCCTGGTGGAGGTAGTCAAGTCCGACGCCTCCTCCGAGGAGACCGCCCAGACCGTCATGGAGGTGCTGCGCTCGGTGGGCAAGAAGCCCGTGCTGTGCAAGAAGGACGTGCCCGGCTTCATCGCCAACCGGATGCAGCACGCCCTGTGGCGTGAGGCCATCTCCATCGTGGAGCACGGCATCGCCGACGCCGCCACCGTGGACGAGGCGGTGAAGTACTCCTTCGGCCTGCGCCTGCCCCAGCTGGCTCCCATGGAGAACGCCGACATGGTGGGCACCGACCTGACCTACAACATCCACGACTACATTCTGAAGGACCTGGAGGACTCCCACGAGCCCTCCCCCCTGCTCAAGCAGCTACGGGATGAGGGCAAGATCGGCTTCAAGACCGGCGAGGGCTTCCAGAAATGGACCCCCGAGCAGGTGGCCAAGTCCAACGCCGAGCTGAACGAGTACCTCATCCGGATGCTGTACGGCAAATAAGCACACCCCCTTTCCCCCGCGCCTTCCGTTCACCAGGAACGAGGCAATAGATGAGAGAAAAAAGATGAGAGAAAGGAAGCGATTCCATGTCCCCGCAGTCTCAAGCCAAGAAGCTGAAAGGAACTCCCCTGTGGAACATCAGCAAGAAGTTCAACTTTGCAGCTGAAAAGATCATCCCCGATTCCTTCGTATTTTGCGTCATCCTGATGATCGTGGTGTTCGTCCTGTCCCTGATCATCGGCAAGGGCCCCGTGGAGCTCCTCCAGGCCTGGTGGGGCGGTCTGAGCAGCCAGTTCACCCTGGCCTTCCAAATGGGCATCATGGTCTGCGTGTGCGCCACCTGCGCCCGCAGTCCCCAGGTCAACAAGCTGCTGAACGCCATGGCAAGCCATGTCCACAACCGTTACGCCGCCATCATCCTGATGATGGTGTTCGGCTATGTGACCTCCATGATCAACTACGCCTTCTGCACCATCGTCACCCCCATCCTGTCCATGCAGCTGGCCAAGCGGGTCAAGGGCCTCCACTTCCCCATGATGGTGGCCGGCGGCTACACCTGCATGATCCTGGGCCAGTGCCTTGGGCCCTCCGCCACCCTGTACTCCAACCTGGCCACCGAGGGCAGCTCCTATGCTGAGATCGTGGGCCACACCATGACGGTGCTGGAGACCTGCTACAATACCCCCAACGTGATCCTGTTCACCGTGCTGGCCATCGCCTTCATCCTGATCGTGCTCTTCACCCAGCCCGGCGAGGATGAGCTCATCGAGCTGCGGGACGTGGCCACCCAGGCCGACGTGGTCCCCAACGACTACAAGATCACCGGGAAGGCCTCCACCTTTGCCCAGAAAATGAATACCTGCAAGCCCATTATGTGGGTGGTGGGCGCCTTCATCTTTATCAACATCATCTATGATTTCGCCACCAAGGGCTTCTTCGGCGCGCTGAACATGAACCTGGTGATCTTCCTGTTCGTGGGCATCAACTGCTTCCTGTTCCCCCAGCCCAGCGCCTGGATCACCGCCCACGCCGACTCCATGCACCTGGCCACCGACATCATCATGCAGTTCCCCTTCTACGGCGCCATCATGGGCATGATGTACATTGAGGGCGGCCTGGGCTCCGTGCTCATCAGCGCCATCACCTCTGTGGCTACCGCCCGCACCCTGCCCATCTTCACCTTCCTGTCCGCCTGCCTGGTCAACTGCTTCATCCCCTCTCAGGGCGGCCAGTTCACCGTGCAGGGTCCTCTGATCGTGCAGACCGTGCAGAACATCCAGGGGGCCGACCTGGCTACCTGTCTGAACGCCTTCGTGCTGGGCGACGAGTGCACCAACCTGCTCCAGCCCCTGTACGTCATCCCCGCTCTGAGCGTGGTTGGCATGAAGCTGAAGGACGTATGGGGCTTCATGGCGTTCATCTGCGTGTTCTGGATCGTGATCACCTGCCTGGGTCTGTACTTCATTCCCCTTATGTTCTGAGTTCCCTCTTTCCCATAATACCCTCCCTGCACAGATCCCGGTAAGATGAAAAACAGGCATCCACACTTGGTGTGGATGCCTGTTTTTTCAGCAAGGCTCGCCGCCGCGGTTACAGAGTCTCCTCCAGCCTGGTCCGGATGGCCTTGAGGAAATCCAGGGAATTGACGCCCTTGGCGGGGGTCTCCCCCTCCCACAGGCCCACCAGGTCCTTGGTCATCACGCCGGACTCGATGGTGTGGATGGTGGCCTGCTCCAGCTTGTCGGCAAAGTTCACCAGAGCCTGGATACCGTCCAGCTCCCCCCGCTTGCGCAGGGCGCCGGTCCAGGCGAAGAGGGTGGCCACCGGGTTGGTGGAGGTCTCCTCCCCCTTCAGATACTTATAGTAGTGGCGGGTGACGGTGCCGTGGGCGGCCTCATACTCATACTTGCCGTCGGGGGAAACCAGCACGGAGGTCATCATGGCCAGGGAGCCGAAGGCGGTGGAGACCATGTCGCTCATCACGTCGCCGTCGTAGTTCTTGCAGGCCCAGATAAAGCCGCCCTCGCTGCGGACCACCCGGGCCACCGCATCATCAATGAGGGTATAGAAATACTCGATGCCCAGCTCATCGAATCTGGCCTTGTACTCCGTGTCGAAGATCTCCTGGAAAATATCCTTAAAGGTGTGGTCGTATTTCTTGGAGATGGTATCCTTGGTGGCAAACCACAGGTCCTGCTTGGTGTCGATGGCGTACTGGAAGCAGGAGCGGGCAAAGGAGATGATGGAGCTGTCCTTGTTGTACTGGCCCTGGAGCACGCCGCCGCACTCAAAGTCGTAAATGGTCTGGCGGAACTGCTCCTTGCCGCTCTCGTCGGTAAAGACCAGCTCGGCCTTGCCGGGGCCGGGCACCCGGTATTCAGTGGACTTGTACACGTCGCCATAGGCGTGACGGGCGATGGTGATGGGCTTCTTCCAGTTCTTCACCACCGGGGAGATCCCCTGCACCATAATGGGGGCCCGGAACACGGTGCCGTCCAGAATGGCCCGGATGGTGCCGTTGGGGGACTTCCACATCTGGGAGAGCTTGTACTCCTCCACCCGCTGGGCGTTGGGGGTGATGGTGGCGCACTTCACCGCCACGCCGTACTTTTTGGTGGCCTCGGCGGAGTCGATGGTCACCTGATCCTTCGTCTCCTCCCGGTAGGGCAGGCCCAGGTCGTAATACTCGGTTTTCAGGTCGATGAAGGGCAGGAGCAGTTCGTCCTTGATCTGCTGCCACAGCACCCGGGTCATCTCGTCGCCGTCCATCTCCACCAGAGGGGTGGTCATCTGAATCTTTTCCATGGTCTCCTCCTCGATCTGACGAAATTCTTTATCGAGGCAAATTATACCCCCATCTTGAAAAAAACGCAACCTTCATTGGAGGAGATCCGGGATTTTCATTGCAATTTTATGGCAAAGGGCGTATACTGGCCTGCGTTGCGCCAGTTACCCGCCAAACCCAAAGGAAGGAGCGGTTGTTTCTCCGTGTTCAGCAAGGATTCCCTGCGCAGGCTTATCCTGCCCCTGATGATCGAACAGTTTCTCTCCGTCATGGTAGGCAT
This sequence comes from Candidatus Flavonifractor merdavium, assembly GCA_019119335.1. Classification (GTDB taxonomy): domain Bacteria; phylum Bacillota; class Clostridia; order Oscillospirales; family Oscillospiraceae; genus Flavonifractor; species Flavonifractor merdavium. Next base: position 15,573 of record DWXF01000009.1, read on the forward strand.
GGCGGACATCACCATGGTCTCCGCCGCCGGAGAGGCGGCGGTATCCAGCGTGGCCCTGGTGGATCTGATCAACGTGTTGATCCTCAATATTTTCGCCGCCCTTGCCACCGGCGGCGCGGTGGTGTGCGCTCAGTCCATCGGGGCGGAAAACCTGGACCGGGCCAACCGGGCCGCCAACCAGCTGATGTACATTATTTCCGCCGCGTCCCTGGCCATGATGGCCCTGGTACTGCTCTTCCACCGGCCCCTGCTGGGCCTGCTCTTCGGCCAGGTGGAGCCGGCGGTGATGGAGGGGGCCGTCACCTACTTCGTCATCTCCGCCCTCTCCTACCCCTTTATCGCCCTGTACAGCGGCTGCGCCGCCCTGCTGCGGGCCATGGGCAACTCCCGGGCCTCCATGCTGGTGTCCGCCTGGATGAACGGTCAGAACATCGTGGGCAACGCCATCTTCGTGTTCGGCTTCCACCGGGGGGTGGACGGGGTGGCCTGGTCCTCCCTGCTGTCCCGGATCGCGGCGGCCGCCATTATGCTGGTCCTCCTCCACCGCAAGCAAAATCCGGTGCGGGTACAGGGCCTGCTCTCCTTCCGGTTTGAGCCGGACGTCATGGCCCGCATTCTGCGCATCGGGGTACCCAACAGCCTGGAAAACAGCTTCTTTCAGCTGGGACGGGTGCTGCTGGTCAGCCTGATCTCCACCTTCGGCACCGCCCAGACCGCCGCCAACGCGGTGGCCAACAACATTGACAACTTTGGGATCATCCCCGCCCAAGCCATGGGCCTGGCCCTCATTACCGCGGTGGGCCAGTGCGTGGGCGCGGAGGCCTGGGACCAGGTCCGCCGCTACACCGTCAAGCTGGTGAAGCTGGCCTATTTCTGCACCTGGGGCCTGAACGCCGTACTGCTGGCCGGCCTGCCGCTCATTCTCCGGCTGTACAGCCTCTCCCCGGAAACCCAGTGGTACGCCACGGTGCTCATCTTCATCCACAACGGCTGCGCCATGCTGCTGTGGCCCATGGCCTTTACCATGCCCAACGCGCTGCGGGCCACCGGGGACGTGAAGGTGCCCATGGTCATCTCGGTGTGCTCCATGGTGGGAGTCCGGCTGGGATGCAGCTACATCCTGGGCGTCCACTTCGGCCTGGGAGTCATCGGCGTGTGGATTGCCATGGTGGGGGACTGGGTGGTAAGAATCCTCTTCTTTATGCTCCGGGCCCGTCAGGTGCTGTGGAAGCGCCACCCCTGAGGCTTACCAGATCCCCAGCACATGCTGCATCCCCAGGCTCACCGCCGTGATGGCCGCCCAGCAGCAGGCCCCCATCAGAATGGGCTTGCCGCCGGTTTTGACCAGCTTGACAATATCGGTGTTCAGTCCGATGGCCGCCATAGCCATGATGATAAAGAACTTGCTCAGCTCCTTGAAGGGGGTGAACACCCCACCGCTCACGCCCAGGCCCAGACACACCGTGGTAAGGATGGATGCCAGCACGAAAAACAGGATGAAGAAGGGGAAAATCTTGTTCAGCTGGAAGCTGCCCTCCTTCTCCCCGCCGGCCCGCTTGGCCCGGATCACCCGGAAAAAGGCCAGGGCCAGGGTGATGGGAATGATGGCCAGGGTACGGGTGAGCTTGACGATGGTGGCGGTATCCAGGGTATTGGCCCCGGGGTGCATCCCGTCCCAGGCGGCGGCCGCCGCCGTCACCGAGGAGGTATCGTTTACCGCCGTGCCGGCAAACAGGCCGAAGCCCTCATTGCTCAGGCCCAGCACGCCGCCGAAGGTGGGAAACAGCAGGGCCGCCGCCACGTTGAACAGGAAAATCACCGAGATGGACTGGGCGATCTCCTCATCGTCCGCCCCGATCACCGGGGCGGTGGCGGCAATGGCGGAGCCGCCGCAGATGGAGGAGCCTACCCCCACCAGGGTGGAGATGTTGGTGGGCACCCGCATCAGCTTATGCAGCAGGAAGGCCACCACCAGGGAGGTGGTGATGGTGGAAACGATGATGGGCAGCGAGGTCAGGCCCACCCGGGCCACCTCCGACAGGTTCATGCCAAAGCCCAGCAGCACCACCGCCAGCTGCAGGATATACTTGGAGGTGTAGGCGATCCCCGCCTGGGTCCCCTTCTTCTCCCGGTAAAACAGGGCGATCACCATACCCGCCAGAATGGCGAACACCGGCCCGCCCACCACGGGGACCGCCTTCCCCAGCATCCAGCAGGGGATTGCCAGAACCAGACACAGCAGCAGGCCCCTGCTTCTCTCTCTCCATTGGTTCATCACAACTGCTCCTTCCAACATTTACATCTTACGCACACTCAGTATACGCCTCTTTTTCCATCATGTAAAATGATGATACTTTATACTATAATAAATATTTATTATGGTAATTCCCCAACTCACCTCCGGCATAGGCCCTTGCCGCCGGGATACTTTTCCTGTATAATGTGACAGAGCAACTTGTTTGAAAAGGAGCGTTTCTCATGCTGCAAACCGTGATCCCCCAGGGGTACGCCCCCTGTCTGAATTTATATGACACCCAGAAGGCCATCGGACTGCTGAAGCGGCTGTTTGAGGACACCCTGGGCGGCGCCCTCCACCTGCGCCGGGTATCCGCCCCCCTGTTCGTGGAGGCCTCCACCGGCCTCAACGACGATCTGAACGGGGTGGAGCGGGCGGTATCCTTTGACATCCCCGATGCCGGACGGGACGCCCAGGTGGTCCACTCCCTGGCCAAGTGGAAGCGGATGGCCCTGTACCGCTACCAGTTTTCGGTGGGGGAGGGTCTGTACACCGACATGAACGCCATCCGCCGGGATGAGGAGCTGGACAATCTCCACTCGGTCTATGTGGACCAGTGGGACTGGGAGAAGGTTATCGCCCCCCGGGACCGGAACGAGGCCTATCTGAAGGACACGGTGCGCACCATTGTCAAGGCTATGGCAGAAACCCAGGCCACCCTCCGCTCGGTGTTCCCCCAGCTCACCGCTCTGCCTGTGCTGAACACCGAGGTGTCCTTTGTCACCACCCAGGAGCTGGAGGACCGGTTCCCCGACCTGACCCCCAAGGAGCGGGAGGACTCCTGGGTAAAGGAGCACCCCACCACCTTCCTCATGGGCATCGGCGGGGCCCTGAAGTCCGGCAAGCCCCACGACGGCCGGGCGCCGGACTACGACGACTGGACCCTGAACGGGGATATCCTGCTGTGGAACCCGGTGCTGGAGCGGGCCTTTGAGGTGTCCTCCATGGGTATCCGGGTGGATCCCACGGCCATGGACCGGCAGCTGGCCATCGCCGGATGCGACAGCCGCCGCTCCCTCCCCTTCCACAAGATGCTGCTGGAGGGCAAGCTGCCTCTGACCATCGGCGGCGGCATCGGCCAGTCCCGGCTGTGCATGCTGCTGCTGGGCAAGGCCCACATCGGCGAGGTGCAGGCCTCCGTCTGGGATGAGCAGACCATGCAGGCCTGCCAGGATGCGGGCGTAATCCTGCTGTAAGACGCAAAAAGAGACCTGCCTCTGGCAGGTCTCTTTTCTGCTTTTATGGGCCGTCAAACAGCTCCGCCAGCCGCTCATCACCGCCGAAGAGGTTATTGTACTGCACGCACTGATAGTCTTGGATCAGGGCCGTGTAGTCGTTGGTCTCCAAATGGCTGTAAGCCCTCCCCTTCCGGTCCACGTAGCCCACAAAGGTAAGGGCGGGCAGCTGCTCCTGAAGCTGCCACAGGTAATCCCCGTAGGCGGTGCTCTCCATGCCCGCGTACCGCAACAGATGCTGCCCCAGGAAATTCAGGCTGGTGAACTCCGGCCCCTCCTCCGGCAGGGGGTAGTTGGCCCAGATGACAAAGGGGACCATATACTTGCCCATATACTGCTTCATGTCCATCTGGTCCTGGGTGACGCCGTAGGCCTTATCCAGAAATTCCTGCTCCAGAGAGGGCTGGTGGTCCCCAAACATGACGATGATGGTGGGCTCCTCCTGCTGCTGGAAGTACTCCACCAGAGTGCGGAAGGCCTGGTCTGTCTTGTTGGCCAGAGTGAGGTACTGCTCCGCCATGGGGTACTTCCCCGGCGCGTCGGTGAGGGTGACCTGGGCGGGATAGTCCGCCGCGGTATAGCCGCCGTGGTTCTGAATGGTGACGTTGAACAGAAACAGGGGCTTATCTCCCTGCCGGTGCTCAAACTCCCAGATGATCTGCTCAAAGTCGGACTGGTCGCTGACATAGCCGTGCTCAAAGCTCTGAGGCACATCCATGTCCGCGCCGCACTTGTAGCGGTCAAAGCCCAGATTGGGATAGGCCCGGTCCCGCTGCCAGGAGGTGTATTCTCCGGGGTGGAAAGCCAGGGTGTCATAGCCCTCCGCCTTCAGCCGGGAGGCCAGAGAGGCTGTGGGCCCCAGCACATACTGCTGGTAGGGAATGCTGCCCGAGGGCAGGAAGGCCATGGAGTTTCCGGTGAGAAATTCAAACTCGCTGGCGCTGGTACCGGCGCCGAACACCGAGGTATAGGCATGGCCGTACACCCCGTTGTCCAGGGAGGAGATGTAGTCGGTGACGCTCTCGCTGAGGGAGAGGTTGCCATAGTACGCAAAATCCGCCCAGGACTCGTTCATGATGGCCACAATATTGGGCCGCTCCACCGGAACCTCCGCCGGCTCCGGCGGCTCCGCCTCCGCCATGATCTGCGCCACGTGCTCCGCCGAGGGGTCCTCCGGCTGGTCCACCTCCAAAAACTCGGTGTTGCGCAGAAAGGCCGCCAGGCAGCCCCATGTGCGATAGGAGCCTGCCGGGTCCCACACGTCGGTTTTCACCGAAAAGCGCTCCAGTTTCTGGGTTGGAAAGAGCTGTGTCAGGCACAGAAGCCCCGCTCCCAGGCACACCAGCCGTAAGGGCCACCGCTTTCCGGTCAGACGCAGCCGGGCCTTGCGCTCCTCCTTGTGGAGAAACAGGATCAGGGCCACCATCAAAGCGGCGGCCGCCGCCATCTGCCAGGTGGGGATAAAGCGATAGCTGCCCGCCACATCGGCGGCGGTATTCAGCGCGGAAAAATCCCAGGGCAGGATGGGGGTACCCCGGAAAGCGTTGACAAAATAGTTGGCCGCCCCCCAGGCCCCGGCGGCAATATGGATGCCGATGGAGCAGGGGGCGATCCGCCCCACCAGCCCGCACAGAGGCCAGAACAGCAGGGCAATGCACAGTGCGTTGGCCAGAGTGGGCCCCAGCGCCATGCTCCAGGGCGGGGACCCATAGGTAAGCTGCATGAGCCATACGGCGGTCAGGGGCGTCAGCAGCAGGAATACGGCCTGCCACAGGCCGGTTTTCAGCTTGGAATCGTTTTGTTTCATTTAGGGGTCTCCTGTCTGAGGTAGATAGGCTGTGATTATACCCCAAGATCCCCGTTCTGTCAAAAAAGCTCCCGCCCGGGAAATATTCCGGGCGGGAGCTGTCTGTTTTTTCCTTCCAATGGGGCGTTACACGCTCTCCGGGTCCTCCAGGTGGCCGCCGAAAGCCTCCACGGCTCTGGCGTCGGCCTCCCGCTTCTCCTCGATAGCCTCCTTGAGGAGCATATCCTTCACCTTCATCAGACGGATGGTGTTGGACCGCTCGTTCTCGTCCAGCTTCATGGAGATATACTTGATGGCCTCCTGCATCTGGGGGATCTTCACGTACTCCAGGGCGTTGACCCGGCGGCGGGTCTTTTCGATCTCCTCCGCCAGCAGCTGGGAGGTCTTTTCGATCTCCGCCAGCTTCAGCATATCCTGAAAGACCCCGGACAGGGCGTCCACCGCCCCGTCCAGCTCGCCGGAGGTGGCGGCGAAGCCGTAGGGATAGATCTCCCCGGCGTCGTCGCTCTTGGTCTTGAAGTGGTAGATGGGCACGTTGACGCTCATGATGTTCTGGAACGTCATGTCCAGCTCCACAGACTGCTTGGGATACATGAGGGACTGCTCCAGCATTTCGCTGGACATGAGGGCGGAGGCCACAGTGAAGGAGCCGTGGGCTCGCATCAGCCCCTCCTCCACCTTCTTCCGCAGCGCCCGGTTCTCCCGCACCACGTCCATGAACTGCTTCATCAGCTCGTCCCGCTTATCCTTCAGCAGCTTGTGGCCCCGGATGGAGGTTTTCAGCCGGCCCTTCAGTCGGGTCAGCTCCTGCCGGGTGGGGTTCACGTTAATGGCGGGCATATCTTATCCCTCCTTTTTCGGGAGGTATTTCTCGATATACTCCGGCTTGATCCGCTTCAGCTCGGCCTTGGGCAGCAGGCTCAGCAGCTCCCAGCCCAGATCCAGGGTCTCGATGACGGAACGGTTCTCGTCCACTCCCTGGGAGACATAACGCTTCTCAAACTCGTCGGCGAATTTGGCGTACTGCAAATCGGTGGGAGACAGGGCGGCCTCGCCCAGGATGCTCATAAGCTCCTTGTTCTCCTTACCGGTGGAGTAAGCGGCAAACAGCTGGTTCATGGTGCCGGCGTGGTCCTCCCGGGTCTTGCCCACGCCTACGCCCTTGTCCTTCAGACGAGACAGGGAGGGCAGCACGTCCACCGGGGGATTCACGCCCTTGCGGTACAGCTCCCGGGACAGGATGATCTGGCCCTCGGTGATATAGCCGGTCAGGTCGGGAATGGGGTGGGTCTTGTCGTCCTCGGGCATGGTCAGAATGGGGATCATGGTGATGGAGCCGCTCTTGCCCAGCTGACGGCCGGCCCGCTCGTACATGGTGGCAAGGTCCGTATACAGATAGCCGGGGTAGCCGCGGCGGCCGGGGACTTCCTTCTTGGCCGCCGACACCTCACGCAGAGCTTCGGCGTAGTTGGTGATATCGGTGAGGATGACCAGCACGTGCATGCCCTTCTCGAAAGCCAGGTACTCCGCGGCGGTGAGGGCCATACGGGGGGTGGCAATACGCTCGACGGCGGGGTCGTTGGCCAGGTTGGTGAAGAGCACCGTACGGTCGATGGCGCCGGTACGGCGGAACTCCTGCACGAAGAAGTCGGACTCCTCGAAGGTGATGCCGATGGCGGCGAACACCACGGCGAAGTTGGCCGCGTCGTCACCCAGCACCTTGGCCTGACGGGCGATCTGGGCGGCCAGGGCGGCGTGGGGCAGACCGGAGCCGGAGAAAATGGGCAGCTTCTGTCCACGAACCAGGGTATTCAGGCCGTCGATGGAGGAGATGCCCGTCTGAATGAACTCGTTGGGGTAGTCCCGGGCAGCGGGGTTCATGGGCAGGCCGTTGATGTCCCGGTACTCGTCAGCCATAATGTCGGGGCCGCCGTCAATGGGACGGCCCATGCCGTTGAACACCCGGCCCAGCATGTCGCCGGACACGGCCAGCTGCAGGGGGTGGCCCAGGAACCGGATCTTGGACTGGGCCAGGTTGATGCCGGCGGATGCCTCAAAGAGCTGGACCACGGCGTTATCGCCGTTGACCTCCAGCACCTTGCAGCGGCGGATGGTGCCGTCGGGCAGCTCGATCTCGGCCAGCTCGTCGTAGGTGACGCCCTGGACCTTGCGCACCACCATCAGAGGGCCGTTGATCTCCTGGATTGTGCGATATTCCCGAATCATGCCTCAGCACCTCCCTTGGCGGCAATAGCCTCGATCTCTTCCTCCATCTCCCGGGCCATCTCGGCGTAGACGGTGGGGAACTGGTCGTCGGGCACGCTCTTGGCCCGGCCCATCTTCTCCCGGAAGGGGATGACAAACAGCTCGGACACCGGAGCGCCCTTCTCGATGGCGGCCCGGCACAGCTTGTCGTAGTCCAGAATCATCTGGATCATCTTGTCCTGGCGCTCATAGCTGGAGTACCAGTCCACTTCCATAAAGCCGTTCTGCTGCAGGAAGTCCTCCCGCAGCATCTTGGCGGTCTCCAGGGTGAGCTGGTCGCCGGCGGACAGGGAGTCCTTACCAACCAGCTGGACGATCTCGTTCAGGCTGGCCTCCTCCTGGAGGATGGCCATGGACTGATCCCGGTTGGCCATGAACTGGGGACCCAGGTTCTCGTCATACCAGGGCTTCAGGGAGTCCAGGTACAGGGAGTAGGAGTTCAGCCAGTTGATGGCGGGGAAGTGACGGCGGTAGGCCAGGGAGGCGTCCAGGGCCCAGAACACCTTGACGATACGCATGGTGGCCTGGGAGACGGGCTCGGACAGGTCGCCGCCGGGCGGGGAGACCGCGCCTACGGCGGTCAGGGAGCCCCGGCGGTCGCCCTCGGAGCAGATGCACTCCACCATGCCGGCCCGCTCGTAGAACTGGGCCAGACGGGAGGACAGGTAGGCGGGGTAGCCTTCCTCGCCGGGCATCTCTTCCAGACGGCCGGACATCTCACGCAGAGCCTCGGCCCAGCGGGAGGTGGAGTCGGCGATGACGGCCACGTCGTAGCCCATGTCCCGGAAGTACTCGGCGATGGTGATGCCGGTGTAGATGGACGCCTCACGGGCGGCCACAGGCATGTCGGAGGTGTT
>DWXF01000010.1 GCA_019119335.1 Candidatus Flavonifractor merdavium
CCTGCTCTGTCTGTGAGGTGTGCGGCGACTGCGACATGTGCGTGGCCTTCGGCCAGCTGGATCGCTGCCAGAAGTGTACAAGGTATTATGAGCCGGGGAGCTTGGCTGATTGACGCAGGCTGTAATGCTCCGTGCTCCGGCCCTCTGCCGGGTGGGATCGCTCACCCGCCCGGACCTCTTTTTGTTTGCCGGACGCCCTGTTGATCTGAAGGCCTGCGTACCTGCGTGGGGTAATGGTAGGAAATACGGGGCGCCCGGCAGAGGGCCGGAGAACAAAAAGGCGCCGCCCATACCGGGCGGCGCCTGGCCGGCGTCAATCCTCAGTACCAGCTATGAAAAGTGAAGGGGTGTTGCTGATGTATCTGGAAGCGGATGAGATATCCATGGTGCCGGTCGTGGTGGTTCGAGTGCCGGTTATGCCGGAGAAGGAAAAGTCCAAGCTCCGGGAGAAAATTATGTCGGGTATTTTCGACGGTCTGCTCCTCCTGGAGGACGGCTTGTCCTATGAGGTAGTGGAACTGCCGCTGCCCAGAGCGTGGACACCGGAACTCCTGGAGCCGGAAGCACCGCCGGAACCAAACCCGGAGGCAAAGGAAAAGCGGGAGATTCTGGCCAGACTCCAGGCACACCGGAAGGCGAACGGACTTGGATGTTTTGGACCTCTTGCCAAGGTTTGTGGTAAGGGAATTACCACCACCACGCTCCGCAATATGCTCAACGGAGACGAGGTATATCCCATTGATACTTGGCGAAAGGTGGGAAGGGGACTGGATAAGCTGGGCGGGACTGGGGCAAAGGAAAGTGGTGGATAGCATGGGAGACTGCGTCCGTATCGAGGAATACATGCCTACCTGTGATAACTGCTATTGGCACGATGGCACTATGGGAGTTTGCAGGCATCCGGGAGGCTGGTACTGGGATAAGCGGTATCATCGTTGTGCAACATTTCGTCGGCGGCCTGCCGCTCAGGACAAGGGAGGAGACAGGGTGAAAAGTAAAAATTTGAGAGGATAGCGTGATGGCAAAACGATTAAAGACCATAACTGCCGGTCGGCTTGTCATTTCCGTGTGTTACACGATCCCAACCCCGCGCAGTACACCGGAGGAACGGGAGGCGCTGCGGGAAATCTCCAGTGCCGCGCAGATGGCCTTAAATAACCGGCGGGCCTGGCAGAAGCTGGAGTTGCTGCTGGCCGCCAATTTTAGCCGCCGGGATTTGGTGATAGAGCTTACTTATGATGATGCCCATCTTCCTCCGTCAAGGGAGGAGGCTATCAAGCTGGTCCGCAAGTTTTTGTCCTGGCTGCGGGCCCACCGGAAAGCCAGGGGCCAGGAGCTGCACTATGTGTACGTTACTGAGCAACTTAGCGCTGAGGGCGGCCGATTGCATCACCATCTTGTGATCAACGGAACCGGGGCAGACCTTGATGTACTCAAATCTCTTTGGCCATATGGGAATGTCAAAATGGAGCAGCTGGATGACTGGCAGGGGTACGAGGCGTTGGCCAAGTATCTGACCAAAGAGGCCAGGGAGCTGGGCCGGCCGGAGCCGGGGAAAAAGTGCTGGGTTGCATCGCTTGGCCTGAAGAAGCCGACAGTGGAGAGCGAGATAGTCAAGGACAATCTGACTGTGGTTGCTCCGCCGGGCGCGATCATACTGAGCGCACCGCCGCCCATTCGCAATCAGTTTGGGGAATTTATTACGATTAAATACATAAGACCAACACCAAGAAAGGAGAAGAGAGGAATCAGGCCACCGCGCAGGCGGAGAAAAGAATAGCCCTCGCGTCTTTATTCGGTCTGGAAACCAGGTGTAACAAGTGAAAATATCCATAGAAAGTGAGTGAAAAAGTTGAAAGCAGAGTGCGAGTGTGGTAAACTATCCATAAGGAACGGACGTTACGTCTGTCCCAACTGCAAGCAGACCACAAACCAGAAGTCTGACCCGGAAACACAGGCTCAGGGTCTGATCCTCTGGTGCCGGAGCTGCAAGGCAGAGTACATCGTGAATATCGAAGATGGCCAGTGCTTCGTTGTAAGCCGGTGCCGATGACTTCCCGAGAGGGGGAGCGTCGGTGCCGGCTTTTTGTTTTGCCCGGAGGTGATAGCCCGTGGCCATGAAGCCGCTCCGACCTTGCCGGCATCCCGGATGCCCGGAACTCACACGGGAGGGGTATTGTTCCAGACACAAGCCCAAGCGGGCGGCCCGCCGGGCTTCGGCAGAGTGCCACGCCTGGTACAGCCTGCCCCTCTGGACGGACGAGCTTCGGCCCGCTCAACTCCTGCGGGAGCCCTGGTGCCGGGAGTGCGCCAAGCATGGTATCCGCACCCGGGCCACCGTGGTGGATCACGTCAAGCCCCATCGGGGTAACTGGCTGCTGTTCATCGATCCGGCAAACCTCCAGAGCCTGTGTGAGCGCTGCCACAATCGCAAAACGGCGTTGGAACAGATGCAAAAACGGCGGGAAAATGCAAGTCGATAAAGCCGTTACAGGAGGGAGGCTTGGGCGCACACACGCGGGCCCGTCATGCCCGCCCGCGCCCACGGCAAGCCTTTGGCTTGCCAGACCCTCCCCCCACCCTGAAAAAGTTTTGAGAGCGAGTGCGTAAGACCGTGCTAGCCCCTCCGTGTGGGATTTTCTCCCCACCGGAAACAGGGCGCGGCCAGCAACAGAGAGGAGGCGGAGCTATGCCGGGACCCAGACAGAGATTGAGCGTGCTGGAGGGAAACGGACGGAAGCACCTGAGCAAACGGGAAAAGGCCCAGCGGGCGGACCAGGAGGTGGATCTGCCGAAGCCCAAAACCATGCGGGTACCCAAATGGTTGCCGGAAGAGCTGCGGAAGGAGTTTCGGGCACTGGCCAAGGAACTGCTTGCCGCCGATATGGGGGCGGCCCAGCTGGATCGGGATACCCTGGGCCGCTATGTGGTGGCTCAGGTTCAGTACGCCAATGCCCGCGTTTTGGTGGAGGATGCTCTGAAGGCACAGGACAGCACCCAGGTGGAGAAGTGGACCAAGGCCCAGGATACTTACTTCAAGCAGGCCAGAGCCTGCGCCAACGACCTGGGCATGACTATCACCAGCCGCTGCCGCCTGGTGCTTCCGGAGGGAACCAGGCGCAACGAGCCCACCCCCTTTGAGCGGATGATGGAGGAGCGGATGGCTCGTGCCTGAGCTGCTTCAGCTGGGGCCGGTGACGGTGTGTGCCCCGGATGACGGCACCGTGCTGCGGTACAGCGAGCAGGCGGTGCAGGATGTCCTGGACTTTTTCTCCCTGCTGTGCTTTGGCTCCAATGAGTGGGCGGGAGAGCCTTTCCAGCTGCTGGACTGGGAGCTGGACGCCATCCACAGTTTTTACGGTGTCCAGGAGCAGGATGAGGATGGCAGCTGGAGCCGGTACCGGCGGTTCCTCTACGACGAGCTGCCCAAGAAGAACGGTAAGACGGAGTTTTCCGCCGGATTGGGGCTGTACCACCTTCTTTGGGACGGGGAGAAGCGGCCCAAGGTGGGGATCTTCTCCTCTGACAAGGAGAACGCCGCCCAGGTCTATGAGGCAGCCAAATACATGGTGGAGCATACCTGCCTGGGCCAGCCGGAGCATGACCCTGTGGCCTGGGCGGTGGACTCCAAGCGGGAGATCCACACTAAGTATGGCGGTGTTCTGAAGGTGTATTCCGCCGATGCCGTGAGCAAGCACGGTTACTCCTTCAGCGCCATCATCTTTGACGAACTCCACACCCAGCCCAACCGAAGGCTGTGGGACGTGCTCACCGCTGGTTCGGACGCTGCCCGGCGGCAGCAGGCGGTTATCGTCCTTACCACCGCCGGGGATGACCCGGACCGGAAAAGTATCGGCTGGGAGATCCACGAGAAGTGCCGACGCATCCTGGCCTGGCGGCGGGGGGAGCCCGAGCGGGAACTGGACACCGACGACCCGGCCTGGTGTCCCATCATGTACGGCATTTCCGTGCTTACCGGCGATGACCCGGACAGGATTGCCGAACTGGACATCTACGACGAGGCGGTGTGGTACGCCTGCAACCCGGGCCTGGGCCACAACCTGAAGCTGCGGGACTTCCGCCGGGAGGCCCGGGCTGCACGCCAGAGCGAGGCGGCCGAACGGCTGTTCCGGTGGCTGAGGCTCAACCAATGGATTGCCACCCATGCAGTGGGATGGCTGCCGTTGGGCCTGTACGACAAGACCCAGTGGAACCGGGAAGAATGGCATGGTCTGAAGGCCATGGATCGACGGCAGGCTGTCCGGGACTATCTGATGGGCAAGAAGTGCTACGGCGGGCTGGACCTGTCCACCACCACCGACCTGACCGCCCTGACCCTGCTGTTTCCGCCCCAGGAGGGGCTGGATACCTGGGTGACCTTGTTCTGGGCCTGGAGGCCGGAGGACGGGGTCATAGAGGCCGAGCAAAGGGACCACGTTCCATATCGAGACTGGGCCAGGGCGGAATTCCTTACCCTATGCCCCGGGGATATGGTGGATTTTTCCATGGTAGAGGAGACGGTGGCCTGGTGCTCCAGTGCGTTTAACCTGGATACCCTGGGGGTAGACCCCTACCTCAGCCGCACTCTGACCCAACGGCTCATGGACCGTGGGGCAAATGTGCTGGAGATCCCTCAGACCATCAAGGAGCTGTCCCCGGCCATGAAGGAGCTGGAGCGGTTGCTGCGTACCCATGAACTGCTCCACGAGCACAACACGGCCGCCCGGTGGTGCTTCGGTAACGTACGCTGCTATGTGGACGGAAACGAGAACTTGAAGCCTATGAAAAACAGAAGCATTGGGCGCATCGACATGACGGTGGCCTGGATCATCGTTATGGCGGTGGCGCTTCTCAAGATATCTACCGGGCCAGACATCAATGACCACATTATGTCCGATGATTGGAGTTTGTAAATGGATGAGAAAAAGAGCGTTTGGCCTGTACTGCTGCGGGTTATCCGGGCGGTGATCGGTTGCCTGGGTTTGTATCTGGACGATCTGCTTCTGATTGCCTCGGGCGTATGTCTGACGGCAGCGGCCTATGAGCAGTTTGGCCGGCCGGCCGGATTTGCCGCGGCCGGGGCGTGCCTGGCGGCCTATGCCTTTATCATTGCCAGGTCGAGAGGAGGCGGTAAACAGTGATTTTAGGACAGGCAATGCAGGGGCCAAGGGCCAGCATGGAGGAGCAGGTCCTCAGCTGGGATGAGGTGCAGGCATGGTTTAAGCGGATCTTCCTGAGCGGTGAGCTCCTGGAAGGAAGCCAGGGCAACGCGGAGCGCCTGTCCCCGGTGGCGGCGGCCCACCGGATCCTGACCAATTCCTTTGGCCTGATACCATTCGGGGCGTACCGCAAAGCCGGAGACGCCAGGATCCCGTATGAGGACGAGCATCTGCGCAAGATGCTGAAGGTACGGCCCAATGATTACATGTCGCCGTTCATGCTGCGGAAGGTGGTCATGTCAAACGCATTCTGGCACGGATTCGGCGCGGTATGGAACCGACGGGACAGCGCAGGCCGGGTGATCCAGCGTATGCCGCTGCCTACCGAGTGCTGCTCGATCCTCAAAGACCCTGACAACGGCCAGTACTGGTACCAGTACAACGTTGACGGCGTGGTAAAGAAATTCTCCAACTATGAGCTGTCCTTTCTGTTCTTTGAGACCTACGACGGAATCCACGGCCGTGGATTTCTGCAGCTGGCCCGGGAGTCCATCTCTGTGGACGCCATGGCCCAGCGGTACAGCAAGAAATTTTACCAGAACGGGGCCAGGCTGAGCGGCATTGTAGAGATCGACACGGATGCAGGCCCGGATACCAGAAACAAGGTAAAGGACCAGTTCAAATCCTACGCCACGGACGACGCCTTTGCGGTGGCGGTGCTGGACCACGGGATGAAGTTTACTCCATTGGGGCTCAACCAAAAGGACAGCCAGTTCATAGAGAGCCGCGAGTTTGCCGTGGAGGAGGTGGCCCGGTTTACTGGCGTTCCCAAGCATATGCTTCAGACCGGCAAGGAGAGCTACAACAGCAATTCTCAGCAGCGGCAGAACTATGTTACAGATGTGCTTCTCCCCTTTGTAGTGCAATGGGAGGACGAGGACAGCTGGAAGCTGCCTACCCCGGACCAAAGGCGGGAGGGCGTGTACATCCATGGCATCGTGGAAATGTTGCTCAGGGCTGATCCGATCACCCGGTCCACCTTCTACCGGGAGATGATCCAGAACTCTCTGATGAATCCGGATGAGGGGCGGGCCAAAGAGGAGATGAACCCCATCCCCGGCGGGCTGGGGCAGAAGTTCCTGGTGACAACAAATCTGGGCTCCTTGGAGTCCGTGCTGAAAGGAGAAACAGTAACAGATGGTTGACATCGCACTCAGAGGAGAGTTGTGGGACAACGATTCCGCCGACGTGCTGCGCTGGTGGGGCTTTCGGGACATCACGGCCCCCATGGACATCCAGGCAGCCCTGGATGTGGCCGGCGGCGATGAGGTGACCCTGCTCATCAACTCCCCCGGCGGGGACATGACGGTGGGCACTGAGATCCGGTCCATGTTGCGGCGGTACCAGGGTAAGACCACGGCCCTGTTCCAGGGCTACGGGGCCAGCGCAGCCACCCTGGCGGCTACTGGGTGCCAGGTCATCCAGAGCGAGCCTGGGGCTCTGCTTTGCTACCATAACCCCAGCGCCGTTGCAGAGGGTGATTACCACGATATGCGCCGGTCTGCGGAGGCGCTGCGCAACGCCCGGGACTGCGTGCTGGAGGTCTACGCCGCCCACAGCGGCGCAAAAAGCCGGGAGGAGCTGATCGCGCTGATGGAGAAAAACATCTGGATCAGCCCCAGCCAGGCTCTGGACTACGGCCTGATCGACGAGATCGTGGGCCTGCCCGGCGTGGAGGAGGACCCGGCGGCCTTCGTGGCGGCGGTAGGTGGGCGAATCCGGCTGACGGCCGCCATGCGGCAGCGGTATCAGGACCACATGGACGAGGTGCGGCGTGATACCGAGGCAAAGGAAAAGGCAACACGCGCTCTGGCAAGGCTGAGAGCGCTTGCAAACTTTTAAATGAGAGGAGCCAAGACTATGGACTTTATGGAGAAGATCACTGACCTGCGGGCGCAGAAGCGCCAGATGCTGGACAAGGCCCAGACCTTCGCCGATGAGGGTAACTATGACGAGGTGGACAAGATCACCCAGCAGATGGAGGGCATCAACAACCAGATCAAGAGCCTGGAGAGTCTGGCCAAGCAGAGCCAGGAGAATTCCGAACCCGTCTACGACGGTATCCTGCATGGCAAGAGTAAGACCCCCAAGGAGGGTAAGGGCGGCGATGACAAGCCCTTTGCTTCCATCGGCGAGCAGCTGGTCGCCATCTACAATTTCCGCAAGAATCACGTGGAGGACAAGCGGCTGCAGCAGGTAAACAACGCGGTGCTTGGCGCCAATGAGGGTATCGGCGCGGACGGCGGCTTTGCCATCCAGACCGACTTCGCCGGCGCGATCCTGGAGAGTGCGGTGCAGATGAGCCCCCTGCTCAACCGTCTGGACCGTTACACCTGCTCCAGCGCGGCCAACTCCATGCGGTGGATCAGCGCTGACGAGACCGATGTGAGCACTTCTGTGTTTGGTGGTGTGCAGATGTTCTGGGCCGCCGAGGGCGCCACCGTAGCTGCCAGCAAGCCCCAGTTCCGGGAGATCAAGATGGATCTGGAGAAGATGATGGGCTTCCTGTACTGCACCGATGAGATGCTGCAGGACGCGGCCTTTATGACCGGCTTCGCCTCCACCGGCTTTGCCCTGGCGGCCGACCGGCTTCTGACCGACGCGGTGATCGCTGGCGACGGTGTGGGTAAGCCCCTCGGCCTCATCAACTCCAAGGCTCTGATCACTGTGGCCAAGGAACAGTCTCAGACCGCCGGCACCTTTGTCGGCAACAACGCGGTCAAGATGCAGGCCAGCGCTATGCCCAAAAAACGCAACCGCCTGGTGTGGCTGATGCACCCCGACGTGGAGGAGCAGCTGCCCCTGCTGGCCATCAAGAGCGGCGACGAGTCCAAATTCCTGTGGAACCCCGAGGGCGGCCTGGGCGCCTTTGATACCCAGCGGGTGCTGAACAAGCCGGTCCTCTTTGAGGACAGCTGTTCCGCCCTGGGCAACAAGGGCGACGTGATGCTGGTGGATCCCTTCCAGTACATTCTGCTCGCCAAGGGCGCGGCAAAGCAGGACTGGTCCATCCATGTGGAGTTCCTGACCGACCAGAACTGCTTCCGCCTGGTGTACCGCTGCAACGGTACGCCGAAGATAAACAGCCCTTTGAAGATCAAGAACAGCGCCAAGCCCCGCAGCCCCTTTGTGGCGCTGGCGGACCGCAAATAAGGAGGAGCCATCATGAAGCGTATTTTTGAAGCGTTGGTTTGTGCCACCGTGTTTGCCCCCCAGTCCGTGGACGCCTCCACGGACAAAACCACTTCCTTTGTGGATGTCTCCGGCGTGGAGGAAATCGCCTTCCTGGTATCTACCGCCGCCCTGGGCAAGGGCAAGACCCTGACCGTGACCCTGATGGGCTCGGACAAGAACACCGGCGACAGCCCCGCCGCCATCGGAGACGCGGTGGTGCTCACTGATGCGGTGGGAACCGAACCTCAGATGGCTGTGGTGAGCTACAAGGTAGACCCCGCCAACCCCCGGTATATCGGCCTGAAATTTCAGCATAACGGGGACGCCGCCGTCCTGTGCAGTGTGTCTGCGGCTAGCCGCAGCCTGTATCTGCCCGCCATGAGCGGCTGGACTGTGGCAAAATGACGGCCCTCACCGACACACGGCTGGATGCGCTGTTGGCCTACTGCAAGCTGGAGGAGCTGAAGGACGATCCTGAGGTGCAGACCCTGATCTCCGCCTTCTACGAGGCTGCTGTGGGCTATATGGAGGGGGCTGGGGTGAAGGAACCGCCGTCAGACACCAGCAGGCGGGCCCAGTATGACTTATGCGTCAACGCCATGGTCTTGGACAGCTGGGACAACCGGGACATGAAGGAGCCGGGCAGCCAGGTGGCCGAGAATGTGGCCTTTCGCCGGATGCTCAATCAGCTGAAATATTCGGAGCCGGCCGCGCCCATCACGGGCGCGGCCCCCTGAGGGGGCAGGTGATCCCGATGAGCGAGACCTATCTGGACGCGGGGAGCATGGATCAACGGCTGGAGCGGCTGGAGCTGTTGGAGACAGCGGCAAACACCTGGGAGTGGGTGAGCGCAGGCCGTTTGTGGGGGCAGGTGATCGTGGACGGAGGGACGAATCTCTTTTCCAGGGTTGGTATAGGAGCCAGGAACGCGAAACTGGCGATCCGTGCCCGTGAAATTACTCTCCATCATGCCATGTTGTGGGGTGGGCAACACCTGTTCCTGACCAGCATCATCAAGCGGGACCGGATGCACCTGAACCTTCAGGCAGCCCTGGTCACTGCCATCAGATGTAAAGCCATCCGCTACACTACAACGGTGGGAGCAGGGAACCGCCCGGAAAAGACGGAGCAACCGCCGATCACCTTCCCGGGCGTGCTTACGGAGAAATATGTCCGCTACGAGGCGGAGGACACCTATGCAAAGGCACGCCGGGGTCTGGTGCTGGTGACCCCAAAGCCCATTGTCCTGCGTGAGGGGGACCTGGTAACGGTCATGGAAGGGCCAGCCGCGGCTGGGTACAACGTCCGGACTTGTCACGTCCTGGACGAGTATAAAAACGAGTACGAAATGGAGTTTAGCCGAGACGTATAGGAGGGCCGGTATGCAAAGTGTAGATGTCTCTGGCCTTGACCGGCTGCTGGACGCATGGGCGGCCCTGCAGCGGGACTACCCGGATATGAAACGGGATGTCCTGGAGGATATCGGCAATCAGCTGCTGTCTGATGTACGAGAGAAAATCCCGGGGACAGGAACTGTGCGAAGCTGGCAAGAGCGCTATATTGGTTCCAGAAATGGCTATGTGGCGATTCGCCCAAAGGCTGATACCTATAAGACCACCGCAGGCGGTAAGCAGTATGCCGTGGGCTATGTAACCAACGCCATTGAGAATGGACATAAACACCGCGAGCCCAGTCAGACGCCAAGGGATGGGTACAAATATCGTGGCCGGGTGAATGTTCCGGCGGTCCCCGGTCTCCACTTTTACCATGCAGTGCGCAGTCAGCTGGGCAATCTGGGCGCAGACGAGCTGCAGGCGCTTGCGGCCGACGTGGCAGTTAGATTGGGTGGCGAGCGATGATCACAAGCGTGGATGTGTGCAATGCCATTGCTGAAGTGGTGGCAAAGCTGTGGCCGGCCCGGATTGTGTACCGGGACTTCTGTTCGGTAGACCACCAGAGACCCAGCAGCTATCTCTATGTGGTCAAAAGCGAGATCTCGCCTGCGAATTTCTGCCTGAGCCAGTGGACCATGGAAGCGGAGCTGGAGCTCTTCTGCAGCACGGATGAGTATGACGTCAGTTCCACGGAGGCGCTGCGGGCCGATCAGGAGGCGGTCCTGCTGGCGTTTGCTCTCCCGTCCCTGCAGGTGGAGGATGGCTGGGTGACGCTGAATGCGGTAGGAGACGGGATGGAGATAGGCTCCGCCTATGTGAAATTTACGGCGTCATGGTTTACCGAAACACCTGGATATGAGGCCCCGGAGGACTCCGCGCCCATGATGGAGGACTTTGAGGTAAACGGTTCTGTAATTGCCGGCGGGCCAGCCGGCAGATAAATGAGGTGAAGATATGGCAACGACCAATGGACTGCCCACCTTGAAGATCGCCTTTGAAAAGGCGGCCGCAGAGGTGGCCAATCGAAGCAAAAAGGGCTATGTGGCCATGTTTGTGCGGGATGCCGCCGCCCAGGGCGTGTATCTGCTGAACAGCGACGCCCTGATCCCGTCCGGTCTGGGAGAGGCCAACAAAAAGCACGTGAAGTCTGCCTTTGAGGGCGGCGACCGGGGCGCCCCCAGTCTGGTGATCCTGGTGGTCATCGACACGGATTCCAGTGACACAACCGCCCTGGAGGGCGGCTTAAAGGCCATTGAAAAATACTCCATTGACTACCTCGCCGGGCCTTTGGATGTGACAGACGACGAGATGGCCAAGCTGGTTGAGTGGACGAAGGCGCAGCGCGGTATCTACCGGCCGGTCAAGCTGGTAAAGCCCTGGAAAACCGCTGGGAGCGACAATATGGGCATCATCGAGCTGGACGAGAGCAGTATGAAGAAGGCCGCCGGCGCGGTCACTTCGGCCGAATACTGCGCCCGGATAGCCGGTGTCCTGGCTGGTATTCCCATGGGTATGAGCGCCACCTATGCTGCCCTGCCGGAGCTGACCGAGGTGACCGCCCGAACCACGGCGGAGCAGACCGACGCCATCAACAACGGCAAGCTGATCCTGCTCCACGATGGCATCCAGGCCAAGATCGCCCGGGCGGTCAACTCCCTGGTGACCATCCCAACCAACGGAAAGACGGACTGGAGCAAGATCAAGATCGTAGAGGGTATGGACCTGATCTCCTATTTCCTGCGCACTACCATTGAGAACGAGTATCTGGGCCGCTATCCCAACACCTACGACAACAAGCAGCTGCTGGTGACCGCCATCTCCACCTATTTTTCCTACCTGGAGCAGGCAGGCGTACTCTCTCCTGGGGAGAGCCATGTCGAGGTGGATTATGAGCGGCAGCTGCTGTGGCTCAAGAGCCAGGGCGTGGAAACCGCCGGCATGACCCGGGCACAGATCCTGGAGTATCAGACCGGCTCCTGGGTGTTCATCCGCTGCCGCGGCCGGCTGGTGGACGCAATGGAGGACTTTGAGGTCCTCTTCAACAACCTGTGAGGAGGATGAATCATGGCGAGGAACAGATTTTCTGCCCGGAAAATCCCGAATGGCACCTATGGCTCTGTTTGGCTGGATGGGGAGAGACTGGCAGAATGCTATGGATGCCAGGGAAAAGTCAATATCAATTCCGATAAAATCAACCTGTGCGGCGAGTTTATGGAAGCCAACAAGCCGGTCAGCGGCTCTGGGTCAGGCTCGCTTATGCTGTATAAGGTTGACAGCGGCCTGATTCAGCGGATGCAGCGTATTCAGGAGGGAGATATCCCCGAAATGACGGTTGTCTCCAAATTGGCAGACCCGACCAGCGCTGGCGCCGAGCGCATTGCCTACTATGGCGTGCAGTTCAGCGATCTCACCTTAGCCGATTGGCAGGCGGCGACAAGCGGAAAGATCACTGCCCCGTTTACCTTCACCAAGTTTGAGCTGTTAGACGCCATTCCCGTGCAATAAGGAGGAGACGGCTGTGGAGAAAGAGAAAAGTGTGATCCGCTCTTTGATGGATGTGCAGATCGAAGAGCCTGAGACGATGGATGTAAGCGTACCGCGGCTGGACCTGGTATTAACGTTGCGGGAGATCCCTTACGATAAAGTGGTCAGGCTTCGCGGAACAGATGAGGCGGATCTGCATTATCTGCTGGCAAGCATTCAGTCCCATGAGCTGAAAGACGCTATGTGGTACAGGGAGAAAATGGGGTGCCCGACGCCGGCAGATGCATTGAAACGGCTGTTGCGTCCGGGGGAAATTGCTCATCTGGTCCGTATGTGTGATACCCTGAATGGCTATGGTTCCGGCTCTGTGGTGTCGGTGCAGCGCTCTGAACAGGAGCTGCAGTCTGCCGCCATTGGGGAAGTGTTGGACGAGTTGGAAAAAAACTGAGTGAGGACGTAGATCTGGCTGCTATTGTGGAGTTGCTTGAGAAATTCCACGTTCTGCCGGGCGATTATTTCCGCCGGCCGCCCGGTGAGCGAGCTGTGATCTGCGCCCTGATGATCTATTTAAATCGGCGGAAGGAGGCGCCTGATGTCTACTGATGTAAGCATTGCAATGCGAGTCCAGGATAATTTATCCTCAGCCATTGTACAAATGCGAAACAGCATGACGGCACTACGCAATGACGTGCCGGAGCTGCAGCGGGAACTGGATATGCTCAATGCCACCAGGGTGCAGATGCGAATAGATCTGTCCGGAGCCAGGCGGGAACTGCAGGCCGCCCAAAGGGCATTTGAGTCCTTGGGGGAAAGCGCGACAGAGGCGGAACGCCAAGCCGCGGAGGCAAACTGGAGACAGGCGGAGGAAAACCTGGAAAACATCCGCCAGCAATACGATCTGGTAAGCCGCCAGGTACGACAGACTACCCGGGATATTGAAAACGCTTCCGGTGCGATCAGGCGAAACGAGAACCGGATTGGCGGCGGCGGTCAGCCAGAT
The DNA here is from genome assembly GCA_019119335.1 of Candidatus Flavonifractor merdavium. GTDB lineage: Bacteria > Bacillota > Clostridia > Oscillospirales > Oscillospiraceae > Flavonifractor > Flavonifractor merdavium. Next base: position 13,272 of record DWXF01000010.1, read on the forward strand.
AATCCGCCGGATAACCCGCCGGATACATCGGGGTCCAGAGATCTGCTGTCTGCCCTTGGACAGGCAGGCATGTATGAACAACTGGGGGATGTAGCCAGCCAGTGGGCCAATGTACTGGCGGCTTCTGCAGGCGGCAGCGATGTTGGAACACTATTTTCCGGCGCCCTCAGCGGTGCGGGCAGCGGGGCAGCCATTGGTTCGATGATCGCGCCGGGTATCGGCACCGCGGTGGGTGCGGCATTGGGTGGGCTTACGGGCCTGGCCGGGGGCGCAGCTCAGGTTTTTGCATCAGAAGATGAGGCGTTTAAAGCATATTATCAGCAGCTTTATGCGGAGGGGCAGACCGCGGATGAGGCAAGTCTCACCAGCGGCTCTGCCACCGCCGCCCAGCGGGAACTGGACGCCATAGCCTTTAACCAGCTGCTGGGGAGCGGAACAGGCGATACATATCTGAGCGACCTGCGTACGCTGGCGGCCAAGACCCCCATGGAGTACGGGGATCTTACCGAGATGAGCCAGGCTCTGGCCACCGGGTTCGGCGACAGTCCGGAGCGGATGCTGGAGCTGATGAGCGCCATCGGTGACGCGGGCAGCGCTGTGGGCGGCACAGCGTCCGACATGACCGCCATGTCGCAGGCTATGAGCCGGATGCAGAGCTCCGGTAAAGCGACCCTGGAATACCTGAGCATTTTCCAGGACCGGGGCGTGGACGTCATCGGAATGTTGTCCGAGGCCCTGGGCAAGACCCAGGGGGAGATCTACGACATGATCTCCAAGGGCGAGATCAAAGGACAGACGGCGGTGGACGTGATTCAGGCCGGTATGGAGGCCAAGTACGGCGGGGCTATGGAGACCATGTCCCAGACTTTTGAGGGGCTGACCTCCACGCTGTCGGACACCATGGCTGAGCTGGACGCAGCCCGGGGCGAGGGCTACAACGCAGAGCGAAAAGCAGGCATACAAGCCGAATCAGAGGCCTATGGCGGGGCTCTGGGGGAGGCAATGGCGAATATCAACCGCATCTCCGGAGAGAACCAGGCCTATCTGGATAACCTGTCGGAGCAGTACAGCAGGGAGGCTCTGTCCGCCGTGCTGCTGGGAGAGAACACCACGCCGGGGCTGTTCAGCAACGAACAGGCAGCGGAGCTGAAAGAAATGCGGGATGAATTCCTCCAGGCCAGCTCCGATTACGAGAGCGGCAGCCAGGAGGCCGGTCTCAAAATGGAAAACCTTCAAAAAGAGGCGGAAACACTGGCTACCATGGCCTACGAATCCAGTGCAGCCTACCAAAAAGTGCAGGATACCGAGCTGGACCTGATCTCCGCTATCCGGGATAATACTGCGGCGCTGGGGGAAGTCGCCGCCATGAATGATTACCGGATACAGCAGGAGCAAAGCAAAGGGAAGGGGTTGCTACTGCTCAACGAGAAAGGCCCGGCTATGGCATTGGCCAAAATGTTTCTGGGTGAAAAAAACCATGCCGCTGGGCTTGATTGGGTGCCGTATGACGGCTATGCCGCCGTGCTCCACCAGGGGGAGCGGGTGCTTACCGCTCAGGAGGCACGGCGCGAGGACAGGCAGACTTCCAGGCCCATTCAAATTGTGATATCCGGAAATCAGTTCGGAGGCAATGTGTCGGCCGAGGAAATTGTCCAGCGTTTGGCGGACCAGATTGAACTCAAACTGGCGGCGGGGGTGCTGCAGTGAGACGGATTATGTCATTTTTGGATCCGGCCACCGGAACGGAGCTGATCCTGCCGGTAACGCCGCCATCTTATGAATGGAATCACGCCAACCAGGTGGAATCTATCCAGCTGGATCAGATCGGAGAGATTACGCTGCCTGGTGGTAAGCTTATGGGAAGCTGCACGTTAGAGGCGCTACTGCCGGCACGTATTTACTCGTTTTGCAATCCGGGGACAAACTCAAATCCATACATTTATCTGGAACGTTTGGAACGGTGGAGCGACAAAGGCACACCGGTGCGGTGGATCGTTTCTGGAACCCCGACCAATGCTCTGGTGCTTATTGAGAGTGTGATCTATGGGGAAAAGGACGGGACAAACGATCTTTACACATCCATAACGATCCGCCAGTATACCACGCCGGAGACGCCAGTATTGGCAGTGTATGGCGGTGGGGCGCAAACCTCAAGAGACGTGTCCACGGGCGCGGCGCAGCGGCGCACCTATACGATCCAGAAAGGCGATACTTTATGGGGAATCTGCCGGAAATTTTATGGATCGGGCAGCTTGGCCCACCGCCTGGCGGCTGCCAACAGTGGGATCGTAAAGAATCCGAATTTGATCTATCCCGGTCAGGTGCTGACTATTCCGCCCAAGGATGATTTGCCCGGCCCCATGAAGGCGAGTAAAAGCGTTCAGACAGCCAGCAACACGAAATCAGACTATGATCCAGAGACAGGCCGGTGGACGCTCCATCTGAAGAAAAAGACCGATATCCGGAGGTGACTCATGGACTATCAATTTATTTTGACAGCTCCAGGGGGAGAGTCCAGAGATCTGGCGCAGTTGATCCAGAGCATCACCTGGAGCGGGTCTGATCTGCAGACGGCGCGCCAGCTCTCCGCTTCTCTGGCAGTGCCAAGGGATGGCAGCGTGGAGCCGCCTGCCCTGGAGGAGGGCGCTCAAATTACGTTTCGCCTGTCCGGTCAGGGGGATCTGCTGACGGGGCCTCTTCTGTCTGTGACCACAACGTCCCAGTCCTCTGTGGTGGATCTGTCTGCGCTGGATTATGGGCGTTTCCTGGTAGGAAACGATGGCTGGTATCAGTTCTCCGGGGCGGCTCCTGAGACTGCTGTGGCCACGATTTGTCAGGATTTTGGTATCCGTGCGGGCAACTTGGCCAAAACTGGCGTGATGGTTAGCCGCAAATTTCCCGGGGTATCTCTGGACAAGATGATCCGTTCCCTGTATGCCCTGGCCAGTCAGCAGAATGGAAAGCGCTATCTGATCAGATTCACCGGCGGAGGTGCGCTGGAGGTCGTGGAAAAGCCCAGCTCTGCCACACTGGAGATTAAGAGCACCATGAGCGTGACCAACACCTGGGACATCTCCAAGCTGCAGAACAGCGTGGCTATCTACACAGACAAAGGCGCCTTTGTCCGCCGGGTAGAGGATGCGGCGTCCGTCGCGGTCAACGGAAGGCTGGAGCATGTGCTCACGCAAAAATCCGGAGAGGACGCAGGTGCGGAGGCAGAACAGTGGCTGGAGGACAATGGCCTTCAGCAAAACCTGACAGTGGAAACGCTGGGCGATCCCCGGCTGATCTCTGGAAACGCGGTCAGGCTGCGAGACACTGGAAGCGGCGTTACTGGCCTGTTCTGGATCGAAAGCGATACTCACACCTGGAAGAACGGGCAATATCTTACCAAGGTAAAGCTCAACTTCCGCAATCTGGCGAATGAATCTATCGCGGGGAGTGAGGTCAAATGAACTCGTTTGAGGAAAACGCCGGTCGGATCGCCCGCAGCATGGCAGCGGTGGCCAGAGCCTCGGCCAATCGCTCCCCCTTTCTCCTGGGTGAAGTGCTTGAGCCAAAGCCGACGGATATGAGCAAGCCCCTGCGGGTCAGAGCGGCCGGGCTTGACCTCAGGGCGGATGCGCTGCGGATCAACGAATCGCTGCGGGGCAATCTGACGGAGGGGGATACGGTGGCCATTCTGACGGATGACCTCCAGACCTACTATCTCATCTGCAAGGTGGTGAGCCCATGACGCTTTTTCCCATGTTCCCGGCCCCGGAGACCGGGCAGCCGGCCGAGCTGCCCCTGTACACCGACGTGGCCATGGACTACGAGCGGGGCACTCCCAGGTGGGAGAGCGGAAACCCCGTCATTGTGACCGGCCTGGAGGCCGTCAAAAGCTGGGCCTGGAGAGCGGTGGCCACCGCCCGGTACCGCTGGCCCGGCTTCACCTGGTCTTATGGCTGCGAGCTGGAGGCTCTGGTGGGCCAGCCTTACCAGGCGGACACCAAGCGCAGCGAGGCCACCAGGTACATCCAGGAGGCCCTGCTGGTATCCCCTTATATCACATCGGTCAACGTCAGCAACGTTACCTTCAGCGGCTCCGCCCTCCACATGGAGGTGGAGTTTTCCAGCAGCTATGGCAAGGAGGGCTTTTATGTTTGAGGATCGGACGCAGGAGCAAATCAAAAAAGAGATGCTGGCGCTGATCAACCCCACCACCGGCCTGTCCTCCATGGCGGGCAGCTACGCGGACGCCACGGCAGGAGCCGCCGCCCGCCAGATCAGCGAGTTCTACCAGGCGCTGCCGTCGGTGGTGTCCATGCTCTTTGTGGACGAGACCAGTGGCGGCTATATTGACCTGGTGGGGGAGACCTACTTCAACATCCTCCGCCGGCCGGGCACCCGGGCCAGGTGCGATCTTTTCCTGACCGGGAAAGCCGGCACGGTGATCCCCGCCGGCACGCTTTTCCTGACCGCCACGGGACTCCAGTTCGCCCTGGTGGACGCGGTCACCCTGCCGGCCGGGGGGACCGCCATGGGTGTCCTGGAGGCCACGGAGGAGGGCGCGGCGTACAACATTGGGCCGCAGACCATCGTTAATATGTACGTCAATATCCCTGGCCTGGCCTCTTACAGCAATGAGCAGGCTGCCGGCGGGACAGATCGGGAGAGTGATCCAGCCTTGCTGCAGCGTATCGAAGAGCGGCGCCAAAAGCCGACAAACGGCGCAAATGGATGGCAATACCGGGCCTGGGCGCTGAGCGTGCCGGGTGTGGGAGACGCCAAAGTGGTGGAGCTGGCCGAAGGACCGGGGACGGTGGGGGTGGCGCTGGTGGACAGCACCATGGCCCCGGCCTCCCCCGAGATCGTATCTACCTGCCAGACCCTGATAGACGCACAGCGGCCGGTGGGGGCCACGGCCCTGGTCTCGGCCCCGACGGCGGTGCAGATCGACGTGACAGCAGTTGTGGTGATCTCCTCCGCCACCACACCGGAGACCGTCAAGACGGAGCTGGAGAAGCGGCTGAGGGCCTATCTGGCGGACACAATCCGGACCAAATACGACGTGATCTACTACGGCCCCGGCGAGGATATGGCCTACACGGTGATCTATAACCGGATTCTGGCCCTGTTGCTCACCATCGAGGGCGTGGAGAATGCCACCACGCTGACGGTCAACGGAGGCACGGTGGATATCACCATCCAGCCGGATGAGGTCCCAACCGTGGGCACGGTGGAGGTGACCGACTGATGGACCGCTATGACTTTATCCTCCAGCTGCCGGAGTTTTACCGCAGCATCCCCTTTTCGGAGCTGCAGCGGGTACTGGGGGAGACCTGCCGCCGGGCGGGGGCAGATCTGGAATTCACCTTTCAGCAGCTCTGGCCCCAGACGGCCAGCGGATGGGGCCTGGAGCTGTGGGAGACCGCCTACGGGATCCCAATTGACGTGACAAAGGATGTGCAGTTCCGACGCACCCGTGTAATCTCCAAGCTGAGAGGGCAGGGTACCCCAACGGTGGAGTTGATCCAGGCGGTGGCTGCTTCTTTTGCCAACGGCACGGTGGAGGTGATCGAGCACAACGACGAATTCTATTTCGTCATCAAATTTGTCTCCATCTTGGGGGTGCCGCCTAATATCAACGACCTCACCGCCGCCATCAACGAGATCAAGCCGGCGCACCTCAAATTCATCTATGAATACACCTACCGCCAGTGGGCGGGGCTAAAGCCCTATACCTGGGGACAGCTGATAAACAAGACCTGGAAAGACCTGAGGGAGGGACCACTGCCGTGACGGAGACCACCTACTACAAACTGAAAAAGCCGGACGAAAATGACAACGTCTATGTGTCTGACCTGAATGGGAACGCAGATATCATCGACAAGACGCTCCACGATCTGAGCGAGAAGGGCACCCCCATCATCGACGTGGGCCAGCAGACATCCGGACGGCCCTTTTCCATTACGGCGGAGCAGATGCAGGCGCTTTTGAGCGATCCCGCACCCGAGGTGCACGTGAGCATGTCCGGAATGGTGATCACCCTCCGCCGGTACGACAAGACCTCCAACGTGGCCTACTATTCCAATGTAATGTACTCCCAGGGCATCAAGCACTTTATCAGTATGCAGGCCATGGGCACCTCTGCAACCATCACCGACGCGGAGGAAAGCCAGATTCCCACACCCAGCGGCGCGGGAGACAAAGACAAAATTCTGCAGGCCAACGCAAATGGCGGCTTTGATTTGAAGCCTCCGACCGTATTGCCCTTCCTTCCCCTCGCCGGCGGTACCATGACCGGACAGATGGGCGTGCTGGCTCCGAGCAAGGACAATGCTCCGCTTCGCCGGATCGACGGCCTTTCCAACGCCACCGCATCTTCCCTTGGCCTGGCCGCCGGGTCTGTGCCGGATAAAGCTTTTGCCAAGCTCAAAACCTTAGTTGACGCCGCCCAAAGTACAGGAAATAGTAAGTCGCAGATTATAATTGGCAGTTACATGGCTACGGGAAGTGCCGCAAAAATTCAGTTTCCAACTAAACCTAAACTATGGGGAATTTATTATGTAGAAAGCAATGGAAAACCCGCTTATTCGCTTTCAAATATATCTCCATGGTTTGATGATGGAAGTTACAGCCTTTTAATGGGAACGGCAAACTCAAACGACTATATCATAATAACCACGATCTCGGTTTTGTTTTCTGGCACATCTGTCACAATCTCGGATAGACTAATTCAAAACGGATTCAAAGTTTATTACTTTGCTATTTTATGAAAGAAAGGCGCGGTATACATGACAATCATTCAAATTTCCGCTCCTGAAACCGGCCAGCATCCCATCCAGTCTCAAAGCGGCCGGGACGCCTGCTGGCTGGAAGGCTGGATCGAAGTCCCGCCGCAGCTGGAAAAGGCCGTGTGGGACACGCTGGGCTGGTGTAACCTGAACATTCAGGACGGGGTTCTGGTAGGAATTACGCCCACGACCCGACCTGAGTCGCCGCCGGAACCGCCCAGAGAGCCTACACTTGTGGAAAGACTGAGAGCCGATGTGGACTTTTTGTCTGTCATGACGGGGGTGGAGCTGGTATGACTGCCAAGAAGATGGCAAAACAATACTACCCTATTTTATGGAGCAAAGCCAGAATTGAGGCCCTTGTGGCCGCTGGTAAGTTGTCCCGGGAGGACGCAGATGAGGTTATCAACGGCGTAACTGCCGACAATAGAAAGGATGGTACATATGAACAGTAAGAATCACATCGCGTTTGAGAACAAGTACTACAACCCCGAGTGGAAGGAATGGGTACCCGGCTATGAGGGCAAGGTGCGGTACAAGGACGGCACCTTCGCGCTCAATCAGGACGGCAGCCGCACGGTCTATGACGGC
>DWXF01000035.1 GCA_019119335.1 Candidatus Flavonifractor merdavium
ACCTCCATCATCACGCCGTACTGGGAGGACCAGATCTCGATGGGGTCGTGCTCCACCCAGCCCTCCTTGGGGTAGAACTGGGTGAACTCCTTCTGGGCCACGCCCAGAATGTTCTGTTCCCGGTCGAACAGGATGGCCCGGGAGCTGGTGGTGCCTTGATCCAATGCCAGAATGTAAGTACCCATAATATTGTGCCCCTTCCTTTTTTATAAATTCTGTGTCACATATTCCGGGTGGCCACAAAGTCCACCCCGGTGCCACAGATATTCTCCACTACCACCTGGCCCACCTGGACGGGGGCCTTGACCGTCACCCCGTCCAGCAGGGAGACAGCCGCGAAGATGTCCCCCTTGGGAATGGGGCCGTTGGTTTTCACCGGACAGCGGGGATAGGCCCCGCCCTCACAGCGGACGGTGGAGGTGACCACCCGGGTGGGATGGGTCAGCTCCGCCCTGCCGTAATCCGTCCCCTTGGGGCAGCTGTTGCCGGTGACGGCGTAATCCTGTTCCTCGTCCACCTTCAGATGGCAGCCCTTGGGACAGACGATGCAGATAAGCTCCTTCATTTGGACGCCACCTCCTCAATGGATACAGTCAACGTACCGCTGGCCCCGTCCAGCAGCTTGCGGGGAAGCATAATGTGCTCCATCTCGCCGGGGGCCAGATAGTCTCTGGAATAGGCGGCCACCTGGGCGCCGCCGGAGGTGACCAGAATGCGGCTGGGGCCGCATACCCGGTTCACCCGGAAAAACAGGTCGCAGGCCTTTTCCACCCGGCCGGGCCGGATGTGCTGGGGCACGGTGTAGGTCACTCCGTCCCCGTTCTTCACCTCCAGAACGGGCTGGTTCTCCCCCGGCCCCTCCTGGACGTACTGGGCGGCGGCTTTTCCAGCCCGCTGGCTCTCGGCGGTGACGAAGTCCACCAGATCGTGGACGTGGGCCACGTTGCCCGAGGCAAACACGCCGGGCAGAGAGGTCTCCATATTCTCCCAGACAATCGCCCCGTTGGTGCGGGGGTCGATCTGGATGCCCGCCTGTCGGGTCAGCTCGTTCTCCGGGATCAGGCCCACGGAGAGCAGCAGGGTGTCGCAGTCGAACACCATTTCGGTGCCGGGAATGGGCTGCCGCCGGTCGTCCACCTGGGATACCACCACCTGCTCCACCCGGTCTCTGCCCCGGATATCCGTGACGGTGTGGGAGAGGTAGAGGGGAATGTCGTAGTCGTGGAGGCACTGGACGATGTTCCGGTTCAGGCCGCCGGAGTAGGGCATGACCTCCACGCAGGCCAGCACCTTGGCCCCCTCCAGGGTCATCCGCCGGGCCATGATGAGGCCGATATCGCCGCTGCCCAGGATGACCACCCGCTTGCCGGGGAGCCAGCCCTCCATGTTCACATACCGCTGGGCCGCCCCGGCGGTAAAGATGCCGGCGGGCCGGGTGCCGGGAATGGCGATGGCCCCCCGGGTGCGTTCCCGGCAGCCCATGGCCAGCAGGATGCTCTTGGCCTCCTCCACCCGGTAGCCCGTCTCTTTGCCCACCATATGTACCTTCCGGTCGGGGGTGACCTCCAGGGCCATGGTGTCCAGGCGCACCTCCACGCCGGTGTCCTGAAGCATCCGCACAAACCGCCCGGCGTACTCCGGGCCGGTGAGCTCCTCTTTAAAGTAGTGCAGGCCGAAGCCGTTGTGGATACACTGATTGAGGATGCCGCCCAGTTCCTTGTCCCGCTCCACAATCAAAATGCGGCGCAGGCCGGCCTCCCACGCGGCGCAGGCCCCGGCCAGACCGGCCGGGCCGCCGCCAAGCACAATCAGATCATACATCAGCGCGCCCCTCCTTTCGTCTCACGGACCAGCAGCCAGGAGCCGGCCCGCTCCTGAGGAATATCTCCGGGAGAGCGGTGCTGTTCCCGGGCCAGCAGCTCCACCACACGGGGGCCGCAGAAGCCGCCCTGACAGCGGCCCAGACCGGCCCCTGCCCGGCGCTTCACCCCGTCTACCGACCGGGGCGGGATGGGACCGGCCAGAGCGTCCAGGATCTCCCCCTCGGTGACGGTCTCACACCGGCAGATCACCCGGCCGTAGGCCGGATGCTCCGCCACCAGCTTGGCCTTCTCCTCCGGGGACATCTCCCGGAACCGGACCCGCTTCCGGCTGGTCTGGAAGTCCTCCTTCCGCTCCAGGGCCAGGCCCGCCTGGCCCAGCAGCTCCACGGCGTATTCCCCGATGGCGGGGGCGGCGGACAGGCCGGGAGAGCAGATGCCCGCCAGGTCCAGGAAATGGGGAGCGGACAGCTCAATGATAAAGTCCTTGGCGCCGGTGGAGGCGCGCACCCCGGCGAAGTTGCGGATGGAGGTGCGGAAATCCACCGACGGCACCGAACGCAGGGCGGTCTCCCGCACGAAGGCCAGTCCCGCGCTGGTGGTGGAGGTGTCGTCCCCCTCCACCGGCTCGGCGTCTGGGCCCACGATCAGGTTGCCGTGGACGGTGGGGGACACCAGCACGCCCTTGCCCTTCTCATTGGGGCACTGGAAGATCACCCGGCCCACCCGGCCGCCCTCGCTCTTGTCCAGCAGGAAGTACTGGCCCCGGGAGGGGTGGATGGCAAAGGAGGGAGAGGCGGCCATCTCGTGGATGGTCTGGGCCTCCAGCCCGGCGGCGTTGACCACGTACCGGGCCTCCAGCACGCCCCGGTTGGTCTCCACCCGCCAGCCCTCCTCCGTGGGCGTCAGGCCGGTGACGGCGGTCTCCAGCTGGAGCTCCGCGCCGTTGCGCACCGCCGTCTCCGCCAGAGCCAGGCCGTACTCCCAGGGGGAGCAGATGGCGGCGGTGGGGGCGAGAAGGGCGGCGGTGACGGTGGGGGAGAGGTTGGGCTCCAGGGCCCGGGCCTCGTCGCCCGTCAGCAGGGCAAGGTCGGGCACCCCGTTGGCCACGCCCCGGCGATACAGCTCCTCCAGGTGGGCCTGGTCCTCCGGGGAGAAGCCCAGCACCAGGGAGCCGCAGGGCAGGTAGGGCACGTCCAGCGCGGCGCACAGCTCCCGGGCCAGGGCGGCGCCCCGGACGTTGAGCCTGGCCATGAGGGTGCCGGGGACGGGATCATACCCGGCGTGGATGATGGCGGAGTTGGCCTTGGTGGTGCCGCAGGCCACGTCGTTCTCCCGCTCCACGATCCCTACCTTGAGCCGGTACTTGGACAGCTCAAAGGCGGTGGCCGCGCCCACGATGCCGCAGCCGATGATCACAACGTCGTACATAGCAAAACCTCCCGTAAACCATTGTATCAGACGAAAAAAGAGCGAAACAGAACCGCCCCGGCATGGGGCTGGCGCTGTTTCACTCTCCAATCTCCAGAAACATCCATATGCACTTGTCCGGGTCCTACATACTCCACACAGCGGGGTTGGTGGAGGACACCGCCACCGCTCCAGCCCCCAGAGCCCCGGTGACGTCCTCCTTGTCGGAGATCAGGCCTCCGGCGATGATGGGCCTGCCGGTGGTCCGGCAGAGCTGGCGGATGATCTTGGGCATCAGGCCCGGCAGCACCTCCACCAGGTCGGCGGTCTCATGGGATACGTGGCGCTCCAGATTCTTCAGGGCCATGGAGTCCAGCAGGAAGATCCGCTGGATGGCCACCAGGCCCAGCTCCCTGGCCCGCCGGGTCAGCGTGGCTTTGGTGGAGATCACGCCGTCGGCGGCGGTGCTCCGGGCGATGAAATCCACGGAGATCTCCCGGGTGGACAGCCCCTCCACCAGATCCAGATGGACAAACGCCCGCTTGCCCGCCTCCCGCACCTGGGCCACCGTGTCCCGGATGGTGAGAATGTCCCCATAGAGCAGGAAGAGCACCGGAGCCTCGCTGCGCAGGGCCCGCTTCAGGCCGTCGTCGTCCTTCACTGCCGCAATCACCGGTCCGTCGGCCAGAAGCTCCAAAAGCTGGGGTGTGTCCATGCCAGTCCCTCCAAGATCATGTGCGCAAAAAGGGCGCAAAGCAGCCTGAACCACTCTGCGCCTCTCAAAACCTCCGCACATTGCTTGACTGTATTATAGCAGGATATGGTTAAAATTACAAGAGGGAGAAGTGGGGGGAAGATGTTTTTGACAGTTTGCACAAAAAAGATGGGTGCTTTTTTGTTGACAAACGGGGGAGGGCCGTGGTATAAATGGTACATCATATGACTGACGGATAATGTGGAGCCACCACATGGAGTATGATGAGAAAGAAGCCGACCGTCTGGGCGAGGAAAGCCCGGATTGTCGGCTTTTCTTTTTTTGCAAAGGAGGTATGGTTCCACATGATTTTGGGCCGGATCCACTCCCTGGAGTCCATGGGTCTGGTGGACGGGCCGGGGGTACGGGCGGTGGTCTTTCTCCAGGGGTGCGCCCTGCGCTGCCGGTACTGCCACAACCCGGACACCTGGGCCATGGAGGGGGGCGAGACCTGCACCCCCCAACAGCTCACCGGCCGGCTGCTCCGCTTCAAGCCCTACTTCGGCCAAACCGGCGGGGTGACCTTCTCCGGGGGAGAGCCGCTGCTCCAGTCGGCGTTTCTGGCGGAGTGTCTGGCCCTGTGCCGGCAGGCGGGGGTCCACACCTGCCTGGACACGGCGGGCTGCGGCCTGGGGGCGTACGGCCCCATTTTACAAAATACCGACCTGGTGCTGCTGGACGTGAAGCACCACGACCCGGAGGGCTACCGGCAGCTCACCGGCCGGTCCATGGCGGCCTTTGACCGCTTTCTGGAGCAGGTCCAGCAGGCGGGGGTCCCCCTGTGGGTGCGCCATGTGGCGGTGCCCGGCCTCACCGACGGGGCGGAGCACCTAGCGGGGCTGGAACGGTACTTACAGACCATCCGGCACATCCGGCGGGTGGAGCTGCTGCCCTACCACACCCTGGGGGTCCACAAGTACGCCGCCCTGGGCATCCCCTATCCCCTGGAGGGGACGCCCCCCATGGAGGGGGAGGCCCTGGCGGACTGGAACAGACGACTGAACGAGACTTGCTGCGAAAAGGAGAACCTATGAGCATTGATGTGAATTGCGCCGCCTGGCAGGGCTTCCGCACCGGCGAGTGGCGGCATTTGGTGAACGTGCGGAATTTTATCCAGAAGAATTACACTCCCTACACCGGGGACGCCGGTTTTCTGGCCGGGATTTCCACAAAAACGGCGGCGGTGTGGAAAAAGGCCCAGGCCCTCATCATTGAAGAGGTGCAGAAGGGAATCATCGACGTGGAGACCCACGCCGTCTCCGGTATCGACAACTTTGCCCCCGGCTACATCGACCGGGACAACGAGGTAATCGTGGGCCTCCAGACCGACGCCCCCCTGAAGCGGATCGTCAACCCCTTCGGCGGCATCCGCAACGCCACCTCCGCCCTGGAGCAGTACGGCTACCGGCTGGACCCGGAGATCGAGCGGCACTTCCGCCTCTACCGCAAGACCCACAACGAGGGGGTCTTTGACGCCTACCCCAAGCGCACCCGGCTGGCCCGGTCGGCAGGGCTGCTCACCGGCCTGCCCGACGCCTACGGCCGGGGCCGTATTGTGGGGGACTACCGCCGGGTGCCCCTGTACGGCACCGATTTTCTCATCGAGGAGAAGGAGAAGGACCTGGATCTGCTGGACGGGGCCATGACCGACGAGCGCATCCGCCTGCGGGAGGAGGTGCAGATGCAGATCCGGGCCTTAAAGGAGATGGCCGCCATGGCCGCCAGGTACGGCTGCGACATCACCCGCCCGGCGGAGAACGCCCGGGAGGCGGTGCAGAACCTGTACATGGCCTATCTGGCGGGGGTGAAGGAGAACAACGGCGCCGCCACCTCCCTGGGCCGCACCGCCACCTTCCTGGATATCTACATCCAGCGGGACCTGGACAAAGGCGTGCTGGACGAGCGGGGGGCCCAGGAGCTGATGGATCAGTTTGTCATCAAGCTGCGGCTGGTGCGCCACCTGCGTACCCCAGAGTACAATGAGCTCTTTGGCGGCGACCCCACCTGGGTCACCGAGTCCATCGGCGGCATGGGGGTGGACGGCCGCACTCTGGTGACCCGCAACTCCTTCCGGATGCTCCACACCCTCACCAACCTGGGCACCGCCCCCGAGCCCAACCTGACGGTGCTGTGGAGCAAGGACCTGCCCGAGGGGTTCAAGCGGTACTGCGCCGACATGAGCATCAGGACCGACTCCATCCAGTACGAGAGCGACGAGCTGATGCGCCCCATGTACGGGGACGACTATTGCATCTCCTGCTGCGTGTCCGCCATGGCGGTGGGCAAGCAGATGCAGTTTTTCGGCGCCCGGGCCAACCTGGCCAAGAGCCTGCTGTACGCCATCAACGGCGGCGTGGACGAGAAGAAGGGCGTCCGGGTGGTGCCCGACATCCCCCTGGATCAGGACGAGGTGCTGGACTACCCCAAGGTGCTGGGCAACTACAAAAAGGTGCTCTCCTACGTGGCGGAGCTCTACGTGGACACCATCAACATCATCCACTACATGCACGACAAGTACGCCTATGAGAGCAGCCAGATGGCCCTCCACGACACCCTGGTGGAGCGGCTGGCCGCCTTCGGGGTGGCGGGGCTGTCCATTGCCGCCGACTCCCTCTCCGCCATCAAATTTGCCAAAGTACGCCCCGTCCGGGATGAGAACGGCATCGCCGTGGACTTTGAAGTGGAGGGGGACTTCCCCAAGTACGGCAACGACGACGACCGGGTGGACGACATCGCCGTGGAGCTGGTGTCCTACTTTTCCGCTGAACTGAAAAAGCACCCCCTGTACCGGAACGCCATCCACACCCTCTCCGCCCTCACCATCACCTCCAACGTGATGTACGGCAAAAAGACCGGGGCCACCCCCGACGGCCGCAAGGCGGGGGAGCCCTTCGCCCCTGGGGCCAACCCCATGCACGGCCGGGACAAGAGCGGGGCCCTGGCCTCCCTCAACTCGGTGGCCAAGCTGCCCTACCGGGCGGTGTGCCAGGACGGGGTATCCAACACCTTTTCCATCGTACCCAACGCCCTGGGCAGGAGCGACGGGGAGCGCACCGGCAACCTGGTGAACATCCTGGACGGTTACTTCATCCAGGGTGCCCACCACCTGAACGTCAACGTCATGAACCGGCAGCTGCTGTTGGACGCCATGGAGCATCCCGAGCAGTACCCCACCCTCACCATCCGGGTGTCGGGCTACGCGGTGAACTTCTCCCGCCTCAGCCGGGAGCAGCAGCTGGAGGTCATCAAGCGCACCTTCCACCAGCAGATGTAAGCACAGCGAAAAACCGGGCCCCGATCCAGCGGATCGGGACCCGGTTTTGTTTTGGGTATCGGCTAGCCGCCCCAGTCCAGCAGGAACTGGTCCACCTCCCGGGCGGCGGCGCGGCCCTCCTGGATGGCCCATACCACCAGGGACTGGCCCCGGCGCATGTCGCCTGCGGCGAAGATCCGGGGCACGCTGGTGGCGTAGCTCCCCTCCGGGGTCTTAACGCAGGAGCGGCTGGTGCGCTCCAGGCCGAACACCTCGGGCACGTAGGCCTGGGGCCCCAGGAATCCGGCGGCGATGAGCAGCAGCTGGCAGGGCAGGGTGCGCTCGGTGCCGGGCACCGGCTTCAGCTCCCGGTCCAGCTCCACGGTGGTCACCCCCTCCAGGGCGCCCCGGCTGTCGGCGATCAGGCCGGTCACGGTGGTCTGATAAATGCGGGGGTCGTGGCCAAAGAGGGCGATGGCCTCCTCCTGGCCGTAGTCGGTCTTGCACACCCGGGGCCACTCCGGCCAGGGGTTGTTTTCCCCCCGGCTGTCGGGCAGCTTGGGCATCATCTCCAGCTGCACCACCCCGGCGCAGCCCTGGCGGATGCAGGTGCCCACGCAGTCGTTGCCGGTGTCGCCGCCTCCTACCACCACCACCTGCTTGCCTTTGGCGGAGGGGTAGGTGCCCTCGGCCAGCCGGTGATCCAGCAGGGAGCGGGTGGTCTCCTTCAAAAAGTCTACGGCGAAGAGCACCCCCGCCGCCTCCCGGCCGGGAACGGTCAGGTCCCGGGGCTGGGAGGCGCCGCAGCACAGCACCACCGCGTCGTAGCTTGCCAGCAGCTCCTCGGGGAACACATCCTTGCCCACGTCCACGCCGGTGCGGAACTGGATGCCCTCGGCGGCCATTTTCTCCAGCCGCCGCAGGACCACCCACTTCTCCAGCTTCATGTTGGGGATGCCATACATCAGCAGGCCCCCGGGCCGGTCCTCCCGCTCAAAGACGGTGACGGTGTGGCCCCGGCGGTTGAGCTGCTCGGCGCAGGCCAGGCCGGAGGGACCGGAGCCCACCACCGCCACCTTCCGATCGGTGCGGGCCCTGGGGGGCCGGGGCTCCATCCGGCCGGAGGTCCAGGCCTCCTCGATGATGGACAGCTCATTTTCTTTTACGGTTACCGGGTCTCCGTGGAGGCCGCAGGTGCAGGCCGCCTCACACAGGGCGGGACACACCCGGCCGGTGAACTCGGGGAAGTTGTTGGTCTTGAGCAGCCGGTCGGCGGCGTGGCCCGGGTGGCCTCGGTAGACCAGGTCGTTCCACTCGGGCACCAGGTTGTGGAGGGGGCAGCCGGAAACCATGCCGTTCAGCACCGCCCCCGACTGGCAGAAGGGCACGCCGCAGGCCATGCACCGGGCCCCCTGCCGCCGCCGCTCCTCCCGGTCCAGCGGCGGGTGGAACTCCCGATAGTGCTTGATGCGATCCAGGGGCGGCTGAGCCGGGTTGCCCTGGCGCTGATAGTCCAAAAATCCGGTGGGTTTTCCCATGCTTATTCCCCTGCCTTTCTGGTGTTGGCGTAGAAGGCCTCCACCTGGGCCTCCTGGCGGCTCATGCCTCGCTCCTCAAAGTGGGCGATGGTGCGCAGCATCCGGTCGTAATCGTGGGGGAGGAGCTTTTTGAAGAGGGGCAGATATTCCTCAAAATGCTCCAGAATGTGCCGGGCCTTGGCCGAGCCGGTGGCGTCGGCATGGGCCTGGATCAGCTCCCGCAGCTCGGCGGCGTCGTGGGCCTCGGTCACGGGGGACATGGACACCAGCTCCTTGTTCAGCCGCAGGTACAGATCCCGCTTCTCGTCCAGCACGTAGGCCACGCCGCCGCTCATGCCGGCGGCGAAGTTCTTGCCGGTGGGGCCCAGCACTACCACCCGGCCGCCGGTCATATACTCGCAGCCGTGGTCGCCTACCCCCTCCACCACCGCGGTGGCCCCCGAGTTGCGCACGCAGAACCGCTCGCCGGCCACGCCGCTGAGGAAGGCCTTGCCGCTGGTGGCGCCGTACAGAGCCACGTTGCCCACCAGGATGTTCTCCGCCGGGTCAAAGGGGCTGTTTTTGGGGGGATAGACCACAATGGTGCCGCCGGACAGGCCCTTGCCCAGGTAGTCGTTGGCGTCCCCCTCCAGCCGGAGGGTGACCCCCCTGGGCAGGAAGGCCCCGAAGGACTGGCCGCCGCCGCCGGTACACTGGATGGTGAAGGTGTCCTCGGGCAGGGCATCCCCGTGGAGCCGGGTGACGTCGGAGCCCAGGATGGTGCCCACCGCCCGATGGGTGGAGGACACTTGCAGGCTCAGCCGCCGGGACTCGCCGGCGGACAGGGCGCTGCCCAGCTGGGGCTCCAGCACCTTCAGGTCCACCGTGTCCTCCAGCTTGAAATCATATACGTCCGCCGGGTCGAAGTGGGTCTTGTCCTGTCCCGCCCAGGGGTTGTTCAGAAGAGCCGACAGGTCCACCGTGGCCGCCCGCTGGTTTACCGCCGGGGTGCGGACGGAGAGTAGGTCGGTGCGGCCCACCAGCTCGCCCACCGTGCGCACCCCCAGCTTTGCCATGTGCTCCCGCAGCTCCTGGGCGATGAAGCGCATGAAGTTGACCACGTACTCCGGCTTGCCGCAGAAGCGTTTTCTCAGCTCCGGGTTCTGGGTGGCCACACCCACCGGGCAGGTGTCCAGGTTGCACACCCGCATCATCACGCACCCCAGGGTCACCAGGGGGGCGGTGGCAAAGCCGAACTCCTCGGCCCCCAGCATACAGGCGATGGCCACATCCCGGCCGCTCATCAGCTTGCCGTCGGTCTCCACCACCACCCGAGAGCGCAGGCCGTTCTGGAGCAGGGTCTGGTGGGTCTCCGCCAGCCCCAGCTCCCAGGGCAGGCCGGCGTGGTGGATGGAGGTGCGGGGAGCCGCGCCGGTGCCGCCGTCAAAGCCGGAGATCAGCACCACCTGGGCCCCCGCCTTGGCTACGCCGGCGGCGATGGTGCCCACACCCGCCTCGCTGACCAGCTTGACGGAAATCCGGGCCTGCCGGTTGGCGCACTTTAAGTCGTAGATGAGCTGGGACAGGTCCTCGATGGAGTAGATGTCGTGGTGGGGCGGGGGAGAGATCAGGGACACGCCGGGGGTGGCGTGGCGGCACTTGGCGATCCAGGGATACACCTTGCCCGCGGGCAGGTGGCCGCCCTCGCCGGGCTTGGCCCCCTGGGCCAGCTTGATCTGGATCTCCTGGGCGCTCACCAGGTACTCGCTGGTCACCCCGAAGCGGCCGGAGGCCACCTGCTTGATGGCCGAGTTGCGGGCGGGGTCGGCCAGCCGGTCGGGCTCCTCGCCCCCCTCGCCGGAGTTGGACTTGCCCCCCAGCAGGTTCATGGCCTGAGCCAGACACTCGTGGGCCTCCCGGGAGATGGAGCCGTAGCTCATGGCCCCGGTTTTGAAGCGCTTGACGATGGCTTCCACGCTCTCCACCTCCTCCAGAGGGATGGGGGCGTCGGCGTACTTCATATCCAGCAGGCCCCGGAGGGTGTGGGGCCGGGTCTCGTCATCCACCCGCCGGGTGTACTGGCGGAACAGGTCGTAGTCCCCCCGCCGGGTGGCCTGCTGGAGCAGATGGATGGTCTGGGGGTCGTACAGGTGGTCCTCGCCGCCGGAGCGGGCCTTGTGGGAGCCCAGGCTGTCCAGCTCCAGGTCCACCTCCAGCCCCAGGGGGTCGAAAGCTTTGGCGTGGTTGCGCTCCACCGCCGCCCCCATCTCCTCCAGGCCGATGCCTCCTACCCGGGAGACGGTGTTGGTAAAGTATTTGTCGATGACGTCCTGCCGGATGCCCACCGCCTCAAAGATCTGGGCGGACTGGTAGGACTGGAGGGTGGAGATGCCCATTTTGGAGGCGATCTTCACGATGCCGTGGAGGACGGCCTGGGTGTAGTCCTTTACCGCTGTGTGGAAGTCCTTGTCCAGCAGGCCCTCCTCGATGAGCTCCACGATAGTCTCCTCCGCCAGGTAGGGGTTCACCGCCCGGGCGCCATAGCCCAGCAGGGCGGCGAAGTGGTGCACGTCCCGGGGCTCGGCGGATTCCAGGATGATGGACACCGCCGTGCGCTTCTTGGTGCGGATGAGGTACTGCTCCATGGCGGACACCGCCAGCAGGGAGGGGATGGCCACATGGTTCTCGTCCACCCCCCGGTCGGAGAGGACCACCACGTTGGCGCCCTCCCGCCAGGCCCGGTCCACCGCCACCGCCAGCTGGCTCACCGCCCGCTCCAGGGAGGTGTTTTTGTAGTAGAGCAGGGAGACGGTGGCCACGTGGAAGCCCGACTGATCCATGCTCTTGATCTTCATTAAATCGGTGGAGGTGAGGATGGGGTTCTGGATCTGGAGCACCCGGCAGTTGGACCCCTTCTCCTCCAGCAGATTGCCGTCGTCTCCCACGTACACCGTGGTGTCGGTGACGATTTCCTCCCGGATGGCGTCCATGGGGGGGTTGGTCACCTGGGCGAAGAGCTGGTGGAAGTAGTGGAACAGGGGCCGGTCCACATCGTCCAGCACCGCCAGGGGGATGTCGGTACCCATGGCGGCGGTGGCCTCCGAGCCGGTGCGGGCCATGGGCAGAATGGTGTCGTGGACGTCCTCATACCGGTAGCCGAAGGCCTTTTGCAGTCGGTGGAGCTCCTCCCGGCTGTGCCGCTCCACCCGCTTGTTGGGCACGGGCAGGTCGGACAGGTGGATCAGGTTGCCGTCCAGCCATTCGCCGTAGGGCTGCCGGGCGGCGTAGGCGCTCTTCAGCTCCCCGTCCTCCACAATGCGGCCCTGCTTCAGGTCCACCAGCAGCATCCGGCCGGGCCGCAGCCGGTCCTTGCGCACGATCTCCTCCGGCGGCAGGTCCAGCACCCCCACCTCGGAGGCCAGGATCAGCCGGCCGTCTTTGGTGACGTAGTACCGGGAGGGCCGCAGGCCGTTGCGGTCCAGCACCGCCCCCACCATGTCGCCGTCGGTGAAGAGCACCGCCGCCGGGCCGTCCCAGGGTTCCATCAGGGTGGCGTAGTACTGGTACAGGTCCCGCCGGGCCCGGGAGATGGTCTTGTCTCCCATCCAGGGCTCGGGGATACAGGCCATCACCGCCAGAGGCAGGTCCATCCCCGCCATCATCAGGAATTCCAGGGTGTTGTCCAGCATGGCAGAGTCGGAGCCCGCCGCCGACACCACCGGCAGTACCTTGTCCATCTGGTCCCCCAGCACCTGGGAGGACATGGTCTCCTCCCGGGCCAGCATCCGGTCCACGTTGCCCCGGATGGTGTTGATCTCGCCGTTGTGGGCCAGCAGGCGGTAGGGATGGGCCCGCTCCCAGGCCGGGTTGGTGTTGGTGGAGAACCGGGAGTGGACCAGGGCTAGGGCGGAGTGGTAGTCCGGGTCGTCCAGGTCGGGGTAGAAGGCCCGCAGCTGGTTGACCAGGAACATACCTTTATATACCACCGTCCGGCTGGACAGGGACACCACGTAGGTGTCCCCGCCGCAGGACTGCTCAAACACACGCCGGGCCACGTAGAGCTTCCGGTCAAAGTCCAGCCCCTGGGCCACCGCTTCCGGGCGGCGGACAAAGCCCTGCCAAATGGCGGGCATCTTCTCTCTGGCCCGCTGGCCCAGGATATCGGGATTGACGGGCACTGCCCGCCAGCCCAGAAACTCCAGGCCCTCCTTTTCGGCCACCAGCTCAAAGAGCTTTTTGACCTGGCTGCGCCGCCGGGTGTCCTGGGGGAGGAAGAACATCCCCACCCCGTAGTCCCGGGGGCCGGGCAGGGGGAACCCCGCCGCCCGGCTGAAAAAGCCGTGGGATACCTGGACCAGGATGCCCACGCCGTCGCCGGTCTCCCCCTTGGCGTCCTTACCCGCCCGGTGCTCCAGCTTTTCCACGATCTTCAGCGCGTCGTCCACGATCTGGTGGTCCGGCCGGCCGTGGATATCCACCACGGCGCCGATGCCGCAGGCGTCGTGCTCAAAACAGGGCCGGTACAGCCCGCCCTGCGGATAAGCTTTTGTTTTCATGTGTGCATCCCCTTTCCAGGTGATCAAAAAAGCGGCAGTCCCCGCCTCCGGACTGCCGCCGAGAGACTGCGTTGTCTCTGCTATGATTCCCCTTCCGCGCTGTCTAAAACCAGCTGGGCCGTCTGGAGCATTTTGGCGCTGTTGTCCATGCTGGTCTTTTGCAAAAACCGGTGGGCCTCCTCCTCCGTCATGCCGTTGCGGTCCATCAGCAGCTCCTTGGCCCGGCGGATCACCGCCTGCTCCTCCTCGGAGCGGCGGGGCCGGAGGATCCGCTCCAGCCGCCGCCCCATCTGCAGCAGCATCCGCACCGACGCCGTCAGGTCCCCCCGGGACACCGGGGAGGCCAGACGAAAGATGTCCTCGTCCTGCAGCAGGTCCAGCAGGTTCTGGGTAGCCAGCACCAGCATGGCGCAGGAGGGCGGCAGATCGGCAAACAGAGCCTCCGCCGGCTGGTCGGCCAGCTTGAAGCCGCACACCACCGCGGTGATGTGGAGCTTGTGGACGGTACGGCGCACCTGTCCGGCGGAGGCGCACAGAATGCAGGAGGCGGTGCCGCTGGACTCCAGGATCTCCTTGACCCGAAGGGCGCTTTTGGTGCTTTCAAAGGCGACGATCACCTGTTCCATTTCCATTCACTCCCTGCCCCGCCACACACTGGCTTGTCAATAGTTGATGATATATTTCTCCCGCTCCCAGGAGGATACCCGGGTGCGGAACTCGTCCCACTCTTTCTTCTTGCCCTCGATATAGTTGGCGGCCACATGGTCGCCCAGGGTGTCCAGGATCAGCTGGTCGGCCTCCAGGGCGGCGATGGCTTCGTCCAGAGAACCGGGCAGCGCGTCGATGCCGTGGGCCTTCCGGGCGGCGTCGTCCATGGCGAAGATGTTTTCGGTGACCTCGGCGGGGGGCGTCATGCCCTTCTCAATGCCGTCCAGACCGGCGGCCAGGCACACCGCCAGCTCCAGATAGGGGTTGCAGGCCGGGTCGGGGGAGCGCAGCTCCACCCGGGTGGCCTGGCCCCGGGCCGCCGGGATACGGATGAGGGCGGAGCGGTTGGAGGCCGACCAGGCCAGGTAGCAGGGGGCCTCGTAGCCGGGTACCAGCCGCTTGTAGGAGTTCACCAGGGGGTTGGTCACCGCCGCCATGCCCTTCACGTGGGCCAGCAGGCCCGCGATAAAGGAATAGGCTTCCTTGGACAGGCCCTTCTCCCCGTCGGGATCGTAGAACACGTTCCTGCCGTTTTTGAACAGGGACATGTTGGTGTGCATGCCCGAGCCGTTGATGCCGAAAATGGGTTTGGGCATGAAGGTGGCGTGCAGGCCGTTTTTCTGGGCCAGGGTTTTCACCGCCAGCTTGAAGGTCATGATGTTGTCAGCGGTGTGGAGGGCGTCGGCATACTTGAAGTCGATCTCATGCTGGCCCTGGGCCACCTCGTGGTGGCTGGCCTCGATCTCAAAGCCCATCTGCTCCAGGGCCATGCAGATCTCCCGGCGGGTGCCCTCGCCGTGGTCCAGAGG
The DNA here is from genome assembly GCA_019119335.1 of Candidatus Flavonifractor merdavium. Classification (GTDB taxonomy): domain Bacteria; phylum Bacillota; class Clostridia; order Oscillospirales; family Oscillospiraceae; genus Flavonifractor; species Flavonifractor merdavium. The sequence continues at coordinate 14,828 of DWXF01000035.1, forward strand.
ACCCAGATCGAAGTAGCCCGCCTCGTCGTTGGTCTTGATGGTGGGCTTGCCCTCGTCGTCGGTCTGGAACAGGAAAAACTCCGCCTCGGGGCCCACGTTGAAGGCGTCATACCCCATGTCCGCCGCCTTCTTCAGCGCCCGCTTGAGCACGTTCCGGGGGTCGCCCACAAAGGGGGTGCCGTCGGGGTTGTACACGTCGCAGATCAGACGGGCCACCTTGCCGTGGCTGGGCCGCCAGGGGAACACCGCGAAGGAGTCCAGATCGGGATAGAGGTACTGGTCGGACTCGTCGATGCGGACAAAGCCCTCAATCGAGGAGCCGTCGAACATGATCTGGTTGTTCACCGCCTTTTCAATCTGGGAGGCGGTGATGGCCACATTTTTCAGCTGGCCGAAAATATCGGTGAACTGGAGGCGGATAAACTCGATATCCTCTTCCTTTACCTTACGGATGATATCTTCCTTGGTGTACGACATTGCAAGCAACTCCTCTCGTGCCTTCAAATAAGAAAGGACAAAGACATTCCTGCCGGATGGCGGGAACCTCTTTGTCCTCGACTATGTGCGAAAGTATACCGGCCAAGCGGCGGAATGTCAAGGGGAATTGTGAAAGTTTGTTCTTTTTGTGTTGCAGGTCAAAAATGAAAAACAAATATGTGGGCGCATTTATGCAAGAATTATATATGACACTTTCATTTATGAGGGGCGGGAGTATCCAGTTTGTGGAACCTCCCAAAAAGGGCCCGGCCCATGGCGGGGGCGGTTTGGCCGCTGTGCCGAAGTTGGCCGGGAGGGGTTGACAAAGGGGGCGGCGGGGCATAGACTGTGCCCATGCAAGGGCGCTGCCGGGAGACCGGCGGCGCTCTTTGTGTTTGCCGCGGCAAAAGGCGAATGGAGAGACCCGTGCAAAGGCGCGCAGACCGGTAAGGGGGCCGGCCGCGCGCCTTGTTTGTTGTTTGAGAAGGAGGAGCGCGTATGGATCTGTCGGTATGGTATCTGGTGGGCGCGGTGCTGGTGTTTTTTATGCAGTGCGGCTTTGCCATGGTGGAGGCCGGGTTTACCCGGGCCAAGAACGCCGGCAACATTATTATGAAAAACCTGATGGACTTCTGTATCGGTACGGTGGTGTTCATCCTGCTGGGCTACGGCATCATGAACAGCGAGAACTACTTCTTCGGCCTTATTGGAAAGCCGGAGTATCAGATGTTTACCGACTTTTACGGCTTTGACTGGTCCAACTTTTTCTTCCAGCTGGTGTTTTGCGCCACGGCGGCCACCATTGTGTCGGGCGCCATGGCGGAGCGGACCAAGTTTCTGGCCTACTGCGTGTATTCCGGCGTGATCAGCGCCGTCATCTACCCCATTGAGGCCGGCTGGGTGTGGAACGGTCAGGGCTGGCTGGTGGGCCTGGGCTATGTGGACTTTGCCGGCTCGTCGGTTATCCATATGGTGGGCGGCCTGTCCGCCCTGGTAGGGGCCTGGATGCTGGGACCCCGGCTGGGCAAGTACACCAGGGAGAAGGACGGCACCCTCCGGGTCAATGCCATTCCCGGCCACTCCCTGACCCTGGGCGCTCTGGGCTGCTTCATCCTGTGGTTCTGCTGGTACGGCTTCAACGGCGCGGCTGCCGCCGACACCGCCCAGCTGGCCCAGATCCTGGGCAACACCACTCTGGCCCCCGCGGTGGCCACCTTTGTGTGCATGGTGTTTACCTGGAAGCGGGGCGGCAAGCCTGACGTGTCCATGTGCCTCAACGCCTCCCTGGCCGGCCTGGTGGGCATTACCGCCCCCTGCGCCACGGTGGACGCCCTGGGCGCCATCATCATCGGCGCGGTGGACGGCATCCTGGTGGTGCTGGTGGTGGAGCTGCTGGACTTCAAGCTCCACATCGACGACCCGGTGGGTGCGGTGGCGGTCCACTGTGCCAACGGCATCTGGGGCACCGTGGCCGACGGCCTGTTCAACACCACCTCCGGCCTGTTCTACGGCGGCGGCTTCTACCACCTGGGGGTCCAGTGCCTGGGTGTGGTGACCATCGGGGCCTATGCCGTGGTAACCATGCTGATTGTGTTCAAGCTCATTGACAAGACCATCGGCCTGCGGGTTACCCCCGAGGAGGAGATCGTGGGTCTGGACGTGGCAGAGCACGCTATGGCCTCCGCCTATGCCGACTTCCTGCCCGCCGCTCCAGGCGTGCTGGGCGGAGACGTGGCCTATGAGCCGGTGGATGTGGAGGACCTCACTCCGGTGACTCTGGCGGGGGCGCCCGCCCCCGATCGGCCCCAGCGGGGCATGACCAAGCTGACCATCATCTGCCGGGAGGAGCGCTTCTCCGCCCTGCGGGACGCCATGGCGGCCATTGGGGTCACCGGCATGACGGTGAGCCGGGTCATGGGCTGCGGCGCTCAGATGGGCAAGGTGGGCCAGTACCGGGGCGTCAAGATGAGCATGCACCTGCTGCCCAAGCTTCAGGTGGACATCGTGGTGGCCAAGGTGGATCCGGCTCTGGTGGTAGCCGCCGCCGAACAGGTGCTGCGCACCGGCAACCAGGGGGACGGCAAGATCTTCCTCACCCACGTGGACAACGCGGTGAAGGTGCGCACCGGCGAAATGGATTACGACGCTTTGCAGGACGACTGAGGGCGGCCTGCCTTGACAAACCTCCGGCGGACGCTTATAATGGGCCCGTCAGAGTAAAGGCGCTGTGGCATGAGGCCACAGCGCCTTTTTCTTTTTTACGGAAACTGTTGGGAGGGAAACGCTGTGTCAATCCATGAGGAATGCGGGCTGTTCGGCATCTGGGACCCCAAGGGGGACTGCGCCCGCACCGCCTATTACGGCCTGTACGCCTTGCAGCACCGGGGGCAGGAGGCCTGCGGCATCGCCGCCATCAACGACCGGGAGCTGTCTTACCACAAGGACGTGGGCCTGGTGGGGGAGGTGTTTGACCCGGACACCCTGGACCGGCTCAACGGCACCATGGCGGTGGGCCACGTGCGCTATGCCACCACCGGCGGCGGCCGCCGGGAGAACGCCCAGCCCCTCACCCTAAACTACGTGAAGGGTACCCTGGCGGTGGCCCACAACGGCAACCTGGTGAATACCAAACAGCTGCGCACCGCCTTTGAGTACCGGGGGGCCATCTTCCAGACCACCACCGACTCCGAGCTCATCGCCTATGCCATCGCCCAGGAGCGGCTGCGCTGCGCCTCGGTGGAGGAGGCGGTGTGCCAGGCGGTGAAGGGCCTGCGGGGGGCCTACTCCCTGCTGGTCATGTCCCCCCAGAAGCTCATCGCCCTCCGGGACCCCTGGGGCTTCCGTCCCTTGTGCATGGGCCGCCGGGGAGAGGCGGTGCTCTTCGCCTCGGAGAGCTGCGCCCTCAACGCCGTGGGGGCGGAGTTTGTCCGGGAGGTGGAGCCCGGCGAGATCGTGGTGGTGGAGGGAGGCAAGGTGACCTCCATCCGGGAGAACTGCGAAAACGCCGCCAGCCATCTGTGCATCTTTGAGTACATCTACTTCGCCCGGCCCGACTCGGTGCTCTGCGGCCAGTCGGTCCACCAGGCCCGGCGCAACGCCGGCCGCCTGCTGGCCCAGGCCTGCCCGGTGGAGGCCGACGTGGTCATCGGTGTGCCCGACTCCGGTCTGGACGCCGCCATGGGCTACGCCGAGGAATCGGGTATCCCCTACGGGGTAGGCCTGGTAAAAAACCGCTACATCGGCCGCACCTTCATCACCCCCGGCCAGCAGAGCCGGGAGCAGGCGGTGCGCATCAAGCTGGGGCCCCTGAAAAGCTGCGTGGAGGGCCGGCGGGTGGTGATGATCGACGACTCCATCGTCCGGGGCACCACCTCCCGGCAGATCGTCACCCTCCTTCGGGAGGCCGGGGCCACGGAGATCCACATGCGCTCCTCCGCGCCTCCCTTCATCGCCCCCTGCCACTTCGGCACCGACATCCCCGACAGGGAAAACCTCATCGCCTGCCGTTACTCCGTGGAGGAGATCCGCCAGCTCATCGGGGCGGACAGCCTGGGCTTCCTCAGCCTGGAGGACCTCCACCGCATCGCCCCCGACGCCGCCTGCGGCTTCTGTGACGGCTGCTTTACCGGCACCTACCCCCTAAACTGTACCTAATTTGTAACCAAAAATGCCTTGACAAAGCGAGGTTACAGTTGTACCCTGAGAGTGTGAAGGGTACAACTGTAACCTCTATTTTGTCTGGAGGGAGCAACATGGCGGAATTTCTGCATACTCTGCTGGTGCTGACGGCGCTGGGGTCGGTCCTCACCGGCCTGCTGCTGCTGTCCCGGCCCCTGATCAGGAGCAAGACCGTATTTTACTATCTCTGGCTGCTGGTGCTGATCCGGCTGTGCCTGCCGGTGGGGGTGACCATCCCCCTGCCCGCCCGGGCGCCGGAGGCGCCGGCCCAGGCCGTCGTCCAGCAGCAGCCTGCGGCCCGGCCCGTCCAGCCGGAGCAGGTCCAGCGCCCCGACGGCCAGGGGGAGACGGCGGAGCCTCAGACCCGGCCGGAGATCCAGACAGCCCGGCCCGCCGCCAGCTGGCGGGGCGTGCTCACCAGTCCGGTTCTATGGTTTGCCCTATGGGGCGTGGGGGCGGCCTTCTGCCTGGGACGGCAGGTGGTGGGCTACCGCCGGTTTGCCAGGCTGGTCAGGGAGAGCGGAACATACCCGGAGCCGGGGGCCCTGGCTCTGTTGTCCACCCTGGACCCGTCGGGCCGGGTGGGGTTGACGGTGTGCCCCTACGTGTCCACTCCCATGCTGCTGGGGGTAATCCGGCCCACCATTGTGCTGCCCTGTGAGGTGGAGGGGGACCGGCTGGGGGATATCCTGGCCCATGAGCTCACCCACGCCCGGCGGCAGGACCTGCTCTATAAATGGTTTGCCGTGGCGGTGACCAGCGTTCACTGGTTCAATCCCCTGATGGTGGTGGTGCGGCGGCAACTGAACCGGGCCTGTGAGCTGTCCTGCGACGAGGCGGTGGTGAAGCGCCTGGACGCCGCCGGGCGGCGGCACTATGGAGAGACCCTGCTGGCCATGGCGGCGGGGCAATCCACCAGAAGCCTGCTGGCCGTTACCCTGAGTGAGGAGAAGAAACATCTGAAGGAGCGGCTGGTGGGGGTGATGAAATACCAAAAGCAGGGTCCGGCGGCGCTGGCCCTCACCCTGGCGCTGGCGGTGGTCCTCACCGGCTGCGCGGCCATTTGGGGGGCGCAGCCCGCTCCCTCCGCCGGGGAAGAACCGGACCCGGCGGCCCTGCTGGACGACCCGGTTCTGTACGACCTGTCCAACGGTCTGACGGCAGCCCTCCCCGCCGACCTGGACGGCCAGCTGCTGGTGGATACCCCGGAGAGCGGCGAGATCTTCTTCTCGGTGTTTGAGCGGCGCAGCTATGAGGCGGGGGGCGGCGGCGGCACCGAGGGGATGGGCTGGCTCTTTTCCATTGCCCGCTATGACCAGCCAGCCTTTGAACTGAGCCTCGCTGAGGACAACAGCGGCCGGAGCTTCTTTGCCCGGAAAGACGGTTGGTACTACGCCTGCCTCACCCCCACCGACGTGCGGTTCTACTCCGAGTCGGAGCCGGAGGAGCAGGCCCGGGAGGAGATCCAGTGGCGGGCGCTGCTTCTGCGGCTGCCGGAGGGGATTTTGCCCGATTTTATGGCCCGCAACGGCCTGGAGCCCTTTACCAGCAGCGACTACGCCAACGACGACGGCAGCCTGTGGGACGGCAAGCACTACTATATCCGCTACCACACCCCCGACTGGAGCGAGTCCATTACCATGCTCCTCTCCCAACCCGCCAGACAGGGGGCGGGGGGCATCTGGTGCGTGGAGGGGTATTTCAACAACCACATCGGCGGCGCTATCACCACCATTCCCCGGGATACCGGCATGACCATTTCGGACTACTATGCTCAGCTTCAGTCCCAGGCCGACCGGGGCGAGGGTGGCGAACTCCTCACCCCGGAGGGGGCGGCCCTGGACTGGCTGGCCTCCCGGTATGACGGGGTGACCGCCGATCAGCTCACCCGGCTGGAGGGGGAGCCCGCCTGGGACCTGTGGTTCCGGGAGCTGAGCCCCATTTTGAGCGAGGCCCTGACGGTGGGCACCCAGGTGTATGTGGATGGGGCGTACACGCAAGTGGAAAATGTGACGGGAGAGCCGCCCTATCAGCCCACCCTGTATACCCGGCTGTGGGTCAAAGCGGAGGACCCCGGCCCCCTCAACGGCCCGGCGGTGCGGTATGACGCCGGAGAGAAGGGCGCGGTGATCTTCCTGGAGCAGGACGGCCTGGTGAGGTTGGAGCACGACGGCGAGATATCCTGGTACCGGGATGCCTACGACTACGAAAATACCTCCTATGAGGTGATGGCAGAACTTCTCCAGGCATGGAAGGAAGCCGAAGCGGCGGAAAAAGCCCCGGCGGCTGACGTGTATGGGGCTTTGGAGCGGGTATTTGACTACGACTACGATGTGGAGTTTTACGGCTTCAAAGAGCCGGGCAGCGGTCCCGGTACAGTCTTTGTCCGTCAGGCGGAGCTGCCCCAGCTCCGGGAGTGGCTGGCCGACTGCACCTGGGAAGAGGTGGCAGAGCTGCCTCAGGAGGACTTTGACTCCACCGACCCGCCCGCCGGGTGCTACTCTCTGTGGCTGGTGGGCAAGGGGAGTTTCACAATGGGCTGGGGCGCTCCCTATGTGAGCAGCCGCAACCAGTATTGGCACTGTACCCAGGGCTATGAGCAGCTGTACCAGCGGATGGCCGGCCTGTGGGCGGAAAAGCAGGCGGCGGGGTTCCCGTCCAACTTCCGGGGCTGGATCACTCAGGGGGGCGGCCAGCCGCTGCTCTGGATGGGTGAAGAAAAGCGGGGCTTCTCCGACTGGGAGGAGGTACTGGATCTGATGGACGCCATGACCTGGACGCCCGCCGATCCCGGCCAGGGCCAGGGGATTACCGCCAGTCCGGAGGACCGGTATGTAACCGTCACCGTCTACCCCGGGAACCTGGTGTATTATGATCTGGAAGGTCATGGGGGACCCTGGTCCTTCTGGTATCAGGGATCTGGGGAGACCGACCTGTATGATGTGCTGCTGGACCGCTGGGAGCGGGCCGAAGCGGCGTAAGGGGGGAACGGATATGAACAACGCGGAAGAAAAGATCACCGAGGCGGAGCTGGAGGTGATGGAGGTCCTGTGGGACGCGGGGGAGCCCCTTACCCTGGGGCAGATTAAGGAGGCCCTGTCGGAGAAGAACGGGGATACCACCAAGACCCTGCTGCGGCGGCTGTGCGCCAAGGGGGCGGTGGGCCAGGAGAAGCGGCAGGTGTACTGGTACACCCCCCTGGTGAGCCGGGAGGAGGTGCGGGGCAGCCGCACCAAAAGGCTCATCGACAGGCTGTACGCCGGTTCGGCCCGGAACATGGTGGCCGCCCTGGTGCAGGCCGACCAGCTGAACCAGGAGGACATCGCCCAGCTGCGGGCGCTGCTGGATGAGCTGAGCGAAGAACAGTAGAAAAAACCGGGGCCGGGCGAAACATTGCCCGGCCCCGTTCTGCCTGCTGTTATTCCAGAGAGATGACCCAGTTCAGATCCCCGTAGGTGGCGGTATCCTGGGTGCGGACCATACCTCCTCCCAGGCCGTCCCACCAGGTATCGTGCTCGTAGACCAGCTGGAGGGCGCCGATCTCCACCGCCACGATAGGTTCCTCCACCCAGTCTGGGGCGGCGGCCAGCTGGACGTTCACATGGCCGGAGGTGTAGCTGCGGAAGCCCTCTCCTGCGTCGGGATAGCGGGTTCCGGAGGCCCCGATGAAGGTGACTTGGTGATGGAACAGGGAGGCCCCCGTCAGCAGCGGCCCGTCCGCCGTCTCCTCCTGATGGGCGTACACCGACAGCTGCCGGCCGTCCTCGCTGACCAGTGCGGTCACCGTCCCCTCGGCAAAGGCGCGGCTGTCCGAGCGGGCGGCCTGGGCCTCCACGGGGGTGAGGGTCAGGGATCCGGTGCGGGAGCCGCCCCCCTCCAGGTCCAGCAGCTCATAGGTCAGCTCGGCGGGCATCTCCTCCGGCAGCTTGTAGAGGAAGGGCATATGGACCCGGGAAAGGTAGCCCTCCTCCCGCCAGGCTACCTCCGGCCCACAGTCCAGATCGGAGAGGGGAACCCACGGCTGGCCCTGGCACACGGACTCTGCATGGGGGATCCATTCGGAGTAGACCTGGTCCCCCTGCTCCAGGAGGACGCCCCCGGCGTACACCCGCAGGCTGCGGGTGGCCAGCTGATGGGCCTCCTCCTCCGGGCTCACCAGGTAGAGCTCCAGCAGCAGGTATTCCCCCTGGCTCACCCCGTCCAGCTGGCACTGCCAGTCCCCCTCGGTCCAATGGTCGGCCTGCTCCACGACCATCACCGGCGATTGGGAGGCCCCCACGCCGGTGAAATAGCGGACCATCCACCGCACACCGGCGGCCAGGGCCGGATAATTGACCACCCCCAGCACCACTGCCAGGCAGAGGACCGCCGCCGCCAGCCGCCGCACCGGGACCCGCCGCCGGGCGGTTGTTTGCTCCGCCGCCGCCAGGGTGTCCTCCACCAGGGCCCGGCTGGGACCGGCCCGGTCAAAGAGATTCCGATAGGTCTGTTCCGTCATAGTTCTTCCGCTCCTTTCCATGCGTCCCGCAGCAGGGCCCGCCCCCGGGAGAGCTGACTGCGGACGGTGCCGGGGCTGCGGCCCAGAATGGCCGCGATCTCCTCGGTGGCGTAGCCCTCGTAGTAGTAGAGGTGGAGTACCGCCCGGTATTTTTGGGGCAGGCCCTCCAGCAGCCCCAGCAGCTCCCCCTCCTCCGGGTTTTGGGCGGGCAGGGCCTCCGACAGGGCCACCGTGTGCCGCCGCCAGAAGGAGCCGTGGAGCTTTTTGCAGCAGTTTACCGTCACCCGCAGCAGCCAGGCCTTCCGGTGCTCCTCCTCCCGAAAGGCGGGGGCGGCGCGGAGGTAGCGGAGAAAGACCTCCTGAAACACGTCGTCGGCGTCGTGGCTGCTGTGGGTCTGGGCCAGGGCCAGGCGGTACACTATGTCTCCATAGCGTTCCATCACCTGCCGCAGGCCGGTTTCCTCTCCCATGGCGTTTCCCCCTTTCTGCCCCTAACACCCCTGAGGGGGCGGGATTGTTGCACGACGGGTAAAAAAAGCGGGCGGCCTCCAGGCCGCCCGCTCTGTCTATTCCACCGCCCGGACGTGGAGCACGTCCCCGTCCACCGAGAAGCGCACCTCCAGCCCGGCGAAGGCCATGCCGTACACCCGCTCCGGATCGTGCTGGTAGGAGGGCCGGGGGTCCCGGGACAGCACCCCCGCCAGGGCCTCCCGCTTGTCCTCCGGTACCTTGTCCAGCAGCTCCGCCGGGAAATCCACCTCCAGCACCTTGCCCCCCACGTTGCCGGTAAAGCCCCCCAGAGCCTCCGGGTGGGAATCGGCGTAGGGGAGATAGGGCTTTATGTCCAGAATGGGGGTGCCGTCCATCAGATCCGCCCCCGCCACCACCAGCACATGACCCAGCTCCGGGTCCTTTTCCATGCCCACCAGACGCACGCAGGACAGGCCGATGGGGTTGGGCCGGAAAGGGGAGCGGGTGGCGAACACCCCCATGCGGGTGTTGCCCCCCAGCCGGGGGGGCCGCACCGTGGGGGACCAGGTATCCCGCACCGCCTGGGAAAACTGCCAGATCAGCCACAGGTGGGAGAATTCCTCCAGCCCCCGCAGGGCGTCGGGGTTGCGGTAGTCCGGCTCAAAGACCACCGTGGCGCGCAAATCCTCCACCAGCCCGCTCTGCCGGGGTATGCCGAACTTGGTGGGAAAGTCGCTGCGGATGCGGGCGATGATGTGCATGGGGATCATCTGTTTCGTTCCTCCTGTGCCTTTTTCAGAGCGGCCTCCACCGGCCGGGACTTTGTGGGCTTGTTGAGCTGCTTCAGCAGGGCGGCGATCTGCCCGGACACCTGCTCCACCTCCGCCTTGAAGGTGGTGGCCGACAGCCGCAGGGCCCCGTGGCCCAGGATGATGAGCTGCTCCGCCCCGTCGGAGGTGGCCACCCGTACCCGGTGGTGCTTTCCGATCTCATAGGTGGCCCGCTCGATATAGGTGTCGGCGGTCTCAGCCTCTTTGGTATATACCACATAGATATTGTGGTATTTGTATATGTCCTGAACGCTGCGGGGGACCTTGTAGGCGTCAAACACCAGGATCACCACGCACTTTTTAAACCCCTGGTAGTTGCTCAGCAGGTCCATCAGCATCTGGCGGGCGGCGTCCAGGTTGGTCTGGGCCACCTGTTTCAGTTCCTCCCAGGCGAAGATGATGTTGTACCCGTCCACCAGCAGGTACTCCGGCCCCCTGATCTGGGTCTGGACGTTGTACTTCTTGTCGTCCAGGCTGGTGCGGGCGGGCTTGGGGGGCGGGGCGAAGGCCCGGCGCTCCACCTTGCCGTAGGTCCGCTCAAAGATGGCCAGCAGCTCCTTGTCCTGCTCCAGGGACAGCCCCCGGTCCATCGGGCGGGCGGGCCGGGGAGCGGGAGCCGCCTCCTCCGGCGGCGGGGCGTCCAGGGACAGGCCGCTGTCCACGTGGGCCATCTCCTTCACCTGATCCCACTTCACGTTGTACCCCGCCCCATGGGCGCAGAACACCGAGCCGGTGGGGTTGTCCACGTCCCGCTCCGGGTCGTAGCCCATGGCCTCCACCACAGCCTGCTGGTCATGACAGGGGAAGTAGCCCTTTAGGGAGCAGCTCAGCCGCCCCATGCCCCTGGTGTAGGCGGCCACCTCCCGGCCGTAGTCCCGCAGGCCCGCCACCGGAGCGGCTCCGGTGAGCACGGTGGTTTCCCCGGCGGTCTCCGGCGGGTCGCAGTCGCCCCCCATCCGCTGGATGTCGCTCATGGCCCGGCCCACCTGGGGGGCGGGCACCTCCAGCCGAAAGGCGTACCAGGGCTCCAGCAGGATATTTTCCGCCTCCATCAGTCCCTGGCGCACCGCCCGGTAGGTGGCCTGCCGGAAGTCACCCCCCTCGGTGTGCTTCAGGTGGGCCCGTCCCGCCAGCAGGGTGAGCTTCACGTCGGTAAGGGGGGAGCCGGTGAGCACCCCCGGGTGGGCCCGCTCGGCCAGGTGGGTGAGGATGAGCCGCTGCCAGTTCCGGTCCAGCACGTCCTCCGGACAGGCGGTGGCCAGCTCCACGCCGCTGCCCCGCTCTCCCGGCTCGATGAGCAGATGCACCTCGGCGTAGTGCCGCAGAGGCTCGTAGTGGCCCACCCCGATGACGGGGGCGGCGATGGTCTCCCGGTATACGATACCCCCCTGACCGAAGGATACCTTCAGGTCAAACCGCTCCCGGATCAGCCGCTGCAGGATCTCCAGCTGGACCTCCCCCATCAGCTGGGCGTGGATCTCCTGCAAGCGCTCATTCCACACCAGATGGAGCTGGGGGTCCTCCTCCTCCAGCTGGCGCAGCTTTTGCAGGGCGGTCACCGGGTCCTGGCCTTGGGGCAGCTCCACCCGGTAGGTGAGCACCGGCGTCAGGGCGGGGGGCGTTCCCTCCCCCTCGAAGCCCAGGCCCTGGCCCGCGGCGGCGGCGCTCAGACCGGTAACCGCCACGACGCTTCCCGCCGGGGCCTCCTCCGCCAGTTGGAATTTCCGGCCGGAGTACACCCGCAGCTGGTCGGCCTTGTCCTGCCAGCCGGGGCCCTCCAGCAGAGTCTTGACCTTTAAACTGCCGCCGGTAATTTTCATCCAGACCAGCCGGGCGCCCTGTTCGTCCCGGGAGATCTTGAAGATCCGGGCGCCGAAGTCGGTGGGGTACGCCGGCCGGGGGGCGTACTGCTCCAGCCCCTGGAGAAAGTCCGCCACCCCCTCCAGGCGTAGGGCCGAGCCGAACCAGCAGGGGAACAGCTTTCGCCGGGCGATGAGGGCGGTGAGGGCGGCGTCGGGCACCGAGCCGTGCTCCAGATAGTCCTCCAGCAGGCCCTCGTCGCACAATGCGGCCTGCTCGTACAGGGCGGGCTTGTCCAGGAAGTGGGCGCACCCCTCGTCCAGCTGGTCCCGCAGCTGGGCCAGCAGTTCCCCCCGATCCGCCCCCGGCAGGTCCATTTTGTTGATAAAGAGGAAGGTGGGCACCTGATACCGCTCCAGCAGCCTCCACAGGGTATGGGTGTGGCCCTGGACCCCGTCGCTGCCGCTGACCACCAGAATGGCGCAGTCCAGCACCGAGAGGGTGCGCTCCATCTCGGCGGAGAAGTCCACGTGTCCCGGGGTGTCCAGCAGGGTGAGCTCCACCGTCTCCAGCGGGAGCACCGCCTGCTTGGAGAAAATGGTGATCCCCCGCTCCTTCTCCATGGGATCGGTGTCCAGAAAGGCGTCCCCGTGGTCCACCCGGCCCAGCTTTTTCAGTTTTCCGCAGGCGTAGAGCAGCCCCTCGCTGAGGGTGGTCTTTCCCGCGTCCACGTGGGCCAGGATGCCCACAGCCAGTTTTTCCATAGCCGACTTCCTTCCTGTCAGATGCAGTTCAGTATATCATGTTTCGCCCCCTGGGGCAACGAAAAGCGCGGAGCGGAACCATCTGACCGGCAAGTATAGAAAAACCCGGGGGAAATCCCATGGTTTTCTAACAAAAAAATTGGGAATCGCTTGCAATCTCAGGACAAGGTGGTATAATAGCACCGGTTAGCACATTTGAGTATCGTAAGAGCAAAGAAACTAGGAGGAATGTAAAATGAGCAATGCTCACAAGTATGTATACTTGTTCTCCGAAGGCAACGGCTCCATGCGGGAGCTGCTGGGCGGCAAGGGCGCCAACCTGGCCGAGATGACCAGCCTCGGTATGCCTGTGCCCCAGGGCTTCACCATCACCACCGAGGCCTGCACCCAGTACTATGAGGACGGCGAGAAGATCAACGACGAGATCCAGGCTCAGATCATGGAGTACATCTCCAAGATGGAGGAGATCACCGGCAAGAAGTTCGGCGATATGGAGAACCCCCTGCTGGTCTCCGTCCGTTCCGGCGCCCGTGCCTCCATGCCTGGCATGATGGATACCATCCTCAACCTGGGCCTCAACGAGCAGGTCGTGGAGGTCATTGCCAAGAAGTCCGGCAATCCCCGCTGGGCGTATGACTGCTATCGCCGGTTCATCCAGATGTACTCCGACGTGGTCATGGAAGTGGGCAAGAAGTACTTTGAGGAGCTCATTGATAAGATGAAGGCTGCCCGCGGTGTGACCCAGGACGTGGAGCTCACCGCCGACGACCTGAAGGAACTGGCCGAGCAGTTCAAGGCTGAGTACAAGGAGAAGGTGGGCACCGACTTCCCCTCCGACCCCAAGGAGCAGCTCATGGGCGCCGTCAAGGCCGTGTTCCGTTCCTGGAACAACCCCCGCGCCATCGTGTACCGCCGCATGAACGACATCCCCGGCTCCTGGGGCACCGCCGTCAACGTGCAGTCCATGGCCTTCGGCAACATGGGCGACGACTGCGGCACCGGCGTGGCCTTCACCCGTAACCCCGCCACCGGCGAGAAGAAGCTGATGGGCGAGTTCCTGACCAACGCCCAGGGCGAGGACGTGGTGGCCGGCGTGCGTACCCCCATGCCCATCAGCCAGATGGAGGAGAAGTTCCCCGAGGCTTACAAGCAGTTCGTGGAGGTTTGCCAGACTCTGGAGAACCACTATCACGATATGCAGGACATGGAGTTCACCGTGGAGAACGGCAAACTCTATATGCTGCAGACCCGTAACGGCAAGCGTACCGCCGCCGCCGCTCTGAAGATCGCCTGCGACCTGGTGGACGAGGGCATGATCACCGAGAAGCAGGCCGTGGCCATGATCGACCCCCGCAACCTGGATACCCTGCTCCACCCCCAGTTCGACCCCGACGCTCTGAAGAAGGCCACTCCCGTGGCTACCGCTCTGCCCGCCTCTCCCGGCGCTGCCTGCGGCAAGATCGTCTTCTCCGCTGACGACGCCAAAGAGTGGGCCGCCCGCGGTGAGAAGGTGGTTCTGGTCCGTCTGGAGACCAGCCCCGAGGACATCGAGGGTATGGTGGCATCTCAGGGCATCCTGACCGTCCGCGGCGGCATGACCTCTCACGCCGCCGTCGTGGCCCGCGGCATGGGCACCTGCTGCGTTTCCGGCTGCGGCGCCATCAAGATGGACGAGGCCAACAAGAAGTTTGAGCTGGCCGGCCGCACCTATGTGGAGGGCGACTGGCTGAGCCTGGACGGCTCCACCGGCAACATCTACGGCGAGGCCATTCCCACTGTGGACGCCTCCATCGCCGGCGAGTTCGGCCGCATCATGGCTTGGGCCGACCAGTTCCGCGATCTGAAGGTGCGTACCAACGCCGATAACCCCCGCGATACCGCCCAGGCCGTGAAGTTCGGCGCTCAGGGCATCGGCCTGTGCCGTACCGAGCACATGTTCTTTGAGGCCGACCGCATCCCCGCCATCCGCGAGATGATCTGCTCCGATACCGTGGAGCAGCGCGAGAAGGCTCTGGCCAAGCTGGAGCCCATGCAGCAGGGCGACTTCGAGGCCATGTACGAGGCCCTGGAGGGCCGTCCCATGACCATCCGTTTCCTGGATCCCCCGCTGCACGAGTTCGTGCCCACCGAGGAGGCCGACATCGAGCTGCTGGCCAAGGACATGGGCAAGAGCGTGGCCGACATCAAGGCCATCATCGCCTCCCTGCATGAGTTCAACCCCATGATGGGTCACCGCGGCTGCCGTCTGGCCGTCACCTATCCTGAGATCGCCGCCATGCAGACCCGCGCCGTCATCAAGGCCGCTCTGAACATCAACGCCAAGCACCCCGACTGGAAGATCGTGCCCGAGATCATGATCCCCCTGGTGGGCGAGGTCAAGGAGCTGGCCTTCGTGAAGAAGACCGTGGTGGAGACCGCTGACGCCGTCATCAAGGCCGCCGGCAGCGACATGACCTATATGGTCGGCACCATGATCGAGATTCCCCGCGCCGCTCTCACTGCCGATGAGATCGCCAAGGAGGCTCAGTTCTTCTCCTTCGGCACCAACGACCTGACCCAGATGACCTTCGGCTTCTCCCGCGACGACGCCGGCAAGTTCCTGGAGTCCTACTACGCCAACAAGATCTATGAGAGCGATCCCTTCGCCCGTCTGGATCAGAAGGGCGTGGGCAAGCTGGTGAAGATGGCCGCTGAGCTGGGCCGTTCCACCCGCCCCGACCTGAAGCTGGGCATCTGCGGCGAGCACGGCGGCGACCCCTCCTCCGTGGAGTTCTGCCACAATGTGGGTCTGGACTATGTGTCCTGCTCCCCCTTCCGTGTGCCCATCGCCCGTCTGGCCGCCGCTCAGGCCGCCATCAAGAATCCGCGGAAATAAGACTTCCCGGAGCGAATAGGGTTAATAACGACCGCCCCGAGCCATTCGCTCGGGGCGGTCGCTTTCACTCCAGGCCCAGTCCATCCAGAAAAGCAGGGAAAGCCCTTTGTGCTCACATAATTTTGTTATGTGAGCACAAAGGGCTCTTTTCAGTTCTCAAAGGACTTTACTTCCCAAAAAGTAATGTGGTATAATTGGACGAAAATTTTGTGACGTGGTTTTGAAAACCAGAAAGGGGGGCTTCCCTTGGAGGAAATCCGCGAACTGAAAGAGCGCCTGGAGCGGGAGCGGCCGGTGGCTTGGGAGGAGCTCCCGGACATCGGACTTTATATGGATCAGCTCATCAGCTACATGCCCCGCCAGCTCATCCGCTATGGGGAGGGGGAGAGCCTGACCTCCGCCATGGTGAACAATTATATCAAGGACGGGGCCATGCCCCGGGCGGAGGGCAAGCGGTATTCCCGCACCCATCTGGGCTGTCTGACCGCCCTGTGTGCCCTCAAGCAGGTGCTGTCGGTGAAGGACGCCGCCCTGCTGCTGGACGCGGCGGCGGAGGGGCAGGAGCCCCGGGCCCTGTACGCCCAGTTCCTGGAGGAGCTGGACCGGGCCCTGGACGTGACGGCGGGCAGCCTGGACGCCAGCGACCGGGAGGAGGACCTGCCTGATCTGGCCCTGGCCCTGGCCCTGCGCAGCTATGCCGACAAGCTGGCCTGCCAGCGCCTGCTGGAGCTGATCCGGGAGCGGCGGCCCCAGCCGGAAAAGGGCAAAAAGAGCAGAAGCGGCCGGGAACATCCGGTGGATTGAATACGGGAGGCTATAACGATATGAATGATTACGTTTTGTTGACTGACTCCTCGGCAGATCTGTCCCAGCAGCTGGTAGAGGAGCTGGGGGTGGAGGTACTGCCCCTGTGCTTTACCATGGGGGACAAGACCTACCGGAACTGGCCCGACAACCGGGAGATGGACCCGGAGGAGTTTTATCGTATGCTGCGGGAGGGGGGCATGGCCACCACCTCGGCGGTGAACGTGGGGGACTATACCGAGGCCCTGACCCCCTTCCTGGAGGCGGGAAAGGACGTGCTGGTACTGGCCTTCTCCTCCGGCCTGTCCGCTACCTGCAATTCCGCCCGGATCGCCGCCCAGGAGCTGAGCGAGCAGTACCCCCAGCGGCGGGTCCGGGTGGTGGATACCCTGTGCGCCTCTCTGGGCCAGGGCCTGCTGGTATGGCATGCCGCCAGGCTGAAGCAGGCGGGTAAAAGTCTGGACGAGGTGGGGGACTGGGCGGAGGAAAACAAGCTCCATCTGTGCCACTGGTTCACCGTCAGCGACCTCCACTTCCTCAAGCGGGGAGGGCGGATCTCCTCCGCCACCGCCGTGCTGGGCACCATGCTGTCCATCAAGCCGGTGATGCACGTGGACGATGAGGGCCACCTCATCAAGGTGGGTACCGCCCGGGGCCGGGGGGCCTCCCTGAAGGCCCTGGTGGACCATATGGCCGAGACCGCCGACGATCCCGGCAATCAGGTGGTATTCATCAGCCACGGCGGCTGTCTGGAGGACGCCCGGAAGGTGGCCGAGGACGTAAAGGCCCGCTTCGGCACCAAAGAGGTGGTCATCAACTACGTGGGGCCGGTGATCGGCGCCCACTCCGGCCCGGGCACCGTGGCCCTGTTCTTCCTGGGGAGTAAGCGCTGATGGAGGATATCAAGTGGCTGGAGGTGACCCTGGACACCACGCGGGAGGAGCTGGACGGCCTGTGCGCCCGGCTCACCGCCAACGGTGTTACCGGGTTCGCCATTGAGGACGAGGAGGATTTCAAATCCTTCCTGGAGCAGAATCATCAATACTGGGACTATGTGGACGACGAGCTGCTGGAGCGCATGAAGGGCGTGTGCCGGGTGAAGTTCTACGTCACCGACGACGCCGACGGCAAAAAGCAGCTGGCGGCGTGGACGGCGGGCATTGAGCAGCCCTATACCGCCGCTCCCCTGGGGGACAACGACTGGGCCCACTCCTGGCAGAAGTATTACCAGCCCATGGCGGTGGGGGAGAAGCTGTATATTGTGCCCGAGTGGATGCGGGAGGACCCGGTTCCGGCGGACAAGACCCCCCTCTATCTCAACCCCGGCCTCACCTTCGGCACCGGCAGTCATGCCTCCACCCAGCTGTGCCTCATGGGGCTGGAAGAGTACACCGTGCCGGGCAAGCCGGTGCTGGACCTGGGCTGCGGCAGCGGCATTCTGTCCATTGCCGCTCTGGCCCTGGGGGCCTCCCACGCCGCGGCGGTGGATATCGACCCCAAGGCGGTGGACGTGGCCTACGAAAACGCCGCCTTCAACGGCATCGGCAGGGACCGCTACCGGGTACTGGCGGGCAACGTGCTGGACGACGGGGACCTGGTGGCCGACCTGGCGAAGGAGAAGTACGCCCTGGTGCTGGCCAACATCGTGGCCGACGTGATCATCCCCCTGTCGGCTACGGCGGGGGCCTTTCTGGACGAGGGGGCGGTGTTCCTCTGCTCGGGGATCATCGACACCCGGGCCGACGAGGTGGCCGCCGCCCTGGAGAAAAACGGCCTGCACGTGTTCAAGCGGCGGGAGCAGAAGGGCTGGGTCTCCCTGGCCGCCCGGCGGTAAATCCAAAAGAGAAAGGAACGGTTCCATGGAACCGTTCCTTTTTTGCGCCCTGTGTGGTACAATGTGGGGTAAAAGCGAGGTGGAACCTATGGCGAGAAAGGCGCGGGTGGTGCGCACAGACTTTCCCTCCGGCCGGCGGGTGCTGGCCATCAGCGATATCCATGGCAACCCGGCCTTTTTCCGGGGGGTGCTGGAGGCGGCCCGCTATACGCCGGAGGACATCCTGGTGCTGGTGGGGGACCTGATCGAAAAGGGCCCCGACAGCCTGGGCCTGCTGCGGATGGTGATGGAGCTGGCCCGGCGCAATACCGTCTACTGTCTCCGGGGCAACTGCGACGATCTGGTGTGGGAGTTCGTTCAGAAGGAGCCCTCCGCTCCCGACGCCTTTTACCGCCACTACCTGGGGGTGTGGGGGGAGCGGTGTACCCTGGTCCAGATGGCCCGGGAGGCGGGCTGTCCCTTCCGTGGGCCGGAGGACCGGCCCGCCCTGGCGCGGGCGATCAAGGAACGCTTCGCCCCCGAGCTGGCCTTCCTGGAGTCCATGCCGGAGATCCTGCTCACCCCGGATTACCTCTTTGTCCATGGCGGCGTGCCCGACGAGGAGCATCTGGAAGGGCTGGACGCCTGGCGGTGCATGAAAAACGACAATTTTCTCGCCCAGGGCCGCTCCTTCCGCCGCTGGTGCGTGGTGGGCCATTGGCCGGTGACCCTCTACCATCCCCACGTGCCCTCCGCCGCGCCCCTGCTGCTGCCGGAACGGCACATTGCCAGCATTGATGGCGGGTGCAGCCTGATCATGGACGGCCAGCTCAACGCCCTGGAGCTGCCCGCCGCGCCCGGCGGCTCCTTCTCCTGGCACGCCTACGACGGCCTGCCCACCGCCGTGGCCCTGGATTCCCAGGCCCCCTCGGCGGACCCCATCAACATCCGCTGGGGCGGCGGCGTGGTGGAGGTGCTGGCGTGGGGAGAGGAGCTCTCCCGCTGCCGCCACCTGGAGACCGGCCGGGAGCTGGAGGTGCTCACCGACTACCTCTCGGTCCGGAACGGGGAGGTCTGGTGCCAGGTTTCCACCGACTACCGCCTGCCGGTGTCGCCGGGGGAGGAACTGACAGTGGTCCGCCGCCTGTCCGACCGGGCCCTGGTGAAGAAAAACGGAGTTGTTGGGTGGTATTTCGGCCGATTGGATGAAAAAAGAAAGGAAAACCCTTGACTTCTACCGTTTGTGTGGATATAATATTAGAGCCGCTTTGAATGGGTGAGAAGCGCGGAGGTGCCCGGGAGCAGGTCAACAGCGAAATACGCAGACCAAAAAACAGGCTGGCCGCAGGCCAGCGGCATTTTTGGCGGAGTGTTGAGCAGTTGACCGTTGCGAAGGGCGCGCAGCGTGACAAGGAAAGTGAAGGAAAACCTTCCGCCCCCGACAGCGAGCCCGTAATGAAGGAGTTGAAACTACATGCATGCGATCATCGAGACCGGCGGCAAGCAGTACAAGGTGGCGGAGGGCGACACTCTGTTCATCGAGAAGCTGCCCAACGAGGCCGGCGACGCCGTGACCTTCGACAAGGTCCTGGCCGTCATCGACGGGGACAAGATCACCGTTGGCACTCCCGTGGTGGAGGGCGCCAAGGTGGCCGCCTCCGTGGTGAAGAACGGCAAGGGCAAGAAGATCCTGGTCTTCAAGTATAAGCCGAAGAAGGGCTACCGGAAGCGTCAGGGCCATCGTCAGCCCTACACCAAGGTGACCATCGGCGCCATCTCCGTGTAAGGATGACCACCGTCTCCTTCCACATGGAGGGCAGCCGCATCGTGGGCTTCACCGTGAAGGGCCACAGCGGCTATGCCGAAGCGGGGAGCGACATCGTCTGCGCCGCCGTTACCAGCGCCGTTCGTCTGGTGGAATGCGCCGTCAACGACGTGCTGGGGCTGGAGGCCTCGGTAAAGGTAAAGGAGCGGGACGCGTCCATTTCCCTGCGTCTCCCCGGCGGACTGGGCCAGACCGCTGAGAGCACCTGTCAGACCCTTCTGACCGCCCTTATGGTCCACATGACCAGTCTCCACGAGGAATATCCCGACTATGTGCTGGTGCTGGAGGAGGACTGAACCTCCCGGCGCAGCCTTTTATCAACACACAAGTTTGGAGGTGTGACACCATGCTGAACATCGGTATTCAGTTCTTCGCCCACAAGAAGGGCGTCGGCTCCACCCGTAACGGCCGCGATTCCGAGGCCAAGCGTCTGGGCGTGAAGCGGGGCGACGGGCAGTTTGTGCTGGCCGGCAACATCCTGGTCCGCCAGCGGGGCACCCATATCCATCCCGGCGTCAACGTGGGCAAGGGCAGCGACGACACCCTGTTCGCCCTCAAGAGCGGCAGAGTCAAGTTTGAGCGCCTGGGCAAGGACCGCAAGCAGGTCTCCATTGTTGAAATTGCTCAGTAATTATGGGTAAACGAAGCCTCGGACGGAATCCCGTTCCGAGGCTTTTCCTTTGTACGCAAGGAGGTATTATGGCAGCACCCTTTGTAGATACCGCCCGCATCACCGTCAAGGCGGGCAACGGCGGCAACGGCGCGGTGGCCTTCCACCGGGAGAAGTACGTGGCCGCCGGCGGCCCCGACGGCGGCGACGGCGGCCGGGGGGGCAGCGTGATTTTGGAGATCAATCCCCACATGTCCACCCTGATGGACTTCCGCTATAAGCGCAAGTACGTGGCGGGCAACGGCATGGACGGCCAGGGCAAGCGCTGCTCCGGCAAGGACGGGGAGGACCTGGTGATCAAGGTTCCCAAGGGCACCGTGGTGCGGGACGCCGAGACGCAGGAGATCATCTGCGACATGTCGGAGACCGACCGCTTCGTGCTGGCCCGTGGGGGCAACGGCGGCTGGGGCAACAAGCACTTCGCCACCCCCACCCGGCAGGTGCCCCGGTTTGCCAAGGCGGGGCTGCCCGGCCAGGAGCGGCAGGTGATTCTGGAGCTGAAGCTGCTGGCCGACGTGGGCCTGGTGGGCTTCCCCAACGTGGGCAAGTCCACCCTGCTCTCAGTGGTGTCCAAGGCCCGGCCCAAGATCGCCAACTACCACTTCACCACCCTGTTCCCCAATCTGGGGGTGGTGTACGTGGAGGAGGGGGTGTCCTTCGTGCTGGCCGACATCCCTGGCATCATCGAGGGAGCCGCCGAGGGAGCCGGTCTGGGCCACGATTTCCTGCGGCACATCGACCGCTGCCGGCTGCTCATCCATGTGGTGGACGTGTCCGGCTCCGAGGGACGGGACCCGGTGGCCGACTTTGAGGCCATCCAGGCCGAGCTGAAGGAGTACGGCTCCGGGCTGGAGGACCGGCCCATGCTCGTGGCGGGCAACAAGGTGGATATCGCCGCCGACCGCTCCGGGCTGGAGGCTCTGAAAGCCCACGTGGAGGCGCTTGGGATGCCCTTCTACGAGATCTCTGCCGCCGCCCAGATGGGTACCCGGGAGCTGATGCTGGCCGCCGCCCGGCAGCTGGAGCATCTGCCCCCCATTACGGTGTACGAGCCCACCTATGTGGAGCGGCCCCCGGAGGTGGATACCTCCCAGCCCCTCAACATCATCCATGAGGACGACACCTGGATCGTGGAGGGCCCCTGGCTCCAGCGGCTCATGGCCAACGTCAACTTCGGCGACTACGAGTCCCGGAACTGGTTTGACAAGATGCTCCGCCAGTCCGGCCTGTTCGACCGGCTGGAGGAAATGGGCATCAAGGACGGGGATATCGTCTCCCTGTATAACCTGGAATTCGAGTATCAGAGATAATATTTTATATAATTTTATTCTGATTTCTTCTGTTTTTTTGAAAAATAGATATTTTTAAAAGAAAATAATTCTGACATTTTTCTCTTTACCGCAAACTTACCGCACGTTTGCAGATAAATAGTTCAAAAACAAGGCCGGGAGTGGTTGATTTCACCCCCGGCCTTTTGCTGTCCTTTTGACTTAACGGCTACTGATTTTAGTACCTGCAGTATAGATTGCCTCTGCCAGACATTCGGAGGCCTTCACCTTGGCCTCCTCGATGGCATGAGCATATACTTTAGCTGTTGTTGTAGGGTCTGCATGGCCTAAAATAGACGCTACTGTTACGATGTCCACCCCGTTGGCAATCAGCAGAGAGGCCGCACAATGCCGGAATGCGTGGGCATGTACACCCTGCAGGCCATATTTCTTTGAAAAACGATTCAGCCACAGAGTAATGCTTTCTGGGTTGCTTGGCTTTCCATCCGGTTGCGCAAATAGATATCCTTGGCGGTCATAGGCCGGACCGGCAGCAAAAATTAACTCCAGCTGTTCCGCACGATATTGCCTTAAAAGAGACACTACCTCTTGGGGAATCTTTACGGATCGGACAGTTTTGGTTTTTGTGCTGTCCAGAAATATCCCCCGCTCCGGTGTGTAGCTTAACGAATGTTCAATCTTGATAATCCCATTTTGGAAATCAACATGATCCCATTTTAGCGCCGCAATTTCACCCCGACGGGCCCCGGTGAGCGCTAGCAAGTTTACTATGAGGCGCCACTTTAATGGTTCATGAGATAGGCACTCAAAAATGTGGGCCAATTCCTCCGGCTGGATAGCAGACACTTCTTTGTCCTTTGCCTCTGGCCGATCTGCCCGGTTTACTGGATTATCCTTAACAATTCCCTTCTTTACAGCAGAATGGAATACACCGCCGATGAAGTGAGAATAGAGGAGTATAGTTTTTTCCGACAGGCCGCTATGGATTGCTGTAATTTTGAACAACTCGCCAATATCTTCGCACAGTTCATTGGCTATTTTTTTAGCCGTGGCCCGCGTGGTGGGCGCCCCGTGAATCGTCTTGCTCATGGAACTTTTGCTGATTTTACACCGCCTAGCAAGCTCCGCACCACTAATTCCTGCCCGCTCCATTGCCTGCTTGACGGATTCCGTATTGGCCCGGATATCCTCTTTTCGGATTCTGGATCCCTCACGCCGGAGCCGATCATAAAACGCCTCTATGGCTTCCGGGGTAACTTCATTCAGTGGGAGATTCCCAAAATCATCCATAATTCTGTCAAGCAGCCGCCGGTATCCGGTGGCTGTTCTGCTTTTATACTCCCCAGAGCGTTCCCGCCGGTCAATCAGTTCCTTTGCATAGGCGGAGAAACTCTGGCGGCTGGCATGGCTATTGGTATTGGTAACACTGTCCCCCAACTCTACCTTAATCCGCTCAATTTCCTTTTTGATTTCACGTTTATTCATACCCGCTCGCGGCGTAAATGTCTTATAGCGGCGCCGCTGCTTTCCGGTGCGCGGATCTATGCCCCGGCTGACTGTCACCTGGTAGGCTGTGGACCCGTCGGCATTCTGGATTACTTTAACGCCCGTGATCCCATCAAGAATGCTGGCCATTTCTTCCCTCTCCTTCTTGATTCACTATTTTATCCAAGGTTTTTTTCAAGGATTCAACACCAGCTTCATACCAGTGTCTGGCGCACTCGGAATGTGTAGATATAACAAATCCATGTGCCTCTAATTCCTGGCGATATGCATACAGCTTAGAATTTCCCCAATCATCAAGAGACGGGTTGTCTCGCCTGCTTTCATTGATATACCGGGATATGCAAGCTAAAAATGACGAAAACTCCACCTCCTCTACGAGCGAACTTAAAACGCTCTGCAGAGGTCCGTAGACTTTAAGATGCTCCACCGCTTTTCCGGATAAACCCGTTTCCTTGCATACCTCGCTATGGGCGGAAACATGGCCACGCAAGATGAAATCACAATCCACGTCGAAATAGTTGGCAAGGCGAACAATCATATCAAGGCTAAATTTGTTCCTTCCTCCTTCCAGTTTTGCATAAGTAGACCGTGCCACGCCGAGAGCGTTTGCTACTGCCTCTTGCTTTTCGCCGCGATCTATACGTAGTTGCTTTATTCTCCCGCAGATTGCCGCATCGTCAGCGCCTAAATTTGCACGATTTTCCATAAAACCACCACTTTGTTCTGATTAAGAACATAATATTGAAATGTTCTATTTTATCACTTATGATTGTATCATCGGCACACAACAATGTCAACATCAACAACAAAGAATGGAGGAAGAGTAATGAACAATAAGGAAATTCGTGCCGCAATCAGTAACGCAAAGCTTAAATATTGGCAAGTTGCGGAGGCTCTTTCTATGAGCGACGGAGCCTTTAGTCGTAAGTTGCGGAAAGAGTTTTCCCCGGAAGAAAAGAAAACTGTGCTTCAGGTAATTCACAAACTCGCAAAGGAGGCGGTCTAAGATGCCTGACATGGCCACAATCCGAGCAACGGCCAGACGCCTAAAGGCGGAAGGGATGCCAGTGGCCGAATACGCCTTACGGCAATGGGTGAAATCAGGGGCGATTCCATCCATACAATGTGGGCAAAAGGCCTTACTCTTCTATCCCAATGTGTTGGCATATCTCCGGAGTGAAGGCACAAATGGGGGTGTAAATCATGGGTCGGATCGTTGACTTGCTCCTTGCCGGGCGCGAAAATGCCATACCGTCCAAAGACTTGGCCAAATTGGCCGGTCTCTCCAGTGTGCGTGAATTGCAAAGGCTTATTGCGCGTGAACGGGCTGCCGGCGCAGTGATTCTCTCAACTTGCGAAAGCGGCGGCGGCTATTTCCGCCCTGCCTGCCAGGAGGAGATCCGGACATTTGTTAGAACATTGGATGCCCGTGCAAAAAACACCAACTGCGCGTTGAGTTCTGCGCGCGCGGCACTAGAAGTAGGCAAAAAAGAAGCCGCCCCAGGTGATAGCAGCACCCAGGGCGGCAAGCTGGCGAAATGCCAACCAAAGACACGGTGATTATATCACCAGAAACGAGGTTTTACAAGATGGATATAAAGCTACTGCATCTGGCCATAGACAATTTTAAGGGCTGCCAACACCAGGATTTGAATTTTCAAGGGTGCTCCGCTTCCATCTATGGAGACAACGCCACCGGGAAAACCACAATCTATGACGCCTTTGCCTGGCTGCTGTTCGGCAAGGACAGCCGTGGCCGTGGTGATTTTGAGATCAAGCCGCTGGGTCCCAGCGGGCAGGTAGTGGACCACGCTGCCGTTACTGCTGTGGAGGCCATCCTGGAGGTGGACGGTGTCCCGTTCCAACTAAGGAGAGCCTACTACGAGCGGTGGAGCGTCAAGCGCGGTGGAGGTCAGACCACCTATGACGGCAACACCAGTGAATATTTTGTTGACGGTGTGCCCATGAAAAAAAGCGAATACGAGAACCGGATCCGGGAACTTGTGAGCGAGGATGTTTTCCGAGTACTTACCAATGTATCTTGGTTTTGTGAGGGGATGGACTGGCGCAGGCGGCGGGATATGCTATTCCAGGTCTGTGAGTTGCCTGGAGATAAAGACATTATGGCCGCTAATCCGTGCTTTGAGCCGCTGGCGGCCGCCATGGGCGGGCTTTCCATGGAGGACTACAAACGGAAGATTCAGGCGGAGCGAAAGGGCCTCAACGCGAGCCGGAACACTATTCCCGCCCGACTGGACGAACAGAAAAAGAGCATTGAGGCGTTTTCCGGAATTGACTTTCCTGCCATCCGCGCCCGGAGAGATACCACGGCAGCAAAACTGGAGCAACTGCAGGCGGAACTTACAAAGCTGGGCCACGGCGCGTTGCTGGACGCCAAGCGCAACGAGCTGGCCGCAGCGAGAAATGCCATTGAGGCGGAGATCAACCGCAACACCAGCCACCGGCAGAGCCAGACGGTCCCGGTGGAGGACCGCCGCCCTGCCATTAAAAGCGCCATGGACAAGGCTGCCGCCGAGGCCGCCCGCTGGCGGCGCATGGCTGCTGGAGAGGAAAATACCATTGGGGACCTGGAGGCAAAAATACAGGCTTGCCGCGATTCCTGGGCGGTTGAGAATGCGAGGAGTTTCCAGACGAAAAACTGCCCCACTTGCGGCCAAACGCTTCCTGAGGCTGCCCTGAGGGCCGCGCGTGACCGTTTCGAGGCAGACAAGAAGAAATCTCTGCAGGAAGCCGTAGACCGCGCCAACGATGCCAAGTCTTCCCTGGCTGCCGCCCGTGGGCGCCGGGAGGAGTACATACAGGCCGCCATCGGCATGGAGAGTGAGGCCGGCAGGCTGAGGGCAGAGCTGGAGGCATACCAACCGGAAGCGCAGCCGGAGATTCTGGATCTGCCCGGCCACACGGAGAGACTGGCCGCCGCCGAGGAAAAGGCCCGCTCCCTGGCCGCCGAGGTGGAGCGGCTGGAGGGCGAAACAGCCGCCATCCAGGCGGAAAGTACCGCCAGGGTGGGCACGCTGCAGGCCGAAGTGGAGGCACTGAATGGAGAGCTGGCAAAGGAGGCCATGCTTACCTTTGCGCGGCGGAGGTCTGATGAACTGCGGGAGGAGGCCCGGAAAGCGGCCACGGCCCTCGATGAAGTTGATCGGATGCTGTTCCTCTGCGAGGAATTCGCCCGGCACAAAGTCCGCTATGTGGAGGACGCTATCAACAGTCGGTTCCAGTTGATCCGTTGGAAACTCTACGACCAGCAGGTAAATGGCGGTCTGGCGGACTGCTGCGAGGCAACGGTGAACGGCGTTCCCTACGCCGCGCTGAACAACGGCGGGCGTATCAACGCCGGTCTGGATGTGATCGGCGCCCTGTCCAGCTATTACGGCGTGGGAGTGCCGCTGTTTATCGACAACGCGGAATCGGTTACCCGGCTGCTGCCGATGGACGGACAGGTGATCCGGCTGGTGGTCAGCAATGCAGATAAGGAATTGAGGTGCGAATATGGCGCTCAAAGTAAAAGATCGAGCTAAGCCCAAGATCCCGCCTGTGGAACCCGGCGTGTACATCGCAATTTGCGTGGGGGCCTTGGATCTGGGAGAGCAGTACAGCGAGAAGTTCAAAAACTACCGCAATGAGGTGCAGTTTGTCTGGGAACTGTGCGGCGAGACAGTGGAGGTTGACGGGGAACAGAAGCCCCGTCAACTGTCCCGTATCTTCTCCGTGGCTGCCAGCAAAAAAAGTAATCTGCGCGGCTTTATCAGCGGCTGGAACGGTGTGCAGTATAGTGATGACCAGTTTGCCGACCTGGATTTGTTCACTCAGGTGGGAAAGGCCTGCCAGCTGAACGTGGTTTTGAACGATACCGGCGAGTACGCCAACGTAGACAGTGCGATCCCGTTACCCAAGGGAATGCCTGGGCCCGTTACCGACACGGCCCCAATCCTGTGGAATATGGACGAATGGGACGACAAAGCATTTGAAACCCTGCCGGACTGGGTGCGGGAAAAAATCAAGAAATCCACACAGTATCAACAGATGCACGCCCCCACGGATGCCGTAGATTTTCCGACGGATAATATTGCCGTGCCTCCTGGTGTGGAAGCTGTTCCGCCATCTGGAGAGGAGTGCCCAATATGAAATTTCAAGCCCTGGCCAGTTCCTCCCACGGAAACGCGTATATTGTCGATGATGGAGCAACCCGCATTCTCATTGAGTGCGGGGTCTCTTTCAAACGCCTGCAGCAGTTGTCAGGGTTTCAGCTGGCCGACCTGTCCGCCTGCTTTATTTCTCACGAACACAAGGACCATGCTAGAAGCTACCGGGAACTGCTGAAAAGCGGAGTGGAGGTCTACACCAGCGCAGGCACCGCCGCCGCGCTGGAGTGCGAGCAGATTACCGCCATTGAGGAGCGGGAAGCGGTTGTAATCGGGACGCTGGAGGTTATGCCCTTCCGTGTGTTTCATGACGCGGCGGAGCCTTTCGGTTTCCTGATGCGGAGCCATGAGGACGGTGACAAGCTGGTCTTTGCCACGGATACGGTAAACCTGCGGTATCAATTCCCGGGCGTGACGATCCTGGCCGTGGAGTGCAATTATGCGGCGTCTATCATTGATCGCTGTGACAGAATGCCGGAAAAGGTGAGACAGCGGATTAAAAACAGTCACATGGAGGTGTCCAGATTGTGCCGTTGGCTCTCCGGGTTAGATTTGTCTGACTGTCGAGAGATCCGTTTGCTGCACCTCTCAGACGCCTGTTCCAGTGAGGTTGATTTTGTGCGGATGGTACAGCGGTGCGTCCCCGCTGGGGTGAAGGTGTCAGTCTGTCCCAAAGTTTCGGAGGCATGAGAATGGAAGGACGCCGTAGTTTTGTGCTCTACACCGAATATGAGCAAGCATTTTCCGAATTGGAACCCGAAGAACAGGGGGCGCTTATTATGGCTATTTTCTCCTATGTCCGCACTGGAGAGGTGGCGCCGCTCTCCGGCGGGGCTGCTATGGCGTTCCTGTTTATTCGTGGTCAACTGGATAGAGACCGGGAAAAATACGATGAAATCCGAGAAAAGCGGGCCGAGGCTGGGCGGAAGGGCGGCAAGCAAACCCAAGCAAACCGAGCAAATGCTTACAAACCCAAGCAAACCCGAGCAAAACAAGCTGAAAATGGGAATGTATATGCATTTGATAATGATTCTGATACTGTCTATGGGGATGGTGATGCGGATAAGCGTTCCGGCAGCCCGATCGGTGTAGCGGGGTGGATCCCTCCTACCATTGCGGAAATAAAAGTGTTTTGCGGTGAACAAGGTTTGACAGTTGATGCGGCCAAGTTTGTAGAGTACTACACAAGCAGGGATTGGCTATTAGGAGGCGGAGAACCCATGACTGACTGGAGAACAGCGGTGGTAGGATGGGCGAAAAGGGAAAGAGGATCGCACGGCAGCGCGGCAGGTGCTCGCGCCCAACACATTCCTGGCGCGGCGGATTATGACGCGGACAATAATTTCCTGTGATAGGAGGGCAGAAAGGTGGATGTAATGCCAGCAATCAGCGCCTTAGCCGAGCGGGAGAACAGAACCGAGGACGATTATATAAACGAAGCGGACGGGCTTCTGTATTGCGGTAAGTGCCACACGCCAAAGCAGGCGCGGGTGGCGTTCCATCTTGGCGGCAGACAGGAAAGAGCCGTCCCCATTGTCTGCCAGTGTGAAAATCAAGCTGCAGAGACTGCGCGGGAAATTGCTGGTAAGATGGAATTTCAGAGGCGCATGGCAGAATTCCGCAAGGGCGGTATCACAGATCCGGCATATTTACGCTATACCTTTGCCGCCGATGATCGCCAGGACCCCGCCCTTTCCGATGTGTGCCGCCGCTATGTGGAACGGTGGGCGGAGATGGAAGCGCAGAATATTGGGATTCTGTTTCATGGTACGGTAGGGACTGGAAAGAGCTTCTACGCCTGTGCTATCGCCAACGCCTTGGTTGACCAGTGTATACCGGCCATGGTTACCAGTTTCCCCAGACTGCTTAACCTCTTGCAAAGTGCCCAAAACCGGCAAGAGATCATTGACGGGCTGGGCCGCTACCGGCTTTTGGTCATTGATGATCTTGGCGTGGAGCGGGATAGCTCCTATGCAGCAGAGCAGATATATGGGGTTATCGATGCCCGTGCAAGATCTGGAAAGCCACTTATCATCACGACAAACCTCCCTTACAGTGAGCTGGAAAAACCGGCGTCCATGCAGCACAAGAGGATATATGACCGTATTCTTGAATTATGTCCTGTTGCTCTGAAAATGACCGGGGACAGTCGCCGCACAAAAAACGCCGTCGCAAAAAAGGCGGCAGCCAAGACGTTACTGCAAGGGTGAGCCCATACAAACATTTGGAGGTTAAGCCGTGCAAATGGATTCCAATATAGACATTGAGCGGGACCACCTCCTTGATTACCTATCCCAGTATTCCCTTGCTATATCCGAAAAGCATAGGCTGGAGCGGCGGCTTTCGCAGATTCGATGGGATATGACCCACCTGCATGGCAGACGCCTGCAGGACGTTACTATGGGGCGAGCGGGACGGGATAAGCGCGAGGGCGGTGGAACGGCTCTTGTTATCAAAGCTGACGAAATAGAAAGAAGGATCATAGAACAAACCTCTGCTGCCTGTGATGCGCTACTATGTATTTTTGATATTATGGATTACCTCCCGATCTTATCCATAGAAAGAACTGTACTTGAAATGCGGTATATTGATCTTTACCCGTGGGCACTCATTTCGAAGAAAGTTGAAATAAGTAGATCAAGACTATTTGACTACCACAATGCTGGGATTGACCTATTACGCTTAGTGCCCGAAATCAGCATAAAGGTGGCTCGGTATATCGGTGGTACATAGCTCCATGTTTGGGTCCTTCCGGGGGATGGCGACCGTGCGGCGCAGGGAAGGCCCGGTATTTTTCTCCAAATACAAGGGAATTTTTTGATGTGTTACGTTACGTTTTACTGGAGCGCAGCGGAAGGCTATACCCCCTTTAGGGGGTATAGACAGGATTCAATACCCACCAAAAATGCGAAATGTCATATAAGTAAAATGCGAAAGCAGGATTGCCGCGCTAACGGCAACCCTGCTTTTCGTGTTATCTGTGTATTTCTGGCCTATTATCTGTCGGAGCCCTGTTCTTTGTCTGCTGCACAACAGCCGTCCATGTACGCTTTGAACTTTCCGGCCAAAAGCTTGGAAATTTCAGATGTGGCCTTTTCTTCTTGTTCCGTGCGGCCGCGTTCATTTACTGGCAAATCCTTATAGATTGGCGTAGCCGGCAAGAAACTCCCGTCCGGTGCCCTTATGGCCACTATTCCAACTTGAACCATTGCCATAAGAATCACTCCTCGTTTTCGCAATACTCGAGAATGTCCCCTGGCTGACAGTTTAGCAGTGCACAAATACGGGAGATGTTTGCCCAGGATACTAAATCACCTTTGCGGAGTTGTTGGATTGTTGATTCAGCAAGCAGCTTTTCTTTCCGAAGCC
>DWXF01000036.1 GCA_019119335.1 Candidatus Flavonifractor merdavium
CGAACGGACATAAAAGCCCAAGGAGGGATTGGTCAGCCAGTTGCTCCCCTTATTGTAGCTTAGGCACGAGATGGAGAGAAAGCCGGACTGGCTGCCCGGCTTTCCTGTCCAAATTTATTGTAATAGGAGGGAAGGGAAATGGAACTGCTGATGAACTGGCTCATGGAGCATCAGGTGGCCTGCGCCTGGTTTACCTCCATCGTCCGCTTTGTCTTTCCCATCCTGGCCCTGCTCATCCTTATCCGCACCATCCGCTCCCTGCTGACGGTGCCCTGCCTGCCGGAGGTGTGGGCCTACCTTACCCTGCCCAACGGCGCCCAGGAGCCCCTGACCCACTGGGAGAACATCCTGGGCCGGGGAGGCAACTCCGATGTGATTTTGAATTACCCCGTGGTGTCCCGGCAGCACGCCGCCCTGCTCCGCAACGAGGACGACACCTGGACCGCCTACGACCTGGACTCCAAGGGAGGCGTCACCGTCAACGGAAAAGAGATCGACGGGGCGGCGGAGGTGCGCTACGGCGACGTACTGGCCCTGGGGGGCGTGGAGACGGTGCTCCTCCCCCTGTCCCCGGAGGAAAAAGCCAAGCGGCGGGAGAACCGCCGCCGGTCCCGGCCGGTGTCCCCCTGGCTGGGGCTGGTGCTCCTCACGATATTCCAGGGTCTGACCGCCATTCAGCTTACCATCAGCGAGGGAGAGGGGGCCACCCCCATCATCCCCCTCACCTTTCTGCTGCTGGCCGGGGTGATGTGGCTCTACTTCCTGGTGCTCCGGGCCACCGGCCGGGTGGGCTTTGAGATGGAGACCATCGCCTTTTTCCTGTCCACCCTGTCCCTGGCTGTCACCTGCTCCTCCAACACCGGGGCCCTGTTCAAGCAATTTCTGTGTGTCGTGCTGGGGCTGGTCCTCTTTCTGGTGTTGGGAATCTTCCTGCGGGATCTGGACCGGACCCGGCAGATCCGCTGGCTCATGGCGGGGGCGGCCATCGTGCTGCTGAGCCTGACGGTGGTGCTTTACGCCGCCGGCCTGACCGAGGCCAAGTACGGTGCGGCCAACTGGCTGAGCATCGGCGGCGTCTCGGTGCAGCCTTCGGAGATTGCCAAGATCTGCTATATCTTTGCAGGGGCCGCCACCCTGGACCGGCTGTTCCGCAAGCGGAACCTGGGGCTGTTCATCGTCCTCACCGGCGTGTGCCTGGCCTGTCTGGCCTATATGAGCGACTTCGGCACCGCCGCCATCTTTTTCATCACCTTCCTGGTGATCGCCTACCTCCGCTCCGGCGACTGGGCCACCCTGGCCCTCATCTGCGGCGGCGGCGTGTTTGCCGTGCTCACCATTTTGTCGGTAAAGCCCTATATCCTCAGCCGGTTTGCCACCTGGGGCCATGCCTGGCAGAACGCCTCGGTGGGCAGCGGCTACCAGCAGACCCGCACCATGTCGGCCGCCGCCTCCGGCGGCCTGGTGGGGGTGGCGCCGGGGGAGGGGTGGCTCCACAACGTGGCCGCCGGGGACACCGACCTGGTGTTCGGCATGCTGTGCGAGGAGTGGGGGCTGATCATTGCCATGCTGGCGGTGCTGGCCGTCCTCACCCTGGCGGTGTTCGCCGTCCGCTCCAGCCGGGCGGGCCGCTCCACCTTCTATATCATTGCCGCCTGCGCCGCCACCTCCATGATGGTGTTCCAGACCTGTCTCAACGTGTTCGGGGCGGTGGATATCCTGCCCCTCACCGGCGTGACCTTCCCCTTTGTGTCCAACGGCGGCACCGCCATGATCGCCTCCTGGGGCCTGCTGGCCTACCTGAAGGCCACCGATACCCGGCAGAACGCCAGCTTTGCCATCCGCCTGCCCTCCCGGAAGGAGGAGCGGGGCGGCGCCCGGCTGGCCCCCAGAAGGACGGAAGAATGGGAGGCGGAAGATGAAGAAGATTGAAAAGCGGACCTTCCTCTGCCTGCTGCTGGCGGCGGCCCTGCTGGCGGGTACCGGGCTTTTCGTCCTGCGTTTCGTGCTCTACGGCGGGCGGTGGGCCTCCTTCTCCGCCAACCGGCACCTGTACAACAGCCAGGGCCAGCTGGCGGTGGGGCGGGTGCTGGACCGGGACGGGGACGTGCTCTCCTGGGTGGACGAGTATGGCAGCCGGAAATACTATGACGGGGCCACCGTCCGCAAGGCCACCCTCCACGCCGTGGGGGACGCGGAGGGGAAGATCGGCACCGGGGCCCTGGTGGCCTTCGCCGACAGGCTCTCCGGCTACAACCTGTTTACCGGGGCCTACTCCCCCCTGGGGGCGGGCAACGACCTCTACCTCACCATTGACGCCCGGCTCAACTACATCGCCTACCAGGCCCTGGGAGGCAAGAAGGGGGCGGTGGGGGTGTACAACTACAAGACGGGAGAGGTGCTGTGCATGGTGTCCAGCCCCACCTATGATCCCCTGGATCCGCCGGAGGACGTGGAGAACGACCCGGCCTACGAGGGGGTGTACCTCAACCGCTTCCTCTCCGGCACCTTTCCGCCGGGCTCGGTATTCAAGACGGTGACCCTGGCCGCCGCCATTGAGAACATCCCCGACCTGTTCTCCCGTACCTGGACCTGTACCGGCTCCACGGTTGTGGGAGGGGAGGCCATCACCTGTCCCCGGGCCCACGGGGAGCTGGACATCTCCTCGGCCCTGGCCAACTCCTGCAACGGAGTGTTCGCCCAGCTGGCCGCTGAGCTGGGTCCGGAGCGGATGAAGCAGTATACCGAACAGGCGGGGCTTACCTCCTCTTACAGTGTCAGCGGCCTGAATACCGCCGCCGGGCGGTTTGACTTCTCCGGCACCACCGGCCAGCTGGGCTGGGCAGGGGTGGGGCAGTACAACGACCTGGCAAACCCCTGCGCCATTATGGTGTATATGGGGGCCATCGCCCAGGGAGGCAAGACGGCGGTGCCCGAGCTGGTGCTCAAGACGGTCAACCCCCTGGGGCTGCCCTCTCTGCCCACCCTGACCAGCCGGACCAAGTCCCTGATCAACGCCGACACCGCCGCCACCATGGCCGACATGATGGCGAAAAACGTCACCGACACCTACGGCGCCAGCCGGTTCCCCAACATGGACATCTGCGCCAAGAGCGGCACCGCCGAGGTGGGCGGGGGCAAGGCTCCCCACGCCTGGTTCGCCGGGTTTCTGCGCAACGAGGACGCCCCCTACGCCTTCGTGGTGCTGGTGGAAAACGGCGGCTCCGGCTCCGACGTGGCGGGCTCCGTGGCCGCCAAGGTGCTGGACGCCCTGGTGAATGGATACTGAAACAGCAAGGGAGCGCCCCGGAGGGCGCTCCCTTGTCTGCTTACTTCCCGGCCAGCAGGTCCCCCTGCTCCGGGTGCTCCCCAAACCACTTCTGGGCGTAGGAGCAGGTCAGCTCCGCCTTCATGCCCCGCTGCCGGAGCTGGTCCGCGGCGGCCTGCACCAGCTTGCCCGCCGCCCCCTGGCCCCGGAGAGAGGGGTCCACAAAGGTGTGGTCGATGTCGGCCACGCCGGGGCGCACCTCCGGGAAGGTGATCTCCGCCACCAGGCGGCCCTCCTCATTGTCCATCCAGATCCGGCCGTTGGTCTGCTGAAATTCCATACAATTGCTCCTTTCTATTTTACAGTGTGGCGAGGGTGGGTGCGGATCGAACACACCGGGACGGGAACGCCGTCCCCAACGGTTTTGAAGACCGCGGGGCTCACCAGATACCCTTCCACCCCCATATGGAGGGAGGTCACAGAAACCTGCGGCCCTCCCCGAATGGCTTTGTGACGCCGGTTTTGTCCCAGAACTCCAGCAGCAGCAGAGCATACTTCCGGGATATCCCCAGCCTGTCCCTGGCCTGAGCCAGAGTAAATACTTCCGTGCCGAATTGACCTTTCAGCCCCGCCAGCCCCTCCTCCAGACAGGCAGTGTGGACCCGGCAGCCCTTGCGTACCACCGTCAGCGTCCCCCGGTCGGTGAGGGCCCGGCGGGCCAGCTTCAGCCCCTGCCCGCCGCCGGGGAAAGCCTCCTCCACCGCCTTGTCCTCCGGCGGGCACAGACCCGCCCGGCGGTAAAATTCCTCCAGCTTCCCCTCCAACGGGTCGGCGGGCCGGGAAGAGGCGGGCAGTTCAAGCCGGGTCAAAAATGCCTCCGCCGCGCTTCTGGGCAGGTGGGAAAACAGCCGGTCCCGGATGGCGGGGGCCTCCAGACCCTGCGTTTGCAGCTCCAGCGCTCTGGCCCGATAGCCCGCCAGAGCGGCGGGGGAGAGGAACCAGCCGTCCCCCTCGGCTGCGCCTGTGGCCCGGTAGGGGGCGGGATCACGGGGATGGAGGGGACGCTCTCCCGCCTCTGCCAGCCGCCGGGCGGCGATGGCCAGGGGATCGCCGGAGGCCCGGATATTCAACCCCTCCAGCCGCTGGGGGTCCTTCCGGCCCCGACGGGGAGGATGGGTCTCCAGAATGACGCCGCCCCCCAGGGTGGTCAGGGGGGAGAAGAACCGCACCACAAACCGGTCCCCCTCCAGGGCGGCCAGGGGCTGGTCCAGCCGCAGCTGGGCGAAGCCGGTTTCGCCGGGCTGGAGCACGTCCCGGCCCAGCAGCACGCACCGGCAGATTACCGTCCTTGCCCCATGGTGGAGGTGGAGGCGGGAATTGTTTTTTACCGGGTAGAGGGAATCGGGCAGCAGGGTAAGGGACACGTCCAGTTGATCGGTGACCTCCAGCCCGTCGGGGAGGGCCAGGGTCATGCCCCGTACCACATCGGCGGCCTTGACACCCGCCAGATTGACCGCCGCCCGGACGCCGGGGGGCAGAGCCTCTGCCTTGACCCCGTGGCGCTCCAGTCCCCGGACCTTTGCGGAGGCTTCCCCCGGCCACAGCCGCAGCTCCATGCCGGTCTGGATAGTCCCGCCGGTGAGGGTGCCGGTGACTACCGTGCCGCTGCCCGCCACCGAGAATACCCGGTCGATGTGCAGCCGGGGGGAACCGGCGGCGGGAGGGGAAGGCAGGGCGTCAAACTGCCGGTCCAGAGCGGTCCGCAGCCCAGTCAGCCCCTGGCCGGTAACGGCGGATACCGGGATCACCGGGGCCTCCTCCAGAAAGGTGCCCTGCACCAGGGCGGCAATCTGGGCCCGTACTCCCGGCTTTTCCCCCAGATCCGCCCGGGTGAGGGCCACCATCCCCCGACGCACCCCCAGCAGGGACAGAATAGCCAGGTGCTCCCTGGTCTGGGGCATGGGCCCCTGGTCGGCGGCCACGGCCAGCAGCGCCAGGTCCATCCCGGCGCAGCCGGAGAGCATGGTGGGAATAAACTTCTCGTGGCCGGGTACGTCCACCACGCTGATCTCCCGGCCGCCGGGCAGAGTGAGGGGGGCAAAGCCCAGCTCGATGGTGAGCCCCCGGCGGCGCTCCTCCGCCAGCCGGTCGGGGTCCACTCCGGTGAGGGCCTTTACCAGGGCGGTCTTGCCGTGGTCCACATGGCCGGCGGTGCCCAGGATCATGGCTCTTCCTCCTTCCAGCGGGAGAGGGCGGCTGCGATCACGTCCTCATCCCCCGGCAGCAGGGTGCGCACATCCAGCAACAGCCTGCCCTTGTGGATGCGGCCGATGATGGGGGTTTCCCAACCCCGGAAAAACCGCTCCAGCTCCTCCGCCGGGGTGAGGGCTGCCGCCCAGCCGGGGAGGGATATCCCCGGCATGGAGCCGCCCCCGGCCTCCCCGGGGCTCTCGGCTACCTCGCAAGGACACAGAGAGCCCAGACGCTGAACCAGCTCCTCCGCCTTCCGGCGCAGGGCGTCCCCGTCCGCCCCCAGCATGGCCGCCGCCGGGGGGAGGGTACCGTCCCGCCAGTCCATCAGGGTGGCCTCCAGAGCCGCCAGGGTCAGCTTGTCCGGCCGGAGGGCCCGCACCAGAGGATCGGACTTGAGCCGGGCCATGGGCTCTGCCCGGCCCAGCAAAATCCCCGCCTGGGGGCCTCCCAGCAGCTTGTCGCCGGAAAAACACGTCACGTCGGCCCAGCGTACCGCCTCCTCCACCGTGGGCTCCCCGGGAAAGCGTCCGGCGGAGAGCGCGCCGCTGCCCAGATCGCACAGAAGAGGCACGTCTTTCTGCCGGGCCAGCTCCCCCAGCTGGGGCAGCTCCGCCGCCTGGGTGAAGCCCACCACCCGGAAGTTGCTGGGGTGGACCTTCAGCAGGGCCTGGGCCGCTCCCGAATCCAGGGCGGCGGCGTAGTCGGACAGGCGGGTCTTGTTGGTGGCGCCCACCTCCACCAGCCGGGCCCCGCTGCGGGCCATGATGTCGGGCACCCGGAAGGAGCCGCCGATCTCCACCAGCTCCCCCCGGGAGATGGCCACCC
The DNA here is from genome assembly GCA_019119335.1 of Candidatus Flavonifractor merdavium. Lineage (GTDB taxonomy): Bacteria > Bacillota > Clostridia > Oscillospirales > Oscillospiraceae > Flavonifractor > Flavonifractor merdavium. Next base: position 6,344 of record DWXF01000036.1, read on the forward strand.
CCAGGCCGGGGGTGAGGACGGAGAGCATCAGCAGCACCGCCGCGGCGTTGTTGTTCACCACGCAGGCTCCCTCCGCTCCCGTGAGGTCCCGCAGCAGCTCCTCCACCCGGCCGGTGCGGCTCCCCCGGCGGCCGGAGGCCAGGTCGTATTCCAGGCTGCAGTAGCCCGCCGCCGCCTCCTGAACGGCCTGAGCCGCCCGGGGAGAGAGGGGGGAGCGGCCCAGATTGGTGTGCAGGGGTACGCCGGTGGTGTTGATCACCCGGACAAGGCCGGGGCGGGAGAGAGCCTGGGCCAGCGCCAGCGTCCGGGCGGCGGCCTCCTCCTCGGTGGGGGCCCTGTCCCGGCTCCCGGCCAGCAGCCCTTGCCGGGCCTCCTCCAGCGTCTGCCGGGCCGCCCGCCGCACCAGCGAGTAGGGCAGGCCGCAGCCCGCCAGCTCTTCCCGGGCCAGCAGCCGGTCCATTTTCGGCAGCTGGGACAATTTGTGTTTCGCCACGGCACAGCCCCCTTTTCTTCGGCGTTTCCCTTGCAGTATACCACATTTCGGCAAACGATAGCGTATAAACTTTATGGTTTTCAGAAAAAGCCTTGCAAATTACGTTAAGAAAAGGAATAATTGCAATTGACAGATGAGAGCCAAAACAGGTATCATCAAATTGTGAAAAAGTTGACGAAATGATTTGGTGTTGTGAAAAGGAGCGACTGACATGCGTGTATTTGAGACACATGTACAGGAACTGAAAAACGATGTGCTCCGCTCGGTGGCCAAGCTGGCCTGGGCGGATGATCTGCAGACCGGAATTCTGGATATTCCCGAGCAGCTGATCCCCGGGCCGGAGGCCAAGATGCGCTGCTGTATTTACAAGGAGCGGGCCATCATCAGCCAGCGGGTCAAGGTGGCCATGGGAGGCGACCGCACCAACCCAAACCTGGTGGAGGTGCTGAACATCGCCTGCGACGAGTGCCCGGTGACCGAGATCTCCGTGGGCCCCTCCTGCCGGGGCTGTATCGCCACCCGCTGCGTCCACGCCTGTCCCAAGGATGCCATCACCGTGGTGGACCGGAAGGCCACCATCGACCATAAGAAGTGTATCACCTGCGGCAAGTGCGTGGCGGCCTGCCCCTACGGCGCCATTGAAAAAAAGACCCGCCCCTGCGAGCGCAGCTGCAAGGCGGGAGCCATCTCCATGGGAGAGGACAAGAAGGCCTTTATTGACCCCAACAAGTGTACCTCCTGCGGCGCCTGCGTGTACCAGTGCCCCTTCGGCGCCATTATGGACAAGGCCTTTATCGTGGACGCCATCCAGATGCTCCAGGGAGCCGACAAGTGGGGCTTCCATGTGTATGCCGCGGTGGCTCCCTCCATTGCCGGCCAGTTTGCCCCCGCCGATCTGGGCCAGGTGGTCACCGGCCTGAAGATGCTGGGCTTCCACGACGTGGTGGAGGTGGCCCTGGGCGCCGACATGACCGCCAAGCATGAGGCGGTGGAGCTGGAGGAGAAGGGGATGCTGGCCTCCTCCTGCTGCCCGGCCTTTGTGGACTTTGTGGAGAAGAATTTCCCCGACCAGGCCCACCTGATCTCCTCCACCCCCTCGCCCATGATCATGGCCGCCCGGAATATCAAGAAGAAGGATCCCTCCGCCAAGGTAATCTTCATCGGGCCCTGCGTGGCCAAGAAGAAGGAGGTCAAGCTGGGCAAGACCATGCGGGCGGTGGATAGCGCCCTCACCTTTGAGGAGCTGTACGCCATGTTTGAGTCCCGTGACATCGACGTGTCCAAGCTGGAGGACGCCGACCTGGATCAGGCCAGCGGCTTTGGCCGGTCCTTTGCCCGCAGCGGCGGCGTTACCGCCGCCGTGAAGGAGGCCCTGGCCGAGCGGGGCAGCAAGTTTGAGGTCAAGCCCATGACCTGCAGCGGACTGGAGGCCTGCAAGCTGGCCTTCCTGAAGGCGGCCAAGGGCATCGGCGACTTCAACTTTATCGAGGGTATGGCCTGCGAGGGCGGCTGCGTCCAGGGCCCCGCCCAGCTCATCCGTTCCCCCAAGAACCAGGGGGATGTGGACCGCCACGCCAAGCAGGCGGAGGGCCGCACCATTGAGGAGGCGGTGGCCGCCGCGGAGGAGCTGTCCCAGAAGGACGAAGCAGAATAAGCGCAGAGAAACAGGGGCCCCGCCGGGATGAACCGGCGGGGCCCCTGTTGAATGAAGCGGCTCTTACCAGGCTGATGTCAATGCGCTCCAGAAACTCCGGGTCAGGAGCACAGATCAATGATGGCCTGGGTGAAGATCTTGGCGGCGGTGAGCTGGTCGGCAATGCAGGTGTGCTCGTCGGCGCCGTGCATGTTGCCGTTGAAGCCGGGCATGCAGCAGCCGAAGGCCACGCCGCCGGGAATGTCGTGGACGTAGGTGCCGCCGCCGATGGCCAGGCATTTGCCGGGCTGGCCGGTGAACTGCTCATAGCAGCGCAGCAGCGTTTTTACCAGGGGGGAGTCGGCGGGGGTGTGGTGGGGCGCCTGCATGCCGCCCTCGGCGGTGAGGCCGAAGCGGGCAAAGGAGGCCTCCGCCGCCGCCTTGCAGTTTTCCTCGTTGGCGCAGATGGGCACCCGGCTGTCAAACTGGCCCCGCAGGCCGGTTTCGGTGATCTCCAGCAGGGAGAAGGCCAGGGTGAGCGCGCCGGAGATCTCGTCGGACTGGGCCACCCCCAGGGCCTTGCCGGCGCAGTCCCCGTGGGGGAACAGGGCGTTCAGGGCGTGGAGGGCGGCGGTGGAGCCCACCTTGGCCAGCGGCAGGGTGCACAGCAGCTCCAGCAGGGCGGTGATGGCGTTGTTGCCCTCCTCCGGAGTGGAGGCGTGGGCCCCCTTGCCGTGGCAGAGGATGCGCAGGTCATCCCCCTCCTCCTTCAGCTCGTAGCTGGTGCCGGTGAGCTCGGCGGTGGCGTCGCAGTAGGGGCGGACGGCCTCGGCGGACAGCCCGGCCAGCACGCACTCGGCCTCCGGCGGCACCACGTTGGTGCGGAAACCGCCGTGGAATTCCTTCAGCCGGGGCGTGGCGGTCTCGGCCTCCCAGCTCTTGGTAAATATAGGCCGGTAGCTGCCCTTCTCAATGTTGATAAGGGGGAACTCGGCGTCGGGGGAGAAGGTGTAGGGAGCGTAGGGCTCTTTCCCATAGTAGTAGGCCAGGTCCTCCGACCCGCTCTCCTCGTCGGTGCCCAGGATCAGCCGGGCGTTGTGCTTCAGAGGCACCCCCAGGTCCTTTACCGCCTGCATGGCCATCAGCACGGCGCAGGCCGGGCCCTTGTCGTCGTCGGTGCCCCGGCCGTAGAGCATCCCGTCCACCTCTTTGGGCTCGTAGGGGGCGGTCACCGTCCAGCCGGTGCCCTCGCCCACCACGTCCAGGTGGCAGAGGATGTGCAGAGCGGTGTCCTGATCGTTCAGGTCCACCGTCCCCACATAGTTGTCGTAGTTCTGAACGGAAAAGCCCAGCTCCTCCGCCAGCTTCAGACCCTCCGCCAGGGCGGCGGCGGGGCCGGGGCCGAAGGGCATGCCGGGCTTGGCCTCTTCCCGGACGCTGCGCACCCGCACCAGCCGGGAGATATGCTCCACCAGCTGGGCCCGGCGGGCGGGATCGGCAAAATAGGAATCAATCTGCTGCTTGTACATAGAATATGCCTCCTTATTCGGTGGGATCATCTTCTCCGGCGGTCCCCGCCAGCTCTCCCAGGTATTTGTACACCGTGTACCGGGATACCTGAAGCCGCTTGGCCACAAAGGGGACCGATTTGCGGAAAGAAAATGCGTTTTTCTGGTCCAGAAGGGCGATTATTTTCATCCGGTCCCGCTTGTTCAGTGCGTTGACCGGCTTGCCCACCGCCGCCAGACATTCCTCGAACAGATCCCCCAGCTGCTTGTCCCCGCCGTGCCACATGGCGCTTTGCAGGTCGGCCTCCGCGCTCATCAGATCCACCAGGATCCGGTTGGCGTACACCAGGGAGGAGTAGTCGAAGTTGATGCCCAGGGCCAGGTTGTAGTCCTCCCCGATGAGGTGGAAGGTGCTGCTCTTGATCTGCTGGCCCGAGGGCGTGGTGGCGTAGAGATTGACAAAATCGGTGACCAGAGCGTCCTGGTCCAGGGCCCGGGCGGTGCCCAGAATGTCCAGGGTGGAACCCACCGTCCGCCCGGAGACATGGCCGTTGTAAATGGACAGTATGGGATGACTGGGGTCCCCCATGTCGTGTACCAGGGTTTCGCAGGTGGAACCGAACATCTCCGCGATTCCCCGGGCGGTACGGTCCAAAAACTCAAAGGCTTCCTCCCGATCCATCATACAGGTTTTCCGCTCCTCTCCAGATGACACCATAGCCATTCTATTTTACTGTGCTCCCGCGGAAAATGCAAGGTGATTTACACGATGGGAAGGAACTGTTATACTGGAACAAAAGGAGGGGCGGACCATGGGCGAGCACAATGGAGCGCAGCGCCGGGCGGAGGTGGCCCGGATTCTGGAGGAGGCGGCGGCGCCGGTGAGCGCGGCGGCTTTGGCCAGGCGGCTTTCCGTCAGCCGGCAGATCATCGTGGGCGACGTGGCTCTGCTGCGGGCGGCAGGCGCCCGCATTCTGGCCACCCCCAGAGGCTACCTGCTGGAGCGGCGGACGGAGGGGATGGAACGGACGGTGGCCTGCGTCCACACCCCGGAGGAGACACAGGCGGAGCTCAACGCCATCGTGGACGCCGGAGGCGAGGTGGTGGACGTCATTGTGGAGCATCCGGTTTACGGCCAGCTTACCGGCATATTGGGCGTGCGCAGCCGATATGATGTACAGGAGTTTGTGGAGCGGGTGGCCCGGCACGGCGCCCGGCCCCTGTCCGACCTCACCGACGGCATCCACCTCCACACCATCCGCTGTCAGGACGAAAAAAGTTTTCAAAGGATACAAAAAGCACTTGCAAAAGAGGGGTTTTTGCTCAATATGTGAATTTAACGCAGTAAAGAGCTAGTCTGACTGTACATTTTGACAAAAAAGTGTTGCCAAATTGTGAATGATAGTGTATGATGAGGATGAATCCTTGGGTTGGGGAGGCTTTTAGGATTCGAATTTATAAGGGAGGGTTATTATGAACTCACCGCGTACAAAGCAGTTTGGCAAGTTCCTGCTCGTCCTGTTTGCACTGGTCAGCGTCCTGACGCTGGTGGCCTTTGCTGAGGGCGACGAGGCGACCGTCAGCCGGTTCTACGGCACGATCTGGTCCCTGCTGCCCCCTGTGGTGGCCATCGTTCTGGCCCTGATCACCAAGGAAGTGTACTCGTCTCTGTTCCTGGGTATCATTGTGGGCTTCCTGCTCCAGGCCGACTTCAATCCGGTCAACGCATTCAACCTGTTCATCAATGATCTGGGCAGCAACATCGGCGGCAACGCCGGTATCCTGATCTTCCTGGTCGTTCTGGGCACCATGGTGGCCCTGATGATCCGGGCCGGCGGCTCCAAGGCCTACGGCGATTGGGCTGTGGCCCACATCAAGACCAAGTCCGGCGCTCTGTGGGCCACCTTCATCCTGGCCATCGTGCTGGGTGTGGACGACTACTTCAACAACCTGACCACCGGCAACGTGATGCGTCCCGTTACCGACGGTCACCACATTTCCCGCGCCAAGCTGTCCTACATGTGCGACGCCACCGCCGCCCCTGTCTGTATCATGATGCCCGTGTCCTCCTGGGCTGCCGCCGTTACCGGCGTCATCAACAACGAGGAGCTGGGCTTCCAGATCTTCCTGCGGGCCATTCCCTATAACTACTACGCCATCCTGACCATGGTGTTCATCATCGTCATGACCAGCCTGAACGTGGACTACGGCCCCATGAAGAAGCACGAGGACAATGCCTCCAAGGGCGACCTCTACACCACCCCCGAGCGTCCCTTCGCCGGTGTGGAAGAGATGAAGTTCAACCCTGCCGGCAAGGTTATCGACCTGGTGATCCCCGTTATCATCCTCATCATCGGCTGTGTGGGCGGCCTGATCTACGCCGGCTACCTGAACGGCGGCACCACCCTGCTGGATATGTTCGCCAACACCGACGCCTTCTTCGGCCTGCCCTTCGGCTCCGGTATCGCCCTGATCGTCAACTTCATCTACTTCATCATCCGCCGCTCCATGAAGTTCACCGAGCTGATGGACTGCCTGCCTGAGGGCTTCAAGCAGATGGTTCCCGCCATCCTGATCCTGTGCTTTGCCTGGACCATCGGCGGCGTGACCCGCTACGGCCTGGGCGCCCCCGACTTCGTGGCCAACTTCGTGGATATGCACCTGCGTCACCTGGAGAACTTCCTGCCCGCCGTTATCTTCCTGATTGCCTGCGGCCTGGGCTTCGCCACCGGTACTTCCTGGGGCACCTTCGGCATCCTGCTGCCCATCGTGCTGGACGTGTTCACCCCCGGCGGCTTCGACAACCTGACTGCTGAGGCCCTGAACGAAGTGCCCATCCTGATGGTCGGCGTGGGCGCCACCCTGGGCGGCGCTGTCTGCGGTGACCACTGCTCGCCCATTTCGGATACGACGATTATGGCATCCTCGGGCGCTCAGTGCTACCATCTGAACCATGTTTCCACTCAGCTGCCCTATGCCATGACCGTGGCCGGCATCGCCTTTGTCAACTATCTGCTGACCGGTCTGATCATCGACTACGTGCCTCAGATCGTCTGCCTGCTGATCGCCATTGTCTCCACCGTGGTGGTTATGTTTGTCATCGGCAAGATGAACCACTCCATGAGCATGCACTCTCAGCGCGACTGATTACATAGTACACTGAGCACATCGGCTTCCGCCCTTGGGCGGAAGCCGGCGTTTTTTCAGAGGTGGGACAGGAAAATAGACTGAAGTATAGGAGCTAGGCTGTTGGCAACAGAAAAGATGCCCCAGTCCCCGCAAGCAGGCGGGGACTGGGGCATTTTGTTTTTGTGGTCAGCGGGCGACCCACAGCAGGTTGGAGTCAGTGACAAAGTTGGGCACGCTGTAAAGCACCAGGGCCTGGTCGATGTCGTTCTGCTGAATATACTCCTGAATGGACAGCTTGTAGTACCGCAGGTCAATCAGGTGGATTTCAGAAAAGTGGGGGGTGAGGAAGGGCACCAGGGAGTCGGTATAGGAGTCCCGGATGATGAGCAGCTTGGGTTTGTCGGTGTTGGGGGTGGTGACCACGCCCAGAGACTGGTTGCCTCCCAGGAACATGGAGTACTTGTCTTTTACATTGAGGAAGGACTCCACATACAGAGACCGGGGCTCCTCCACCGGGTTGCCCTTGTTGTCGTAGGTGTGGCTCACCACAGTGATGCCGGTGTCGGGCACATAGGTGGAAATGGTGTCGGGGCTTACCCACCGCACGCCGGAGGAGGAGAACACGGTGCCGTAGAACTCGGTGGAGCGGATGGTCTCGGTGTAGCTGTCCAGGCGCACCGGCTCATAGCCCAGGGCCTGGGCCAGGCCGGTGTAGCAGTAGTAGGCTCCCAGGCTGGTCCAGTGGTGATCGGTGCGGTAGAAGATACCCTCGTCCTTGTGCTCCCACAGGGGCGTGTACAGGTCGGCCCAGGTGGCTCCGGGCACCGCGGCCTGAGCCTGTGTCAGGATGTCAGTCTGGCTGGCGTTAGGCGCGCCCTCCGGCAGACGGTCGGCCCAGATGCAGGCCTGGGTGGGGACCAGGGAGAAGGTCACGGGGATATCCACATTTTCCACAAAGTTGTTCACATAATTCAGGTTGTCCGTCACCTTCTGGCTGTCCGGCTGGTCGAAGCGGGTGATGAGGGTGTTCTGGTCGCAGAAGTAGACGCCGTTGTTCTCCTGCTTGCCCAGCGCCCGCTCCGTGGCGGACTTCAGGCCGATCCAGCTGTCCCGAGCCACGAACTGGTCGGTGGTGTAGGTCTCAAAGTCCTTCATGAATTCCCCGCTGAGCAGTGTCTTGACCGAGGGGGTGGGCAGCTGCTCCAGGTTGCGGTTCTCCATTTCGGAAAAGGTCCGGTCGGGGGCGACGGCGTTGGCTACCAGGAATACCCCGATAAAGGCGCAGAACAGAGCGGTGATAAAGATGCAGTATTTTTTCGACATGTCAGAACCTCCAATCAGAAGCGGAAATAGAGGAAAGGATTGTAGGTGGCGTCCACCAGGTAGGCGGTGGAGAAGATCAGGCCCGCCAGCAGCAGCACCGGCAGCACCAGCTTGACGGCTTTCTCCGGCAGCTTGCCCCAGAGCTTCACCGCCAGCGGAGTGGCGGCCACCCCGCCGATGATGAGCATGGGGAGATAGGAGGAGAAATAATACCAGACGTTATCGTTGGTCAGTCCACCCCCCGCCATGCCGAACATGGCCTTCAGATAGGCGCCCAGCTGACCGAAGTCCTCCACGGCGAAGATGGCCCAGCTTACCAGCACGAAAAACAGGGTGTAGATGTGGCACAGGACGGCGGGCAGCTTCTGGAGTATCTTGCCCAGGAAGGCCTTCTCCAGGATCAGCAGAGCGGCAAAGTACAGGCCCCAGAGCAGGAAATTCCAGCTGGCTCCGTGCCAGATGCCGGTGGCCGCCCACACGATGAGCAGGTTGAAGAACAGTCGGGGCTTGCTCACCCGGTTGCCCCCCAGAGGGATATACATATACTCCCGGAACCAGGTGCCCAGGGAGATGTGCCACCGCCGCCAGAACTCGGTGATGGACTTGGAGATATAGGGGTAGTTGAAGTTGCGCATGAACTCAAAGCCCAGCATCCGCCCCAGGCCCACCGCCATGTCGGAGTAGCCGGAGAAGTCGAAGTAGAGCTGCAGGGAAAAGGCCAGCACCCCCAGCCAGGCCCCCGCCACGGTGAGCTCCCCGGTGGGCAGGGCCTTGTACACGTCCCACAGCATGCCCAGGTTGTTGGCCAGCAGCACCTTTTTGGCCAGGCCCACCACAAAGACCTGCACGCCGGAGGCGAACATTTCAGGGGAGTGCTTCCGGTAGTCGATCTGATCCCCCAGATCCTTGTACTTGATGATGGGACCGGCGATAAGCTGGGGGAACAGGGTGACGAAGGTGCCGAAGTTGATGATGTTCCGCTGTACTTTGGCGTCTCCCCGGTACACATCAATGGTGTAGCTCATGGTCTGGAAGGTGTAGAAGGAGATGCCGATGGGCAGGCTCAGCCCCAGCTTGGGCATGAAGGTGAGTCCAATGGCCTCCAGCGACCCGGCGATGAAGTCCCAGTACTTGAAGAAGAACAGAAGGGCCAGGTTACAGACCACCGACGAGGCCACCGCCAGCCGGGCGCCCCGGTCGTTGCCCTTCCGCTTGTTGGCCTCCACCAGCATGCCGTGGGTGTAGTCGATGGCGATGGAGACGAACATGATCAGGATATATACCGGCTCGCCCCAGGCGTAGAAGATCAGGTTGGCCACCAGCAGCAGCAGGTTGCGCCACTTCAGAGGCGTAATATAATAGAGCAATAATACAACAGGGAGATAGAGGAACAGAAAATACAGGCTGGAAAAGACCAACGTCTCACCTTCTCTTTCGCAGACTTGCGAAAACGCGCCCGGCAGGAGCGGCCCTGCCGGGCGCGTTGCGCGTAACCTTTATTATACCACAGATTCCTTACTTTGTATAGCTGTTAAAGATGCTGACCGCCTGATCGGCCTGCTCGCCGATGGCAAAGAGCACATAGTTGCCGTTGGTCACCAGCTTGTAGTTTTTCACCAGCTCGTACTGCTCGGGCAGGTACTGGGACCACTGGGTGTCCAGGTCGGCCTGGCGCTTGGCGATGCCCGCCTTCACGGTGTCCATCTTGCCGTCCTTCACTTCGGCCACAAAGAACTCGGTGGCGTGGACGCCCATCAGGGGCATGTAGCACTCATAGCTCACCAGGTCGGCGGCGTCGATGCCGTAGAGGCTGCTGAGCAGGGAGTCGTCCAGCTCGGTCATGCTGGGCAGCTCCAGAGCGGAAATGTCGTTCCACACAGAGGCCACCACGTCGGTCTCGGGCTTGCTCTCCGGCGTGGGAGTGGGCGCGGGGGTGGCGGAGGGCTTGGAGCTCTCAGCAGGCTTCTGGGTGGGCTTGGTGGTGGGAGCGGCGGAGGGCTTGGAAGAGGGGGTGCTCTCCGGCGCCTGGCTCTCCTCGGTTACGGGGGCGGAGGACTCGGGGACGGCGGGGGTGGTCTCCGCCACCGGGGCGGAGGACTCGGGGGCGGGAGAGGCGCTCTCCACGGTGGGCGGGGTGGTCTGGGTGTCGGGGGTATCGCTGCCGCCGCCGCAGGCGGTGAGCAGGCTCAGGGTCAGCGTTCCGGCCAGGGCCAGAGCGAGAAAACGATGATTCATAGTGGTAGCTCCTTTTCTGTTTTTGAGTTTCGAACTATTGGACGGCAGCTGCGAGAAAAAAGTTCCCTCCGATTTGCAAAAAAAGCGGCCCATCCGAAAGGGGATGGGCCGCGTGGATGTCAGGAAGCCTCCGGCTCCCCCTCTTCCATGGGGGCCAGGGGGAGCACCAGGGTGATCCGGGTGCCAACGCCGGGCCAGGAGACCACCTCGAACCAGCCGCCGTGCCGGTCGGCGATCCACTTGGCGATGGCCAGACCCAGGCCGGTGCCGCCGGTCTGGCGGGCCCGGCTCTCGTCGGTGCGGTAGAAGCGGTCGAAGATGTGGGGCAGGCTTTCCCGGTCGATGCCCTGCCCCTCGTCCTCCACCGACAGCCGGGCCAGACCGTCCGCCCCTTCCGCCCAGATGGTGACGCGGCCCCCCTCCGGGGTGTACTTGATGGCGTTGTCCACCAGCACCCGCAGGGCCTGCTTGATGAGCCCCAGGTCGGCCCACACCGGCACCGGCAGGGACCACCGGGCGGTGAATTTGTGGGTCTGGTCGATCATCTGGGTCTCCCGCAGCACTTCGCCCGCCACCTCGGTGAGGTCGAAGGGCTCAAAGCTCACCTTCATGGAGTCGTTGTCCCCCCGGGCCAGGAAGAGCAGCTGCTCCACCAGCTCCTTCATGGAGTCGGCCTCCTGCCGGATGGCGTCGATGGCCTCCTGCCGGGTGGCCGGGTCGTCCTTTCCCCACCGGTCCAGCAGGTTGGCGTACCCCTGGATCACGGCGATGGGGGTGCGCAGCTCATGGCTGGCGTCGGACACAAAGCGCATCTGGGAACGGTAGGCGGCGTTGATGCGGTCCAGCATGGCGTTGATGGCCCGTGCCAGGTCCCGCAGCTCCTTCTGGGTGCCGGTGACCGAGATGCGCCGGTCCAGATGGGTGGCGTTGATCTCGTCCAGCTTGCCCGCCAGGGCCTGGAGCTCCTCCGGGGACATGCCCTGAGCCGCCTGGTTCAGCCGTACCGCGGCCGCCGCCAGCTCCTGGATGGGCCGCAGGGTGCGGCGGATGGTGCCCGCGTTTTTCAGCAGATTGAAAATCAGGCTGACCAGCTGGCATATCAGCAGCACCCGGGCGGTAAAGACGAAGATGGCCGCTGGACGGGACAGGTCCAGCCGGATGGTGCAGCTCTGCCCCTGACACTGGGTAATCAGGGTGTAGCTGGTGGAGCCGCCGCTGGCAAAGGTGAGCAGGGGCAGCAGGTCCGCCGTCCCCGGGTCAAAATAGCGCTCATCTCCCTCCAGTCCTGCAGGGCTGGGCATCCAGCCGGAGAGTCTGATCCCCTCCGGGGTCTCCGTCCCCGCCGAGACGGTGTAGCTGCCGGCGGCCATCCACTCGGTGGCCTCCGCCGAGGGGACGCCCCGCTCCTCCGCCAGGTCGGCCAGCTGGGCGGCCTGCCCCTCCGCCCAGGCCACCAGCCCGCCGCAGAAGAGGAGCACCAGCAGCAGGTCCAGCATAAGGTAGATGCCCAGCAGCCGGAAAAACAGCTTGATGTTGAGCCGGGCCACGATGGAGGACTGAAACCTGCCACCCTGCCGGCTGGATTTACGGGCCATGTCAGCCTCCTATTCTCCGCGCCGTCCGGCTCATGGGTTCCCTTCCTCCCGGATGGTGTAGCCAACGCCCCGGACGGTGTGGATGAGCTTGAAGTGAAACTGTTCGTCCAGCTTGGAGCGGAGAAAGCGGACGTATACGTCCACCGCGTTGGTCTCCCCGGCGAAGTCGAAGCCCCACACCTGGTCCAGCAGGGCCTCCCGGGTGAGTACCTTCTCCTTGTGTTCCAGCAGACAGCGCAGCAGATCGAATTCCCGCCGGGTGAGGGCCACGCTCTGGCCGTTTACCGTCACCTCATGCCGCTCGGTGTCCATGACCAGCGGTCCGGCGGTGAGCAGGGGAGCCTCCTCCGCCGGGCGGGCGGGCCGCTTGCGGAGAGCCGCCCGGATGCGGGCCAGCAGCTCCTCGATGGCGAAGGGCTTGGTGACGTAGTCGTCCGCCCCCATGTCCAGGCCGGACACCTTATCCACCACCGTGTCCCGGGCGGTGAGCATGATGACGGGCACCTGGCTCTCCCGCCGCAGCCGCCGCAGCACCTCCATCCCCGACAGGGCGGGGAGCATGATGTCCAGCAGCACCAGGTCGAAGCCGCCCCCCAGGGCCAGCTCCAGCCCGGTCCGGCCGTCAAAGGCCTTCTCCACCGTATAGCCCTCGTACTGGAGCTCCAGCTCCACCATCCGGGCCAGCTTTTCCTCATCCTCCACCAGCAGGATCCGCTCCCCCATGGAGCAACACCTCACTTCTTATCCCTGTGATTTTCCTGAAAATAGCGCTGGGCCTGGTCCCGGATGCGCTCCACCGTGTTCCCCACGGCGGAGGCGGCCCGGCTGACCGCCTCGCCGGCCTGGCCGTGCTCAAAGTCCGGCCCGGCCAGCCGGAACCGGCAGCCCGCCAGCAGACCCACCACCACCAGCGGCAGGCAGATCCAGAAGGCCACCACCAGCAGCAAGGCGGCGATGAGCAGGGGAATGTTCACCATGTTCTCCCCCCGCCGCCAAACCTCCAGATTGTTCTCCACACTCCGGCGGAGCAGGTCCTGCGCCATATGCCAGAAGCCCGAGCCCTGCTCCGGAGGCTCTTCCGCCGGTCCCGGGTAGAAGGCCTGGCTGCTCTGGCTTCCCGCCCCGGGCCGGGTGGAATAGCGGGCGCTGCGCCCCGCGCCGGGGTTCACCCTGCCCTGCCGTTCCAGCAGGATCAGCGCGTCCAGCAGGCTGCCCCCCGCCTCCTCCAGCGCCGCCTTGGCCTGCTCATAGGAGACGTCAGCCTTTTCCCGCAGGCGCTCCACCTGCTCCAATGTGATTTCCATAGCGTCACACCCCTTCCGCGGTATGGTATCAGTATACCGGTCCGCCGTTGAAGATGGCATTTAGGAAGTGTTAAAATCCCATTAAATCCCCGGAGAACTTTTTTCCATTATACTATGGGGGAAAATGGGGCGCAAGGCCTGCTTTACCCCCGGCGGCATCCGTGGTATAATCAGATATCTTGCAGAAGGGAGGCGGTCGGATGGCACGATGGAGACGGCTGCTGGCCAGCCTGTGCGCCGCCGTGCTGGTGGTGGGGCTGCTGGCCGGCACCCAGGCCATGGCTGACGAGGTGGATATTTACATCATGGCGGAAAACGACCAGATGCTCAACCTGCCGCTGGAGGCCATGCCGGTGCGGATCGGGGGGAACATGTATGTGCCCTACCACGCCTTTGACTGGACCTACACCGGGGTGAACCTGGGGGTATCCTACGGCCAGGAGCACAGCGGCTCCAAGTACCTGTTCTCCCTTTACAGCCTGGAGGGGACCCTGGTGTTTGACGTCAACGCCGGCACCTGCCAGGAGGCGGGCACCGGCGAGGATATGGAAATGAAGGCGGTGGTGCGCAACGGCCGGGTATTTGTGCCCCTCACCGGGGTGTGCCGCTATTTTGGCCTGAGTTACAGCTATACCCCCACCCAATACGGCACCCTGATTCGCATTACCAACGGCCAGGAGTGGCTGAGTACCTCTAAATTTGTGGATTCCGCCACCAATTCCATGCGGGTGCGCTACAATGAGTACATGGAGGCGCTGGCGGCCGCCTCCAGTCCCGCCGCCTCCGCCAGTGTGAATACCGGCGCCACCGTCCGGCCCTCCAGCACGCCGGAGGACGATGACCAGCGGCAGCTGACGGTGGCCCTGGCCTTCCAGTGTACCGGGGAGGGCGCGGATGAGCTGCTGGACGCCCTGGAGCGGACAGGGATCAGGGCGCTGCTCCTCTTCCGGCCGGAGGAACTGGCGGACAACGAGGCCGCCATTCGCCGGGCGGTGGGCTCCGGCCACACCGTTGGCCTGAGCATCCGGGAGACCAGCGCCCGGCAGGCCATGGAGGAGGCGGAGAAGGGCAGCGCATGGCTGGAGGACTACCTCCGGCTGCGTCCCCACATCGTCTATCTGGAGGCGGGGGACGGCGAGGCCCAGCGGGCCATGGCCCAGGCGGGCTGGGCCTGCTGGGCCGGCGGCCTGGACGCCAGGGACGACGGCCGGAGCCAGAGCGTCCAGCGCTCCGCTCTGCTGCGGGAGCTGGAGAAGGAGCAGGGGCTGGTACGGGTCCTGCTGGACGACAGCGAAGCTGTGCTTGCCATGCTGCCCCAGGCGGTAAGCCAAATGCGGGGGGAGGGCTACTCCTTCCATCTGACTGTGGAGACGGATTTATGAGAAAGCGAAGAGAGAGCGTCTATCTGGACAACGGGGCCACCTCCTTTCCCAAGGCCCCCGGCGTGGGAGCGGCCATGTGCCAATACATAGAACGGGTGGGCCGCAATGTGGGCCGGGGCAGCTACGCCCCCGCCATGGATGCCGCCGGGCAGGTGCTGTCCGTGCGGGAAAAGCTGCAGGAACTGGTCAACGCCCCCTCCAGCCGCAACGTGGTCTTTACCACCGGCGCCACCTGGGGGCTGAATATGCTGCTCCATGGCCTGCTGCGGCCGGGGGACAAGGTGCTCACCTCCCCCATGGAGCACAACGCCGTCCTGCGCCCCCTGGAGCAGCTGAAAGCGCGGGGGGTGGAGGTGGAGCTGCTCCCCTGCACCAACCGGGGAGAGCTGATTCTGGACGGGCTGGAGGAGAAGCTTGCCTCCGGTATCCGGGCGGTGGTGCTCACCCACGCCTCCAACGTGTCGGGCAATATTTTCCCTATCGGTACGGTGGGCAGGCTGTGCCGGGCGCGGGGGATCTTCTTCCTGGTGGACGCCGCCCAGACCCTGGGGGCGCTGCCGGTGGATATGGCGGATATGGGCATTGACGGCCTGGCCTTTCCCGGCCACAAGGGGCTGCTGGGGCCCCAGGGCATCGGTGGGCTGGCGGTGACCGACGCTTTGGCGGAGGAGCTGGAGCCCCTGGTCTCGGGAGGGACGGGCAGCATGTCCGAGTCCCTGCATATGCCCCCCTTCCTCCCCGACAAGCTGGAGCCGGGCACCCTGAACCTGCCGGGGATCCTGGGCCTGGGGGCCGCCCTGGACTATCTGGCGGAGCAGGGGGAGGCGCTGCGGCAGCGGGAGCGAAAGCTGGCCCGCCACCTGTGGTACCGGCTGAAGGAGCTGGACGGGGAGGGGCTGCGGGTGCTGGGCAGCGACGACCCCTGCAACCGGGTGGGGGTGGTGTCGGTGGACTTTACCGATGCCGACAACGCCGAAATGGCCTTCCGGCTGGAGCAGGAATACGGTATCCAGACCCGCTGCGGCCTTCACTGTGCGCCCCTGGCCCATCAGACCCTGGGCACCTTCCCCCAGGGGGCGGTGCGCTTTTCCATCAGCCCCTTCACCACCTTTGGGGAGCTGGATTACATGGAAGGGGCCATAGAGGCCCTGCTGTAAGGCGACGCAACCAATAGTTGCGCCCGTGAAAAGCGGAATGGGTGGCACTTTTACGTTGGAGCGGATAAACTGACCCCAGGAGGGATGCCCATGAATATTGAGATTGCCGACCGGCTGGTGGCTCTGCGGCGGGCGCACGGCTACTCCCAGGAGGAGCTGGCCACCCGTCTGGGGGTAAGCCGCCAGGCCGTCAGCAAGTGGGAGCGGGCGGAGTCCTCCCCCGATACCGACAACCTCATCGCCCTGGCCCGGCTGTACAGCGTCTCTCTGGACGAGCTGCTGCTTCAGCCTGCCCGGCCGGAGGAGAGCGCGGAGGCCCGGGAGGAGCGGGAGGTCTTTGAGGCGGCCCAGGCCTGGGAGGACGCGGAGGAGCGCCTGGAGCAGAAACGGAACAAGAAGCGGCAGGCCCGGAAGGAAAAAATCCTTTGGCTGCTCACTCTGACGCTGATGGTGGGCCTGCCTAACATCACCCACCTGCTGAATCTGGATGCGGTCTACGCCGTGGTGATAACGGTTGTTTATCTCATCACAGGCTTTCTGCTGGACAACTGGCACCCGGGCTGGATGCTCTATCTCACTATCCCGATCTACTATACCCTGCTGCTTGGAACATGAAGGAAGGCATATGCTGACGCTTCAGTTTACAATCCCCTCTCCGATATGGTATGATTGGAATGATCTACAAAAGAAGGAGAGGATTTCCCATGAACCTGAAAAAGCGCATCCTGTCCCTGGCGCTGGCCTGCGCCCTGCTGATGGGTCTGCTGGTGGTGTCTGCCGGGGCCTCCGGCTCCAGCGACGAGTCCACCAAGCGGGCTGACCAGCTGGCCTCTCTGGGCCTGTTCCAGGGCACCGGCGGCGGCTACCAGCTGGACGCCGTTCCCACTCGCATCCAGGGCCTGGTTATGCTCATCCGCCTGCTGGGCCTGGAGGATGAGGCTCTGGCCTGCACCGAGCCGTCTCCCTTTACCGATGTGAGCTGGGGGGACAACTATGTCTCCTACGCCTACCAGAACGGTCTGACCAACGGCACCTCTGCCACCACCTTCGCGCCCAACACCACCCTGAACGCCAACGGTTATGTCACCTTCCTGCTGCGGGCCCTGGGATACAGCGACGCCAACGGTGATTTCAGCTGGTCGGACGCCCTTTCCTTTGCCGCCGGTATGTCCATGATGGACTCGGCCTCCGCCTCTACCCTGGCCAAGGTGACCATGAACCGGGGGGATATGGTGGATCTGTCCTACGCCGCCCTGATGTGCCAGATGAAGGACGGCAGCCAGACGCTGGCCCAGTCCTTGGTGGATCAGGGGGTGTTTACCGCCGCCGACGCCACCGCCGCCGGCGTGCTGGGAGGCAGCAAGTGGACCTACACCTATGTGCCCTACGACAACTCCACCATCAGCTATGAGGTGAAGAACCTGGCCGGCGTCACCGCCCATGTCTTTACCGTCAATACCCGCAATCCCAAGGTGAAGGTACACGCCAACATTGTCAACGGCGTGGTGGGCTCCACCGCTCCCTTCTCCACCATCGTCAACAACTCCGGCGGGGCCAAGCTGGTGATGAACGCCAACTTCTTCAACTCCGGCAGCGCGAAAAAGACCCCCAACGGCCACGTGATCGCCAACGGGCAGCTCATGTACATCAACTCCGGTTACAACTGCCTGGGCATCACCGCCGACGGTGGCCTGATGACCGGCCGGCCCGGTCTGTTTGTGCGGGTGAAGGCCAGCAGCGGCAAGGAGTGGTCTGCCTACGAGATGAACACCGCAGCTCAGAGCGCCACCTACAGCAACCTGTACAGCCGGGCCTACGGCTCCTCTGTGAAATTTACCTCTGCCGGTAACGCTCTGGTCATTGATAACGGCGTCATCACCTCTTTCAGCCCGATCAGTGCCGGCAGCTCGGTGGATATTCCCGCCAACGGTTACGTGATGTTCATGGGCTCCGGATTTATGGGCACCTCCTATTTCCAGCAGCCCACCGTGGGCGAGAGCGTCACCATTGAGCCCTATCTGCTGAAGGAGGATGCCGAGGGCTTCCAGATCGAGAACGTAGTGGAGCTGATCGCCGGCGGTCCCCGGCTGGTGCAGGATGGAGCCATCTACACCCAGCTGGAGGCTCCCTTCACCGAGGAGCGGTTTACCACCATCGTCTCCCCCCGCACGGCAGCCGGTATCAGCGCCGACGGCAAGCTGATCCTGGTCTCCGTCCCCGGCGGCGCTAAGATCCAGCAGATGCGGGAGCTGATGCTGGCCCTGGGCTGCGTGGACGCCATCAACCTGGACGGTGGCGCCTCCTGCGGTATGTACTACGACGGCAAGTATATCGCCACCCCCGGCCGGGAGATCACCACCACCCTGCGGGTCTATGTGAATCCCTAACTCCTCCAAAAGTATGAAACCGCCCCATTCCATTCGGAATGGGGCGGTTTTTTGCGGCGCTTACTGGTGGATAGCGGTACCGGTCCTGCCGGCCACGCCGTCCTTGGCCTTCTCCAGCAGCGTGATGAGGGCGGAGCGACCGGGGGCGCTCTCGGCGAACTCCACGGCGGCCTGCACCTTGGGCAGCATGGAGCCGGGGGCGAAGTGGCCTTCGCTGATGTACTTGCGGGCCTGGTCGGGGGTCAGCTCGTCCAGCCACTGCTCCTCGGGCTTGCCGAAGTTGATGGCCACCTTCTCCACGGCGGTGAGGATGATGAGGGTGTCGGCGTTGACCTGCTGGGCCAGTACGCAGGAGGCGAAGTCCTTGTCGATGACGGCGGCCGCGCCCTTCAGATGGTGGCCCTCGGTCTTGTAGACGGGGATGCCGCCGCCGCCGCAGGCTACTACAACCAGGCCGGCCTGCACCATGTCCCGGATGGACTCGATCTCGATGATGGACTGGGGCTTGGGAGAGGCCACCACGCGGCGGTAGCCCCGGCCGGCGTCCTCAATGACGTTATAGCCGCGCTCGGCCACCAGCTTGTCGGCCTCCTCCTTGGTCATGAAGGCGCCGATGGGCTTGGTGGGGTTCTGGAAGGCGGGGTCCAGGGGGTCCACCTCCACCTGGGTGAGCACGGTGGCCACGCCCTTGTTGATGCCACGGTCCAGCAGCTCCTCCCGCAGGCCGTTCTGCAGGTCGTAGCCGATGTAGCCCTGGCTCATGGCCACGCACACGGACAGGGGGCAGGGGATGTACTTCTCCGGGTCGGACCGGGTCAGCTCCGCCATGGCCTTCTGGATCATGCCCACCTGGGGGCCGTTGCCGTGGGCGATGATGACCTCATGCCCCTCCTCGATCAGGTCGGCGATGGCCTTGGAGGTCTGCTTCACGGCGATCATCTGCTCGGGCAGGTTATTGCCCAGCGCGTTGCCGCCCAACGCGATTACGATACGCTTGCCCATATGGTAAACACCTCGGTCATAAAATTTGAAATAGTGCGGCCCGTCCGCACAAAGTCAGGCAGGAGGACCTATGCGGACGGGCCGTGGATGAAGGGAAAAGAAATGGAAGTCTATCCGTTCAAAAGCAGCTTACGCTTACTTGTTGAACCAACGGGAGAGGCCGCGCTCCTCCAGAGCCTTCAGAGTGGCCTGGGGATCCTTGCACTTGGCCAGGAAAATCATGGCGGCGATGATGTAGGGCTTGAAGGAGGCCTCCTTGTACAGAGGATCGCGGTAGCGGTCGAACACGGAAGCCTCAACCTCGCCGTCCTTGCAGGAGACGTCGTTGATGTCGGCGGGCAGGCAGTGCATGTACAGAGCCTTGCCGTCCTTGGTGGTCTTCATCAGCTCCTCGGTGCAGCACCAATCCTTGTGGTTGGCGTTCTGAGCCAGCAGCTCCTTCTCCAGAGCCTTGATGCCCTCGCTGTCGCCCTCGGCGTACAGGTTGGTCCGCTTCTCCATGGCGGCGAAGGGAGCCCAGCTCTTGGGATACACGATGTCGGCGTCCTTGAAGGCCTCGGCCATGGAGTGGGTCTTGGTGAAGGTGCCGCCGGACTTCTCGGCGTTCTTCTTGGCGACCTCCTCAACCTCGGGCATGACCTCGTATCCCTCAGGGTGAGCCAGGACGACGTCCATGCCAAAGCGGCTCATCAGGCCGATGATGCCCTGGGGCACGGACAGGGGCTTGCCGTAGCTGGGGCTGTAAGCCCAGGTCATGGCGATCTTCTTGCCCTTCAGGTTCTCCACGCCGCCGAAGTGGTGGATGATGTGCAGCATGTCGGCCATGGCCTGAGTGGGGTGGTCGATGTCGCACTGCAGGTTCACCAGGGTGGGCTTCTGCTCCAGAACGCCGTCCTGGTTGCCCTGAGTCACGGCGTCCATGAACTCGTGCATGTAGGCGTTGCCCTTGCCGATGTACATGTCGTCGCGGATGCCGATGACGTCGGCCATGAAGGACACCATGTTGGCGGTCTCACGGACGGTCTCGCCGTGGGCGATCTGGCTCTTGCCCTCGTCCAGATCCTGGACCTCCAGGCCCAGCAGGTTGCAGGCGGAGGCGAAGGAGAAGCGGGTACGGGTGGAGTTGTCGCGGAACAGGGAGATGCCCAGGCCGGACTCGAAGATCTTGGTGGAGATGTTGTTCTCACGCATGTAGCGCAGGGCGTCGGCCACGGTGAACACGGCCTCGATCTCGTCGTCGGTCTTCTCCCAGGTCAGGAAGAAGTCGCCGTTGTACATCTCCTTGAAGTTGAGCTTGTTCAGTTTGTCAATATAAGCCTGCAGCTTGGCGTCCATGTGGATCGTCTCCTTTTCAAAATTCAGATTTTAAGAAGTAATGGAAGTAATTGCGGGAAGAAAATTACTTGATGTCATTATCGGTCTTGCCGGCGCGGAACTGGGACACATCAGCGGTCTTGTTCTCCTCCTTGTACAGGCCGGGCACGGCGGCGTACAGGGCGGCGCAGGACACCAGGTCCTTCTTCCAGGTGATCTCGTTGGGAGCGTGAGCCTGGCTCTCGGCGCCGGGGCCGAAGCCCACGCAGGGGATGCCGTAGCGGCCCTGGATGGCAACGCCGTTGGTGGAGAAGGTCCACTTGTCGATCAGAGGACGGTTGCGCAGGTGCATGGCGCCGTCGGGCCCGATGCGCTTCTCGCCGAACAGGGCGTGGTGGGCGTCCACCAGAGCCTGCACGTGGGCGGCGTTCTCCTTGTTGATCCAGGTGGGGAAGTAGGCCTCGGTCTCGTACACCTCGCCGGTCCAGGAGGGACGGTCGTACATGTACATGGACACCTTCACGTCGTCACCGTACTTCTTCACGTTGGGCAGGTTGCGGATCTCCTCCAGGCAGGAATCCCAGGTCTCGCCGGCGGTCATGCGGCGGTCGATGGAGATGGAGCAGGAGTCGGCCACAGCGCAGCGGCTGGGAGAGGTGTAGAAGATCTGGCTGGTGGTGCAGGTGCCCCGGCCCAGGAAGCGGGCGTCCTCGTAGTGCTCGGGATTGTACTTGGGGTTGAGCATCTTGACCAGACCCTTGATCTCGGTGGAGTCGGCGTCGTCGTTCTCGTTCAGGGCGCGCACGTCCTGGAGAATGTCGGCCATCTTGTAGATGGCGTTGTCGCCGCGCTCGGGAGCGGAGCCGTGGCAGGACACGCCCTTCACGTCCACCCGGATCTCCATACGGCCGCGATGGCCGCGGTAGATGCCGCCGTCGGTGGGCTCGGTGGAGATGACGAACTCAACCTGCTCCTTCTTGATGCCCTTGGCGGGGAAGAACTTGTTGACGATGTACTGCCAGCACATGCCGTCGCAGTCCTCTTCCTGCACGGAGCCCACCACCATGATCTTGTAGCCGTGGGGGATCAGGCCCAGATCCTTCATGATCTTGGCGCCGTAGGTGGCGGAAGCCATGCCGCCCTCCTGGTCGGAACCGCCGCGGCCGTAGATGACCTCGTCATCCTCATAGCCCTTGTAGGGGTCGTGGGTCCAGTTGTTGATGTTGCCGATGCCCACGGTGTCGATGTGGGAGTCGATGGCGATGATCTTGTCGCCCTTGCCCATCCAGCCAATGATGTTGCCCAGGCCGTCCACCTCAACCTCATCGTAGCCCAGCTTCTCCATCTCGGCCTTGATGCAGGCGACCACTTCCTTCTCCTCGCAGCTCTCGCTGGGGTGGGAGATCATGTCCCGCAGGAAGCGGGTCATGTCGGCCTTGTAGCCTTCGGCGGCGGCTTTGATCTTCTCAAAATCCATGTCAGTGACCTCCAAATCTAAATTGTTCCTTTTCTTCATCCCAAATGGGTCTTGCTTACTTACTGATAGGGGTGCTGGGGGGTGTCGGTGGTGGGATACTCGCCGTCCCAGATCACCCGGCGGAACTTCAGGGGATCGGTGTTGCCCTCGGTGGAGAACATCAGCACCTGGCTGAACCGGTCCAGCTCCAGAGCCTCACGCAGCTCCTTATAGGTGTCGTCGCACATGATGGCGTCCAGAGTGCCCATGCCAACCGCACCGGACTCGCCGGAGATCACGGTGGGGTCGCCCTTCACGGGCACGCCCAGCATCCGCATGCCCTTGGCGCTCACCCAGTCGGGGCAGGACAGGAAGGCGGATACATGGTTGCGCAGGATATCCCAGGAGATGGTGTTGGGCTCGCCGCAGGCAAGGCCGGCCATGATGGTCTGCAGGTCGCCGGTGACGATGCGGGGGGAGCCGTCGCCAGCCAGCGCGCCCTGATACAGGCAGTCGGCGGCACGGGCCTCCATCACCACGAACTTGGGAGGATCGTTGGGGAACAGATTGGCGAAGTAGCCCACCACGGCGCCGGCCAGGGAGCCTACGCCGGCCTGCACGAACACGTGGGTGGGGCGGTTCACGCCGCACTGGCGCAGCTGCTCGGCGGCCTCGTTGGCCATGGTGCCGTAACCCTGCATGATCCAGGAGGGGATCTCCTCGTAGCCGTCCCAGGCGGTATCCTGGACGATGACGCCGTGCTCGGTCTGCTCAGCCTCGGCGGCGGCCATACGCACGCAGTCGTCGTAGTTGACCTCCTCGATGGTGACCTTGGCGCCCTCCTTGGCGATGTTGTCAAAGCGGGACTTGGCGCTGCCCTTGGGCATATGTACCACGGCCTTCTGGCCCAGCTTGTTGGCCGCCCACGCCACGCCACGGCCATGGTTGCCGTCGGTGGCGGTGAAGAAGGTGGCCTGGCCGAACTCCTTGCGGAAGGCCTCGCTGGTCAGGTAGTCGTAAGTCATCTCAGACACGTCCCGGCCCATCTCGCTGGCGATGTACTTGGCCATGGCGAAGGAGCCGCCCAGCACCTTGAAGGCGTTCAGGCCGAAGCGGTAGGACTCATCCTTGACGAAAAGGCCGCCCAGGCCCAGGTACTTGGCCATGCCCTCCAGCTGGGCCAGAGGGGTGATGGAGTACTGGGGGAAGGAGCTGTGGAAGAACCGGGCCTTGGCCACGTTGGAGAGCGACATCACACTCAGCTGCTTATCGTCGCTCTTGGGCATCTTGTTCAGGACCCATTTGATCTGGTCTTTCATCAATCTGTCGCCTCCAAAATGTTTTTGAAGCCTGCATATTTTTCAGCTTATTTCTGACACAATCATACCACGTGTGGAGCAGATGTCAAGAGGGAAAACTAAAAAATTTCATGTAAAGCTAAAAATTTTTTTGGTATGGCAAAAACCACGGCATATCAATGGCTCGGCCCTTTCATGCTTTACAGTAAAGGGAGAAAAAAGGGGCCCTGGTTCGGGGCGGGAAAAGCCGCCGGACCAGGGCCCTGGGGAGGGCCGTCCGGCCTTCGCGTAGGGAGGGTAAATCGGGGTTATTTTTTCTTGTTGTAGAAGGTATCCTCCATGGGCAGGGAGGTGCGCAGGATGTGGTCCCGGGCGTAGTAGGCCCCCTGCACCGCCGGGGCGGTGGGGATGGTGGCGATCTCGCCGATGCCTTTGGCGCCGTAGGCGAAGGGGAGCAGCTCCTCCTTCTCCACATAGATGGCGTGGATGTCGGGGATCTGGTCGGCCCGCATCAGGCCCAGGGTGCCGAACTTTACCTGAGGCACGCAGTCCTTCAGGGTGAACTTTTCCGTCAGGGCGTAGCCCAGGCCCATGAGCACGCCGCCCTCAATCTGGCCCTGGATGGAGATGGGGTTGACCACCTTGCCGGAGTCGTGGGCGGCCCACACCTCTTTCACCTTGCCCTCGTCGTCCAGGATTACCACATGGGTGGCAAAGCCGTAGGCCACGTGGCTCTTGGGGTTGGGCACGTCGGCGCCCAGCTTGTCGGTGGGGTCGAAGAACTCGGCAAAGTACTCCTTGCCCTCCAGCTTGGTCAGGTCGCCGCCCACGGTGTCCAGGTCCTTTTTCACGTCCTCGCACACCATGCGCACCGCCTCGCCGGTGATGAGGGTTTGGCGGGAGCCGGAGGTGGTGCCCGAGTCGGGGGCAACCTCGGAGTTGGCCCCCATGTTCTTCAGCTTCTCCTTGGGCAGGCCCAGGGTCTGGGCCATGATCTGGAGGAACACGGTAAAGCAGCCCTGGCCGATGTCGGAGGCGGCGGAGTACAGCTCCACCTTGCCGTCCCGGATGACCACCTTGGCCCGGCCCTTGTCGGGCAGGCCCACGCCCACGCCGGAGTTCTTCATGGCGCAGGCGATGCCGGCGTGGTCCATGTTCTGCTCATACACGTCCTTGACGGCCAGCAGGGTCTCCTTCAGGGCGGTGGAGCAGTCGGCGATCTGCCCGTTGGGCAGCACCTTGCCCGGCTCGATGGCGTTGCGGTAGCGGATCTCCCAGGGGGAGATGCCCACCTTCTCGGCCAGCAGGTTGATGTTGGACTCCAGGGCGAACTCGCTCTGGCACACGCCAAAGCCCCGGAAGGCGCCGGCAGGGGGGTTGTTGGTGTAGTAGCCAAAGCCCCGGATGTCGGTGTTCTGGTAGCAGTAGGGACCCACCGAGTGGGTGCAGGCCCGCTCCAGCACCGGGCCGCACAGGGAGGCGTAGGCGCCGGTGTCAAAGTAGATCTCGCAGTCCAGGCCGGTGAAAATGCCGTTTTCGTCGCAGCCCAGAGTGAAGGTGCCCTCCATATAGTGGCGCTTGGGGTGGAAGTTGATGGACTCCTGCCGGGTCAGCTTTACCTTCACCGGGCGGTTTACTTTCAGGGTGGCCAGCACCGCCAGATGCTGCACCGACACATCCTCCTTGCCGCCGAAGCCGCCGCCCACCAGCTTGTTCTCCACCACGATCCGCTCGGGCTCCCAGCCCAGCATGATGGAGATTTCCTTCCGGGTGTCGTACACGCCCTGGTCGGAGGTGTACACCTTCACCCCGTCCTTGTAGGGGAAGGCCACCGCGCACTCGGGCTCCAGGAAGGCGTGCTCGGTGAAGGGGGTCTGATACCGCTGGGTGACCACGTACTTGGAGTTGGCCAGAGCGGTCTTGGCGTCGCCCCGGGTGACGTGGCGGGACTGGCACAGGTTGCCCTTGGAGTGGACCAGGGGGGCGTTCTCCGCCATGGCCTCCTGGATGGTGCGTACCGGCTCCAGGGGCTCGTAGTCGATCTTCACCAGCTTCTTGGCCTGGCGAAGAATGTCCTCATTCTCCGCCACCACCAGACAGATGGCGTCGCCCACGCAGCGGGTGATGTCGCCCTTGGCGATGAACACGTCCCAGTCCTGCTGGATGTGGCCCACCTTGTTGTTGGGCACGTCGTCGGCGGTGAGCACCGCCAGCACGCCGGGCAGGGCCAGGGCCGCGCTGGCGTCAATGTCCAGGATCCTGGCCCGGGGATACTGGGAGCGGATGGCCGAGCCGTGGACCATGCCCTCCATCTCCACATCGTCACAGTACTCGCCGGTG
Source organism: Candidatus Flavonifractor merdavium (assembly GCA_019119335.1). Classification (GTDB taxonomy): domain Bacteria; phylum Bacillota; class Clostridia; order Oscillospirales; family Oscillospiraceae; genus Flavonifractor; species Flavonifractor merdavium. Next base: position 31,900 of record DWXF01000036.1, read on the forward strand.
CCCAGCACCTTTTCCCGCACGTCGGTGCGGAAGGCCCGGTCGCCCACCTGGTAGCGGTCGCCCCCCTCCAGGGCGGGGTCGATCTTCTCGTCCCCGCGGAGGATGGCGGCGGCCAGGGAGATGCCCTCGATGATCTTCTTGTAGCCGGTGCAGCGGCACACGTTGCCCCGGATAGCCTTTTTGATCTCCTCCTCAGAGGGGTTGGGGTTCTGGTCAATGAGGGCCTTGCCCGCCATCACCATGCCGGGGATGCAGAAGCCGCACTGCACCGCACCCACCGAGCCGAAGGCGTACACAAAGGCCTCCTGCTCGTCGTAGCTCAGCCCCTCCACGGTGAGGATGGTCTTGCCCACCGCCTTCTTGGTGGTGAGGATGCAGGAGCGGACAGCCTTGCCGTCCACCACGATGGTGCAGGTGCCGCAGGCGCCCTCGCTGCAGCCGTCTTTCACCGAGGTCAGATGGAGGTCCTCCCGCAGGTAGCGCAGCAGGGGTTTGTCCTCCTGGGTGGTACGCAGGACGCCGTTGACAGTAAAGGAATAGCTCTCGCTCATGTGAGGTACCTCTTTTCTGATGCGGGTTCAGCCCGCCGCCCGTGAAGGGCGGCAGGCTTTCGGCCGCTTATTTCAGCAGATAGCTGTAATTGTCGTACACCGCGCAGATCAGGCGGCGCAGGGGCTCGTACAGGCCGCAGCTCTCGTCGGCCACGTCGTACTCCTTCACCTGGCCGTCCAGACGCACCCGGGTCTTGGCGCCGTCCAGCTTCAGGAAGCCCTGATTCTCGCTGTTGTTGAAGTCCTCCTCGCTCCAGTACAGGGTGAACTTGTCCTTGTAGGGGCGGGAGTCGTAGGGGCAGAAGGTGCCGCAGTTGCCGCACTCGTTGCACATGCCGTCCACGTGGATGATCTGGCGCTGGCGCATGCCGGGCACCGCCACCGCCACGTTGGCACGGTTGGGGCATACCTCAGTGCAGGTCTCGCACACGGTGGCGCAGCCCAGGCAGCGGATATCCTCACAGCTCTTGCAGTCGGCGCACAGGTCGCCCCGCTTGCTCAGCGGCTTCTGGTAGTCGGGGTTCACGTTCTTGTCCACGTAGGTGTCCACGTCGAAGTTTTCGATGGCCCGGGCGGCGCGGGTAGCGTCGGCAATGGCCTCCACCACGGTGCCGGGGCCCTTCATGCCGTCGCCGATAACGAACACGTTCTTCACGGAGGACTCCAGGGTGTCGGCGTTCACCACGGCCTTGCCTCTCTTGTCCACTTCCAGACCGTTGGCGGTGTACAGAGCGGTGTCCACCTTCTCGCCCACGGCGGTGATCACGGTGTCGGCGGGCACTTCAGCCACCTTGCCGGTGTCCACCGGGGAGCGGCGGCCGGAGGCGTCGGGAGCGCCCAGCTCCATCACGTGGCAGGTGAGCACGCCGTCCTTGACCCCAACGGGAGCCAGCAGCTCCTTGAACTCCACGCCGTCCTCCAGGGCGAACTCCAGCTCCTCCTGGTCGGCGGGCATATAACGCTTGGTGCGGCGGTAGACCAGGGACACGCTCTCCACGCCGGGGATGCGCTTGGCGGCCCGGGCGGCGTCCATGGCGGTGTTGCCGCCGCCGATGACCACCACGTGCTTGCCCAGGTTCAGGTTGGAGGGGTTCTTCTTTGCGGCCTCCAGGAACTCGATGACGTTCATTTCCTGGCCGTACTCCAGGCCGGCGCTGCCCTTGGTCCAGGCGCCGGTGGCCAGGATCACGTGGGTGTAGCCCTTGCCGAAGAGCTCCTGCACGTCCTTGACCTCGGTGTTCAGCTCCACCTTTACGCCCATGGCGTTCATCAGCTTGACGTCGTTGTCAATGGCCTCGTCGCTGATGCGGAAGGCGGGGATCACGTGGCGGACGATGCCGCCCAGGGAGTCCTTGCGCTCAAACACGGTGACGTCCACGCCGGAGCGGCCCAGGAAGTAGGCGGCGGACATACCGGCGGGGCCGCCGCCGATGACGGCGACTTTCTTACCGGCCACGGGGGCACCCGGCTTCAGCTTGGGCAGCAGGGCGTCGAACCCGCCCTCGGCGGCCCGCAGCTTCTGGGTGCGGATATACACGCTCTCCTCATAGGCGTTGCGCATGCACTTGTCCTGGCAGCGGTGGGAGCAGATGGTGCCGGTGATGAAGGGCAGGGCGTTGCGGTGGGTGATGATCTCCAGGGCCTCCTCAAACTTGCCGGCGTTCACCCGCATCAGGTAGGCGGGGATGTCCTGCTCGATGGGGCAGCCGTTGCGGCAGGGGGCGGAGAAGCAGTCGATGAGGGGAACCTTCTGGTCGGTCTTGCGGCTGGGGATGGGCTTCATGGGCTTCTGGTAGTGGTTATCGGAGGCAAAGGCAGTGACCATGCCCTCCACCTTGGCGGGGTCCACCCCGGCCCAGGGGCCGTAGTCAATGTCCATCAGCAGGTTGCCGATCTGGCTGAACCGCTGGTAGCCGCCGGACTTGAGCACGGTGGTGGCCATGGTGATGGGCCAGATACCGGCGTTGAACAGGTCCTTGATGTTGTAGTAGTCGGCGCCGCCGGAGTAGGAGATACGCAGCTTACCGCCGAACTCCTTGGCCAGCTTGCCCGCCAGGGACAGGGACAGGGGATACAGGGAGCGGCCGGACATGTACATCTCCTCGCTGGGCAGCTCTCCGGCCTTCACGTCCACGGGGAAGGTGTTGGTCAGCTTCACGCCGAACTCCAGGCCCCGCTCGGCGGTCAGCTTCATCAGCCGCTGGAACATGGGTACCGCGTCGGCCCATTGCAGATCCTCCACAAAGTGGTGGTCGTCAAAGGCGATGTAGTCGAAGCCCAGGCCGTCCAGGGTCTTGCGGGCAAACTCATAGCCCAGCAGGGTGGGGTTGCACTTGACATAGGTGTTCAGGTTCTTCTCGGTGATGAGATAGGTGGCGATGCGCTCGATCTCGTCGGGGGGGCAGCCGTGGAGGGTGGACTCGGTGATGGAGTTGGACACCTTGGGGGATATGGCCTTCACATAAGCCTCGTCCACGTTCTGGAACTTGTCCAGGTTGTTCAGGGCCCAGTCCATGCACTCGGTCCACACGGCGCTGCCGGAGGCGTCCTTCATGCCCTCGATATACTTGTCGATCTTCTCGCTCTGGATGCCCTTCAGGTCGTAGCCCACGCTCATGTTGAACACGAAGCCGTCGGGGTCGCCCAGGCCCAGCTCCTTGGCCAGCAGCTTGCAGGCAAACCAGCCCTTCACGTACTCGTCAAAGGCCTGGGGCACATACAGCTCGGTGGACCACTCGCAGTTGTAGCACTCGTCCTCAGCGGTGATGCAGGGCTTGGCCACGCACTTGGAAAGCTCGTCGCCGTCCATGATCTGCACGGTCTTGAGCTCGAAGAACCGGGAACCGGCGGCGTAGGCGGCCACCAGGTTCTGGGCCAGCTGGGTGTGGGGGCCGGCGGCGGGGCCGTAGGGAGACTCGATCTTCTCCTTGAACATGGGCAGAGCCTTGCCGTTGTCATGGCGCACCAGTTTGGACACGCCGAAGATGGAGCCCTGGTTCTTGTACTCGGTCAGGATCCAGTTCATCAGGTTGGAAAAGGGAATGGGGCGCATAATGTCGCTCATATATCTCGACCTCCAAATTAAGTTCTATCAATAGGTGCGGTGGTTCAGCTCGCCCCACAGCTTCTTGGCCTGCTCCATGGTCCAGGCGTTGATGCGCTCCTCGTCGATGCCCACGAACTCCCGGTCCTTGTAGAGCACCTTGCCGTTGATGATGGTGGTGCGGCAGTTCTTGCCCATCATGCCGAAGAGCATGTGGCCGTCGATGTTCTCGGCGGAGAAGGGGGTGAAGGGCTTGTAGTCCATGACGATCACGTCGGCGGCGGCGCCGCTCTTGAGCACGCCCAGAGGCTTCTTGAAGTAGCGGGAGCAGATCTTGGCGTTGTTCTCAAACAGCATGCCGGTGGCCTCGCACCAGCCCACGTTGGGCAGGGCGGCGTTGTGGCGCTGCATGGGCAGCAGCACCTTCAGGCTCTCCAGCATGTCGTGGGTGTAGGCGTCGGTGCCCAGGCCGATGAGGATGCCCTTGCCGTACATCTGGAGCACCGGGGAGCAGCCCACCGCGTTGCCCATGTTGGACTCCGGGTTGTGGCACACCATGGTATTGGTCTCCTTGATGATGTCCAGCTCGGCGGGGGAGACGTGGATGCAGTGGCCCAGCATGGTCTTTTCGCCCAGAATGCCGTTATACAGCAGCCGGTTCACCGGGCGGCAGCCGTAGTTGCGCAGGGAATCGTACACGTCGTTCATGCCCTCGGCCACGTGGATGTGGAAGCCGGTCATGCCGTCGTTGGCCTTGACCATCGCCTCAAAGGTCTTGTCGGAGATGGTAAACAGGGCGTGGCCGCCGAACATGGCCTTGATCATGTCGTCGTCCTGCTCCTTGGCCCACTTGGCAAAGTCTGCGTTCTCCTGAATGGACTGGCGGGTCTTTTCCTCGCCGTCCCGCTCGCTGACCTCATAGCACAGGTTGGCCCGGATGCCCAGCTCCTGGCACACGTCCTTGATGGCGAACAGGGAGCCGGGAATCTCGCAGAAGGAGGCGTGATGGTCAAAGATGGTGGTCACGCCGTCCCGGATGCAGTCCAGCACCGTGGCGTAGGCGGAGGCCCGGGTGCCGTCCAGGGTCAGGTGGCGGTCGATATTCCACCACATCCCCTCCAGCACCTCCAGGAAGTTGGTGGGGTTGTTGCCCTCAATGGCCAGGCCCCGGGCCAGGCCAGAGTAAATGTGGGTGTGGACGTTGATGAGGCCGGGCATGATCACGCCGCCCTTGGCGTCCACGAATTCCGCGTCGGGATACTTGGCCTTCAGATCGGCCAGAGCGCCCACTTCCTTGACAACCTCGCCGTCCAGCGCCACGGCGCCGTCCTCCAGATAGGGCAGAGCCGGGTCGCGGGTAATCAGTTTTCCGTTTCCAACCAGCAGCATGTGCAGTTCCTCCTGTTATGATATAAGATGTTCCTTTTTGCAAGAAAAAAACGCCCATTCCTCAAAGAATGGACGCCGGTTTTTGGAGCGGGGCCGCAGTGTGCCCGCAACTCCCCAGACGAAATCCAGGTCCATCCAGCCCGTGCGCGATAGCACTCCGTTGCAGCCACAACCACATGTTAAAAATTTGTGAAATATGAACAGAATATCTTGCTTTGTGGATTTATATTACCACAAAACGCCCGGGCATGCAACACCTTTATTAGAAAAACTAAAAAATTTTTAGGCCGCATAATTTTATTGCAATTATAGCCGCCTGTGGTAAAATAGAAGATAACTTCAACAAACGTACTTTACGAAAAGGAGAGAAGCCACGTGTTAGAAGCCTCAACGCTGCAATTTCTGTTCAAACTGGCCAAAGGGATCGCCAGCCAGTTTGGACCCAACTGCGAGGTGGTGGTCCACGACCTGGCCACCAACGACCCGGAGAGCTCCATCGTCGCCATTGAGAACGGCCAGGTCACCGGCCGGAAGGTGGGGGATGGCCCCTCCCATGTGGTGCTGGAGGCCCTGCGGGGGGAGAACAGCCAGCTGCAGGACCACCTGAGCTACCTGACCAAGACCCGGGACGGCAAGATCCTCAAGTCTACCACCATCTACATCCGGGACGACGACGGGGATCCCATCGGCATCTTCGGCATCAATTACGACATCACTCTCATGCTGGCCATGGAGACCGCCCTGAAGCAGTTCACCGCCACCGAGAAGGAGGAGAAGGAGCCGGAGGCCATCTCCCGCAACGTCTCCGACCTGCTGGACGAGCTCATTGAGCAGAGCGTGAAGATCGTGGGCAAGCCGGTGGCGCTGATGACCAAGGAGGACAAGGTGAAGGCGGTGCAGTTTCTCAATGAGACCGGCGCCTTCCTCATCACCAAGAGCGGCGACAAGGTGTGCAAGTTCTTCGGAATCTCCAAATACACGCTGTACAGCTACATTGACGAGGCCAAAGAGTAAATGCGGCTTGGAAAGTGCCCGGCTCCCAAAGGAGCCGGGCGCTTTTTGTGCTTATTTCTTGGTGTTCTCCTTGGGGAGCACCAGGTTGAGGATAATGGCCATCAGGGTGGCGACCACCACGGAGGAGGAGCCGAACACGGTGTTGACCCAGCTGGGGAAGCCCTCGCCGGCCAGACAGCCGGACACCTGGGTGATACCTACGCCCAGCGCCACGGACAGACCCACCACAGAGCTTTTGCGGGGGGTGAAGCCGCCCTCGGTGATCATGCGGATACCGGTCATGGTGATGGTGGCGAACACCGAGATGGTGGCGCCGCCGATGACGCTCTGGGGAATGGTGGTCAGCAGGGAGGCGAACTTGGGCATCAGGCCGGCCACCAGCAGGATCAGGGCGGCCAGGGCGAACACCGCCCGGTTGATGACCCGGTTGACGGTGACGATACCCACGTTCTGGCTGTAAGTGGCCGCGGGCAGACCGCCGAAGAAGGCGCCCAGGATGCTCATGACGCCCTGGCCCATGATGCCGCCGGCCAGCTCCTTGTCGGTGGGCATCCGGTCCATGCCGCCCATGGTGGTGGAGGACAGGTCGCCGATGGTCTGCACGGCGTTGACCACGTACACGATGCCCAGAGACACGCAGGCGGCGGGGACGAACTTGATCTCAAAGGGCATGAACTGGGGCAGGGCCACCCACTGAGAGGTGCCCACGCCGGCGAAGTCCACCAGATCCAGCGGCAGGGACACGATGTAGCCCACGATCATGCCGATGAGGATGGCGCCCAGCTTGAAGATGCCCTTGGTGAAGTTGGTGAGGATGAACACCACCGCCAGGGTGATGAGCGCCACCAGCCAGCTCTTGGGGGTGCCGAAGATGGGAGTGCCCACGCCGCCGGCCATGTACTTCACGGCGGTGGGATAGAGGGACAGGCCGATGGTGAAGATCACCGTGCCGGTGACCAGGGGGGGAAACAGGGGGCGGATCCACTTGACGAAGATGCCGAAGATGATGGCCACGCAGCCGCCCACGATCTCCGCGCCCAGGATGGTCGCCATGTCAAATTCCGTGCCGATAGCCTGCAGGGTGGGGATGTACGCGAAGCTGATGCCCATGATGACGGGCAGACCGGCGCCGATGCGCCCGAAAATGGGGAACAGCTGGAGCAGGGTAGCCAGTGCGGTCAGGAGCAGCGAGACCTGAATCATCAGTGTCTTTTCCGCCTCGGACAGTCCGCAGGTGTTGGAGACCAGAATGGCGGGGGTGATGATGCCCACCACCGCGGCCACCACGTGCTGCAGACCAAGCGGTACCAGCTGTCCCGGTTGGGGAACGCCTTTCCATTGGAAAATGGTATCAGAGCCGTTCAGTTTTGGGGTACCCATTCCTTTCACCTCACAAAAATTTTTTAGCACAAACAACATTTTTTACAACCCAAACTATAACCGATTTCCCACAAAGATGCAAGGAAAAAATCCGGGTCGCCTACCAAAAAGAATGGCAAAAATTTGTACACAACCTACAAAAGTGGAAGGAAAGGTGGCGGGGAAGGGTGGAAAACTGACAAACAGTAAACCGGTAGGTTTAAAGAAAAAACGGCCGCTCTCAGAGCGGCCGCTTTTTGCGGACAGGTGTTTACTTGACGGCGACGGCCTCGATCTCGAAGAGCGCGCCCTTGGGCAGCGCGGCCACCTGCACGCAGGAGCGGGCGGGAGCCTCGCCGGTGAAGTACTCGGCATAGATGGCGTTGATGGCGGCGAAGTCGTTGATGTCAGCCAGGAACACGGTGGTCTTGGTGACGTCGCAGAAGTCCATGCCGCCGGCCTTCAGCACGGCGCCCAGGTTGTCCAGGGCCTGACGGGCCTGGGCCTCCACACCGGCGGGCAGCTCTCCGGTGGCGGGCACCAGGCCCAGCTGTCCGGAGGTGTACAGGGTGTTGCCGGCCAGCTTGGCGTGGCAGTAGGGGCCCACGGCGGCGGGGGCGTTGGTGGCGGTAATGGTCTGATTCATAAAAGATTCCTCCTTATAAAATGTTGCATGTGTTCGCTTCCATTATAATAGGGCGCAGAAAAAAATCAAGGACTACTTAAAATTTTTCTGCGCCCATGCAAGAAAAATATGGGAAAGCCTTCACAAAAGGGTAAGAGGGACTTTGCAAAAAATTAAGAAAGTTTTGTTATCCTGAGACAAACGAAAGGGAGGATACAGCGATGGAACCGATTTTACGAGTAGAACATCTGGTGCGGGAGTACGGCGGCAAAGGCAGCCTGACCCGGGCCATTGACGACGTGAGCTTTGAAGTGGAGCAGGGGGAGTTTGTGGGCATTATGGGGGCGTCGGGCAGCGGCAAGTCCACCCTGCTCAACTGCGTGTCCACCATTGACACCCCCACCGGCGGCAGAATCTATGTGGAGGGCCGGGAGGTGACCCGGCTTAAGCCCAAGCAGATCTCCCGCTTCCGCCGGGAGCGGCTGGGCTTTGTGTTCCAGGACTGCAATCTGCTGGACACCCTCACCGCCTTTGAAAATATCGCCCTGGCCCTCACCATTCGCCGGGTGGCCCCGGGGCTGGTGGAGAAAAAGGTGCGGGAGACCGCCCAGCTGCTGGAGATCGGCGACTGCATGGACAAATACCCCTATCAGATGTCCGGCGGCCAGCGGCAGCGGACGGCGGCGGCCCGGGCCATCGTCACCGGCCCCGCCCTGGTGCTGGCCGACGAGCCCACCGGAGCTCTGGATTCCAAATCCGCCAAGCTGCTGCTGGACCGGTTTGAGGCGTTGAACCGCCAGCGGGAGGCCACCATCCTCATGGTCACCCACGACGCCTTTACCGCCAGCTACTGCCACCGGATCCTGTTCCTCCAGGACGGGGCGGTGCTCACCCAGCTGGAGCGGGGAGAGCGGAGCCGCCGGGACTTTTTCCGGCAGATCATCGGCGTGGTGACCCAGCTGGGAGGTGACCAGAGCGATGTTCTCTAAGCTGGCCTGGAAAAACGTCCGCCGCAGCGTGAAGGACTACGGGGTTTGGTTCCTCACCATTGCCTTCGGCGTGTGCCTGTTCTACGTGTTCAATGCCCTGGAAAACCAGTCGGTGCTCCGCTTTCTGGCCCAGAACCCCAAGGTCAACGTGGTAGAGGCCATCCAGCGGCTCATCGGCATCCTGTCCGCCTTTGTGTGGGCGGTGCTGGCCTTCCTGATCCTTTACGCCTCCGGATTTCTCATCCGCCGCCGCAAAAGCGAGCTGGGCACCTACCTGCTGTTGGGTATGGAGCGCTGGCAGGTGGCCCGGCTGCTGCTGGTGGAGACGGTGTGTATCGGCGTGCTGGCCCTGGCGGCGGGGCTGGCTTTGGGCGTCCTGGCCGCCTGGGGCCTGAGCGCCTTTACCGCCACGCTGTTCGCCGTGCCCATGACCTTTTTCACCTTTGAGCTGTCCCTGCCCGCCCTGGCCAAGACCGCCCTGGCCTTTGCCGCCATCTTTCTGCTGGTGATGGTGTACCACGCCTTCGCCGTCTCCCGGTGCAGGCTCATCGACCTGATGCGGGCCAACCGGGTGAACCAGACCCTGCGGCAGCGGAGTCTGGGGGCTTCGGTGGCCCTGTTCCTGGTGGGCGTGGTCCTGCTTGTCATCGCCTACGCCATGCTGCTGACCCGGGGTCTGCTGCGGGTGGACGCCCTGTTCTGGGTGATGATCGGCCTGGGCAGCCTGGGCACCCTGCTGTTTTTCCGGTCCCTGTCCGGCTTTCTGCTGCGTATCTGCCAGAGCAGCAAGGGGCTTTACTACAAAAACCTCAACCTCTTTGTCCTGCGGCAGTTCAACGCCCGCATCAACACCACCTACCGCTCCATGACGGTGATCTGCCTCATGCTGCTGCTGGCCCTGGGCATCACCGCCAGCTCGGTGGGTTTGAACAATACCGTGGAGCAGATGACCAATGAGATGACCCCACGGGATATGCAGCTGATCTTCTGGAATGAGCCGGAGGACCCGGAGCCCGACCTGGCGGCCGTTTTAAAGGAAGGGGGCTTTGACCCGGAGACCGAGTGCTCCGCCTGGCTCTCCTTCCCCGTCTATCAGGGAGAGCGCTCCAACGTCCTGTCCCAGGCTGACTATGACGCCATGGTCCAGCGCTGGGGCAAGAAGGAGGCGGACGCCTTCCTGGAGCGGGAATGGGTGGAGGTGGCCGCTGATGAAACAGCCCAGACCGCCCCGCTGAACTACTGGTACTTCCTGGCCGACTACGCCGGAGACAAGAACGCCGCCGAGGAGAAATTTGAGGAGGCGGTGTCCGGCCTGGCCCAGCTGGGAGGCTTCAGCTGGTCCAGCAAGCTGCAGAACTGGCTGGACATGATGGGCACCAAGGTGCTGGTGCTCTTTATCGGCCTCTACCTGGGGGTGCTGTTCCTGCTGGCCTCGGCGGCGGTGCTGGCCCTTCAGCAGCTGACCCAGGCCGCCGATTCCGCCGGACAGTACCGGACCCTGTCCCTGCTGGGGGCCCCGGCCGCCATGCGGGGACGGGCGGTGACCGCCCAGGTGTTCCTGGCCTTCTTCCTCCCCCTGTCCCTGGCCCTGGTTCACGCGGCGGTGGGCATGACCGCCGCCAACGCCGTCATCGCCGAGGTGGGAAAGGTGGACGCCGCCTCCTCCTCTGCCGTCACCGCCCTGCTGCTGCTGGTGGTGTACGGGGGCTACTTCCTGGCTACCTGCTGGGGAAGCCGCAGAATTTTGCGCACTTCCCGGTAAAAGAGTGAAAAAACCCTTGCAATCGGCCCCGAAATGTGCTATCATACCTCTTACGTGTGAGAGTAGGCGCGGTTTGCAAGCGCCAAACGATAGCGACATACCCCGTGCCGGGGTCGAAAGGACGATGTAGCGTGGATATTACCAAGCTGGTTCTGAGCATTATTGACGTGGCGGCCTGCCTGTTCCTCATCGCCGTGGTGCTGCTCCAGTCCGGCAAGAGCGCCGGCCTGTCCGGCGCCATCGCCGGTGTGGCGGACACCTTTATGGCCAAGAACAAGGCCAAGAGCTGGGACGCCAAGCTGGCCAAGATGACCAAGTGGGTGGCCATTGGATTTATGATCCTCACCTTTGTCATCTGCCTGCTCTGAGAAACCGAGAAAACGCCCTTCCGGCTGCGGAAGGGCGTTTTTTGTTGAGCGCGCTTTCAAACAGGGGTATAATACAGGAAAGCGCACAAGAGAAAGGAAATGCTTATGCATCAATCAAAGGAATTGATCGGAACATATCAGGCCACCGGCCGCGGCTTTGGATTTCTCATTCCGGAGGAGGGAGAGGACTGCTTCATCCCGCCCCGGGCCCAGGGGAGCGCCTGGAACGGGGACAAGGTATCCGCCGTCATTACCGAGGAGGACCCCGCCACCGGCCGCCGGACGGCCAAGGTCACCGGCGTGCTGGAGCGGGCCAACCGGACGGTCATCGGCGTGCTGGAGAAGCACGACCGGGCCCTGTGGCTCAAGCCGGACAGCCAGCGTCTGCCCGGCCTGATCCAGGTGGCCACCAAGCGGCGCAACCTGCGGGTGGGGGAGCGGGCGGCGGTGTCCATGACCAGCTTCGGCGGCGACCGCCACCCCCCGGTGGGCACCCTGCGGGAGATCTTCGGCCCCGCCGACCAGCGGGAGAGCGCCGTGGCCGCCATCCTGTACGGCAACGACATCCACCGGGACTTTCCCCCGGAGGTGATGGAGCAGACCCGGTCCATCCCCCAATTTGTCCAGACCGCCGCCCTGGAGGGGCGGCTGGACCTGCGGGACAAGACCATCATCACCATCGACGGAGCAACATCCAAGGACTTTGACGACGCGGTGAGCCTGGAGAAGGACGACCAGGGCCGCTGGGTGCTGGGAGTCCACATCGCCGACGTGAGCCACTATGTCCAGCCCGGCACCCCCCTGGACCTGGAGGCCTATGAGCGGGGCACTTCGGTGTACTTTGCCGACCAGGTGGTGCCCATGCTGCCCGAGGCCCTGTCCAACGGTATCTGCTCCCTCAACCCCCAGGTGGACCGGCTGGCCCTGTCCTGCATCCTGACCCTGGACCGGGAGGGGGCCGTGGCAGACCATCGGATTGCCAAGACCGTGCTCCGGTCCGCCGAGCGGATGACTTACGGCGATTGCAACAAGCTGCTGGCAGGGGAGGACCCGGCCCTGGCGGTGAAGTACGCCCATATCCTGCCCATGCTGAAGGACATGGCCGCTCTGGCCAAGGTGCTGGAGGCTCGCCGCCGCCGCCGGGGCGGGCTGGACCTGGAGACCCAGGAGAGTCAGGTGGTGTGTGACGACCAGGGCGAGCCGGTGGCGGTTTTGCTCCGCCGTCAGGGGGAGAGCGAAAAGCTCATCGAGGCCTTTATGCTGGCCGCCAACGAGTGTGTGGCAGAGCACCTGGCCCGGGCGGGGAAGCCCTGCGTCTACCGGGTCCACGAAAAGCCCTCCACCGAAAAGACCGACGCCCTGCGTACCCTGGTGGCCCCCCTGGGTTATGATCTCAAGACTGCCGACGGCTCCGGCCTGCAGAAGCTGCTGGACTGGGCCAAGGGAAAACCGGAGGAGGGGGCGGTGTCCATGATGGTGCTCCGCTCCCTGATGAAGGCCCGGTACGACGGGGAGAACCTGGGACACTTCGGTCTGGCCGCCCCCTACTACTGCCACTTTACCTCTCCCATCCGCCGCTACCCCGACCTGATGGTCCACCGGATCCTCACCGCCCTTCTGGACGGCAAGTGGGACAAAGAGGGGAAACGGCTGACCGCTGCTGTGCCCCGGGCCGCCCTCCAGTCCTCCCAGCGGGAGCTGGCCGCCCAGCAGGCCGAGCGGGAGATTGAAAAGCGGTATCTGGCGGAGTATATGTCCCATCAGCTGGGGGAGAAGTTTACCGGCGCCATTACCGGCGTCACCCGGTTCGGCCTGTTCGTCATGGTGGCCGGCGGGGTGGAAGGCCTGCTGCCGGTGGAGGCCCTGCCCGGCGGGCCCTGGGAATACGACGAGGCCCGGCTTACCCTCCAGGGTCCGGGGGACCGGTATGCCCTGGGCATGGAGCTGGAGGTGGAGTGCGCCGCCGCCGATCCGGTGTCCGGCCAGATCGACTTCATCCTGCCCGGCGGCGTCCCCGTGCCCGCCCGGAAGCCCAAACCGGCGGAGCGGTCCAGACCGCCCCGCCGGAAGGAGGGGAAGGGCCGGGGCCGGTCCATGCATGTGCCTAAGCGCCGCAAAGGGGGGCGAAAGCGATGACAAAACGTTGGCTCATACCGATTCTATTACTGATGGTATTTGCTTTGGCGGCCTGCGGCGGTCAGCCGGAGGCCACTCCCACGCCGGAGGCAACCCCTACTGCCACGCCAGCCCACACGCCGGAGCCCACCCCCACCCCCGACCCTATCGCGGAGCGGCTGGCGGGTATGACGGTGGAGCAGAAGGTGGGCCAGCTGCTGGTGGCGGGTATTGACGGGACCGAGCCCGGTGACGACGGCGCCCAGGCGGTGGCCGACTACCAGGTGGGGGGCGTGATCCTCTTTGGCCGCAATGTGGAAAGCGCCGGACAGCTCACCCAGCTGACCAACGGCCTGAAGGCTCTCAACGGGGACTATGTGCCCCTGTTCCTGTCGGTGGACCAGGAGGGGGGACGGGTGGACCGGATGCCCCCCGAGGTGGAGGAGCTGCCCGCCGCCTATGACTACATCCGGGCCGGCGGCGACCCCCAGGCCCGGGGACAGGTGCTGGCGGCGGAGTGCGCCGCCTTCGGCCTCAATCTGAATTTCTCCACCTGCCTGGACGTGTGGTCCAACCCGGAGAATACCGTCATCGGGGACCGGGCCTACGGCACCGACTGGGAGAGCGTGACCCAGGCGGGTTTGGCGGTGAACCAGGGTTTGACGGAGGGGGGCGTGATCCCGGTGGTCAAGCACTTCCCCGGCCACGGGGATACTCTGGAGGACTCCCACGAGACCCTGCCGGTGGTGGACAAGCCCCTGGAGGAGCTGAAGGAGAGCGAGCTCAAGCCCTTCCAGGCCGCCGTGGACCAGGGGGTTCCGGTGGTGATGGCGGGACACATTCTGCTGCGGCAGATTGATCCGGAGAACCCGGCCTCCCTGTCCGAGCAGGTGGTCACCGGGCTGCTCCGGCAGGAGCTGGGCTTTGACGGCGTAGTGTGTACCGACGATCTCACCATGGCCGCCATTTCCGACAGCTACGGCATGGGGGAGGCGGCGGTGCTGGCGGTGGAGGCGGGCTGTGATCTGCTGCTGGTGTGCCATGAGGCCGACAACCTGACCGCCGCCCGGGACGCCCTGCTGGAGGCGGTGAACAGCGGGAGAATTTCCATGGACCGGCTGGATGAGAGCGTATACCGACTCCTCTCCCTGAAGGCGGAGTGGGGGCTCACCAATCTGCCGGTGGAGGGGCCCGACATAGAGGCGCTGAACGCCCGGATTCAGGCCATCCTGCCCTGACAGAACAAAACGGTACCCCGTCCAGTTATGGACGGGGTACTGTTTTTGCTATGCGTTCAGCCGCAGCCGCCGCAGCGCTGGCAGGCGGCGGGAGTGGCGGCGCAGCCCCCCAGGGCGGTCTCCCGCAGTTCCACGGGGAGGCGGCGGCCCACGTTGTACATGGCGGAGAGCATCTCGTCAAAGGGGATCAGCTGGGGCACGCCGCTGAGGGCCAGCTCGGCGGCCACCAGGGCGTTAGCCACCCCGGCGGCGTTGCGGCTCTGGCAGGGGTACTCCACCAGCCCGCCCACTGGGTCGCACACCAGCCCCAGCATATTCATCAGCACGGTGGAGGCGGCATCCAGGCACTGGTCCGGCTCACCGCCCATCAGCTCCACCGCGGCGGAGGCCGCCATGGCGGCGGCGATGCCCACCTCCGCCTGACAGCCCCCCACCGCTCCGGCCACGGTGGCGTTGCGCATGGCCAGATAGCCCACCGCTCCGGCGTTGAACAGGCCGTCCAGCAGCCGCTGGTCGGAAATATGGTACTCCTCCTGCAGGGCCAGCAGCAGGGCGGGCACCACTCCGGAGGAGCCGGCGGTGGGGGCGGCCACAATGAGGCCCATGGAGGCGTTGGTCTCCAGCACCGCCATGGCGTAGGTGATGGCCCGCTGGAGCACCGGGCCGCAGATACCCTGCTTGCTGCCGGCGTGCTGGGCCAGACGTCCGGCCTCTCCGCCGATGAGTCCCCCCATGGAGCGCTGGGGGTTTTTCAGCGGCTCCATGGCGGAGGAGCGCATGATCTCCAGAGTCCGGGTCATCCGGCGCTCCACCTGGTCCGCTGTGGTCTCCCCCAGCGCGCACTCCCGGCGGCGCATGACCTGGGAGATGGGAAGGCCCTCCTGATGGCACAGCTCCAGCAGCTCGTTTCCATTTTTGAAGTCCATACCTTCCCCTCCTTACGGCTGCACCAGCATAACGTCCTGAATGTTGGGGTTGCCCATGAGCTGGCCGGAGATGCCGTCGGGGAGGCTGCCGTCCGACTCAATGATGCTGTACGCCGTGAGACCCTTGGACTCCCGGAACAGGCGCATGAAGGCGATATTTACGTTGTGGTCGCTGAGCACCCGGGTGATGTGGGCCACCACGCCGGGGGTATCCCGGTGGACCACGATGACGGCGCTGTACTCCCCGGTAAAGTCCACCTTTACGCCGTTGATGCGGATGATCTTCACCTTGCCGCCCCCCAGAGACACTCCCCGCACCGTCATAACCCGGCCGGCGGCGTTCTCCATGCGGATGTCCACGGTGTTGGGGTGCAGCTCGGTTTCGGTTTCGTCGGTGGTGAAGGAGAAGGCCAGCCCTCGCTCACCGGCCAGCCGGAAGGAGTCCCGGATGCGGGCGTCGTCGGTGGCAAAGCCCAGGATGCCCCCCAGCAGGGCCCGGTCGGTGCCGTGGCCCCGGTAGGTCTTGGCAAAGGAGCCGTAGAGGGTGAACGCTACCCGGGTCAGGGGCGGGGCAATCAGCTTCCGGGCCAGCCCGGCGATGACCGCCGCCCCGGCGGTGTGGGAGCTGGAGGGGCCGATCATATTGGGCCCCAGTACGTCAAACACGCTGATAAAGGACATGCTCATGCCTCCATAACGGCGATTTATCCTGATAGGAGAAAGGGCTTGCCGTCCGCGTATGGCGGAGGGCAAGCCCTCGGAACTGTGGGTGCTATTTGGCGTAATCCACCACTTTGGTCTCCCGGATCATGTTGACCTTGATCTGACCGGGATACTCCAGCTCTTCCTCGATCTTCTTGGCGATGTCCCGGGCCAGCAGCACCATCTGGTCCTCGCTGACCTTGTCGGGAGCCACCATGATGCGGACCTCCCGGCCCGCCTGGATGGCAAAGGACTTTTCCACTCCGGGGAAGGAGGAGGTGACCTCCTCCAGCTTCTCCAGACGCTTGATATAGTTCTCCAGATTCTCCCGCCGGGCGCCGGGCCGGGCGGCGGAGATAGCGTCGGCGGCCTGGACGATGCAGGCCACGATGGTGCGGGGCTCCACATCGTTGTGGTGGGCCTCGATGGCGTGGACCACGTCCTCGTTCTCCCGGTACTTCCGGGCCAGCTCCACGCCGATCTGCACATGGGAGCCCTCCACCTCATGGTCGATGGACTTGCCCAGGTCGTGGAGCAGGCCGGCCCGCTTGGCCTGGGTCACGTCGGCGCCGATCTCGGCGGCGATGAGCCCCGCCAGATGGGCCACCTCGATGGAGTGGTTGAGTACGTTCTGGCCGTAGCTGGTGCGGTAGCGCATCCGGCCCAGCAGCTTGATGAGCTCGGGGTGCAGGCCGTGGACGTTGGTCTCAAAGACGGCCCGCTCGCCCTCGGCCTTGATGGTGGCGTCCACCTCCCGCTTGGCCTTCTCCACCATCTCCTCGATACGGGTGGGGTGGATACGACCGTCCTGGATGAGCTTCTCCAGGGCGATGCGGGCGATTTCCCGGCGGACCGGGTCGAAGCTGGAGACCGTGATGGCCTCCGGCGTGTCGTCGATGATCAGGTCCACCCCGGTCATGGTCTCCAGGGTGCGGATGTTGCGGCCTTCCCGGCCGATGATACGGCCCTTCATCTCGTCATTGGGCAGGGGTACCACACTGACGGTGGCTTCCGCCACATGGTCGGCGGCGCAGCGCTGGATGGCAAGGGAGAGAATCTCCTTGGCCTTCTGGTCGGCCTCCTCCTTGAACTGGGCCTCGATCTCCCGGACCTTCATGGCCGACTCGTGGGTGACCTCCTCAGCCAGCTGGTTGATGAGGTAGTTCTTGGCCTCCTCGGCGGTGAAGCCGGAGATCCGCTCCAGCACCTCCATCTGGGTCTTTTTCACGGTGGACACTTCCTCCCGGGCCTCGTCCAGCTCGGCCAGCTTGCGCTGCAGGGTGTCCTCCTTCTTTTCAATGTTCTCAGTCTTGCGGTCCAGATTTTCTTCCTTCTGCTGGAGCCGGCGCTCCTGCTTCTGCAGGTCGGCCCGGCGCTCCTTTACCTCGCGCTCATACTCGTTGCGGGCCTGGAGGATCTCCTCCTTGGCCTCCACCAGCGCCTCCCGCTTTTTGCTCTCGGCGCTCTTGATGGACTCGTTGATGATCCGCTTGGCCTCTTCCTCGGCGCTGGAGATCTCCTTTTCGGCCACCTTCTTGCGCCACTGAATGCCGGCGGGGAAGCCTATGGCAAGTGCGACCACAGCGGTGATCACACAGGCGATAATTGTCTGCATCAAGGCTGAAATACACCTCCCTTTCTGAAATTTTCAAAGTTCGATCTTGGTATATTTGACGTTTGCAGCCGGACAAAACTTGTCCAACCTGCACAAAAGTGGAAGAACGTACCCCTCGTTCTTCAAAATACTACACCTAGACTATTTTAAGGCCTGGGGTATCCTTCTGTCAAGGAAATTCGTGTGCGCACAAAAACCCCCGGACCGGTTCCGGTCCGGGGGCAAATATAGGGCGGTCTCAGGGCCGGACGGGGAGGGAGTCGTCCTCTCGGATCCAGTCCTCCACGTGGACCACGGAGTAGTCTGTCTTTGTGTCGCGGATGACCACCCGCTGGATGCCGGCGTTGATGATGAGCCGCCGGCACATGGAGCAGGAGGTGGAGCCGGGGATCAGCTCCCCGGTGGCCGGGTTGACGCAGGCCATGTACAGGGTGGCTCCCAGGGTCTCGCTGCGGGCGGCGGAGATAATAGCGTTGGCCTCCGCGTGGACCGAGCGGCACAGCTCGTACCGCTCCCCGGAGGGGATGTTCAGGGCTTCCCGGGTACAGTAGTTCAGATCCACGCAGTTTTTCCGGCCCCGGGGGGCGCCGTTGTAGCCGGTGGCGATGATCTCGTCGCTCTTCACCAGAATGGCCCCGTAGTGCCGCCGCAGGCAGGTGGCCCGCTCCGCCACCGTCTGGGCGATATCCAGATAATAGTTCTCTTTGTCAATGCGTCCCATGGGTTCTCCTCCGCCGCTTTTTTCCCAAGTATACCGGCTTTTTTCCCCCGGCGCAAGTCATTTTTTCCGCCGCTGAATTCACATATTGTTTACGTTTCCTTCCTTGACGAAAAAAGCCTCAGGCGGTATCATACTATTTAAGAAAAATGTAAGCTTTTTGATCAAAGGAGACGACCCTTGCTCATGCTGATGAATTTTTTCAGAAAACTGATGTACGGGCGGTATGGCAGCGACCAGCTCTCCTTTTTCCTCCTCATCACCTATGTGGTTTTGATCCTGCTGTCCGGTCTGCCCCATATGGGCCTGCTCTCCTGGGTGGCCCTGGCGGTGCTGCTGTGGGATTTGTTCCGCATGTTCTCCCGGCGCATTGACCGCCGCCGGGCGGAAAACGCCCGGTTCCTCCACATGGTGGGTCCGGCCGTCCGCTGGGTGAAAATGCGTCACACCATCCACCGGGACAAGGAACACCGCTATTTCAGGTGTCCCAACTGCGGACAATACCTGCGGGTGCCCCGGGGAAAGGGAAAAATCACGGTGAGCTGCCGCAACTGCGGCGCCAGTTTTGAGGAGCGGAGCTGACTGCCCGCGCCCCGGCCGGCGCGCCCCCGGCGCGCCGGCTTTTTGCAGCCTTTTACAGGGAGAGTGAGCATATGAGACAGTGTATGGACGCCGACAATCTGCACCGCCGGCTGAGAAAGGTCATCGGCCAGCTCAACGCCATCGACCGGATGGTGGACGAGGACGTGCCCTGCGAGGAGATGCTGATGCAGATCAACGCCGCCAAAAGCGCCCTCCACAAGGTGGGCCAGGTGGTGCTGGAGGGCCATCTCAACCACTGCGTCCGGGACGGCATTGAGCACGGGGACGCAGACAAGACCATTTCCGAGTTTGCCAAGGCCATCGAGCACTTTTCCCGCATGAGCTGAAAAACCATCGCCCGCCGCATTGGGCTTGCGGCGGGCGATGGTTTTCTATTTTCCCACGCAGAAGCGCTCAAAGATCCGGGCGGTGATATCCTCCCGCAGGTTGGCGCCGGTGAGCTCTCCCAGGGCGGACAGGGCCTCCTCCACATCGGTGAGCAGGGCGTCGGGGGTGATCCCCGCCGCCAGGCTCTCCTCCGCCCGGGTCACGCTGTCCAGTGCCCGCCGGGCGGCCTGGGCCTGCCGCAGGTTGGTAAGCAGCTCTCCTGCCGCCCCCTGTCCGCCGGTGGGGAACAGCCGCTCCACCGCCTTCGCCAGCGCCTCCAGCCCCCGGCCGGTCTTTACGCTGAGCTCCACCACCGGCGGCATGGGGTCCAGCGCCGGAAGGGGGGCGGCGGGCAGGTCTCCCTTGGTCCACACCAGGATGGTGGGGGCGTGGGCCGCGGCCTCCTCCAGCAGGGCGGCGTCCTCCGCGGTAAAGGGCGCCGAGCCGTCGCACAGCAGCAGCACCAGAGCGGCCTCCTCCAGGGCGGCCCGGCTGCGCTCCACCCCGATGCGCTCCACCTCGTCGGCTGCCTCCCGGATGCCGGCGGTGTCGATCACCCGCAGGGTCACGCTGCCCAGCCGGCAGCGGGCCTCCACCGTGTCCCGGGTAGTGCCGGGCACCGGGGTGACAATGGCCCGCTCATATCCCGCCAGGGCGTTGAGCAGGGAGGACTTGCCCGCGTTGGGCCGGCCGATGAGGGCGCAGGGGATGCCCCCCGCCAGATACCGGCCCCGGTCGTAGGTGGCCAGCAGGGCGGACAGCTCCCCTTTGGCGGTTTCCAGCCCGCTCCGGATGGTCTCCGCCCGGAAGGGGTCGATGTCCTCGTCGGGGTAGTCCAGCACCGCGTGGAAGTGGGCCAGCAGGTCCACCAGAGCGTCGTAAATGCCCTGTACCCGGCGGCTCAGGGCGCCGGAGAGCTGTCCGGCGGCCTGGTGGACGGCGGCGGGGGTCTCCGCGTCGATCAGGTCGGCCACCGCCTCCGCCTGGGCCAGGTCCATCCGGCCGTTGAGCAGGGCCCGGCGGGTGAATTCCCCCGGCCCCGCCTGCCGCACGCCCTGGGCGAACAGAGCCTCCAGAGCCAGGGTCAGCACCATGGGGGAGCCGTGACACTGCAGCTCCGCTGTGTCCTCCCCGGTATAGCTGTGGGGGCCGCGGGAGATGGTGGCCAGGGCCTGGTCGATGACGGCCCCATCCGCCCCCAGCAGGGAGCCGTACACCAGCTGCCGGTCCCTGGATTCCTCCAGGGGCCGTCCCCCGGCAGGGCGGAACACGGCGGCGGCGGCGGCAATGGCCCCCGGCCCGGAAAGCCGCAGAATCCCAATGGCACCGGTGGCCGGGCCGGTGGCGATGGCGGCAATGGTATCGGACATGATCATCACCTCGGAGTCAACCTTTTGTTACCTGAATTATACCAGATTTCGTCCCACTTGGGGAGGAAAAAACTTTGGCGAAAGCGACGTGCTTTTTTCTCTTGACTGAACTTATGTCAACGATTTTTGAATATCCACAGGCTGTGCAAAACTGTGGAAAACCATGTGGACAATGTGGAAAACCCTTCTCCAGTCTGGTTTTTACCAAATCTGTATGTGCGCGTTACAATGCATATTTCTCTGTATAACGACAACCAAACGGAATTTATGGTTTCCGCAGGAAGCATTTGTCAAATTGGCAAAAAAGGTACACCAAATTTAGCTAAAGTTGCCCTTGAACCGGGTGGTTTTTAGTGCTAAACTATTATTAGTACTAAAAAATAATTTTTTGGAGGCGTGTGAAATGGACCATGCACCCCTGCCCCGGCGGTATCTGATCTTTTTTGCCGGCGTGGTGAGCTCCGCGCTGGGGATCGCCCTCATTACCCTGGCGGGCATGGGGACGTCGGCGGTATCCAGTCTGGCCTATGTGCTGACCTTTGTGTTTCCCGGCGTGTCTCTGGGGTGCTTCACCTTCCTGGTAAACTGTGTCATGCTGGGGGGACAGGCGCTGCTGCTGCGCAGCAAGTTCCAGCCCATCCAGCTGCTGCAGGTCCCGGCCACCTTTGTGTTCTCCGCCTGCATCGACCTGTGGATGGATCTGCTGTCCGCCCTGGTGCCGTCGGCCTATGCCGGCCGGTGGGTGGTGCTGCTGCTGGGCTGCGGTTTCCTGGGGCTGGGGGTGGCCCTGGAGGTGGTTCCCAACGTGCTGATTCTCCCCTGTGAGGGCTTTGTGCGCACCTGCAGCCAGGTGTTTGGCTGGGAGTTTGGTAAGACCAAGACGGGATACGACCTGACCATGCTGTGCTCCGCGCTGCTGGTGTCTCTGCTGTGCCTGGGGTCGGTCCACGGCCTGCGGGAGGGCACGGTGGTGTGCGCCCTCACCGTGGGGTCCATCTCCCGCTTTTTCTGCCGCCGGATCCAGTATGTATGGGAGCGCAGACACCCGTCGCTGGCCCATACATAAGGGCGACGGCGGAAAGAAAGAAGATAAAAACTGCCGCGGGCCATGGCCCGCGGCAGTTTTTTGTATCCAGTGTCAGCCCAGACGGCTCAGGATTACCTGGGCGGCCTTGACGCCGGAGGCGCCGGCCTGGGCCAGACCCCGGGTGATGCCCGCGCCGTCGCCCACGGCGAAGAAGCCGGGCAGGGAGGTCTCCAGCTCGCCGGACAGGGCCAGCCGGGCGGAGTAGAACTTCACCTCCGCGCCGTAGAGCAGGGTGTCGTAGTTGGCGGTGCCGGGAGCAATCTTGTCCAGCTGATAGATCATCTCAATGATGTCGTCCAGCTGCCGCTTGGGCAGGGCCAGGGACAGGTCGCCGGGCACGGCGGCGGTGAGGGTGGGCCGGACGAAGGACTTGCCCAGCCGGTGCTCATTGGTGCGGATGCCGCTGACCAGATCGCCGAACCGCTGCACCAGCACGCCGCCGGCCAGCATGTTGGACAGGGAGGCAATGTGCTTGCCATAGCGGTAGGGTTCGTTGAAGGGCTGGGTGAACCGGTTGGACACCAGCAGGGCGAAGTTGGTGTTCTCGCTCTGGAGGGCGGGGTCGGAGTAGGAGTGGCCGTTGACGGTGTTGATCCCCTCCACGCTCTCGGCCACCACATGGCCGTAGGGGTTCATGCAGAAGGTGCGCACTGGGTCGCCGTACTGCTTGGTGCGGTAGACCAGCTTGGACTCGTACACCACGTCGGTGATGTGCTCAAAGACCTTGGCGGGCAGCTCCACCCGCACGCCGATGTCCACCTGGTTGTTGATGAGCTGGATGCCCAGTTCCTTGCACTGGTTGGAGAACCACTCCGCGCCGGAGCGGCCGGGTCCGGCGATGAGCCAGGTGCAGTCGATTTCGTCGCCCTGCTCGGTGATCAGGCGGTAGCCCTCGCCGTTGAGGTTTTCGATTTTGGTCACCGGGGTGTGGAACCGGAACTCCACCCCCTTGCGGCACTCCTCATAGATGCTCTGGAGGATTTTCAGGTTGTTTTCGGTGCCCAGGTGCTTGCACCGGGCCTGGAGCAGGTGGAGGTCGTGCTCCAGAGCCTTTTTTTCCAGGGCCCGGGCCGCCGGGGTGTCGGTGGAAAACACCTTGTCGGTGGCCCCGTGCTTCATATTGATGGAGTCCACATAGTCAATGAGGCGCATGACCTCTTCCCGGGGCATGAAGTCGGTGAGCCAGCCGCCGAAGGCGGTGGTGAAGTTGTACTTGCCGTCGGAAAAGGCGCCGGCGCCGCCAAAGCCGCACATGGTGCCGCACACCTTGCAGTGGATGCACTCCTTCACCTTGCCCGCCACGATGGGGCAGCTGCGGGTATAGATGTCGGCCCCCTGGTCCAGGGCCACCACCTTCAGGTTGGGATTGCGGTGCATCAGCTCATATCCGGCGAAGATGCCGGCCTCTCCGCAGCCCAGAATGGCAACGTCATACCGTGTGTTCATGTGCGATCTCTCACTTTTCGTTATATTAGGCAGGCATCACACATGCCTATCCAAGTTAGTATTATACCAAAGCGGCACTTTTTTGACAACAGCAACTAAAAAATTTTAAGGCCGCCTGTTCAAAAATCATTCCCCCGGCGTATAGGGCGCCACCTCCACGCCGGTGTAGTACCACTTCAGGATCTCGTCGTAGGTCTTGCCCTGCTTGGCCAGGGCGTTGGCCCCGTACTGGCTCATGCCCACCCCGTGGCCGTAGCCGGTGACAGAGAAGGTCACCCCCTGGCTGCCGGCGGTCACGGTGAAGCTGGTGGAGCGCAGCCCCAGCAGGGTGCGCAGCGCCCCGCCGGAGACGGTGACGCCCCCCACGTCCACCTGTTCCACCCCGCCGGCGGAGTTGGGCACGGTGTTCTGAAACCAGCCGGCGGGGTCCCCGGACAGGTCGGCGTCGGGGTACTGGGCCAGCAGTTTGCTTTTGAACTCCTCCAGGGTAAAGGTGACGGTGGAGTGGTAGTTGGGCACCTCGTCTCCCTCGGGGCTGTCCACTCCGGTGAGATAGGGCACCGAATTGCCCCACACCTCCACCGCGTCCACCGTCCGCCCGGCGGCGGAGGAGAAGAACACCGCCTGAATGGGCTGGCCGCCGTATAAAACGGCCATCCCGTCGGTCTCCGACACGGCGGAGGTAATTTTGGCGGTGTATTCCGCCGCGCTGTCCCCCCAGTTGGCGGCGGCCTGGTCGGGGTCTATGTAGGCCTGGCAGCAGGTGATGTCGGTGCACACGTCGGCGTCGGGGTGCTTTTCCACCGTGCGCCCCAGCTTGGACAGGGTGTAGGTCCGGGCGGCGGCGGCCTGGGCCTTCAGCGCCTCCAGCTCAAAGGAGGCGGGCATCTCCGCCGCCACCACCCGCCACAGGTACTGGTCCAGCCCCAGGGTCAGCACGCTGCCGTCGGTCAGCGCTACCCGGATCCGGGTCTGGCTGTCCGCCGAGGGGCTGGGGGTGACCACGGTCCGGTCGATGGGCAGCTCACCGGTGGGAGCGGCCTGCTCCGCCTGCTCCAGCCCTCCCCCTCCGAAGAGCAGCAGCGGCAGCAGAAACAGAACCAGCAGCAGCGCCAGGGCCGTGGCCACCACCTGTTTCACGCCCCACCGCTGTCCATAATTTTGCAAGTTATTCTTCATCACAATTCACTTTCCGACTTGGTTGTGGGTATCCTCTTCAGGTTGTTTTGCCAAAAATCCTTGGAATAACTTGTTTTGGATTGACGGCAGGGGAAAAAGGGATTACAATGAATAGCATCAAAATTTGGGAGAAGGAGCGGGTTCGGATGCAAAATGAAGCGCACGAGGCCTTTGCGGGCTTCCTCACAAGTCTATGCGCGGAGTACCAGAAGCATAACCAGATTGATCCGGCATATTATGAGCGCTACAACGTGAAGCGGGGCCTGCGCAATGCCGACGGCACCGGCGTGATGGCCGGAGTGACCCAGATCGGCAACGTCATGGGCTATTATCTGCAGGACGGCGAGCGGGTGCCCGCCCCCGGCAAGCTGGTGTACCGGGGCATTGACGTGGAGGAGCTGGTGGACGGCTTTGTGGGGGAGGACCGGTTCGGCTTTGAGGAGACAGCCTATCTGCTGCTCTTCGGCGAGCTGCCCACCCGGGAGCAGCTGGCGGCCTTTCAGCAGCTGCTCAGTGACAACCACACCCTGCCCCACATGTTTACCGAGGACATGATCATCAAGGCCCCCAGTCCCGACGTGATGAACAAGCTGGCCCGGTCGGTGCTGGCCCTCTATTCCTATGACGACAACCCCGATGACATGTCCCTGCCCAACCAGCTGCGGCAGGCAATCCAGCTTATCGCCCGGGTGCCCGTCATCGTGGCCCACGCCTTTGCCGTGAAGCGGCACTACTACGACGACGAATCCCTCTATCTCCACCGGCCCCAGCCGGGGCTCAGCGTGGCGGAGAACTTCCTCTACTCCGTTCGCCACGACAACCAGTTCACCCAGCAGGAGGCCCGGCTGCTGGATTTGTGCCTGGTGCTCCACGCCGAGCACGGCGGCGGCAACAACTCCGCCTTTGCCTGCCGGGTGCTCTCCTCCTCCGGCACCGATACCTACTCCTCCATCGCCGCGGCGGTGGGATCCCTGAAAGGGCCCCGGCACGGCGGCGCCAACAAGAAGGTCATGGAGATGTTCGGCTATATTGAGGAGGGGGTCAGGGACTGGAAGGACGACGAGGAGGTCAAGGACTTCCTGGGCAGGCTGCTGCGGAAGGAGGCGGGGGACCGGTCCGGCCTGATCTACGGCATGGGCCACGCCATCTACACTCTGTCCGACCCCCGGGCCGTGATCCTGAAGAAGTTTGCCAGGCAGCTGGCCCAGACCAAGGGCATGGAGGACGAGTTCCAGCTCTACGAGACGGTGGAGCGGCTCACCCCCCAGGTGCTCCTGTCCGTCAAGGGGGAGAGCAAGGTGGTGTGCGCCAACGTGGACCTGTTCTCCGGCATGGTGTACAAGATGATGGGCATTCCCCAGGAGCTGTACACCCCCCTGTTTGCCGTGGCCCGCATTGTGGGCTGGTGCGCCCACCGTATCGAGGAGGTCTACCAGCCCGGCAACCGGATCATCCGCCCCGCCTACAAGGCGGTGGCTCCCATGCGCACCTTCGTACCCCTGGACCAGCGGTAAGGCTGGGAAAGAAGCAGGAAAAAGCAGGCGCTTGTTCAAGCGCCTGCTTTTTTGTGTGTGAAGGGGCTTCAGCGGTCCCATTTCTCGATGAGGGCCCGCAGCTGGTCGGCAAACTTGCCCAGGTCCTTGTTGGTACCCCCCTTGTTGTGAGCGATGACCTCCATCAGCTTGCGGCCCACATCCTCCAGCCGCTGGTAGGCGGGGGAGGCGCCGGGAGTGGCCGCCGGTTTCTTCTCCGGCGGCAGGCCGGGGGCCAGCATCTGGTTGCTCAGCAGGTCGTAGACCTCCTCGTAATTGGGGGCATGGGCCTCCAGCCCCCGCTGGCGCAGGGTGGCGGCGTAGAGGTCGGCCACCTCCGCCTCCCCGTGGACCACAAAGACCTGCCTGGGCTGGGGGGTGAAGTGCTCGATCCACCGCAGCAGCCCGTCCCGGTCGGCGTGGGAGCTGAGGCCGTGGAAGTTGACAATGCGGGCCCGGACGGCGATCTCCTCCCCGAAGAGCTTCACGGAGGTGACGCCGTTGAGCAGCCGCCGGCCCAGGCTGCCCTCCGCCTGGTAGCCCACGAACACCACCGCGCACTCCGGCCGCCACAGGTTGTGCTTCAGGTGGTGGCGGATCCGGCCGGCGTCGCACATGCCGGAGGCGGAGATGATCACCCGGGGGGTCTTGTCCTCGTTGAGGGCCCGGGACTCGGCGCTGGACTCGGTGATGGTGAGCCCCGGGAACTGGAACAGGGCGCCCCCCTTCAGGGCCAGGATGGCCTCCTCGTCCAGATAGCCGTGGAGGTCGCCGGAGAAAATGCGGGTGGCCTCGCCCGCCAGGGGGGAGTCTACCACCACCTGGAAGTTGGGCGCGCTCTTCACCAGCCCCTGCTCCTTCATCTCCCGGATGAAGTACAAAAGCTCCTGGGTGCGGCCCACGGCGAAGGAGGGGATGATCACGTTGCCCCCCTTGCCCAGAGTCTCGTCAATGATGGCGGCCAGGTCGGCGGTGTAGTCCGGCTTCTGGGCCATGTCGTGGAGCCGGTCGCCGTAGGTGCTCTCGGTGAGGACGTAGTCGGCGTCCTTAACGTACTGGGGATCCCGGATAATGGGCTGGTCCCGGTTGCCGATGTCTCCGGAAAAGACCACCTTCCGGGTCTCGTCCCCCTCGGTGAGCCACATTTCCACGCTGGCCGAGCCCAGCAGGTGGCCCGCGTCCACAAAGCGGATCTTCACCCCGTCCTCCACCTGCAGCCGGGTGCCGTACTCGCAGGTGACGATGTGCTTGATGGCGGCCTCGGCGTCGGCCACGGTGTACAGGGGCTCCACCGGCTCCTCCCCGGCCCGCCTGCCCTTCTGGTTCTGCCACTGGGCGTCGCTCTCCTGGATGTGGGCCGAGTCCCGCAGCATGATGCTCAGCAGCTGGCCGGTGAGCCGGGTGCAGTAGATGTTGCCCTCAAAGCCCTGCTTGACCAGCAGGGGAATGCGTCCGGAGTGGTCGATGTGGGCGTGGGTGACCACCACCGCGTCGATGTATCCGGCGTTGAAATCCAGGGCCTGGTTGTCCCGCTCATCCCTGCCCTGCTGCAGGCCGCAGTCCACCAGGATCTTCTTTCCGCCGCACTCCACACAGTGGCAGCTGCCGGTAACCGCGTGAGCCGCGCCGAAAAAGGTCAGTTTCATGGTGCACCTCCTTTAAGTACTTCGGTAAGTTGATTGTACCTCCAAAACCGGCCGGTGTAAATAAGCTCTGGGGAAGAAGGGCGGAAAAAGGCGGCCGGACGCATATGCGTCCGGCCGCCGGCGGAAGAGAAGAGAGGAGAAAGAGAGGAAGAAAATCTATCGTCACACGCCGGGCGTGTTGTCTCTGGTCTGCCCCCACAGCCGGGGGGCAGTCACAAAGGCCGGCCGGTGGTCTGAACACGCAACAGATGGCATTTCTCCTTCCGCGCGTTCCCGGCCTGCGCCTTTATTCATGAGCTTTGGCTGTGCGTATAGAATACCACCCTTTCCCGGGGGAGAGGTGGATAAACTTTGAAGCTTATGTAAACGAAGTGTGAATCCAAAGGGAGGGGACGGGCATGACAAAAATTTCACAATATACTTGTGTAAACTGACCAGACTAATTTTTTTGAAACCAAATTTCATCGGCATGATTGCTAAAAAGCAATTGTTGAAATGGGTGATATGCACAAAAGGGAAACCTTACCGAATGGAAAGCATGTACTTTTTGGTTAGTAACTTACCGATTTGTGGGGATTGAAAGGAGCCCCGGGAACCGTTACATTAGGAAACGCGATGAGGCAGGTTCCTAGGGAAGCGGGGACACGCCCTTCACTTTGACGAGAGCGAGGGAAACGAAATGGCAAAACAGAAACTCCACGATCCCGGCAATAAGAATTCCGTTGTCAACTTCGGCGCTGGCTGGGTGGTCATCCTCTACTGCCTGCTGATGTTCTTCCTGTACGTTGGCATGTGCAACGACGGCGCCAACATCACCGCCCCCAATGTGGAATACCTCCTGGGCCTGGAGACGGGCACCATTATGAACATGAACTCCCTGGCGGGCCTGGTAGGCGTGGTGTTCTTCATCATCGCCGGCCAGATCAACCGGAAAATCGGCGCCCGGCTCACCTCCGGCATCTGCTGCATCATCTCCGGCGTGGCCTACATCCTGGCCTGCAACGCCCCCAGCGTGGTGCTGTACACCGTGGCCATGTGCTTTGTGTACGGCGGCATCATGTCGGCGGGCTACGTGGCCGGCGGCACTCTGGTGGCCACCTGGTTCCCCAAGAAAAAGGGCGTGGTCATGGGCTACACCACCATGGGCCATAACCTGGCCTCCGCCTTCTATGTCCAGCTGGTGGCCATTCTCATCGCCCCCATGGTGACGGGTATGGCGGACATCGGCCAGAACTTCAAAACCGGCATTGTGCCCATCGGCGTGGGCGCCATCGTTCTGGGTATCCTGGGCATGCTCTTTATCCGCAACACGCCCCAGGAGCGGGGTATCAATCCCGACAACGTGTCCGATGAGGTGTACGCCGCCGAGTACGACACCACCGACGAGGTGGAGGGCGACGGCGGCTGGACCACCGGCAAGCTGCTGCGTACCAAGGAGCTGTGGCTGGCGGCCATCACCACCGGCTTCTTCCAGATCTGCTCCGTTGGCGTAATGAGCCAGCTGGTCAAGCGCAACGTGGAGCTGGGCTTCCAGCAGCAGCAGGCCATGAACGTCATGACCATCCTGGCCCTGGGGGGCGTGGTTGGCTCCTGGCTGGTGGGCGTCATCGACGACAAGATCGGCACCAAAAAGACCATGGTGGGCTTCGGTATCTGGTACGCGGTGGCCCTGCTGCTCAACTTCACCGCGGTGGACCAGGTGACGGTGCTGGTCTATGTCTCCCTGTTCATGATCGCCATGGGTATCGGCGGCTCCGCCAACTTCACCACCTCTCTGCCTGCCTCCATCTTCGGCCGGCACGGCTTTGACAAGGTGAACAGCGTCATCTTCCCCATCCAGGGCGCGGTGACCGCCCTGTGCTTCCTGGTCAACGGCACGGTGCAGCTCATCACCGGCGGACAGATCCGCATGGCCTATCTGGTGTTCGCCGGCGTGGCGCTGGTCAACGTGGTGCTGGTGCTGCTGGTGAACGAGCACCGGTATAACCGGGACTTTGCCGCCCAGAACAAATAAGAACACATTTAACAGAAACGGGAGCGCGGTTATAACCGCGCTCCCGTTTTTCAGCCTCCCAGGGTCATGCCGTCGCCCCCGGACAGGCCGTCCTTCTCCAGCATCTGCTCCAGCACCTGCACGTCGGTGGTAATGTCCATGGCGTCGTCCTGGAACAGCTTATCCAGCTGGGCCTCAAACCCGTCCACCACTTTGTCCATCATCCCCTCAATGCGGGCCTTGGCCGAGCGGATGTTTTCTCCCTCGATGCCCTGCTCCTCCATCCGGGCGTATGCCTTCAGGATCTTCAGGGTGGTGGGGAGGTAGTAGTTCAAAAAGCTGCGCAGCTGGCCCGCCCGGTTGGGGTGCTGCTTCTGGAAGGCGAAAATCTTGCCGGTGATCTCCCCGATGCGGTCGATCTTCCGGCTCATCACCTCGTCGTCGATATCCTCGTTCAGCCGCCGGATCTCTCCCAGCACCGCGTTGTCGTCGCTCATGTCCAGGGGCTCCTCCTCCTGGGGCTCCGCCGCCTGCTCCTCCGGCTGGGGCGGTTCCTGCACCCCCTCGTCGCTGAGGATGAGCCGGGCGGTGGACATGTCCAGATAACCCGTTTCTAAAATGCCGCTGTCCAGCATATCCTGGAGATCACGGCACGCCTTGCGGAAGGACACCGGCATGGCCTGGGCCAGGGTGGTGATGGACACGCTCTCCCGCCTGCCGATGAGGGCCAGATATTTGCGGAAGCGCTTGGCCTGCTTGTTGCGCTGGGTGCCCACCCAGGTCAGGGCCAGGCCGCCCAGGAAGAAGCCGATCACCGGGGACAGGATGGCCGAGGCGGTCAGAAAGCCAGCGCCCATGGACAGAATGGGAAGGGTGCTGACCAGAGCCACGCCGAAAACGGCGGCAAAGACGATCCCGACCACGGTCATGCCCTTGCCCCGGCTCAGATCCACGGGCCGTCCCTGCCGGGTCATGCCCTGGGTGCCGGGGGCGGGGCGTTGCTGCTTCCGTTTTCCGCCGCCCAGCAGCTTGCGCAGCAGCAGAAACAGTCCCACCGGGAAAAAGGTGGCCAGCAGAACCACGGTGACCAGCCAGTATACCAGGTCCTCTGAATTGAGCGGATTCCAGTTTTGATTGCTTGCCATGGGCCATGCCCCTCTCGTTGATCTATGATATTGCGGTTGCTATTGTATCACAGAAGTGTTAAAGATTTGCTGGATAACTTCTTTAAAAAAGATGAAAGATGAACGTAACTTTATCATACAGCGAAAGCCACAAACTGTAAAGCGGTTTCCTGGAGGCAGGGTGTAACCGTTCTGTAATTGCATTTCCCCAAGGGAATCACTATAATATAGAACATTAAGGGCCTTTGCGCCCCTGAGTGATAGATATAACGCCGGGCCGGAGGGCCGGGCGCGCTGGAGTGATGGATCATGGGACATGTGGAAGGAAAACGGGTGGAGCCCAAGGGCAAGAAGGGGCCGGGCAAGAGCCGGGCGCCCCTGATTGCCGCGGGCGTGGTGGTGGCCGCGCTGGCGGCCGGCTATGTGGGGCTGTGCGCCTATGCCGGCGGCAGCGCCTTTTGGCCCAATACCACCATCGGCGGTATGGATGTCAGCGGCCAGACCAGGGAGCAGGCGGTGAACACCCTGGAGCAGACGGCGGCCCAGCGGCTGTCCGGCCTGACGGCCCGCTTTACCTGTGAAGGCAAGGGCTATGATGTGCCCGGCGGGGAATTTACCACCTATACGGAGGATGCGGTGAGTTCCGCCACCCAGGGGCAGAATGTGAATTTCTTCCTGCGGGGCGCCCGCTATCTGTCCAGTCTGGCCGCCGGCCAGACATACGACCTCTCCGTGGGGCTGACCAATACGCCCCAGGCGGTGGAGCAGGCCATCCAGGAGTGCGCCGACGCGGAGGCCCAGACCACCTGGACCTTTACGGACAACCAGCTGGTGTTCCACAAGGGGGTTACCGGCCGCACCATTGATACCCAGGCTCTGACCACCGCCCTGGAGGAGCAGGTGAGCCAGATGCTCTCCGACGGCTCCACCAGCGCCGATCCGGTGGAGGCCCAGGTGACCACCGCGCCCCCCGCTGAGCCCGACTTTGCCGCCATTCAGAGCGAAATCTGCGTCCCGGCGGCCGACGCCTATCTGGATCAGGACAGCTATGAGATCGTTCCCTCGGTTACCGGGGTGGACTTCGACGTGGAGACCGCCCGGCAGCTGCTGAGCGACGCGGCGGAGGGTAGCGACGTCTCGGTACCGGTCACCCTTACCGAGCCCAAGGTCACCACCGCCACCCTGGAGGCCAACCTCTTCAAGGACGTGCTGGGCACCGGGAGCACCAAGTGCTCCAGCCCCGCCGCCCGGTGGCACAACATCGACCTGGCGGCCAGCCGGATCAACGGCACCATCCTCATGCCCGGCGATGTGTTCTCCTACAATGACCACTGCGGGCCCTACACCCTGGCCAGCGGCTACCAGAAGGCGGGTACCTACCAGAACGGCCAGAGCATCGACGCCACCGCCGGCGGTATCTGCCAGCTGTCCTCCACGCTGTACTGGGTGACCCTGAAGGCCAATCTGGAGACCGTGGAGCGCAAGCAGCACGCGTTCAACGGCGGCTATATGCCTGTGGTGGGCACCGACGCCACCGTGTGGAGCGATGTCATCGACTTCAAGTTCAAGAACAACACCGATTACCCCATCAAGCTCGAGGCCTATCAGGATAAGAACCACTACCTCCATGTGACCATCTATGGCACCGATACCACCGGAATCCATGGAGAGCCTTACAGCGTTACCGTCTCCACCGTGCCCTACAAGAATCTCTATAAGCCCGATGACAGCATCCCCGTGGGCAGCGAGCCCCAGCGGGACCCCAACTACAACCGCTACAACGGCATTACGGTGGACGTGTACCAGAAGCTGGTGGACGCCAACGGCAAGACGGTGGATACCATCTTCCTCTACCGCAATACCTATAAGTCCTCCGACGCGGTGTATTACTACAACCCGGCGGATGCGGCCCGGCTGGGCATCAATACCGAGACCCAGCTGAGGACCGAGACCCCCGTGACGCCCAGCCCGTCGCCCACGGCTACGCCGTCGGCCACCCCCAGCGCCACGCCGTCTCCGTCCGCTGTGCCGTCGGCCACCCCCACTGCCACGCCCACCCCGGCTGGTACCCCGTCGGCCACGCCGTCTCCGTCTGATACGCCGGCGGCGACCCCCAGCGCGGAGCCCACGCCCACGCCGGTGACCACCGCGCCGCCGGTGTTTACCCCGGACCCCAGCCCCACCATGGGACCGGGCATGGAGCCCGCCGCATAAAGTCCATGTTCCGCCGGCCCCCCTGGAAACGGGGGGCCGGCGGTGTCGTGAAAGAGAAAGGATGTCAGTATGTTTCAAGGATTTTCCGGAGCCACCGTGGATTTTCTGTGGGGGATCCGGTTCAATAACGAGCGGAGCTGGTTTGAGGCCCACAAGGAGGAATACCGCACCCATCTGCTGGAGCCCATGAAGGCCCTCAGCGGGGAGGTGTATGAGCGCTTTTCCCAGGCCCACAAGGATCTGCCCCTGATCTGCAAGGTGTCCCGCATCTACCGGGACGCCCGGCGGCTGTTCGGCCGGGGACCTTATAAGGACCACCTGTGGATGAGCCTCCACCGCCCCCATGAGGCAGGGAGCTTTGCCCCCGTATTTTGGTTTGAGCTCACCCCGGACAGCTGGTCCTGCGGCATGGGCTTCTGGCAGGCTCCGCCCCTGACCATGGCCAAATTCCGGGCCAGAATGGACCGGGACCCCGGCCCCATGGAGACCCTGACCCGCCGCCTGGCCCGGCAGGACCGGTTTGTGCTGGAGGGTCCGGAGTACAAGCGGCCCAAGACGGCCCCCTCGCCGCTGCTGGCCCCCTGGTACGCCAAAAAGAGCTTCAGCCTCTGCCAGGAGGGGGAACACTGTGACCTGCTCTGGTCCCACGACCTGGTGGACGCGCTGGTGGAGGGCTATGAGTTTTTATTGCCATATTACCAGTATATGGAGCTTTTGGAGGGAGATCCAGACCCGCGGGGAGAATAAAAAACCGTCCGGCGCGCATACTGTGAGGGCGAAAACCTCCGGAAAGGCGGCGGACGGAAGTATGAGATACCAATGGAGGCGGCAGCGGCGGTCCGGCTGGACCCTGCTGCTGCTTTTTGCCCTGATTGGGGCGATGGCGCTGGCGTGGTATGGGCGGCTCGACCCCAGTGTGACGGCGGACGCCCCGCTGGCAGGGGAAGAAGGACTGGAGGAGCCGGAGCAGAAGCTGATCGCCCTCACCTTTGACGACGGGCCCAGGCGGTCTACCACCACCGAGCTGCTGGACGGCCTGGCCCAGCGGGGGGTGAAGGCCACCTTTTTCCTCATCGGGGCCCAGGTGGAGGCCAACCGGGACGTGGTGCGCCGGATGGACCGGGAGGGGCACCAGATCGGCATTCACACCTACGACCATGTGAAGCTCACCGACCTGAACCGGACCGACTTTGACGCCCAGGTGGAAAAGACCAGGGCGGAGCTGGTGGCCACCCTGGACCACAACGACTTTCTGCTGCGGCCCCCCTATGGAATGCTGGACGACAGCGTGAAGGCCTGGGCGGGCTGCCCCATCATCCTGTGGTCCATCGACCCGGAAGACTGGAATGACCAGAACGCCGACCGGGTGGTGCAGGAGGTGGTGAGCCAGGCCAGGGACGGGGGGATCATCCTCATGCACGACATTTTTCCCGAGTCGGTGGACGCCGCCCTTCGGATCGTGGACGCCCTCCACGCCCAGGGATACTATTTCTGCACCATTGAAGAGCTCTTTGACGCCAGGGGTATCACCCTGGAGGCCGGGCGGTCCTACTGGAACGCCTATCCCTGAAAGGGGAAAACAGCCTTGACAAATAAAGTCTACTAGAGTAAACTTTAAGTAGTCTACTGGAGTAAACTTTTAGGAGGGCTGTGCGATGTGTCAGGGCGCAGAGCAGATTCAGGACGCCGAGCTGGAGGTCATGCGGATTTTATGGCAGTCCCCGGAGCCGGTGGCGCTGGCGGAGGTCCGCCGGGAGCTGGCCGCCCGGTGCGGCTGGGAGGATTCCACGGTGAAAACCCTGCTGCGCCGGCTGTGCGTAAAAGGGGCGGTCAAGCTGGAGCGCCGGGGGATGTACCGGGCGGTGATCACCCAGGCGGAATATGGCCGGTGGTCTGCCAAGCGGTTTGTCAGCAAGGTCTTTGAGGGCAGCGCCAAGAAGCTGGTGGCCGCCCTGGTGTCCGACGGACAGCTGAGCCAGGCGGATATCGACGAGCTTTCCGCCCTGTTTCATCAGGGGGAGGAGCAAAAATGAAGGCCCTGGTGCTGACGCTGCTCTCCCTCTCCCTGTCCGGCAGCCTGCTGTGCCTGCTGCTGCTGGCGGCGCGGCCGCTGCTCCGCCGGGCGGGCGGGACCACGGCGGCCTATTACCTCTGGCTGCTGGTGCTGCTGCGTCTGGTGGTTCCGGTTGGAGTGGGGGTGACGATATCTCTGCCGGAGCGGGTGACGGAGCAGGCGGCCTCCGCCCCGCCCGCTGTTCAGCAGGAGCAAACAGGGACACCCGCCGGAACCCCAGAGGCCGGAAGTACGGCAGCTACGGCGGAGCCAGGGGAGCCGGACGGGGCGCCGGAGACCGCCCCCACCGCTCCCCGGACGTCTGCCCCCGCCCTGGAGCTGTGGGACGTGCTGGGCGCGGTGTGGCTGGTGGGTGCGGCGGGATATCTGGGCTGGCATGGGGCCGCCGGGGCGGTCTTTACCCGCCGGGTGCGGCGGTCCCTGCTGCCGCCGGAACCCCGGGAGCAGGCCCTGCTGGACGCTCTGGCAAAGGGCGGGAGGGTCCGGCTGACCCACAGCGGCCTGGTGGATACCCCCATGCTCATGGGGCTGCTGTCGCCGGTGATCGTGCTCCCCACCGGTGGGCCTGCCCTGGATAATCTGCCCGCTGTGCTCCGCCACGAGCTGACCCATTACCGGCGGCGGGACCTGTGGTACAAGGCTCTGCTGGCGCTGGTCACCGGCATCCACTGGTTCAATCCCTTGGTACATAGCATGGGGCGGGCCGTCAGCCTGGACTGTGAGCGCTCCTGCGACCGGGCGGTGGTGAAGGGGCTGGACGCCGGGGAGCGGCGGGCCTATGGGGATATGCTGCTGGCCCTGGCCGCCCGGCGCAGGCTGCCCCCGGGGGTGACGGCCACCACCCTCTGGGAGGGGAAAGGCCAGCTGAAGGCCCGGCTGCTGGAGATTAAGGACTGCAAGCGGGTGACAGGGGCCGGAGTGTGCGTGATGGCGGCGGTCATTCTGGTTCTGGGCTGCTGTGCCTGCGGGCTGCCGGAGTGGCGGGAAGCGGAGACCGCCCCTGTTTCCCCCGCTGTCTCCGAGAGCAGGGAGGACCCCTACGCCGGCCTGCTGGCCCGGTATGAGCGGGCCATCCACACCCAGCAGCTGGACGAGGGCCAGCCCGCCCTGGTGGCCGCTGTGGTGAACCCCGACTGGATCTGGGGGAAGCTGGCCGGCCTCCGCTGCGGGATCGGCTGCGCCCGGATGGATCTGAACGGTGACGGGGTGGAGGAGCTGGTACTGGGCTGGCTGGACGCCCCCCTGTGGAACATGGACGAGGGATATGTGTTTGCCATCTATACCCTGGTGGATGGCCAGCCCGTGCTGGCGGTGGAGGGCTGGGAGCGGAACCGCTACGTGGTAGGTGAGGACGGATATCTCTACAACGCCGGCTCCAGCGGCGCGGATCAGCACCAGGGCAGTAAATACCGCTTTGACCCCAGCCGGACGGATTTTCTGGAGCTGGTGGAGCAGACCCATGACGCGGAGACCGAGGACAGCTGGATGGCCTCCGGCACACCCATCGCCGCCACCCCCTTCTGGGAGGAGAGCCTCCCCGCCGGCTTTGAGGGGGTGCTGCTGGGGGAGGAGCCTATCCTCTATGTTGCCGACGGGGCGGCGGAGTCGCGGCAGGTGTACATGGGGGAAGTGCCCGCCCTGTTCAGCCCGGACAGCCCCTACGCCGCCGTGGGGGGCTGGGCGGCGGTGGACCTGGACGGGGACGGGGAGCAGGAGACAGTACTCCAGATCACCGATATGGCCAACGACATGGGGGGCTACCTGGTGCTCCGGCGGCAGGGGGGCCGGGTGTATGGCTTCCCCAGCGGCTGGCGCACCTTCTGGGATCTGAAAACCGACGGCACTTTCCACTGCTCGGAATGGGCGGGGACAAAGGAATCCGTCGTCTCCCTCCGGTTTACGGACAGGGGCTATGAGCAGGTGGAACACCTGACAGCGGAGGGAGAGCAGTTTACCTTCACCTCCTTTACGGTGGAGGGGGAGCCGGTGACCGAGGCGGAGTGGCAGGCCGCCTGGGATGCCCAGGACCAGAAGCCGGACGCCTGGTGGTACGCGCTGCCTGAGGAGACGGAATAACAAGATGCGCGGAGGGGCAGGCCAAAAGGCCTGCCCCTCCGCATATGAAAAATAGATGAGAGAAAGGAAGCTTATTTGTTGCGGTTGAACAGCTTGCGCATGTACTCCACGCCGCTGCCGCCGTTGCCGGACTCGTCGGCGTAGCCGGTGCCGCCATAGGTGTAGGTGCGCTCGGGCACATCCTTGTTGAGCAGCTCCTCGTCGATCTGCGCCACGCAGCGGGCCATGGAGCCGTCGCCCATGTACCAGCGCAGGGGGAAACAGAAGAAGTTGAACACAGTGCCGGCGGGGATCTTGTCCAGATCGCCGCCCAGGTTCTCCACGCCCACGATGCCGTGGCCCAGCATCTCCTTGTGGCAGGGCTCCCAGGTGCCCCACACGCCGATGTCCTCCAGCTCGCCGAACTTCTCGTCATAGGCGGCCTGGCCGTGGATGCGGATGTACTCCTGCTTGTCGAACTCGGCATAGGCCTCCTCGCCGAAGAGCTCCTTGTACTCCTCGGTGATGGGCTTGCCGGTGGCGCCCAGCAGATTCATGCGGGTCATGCCGTTGTTGCCCATGGCGGTGTGCAGGGGGTGGTCCAGAGCCTGGCTGTCCATGGCCACGCACTTCACGCCCTGCTTCACAAACCACTTGCCGGCGTCGATGCCGGTGCCGATGGAGTAGTGATAGTAGGCCTTGGAGTCGTCGAACAGCCGGTGCATGCCGGTGTTCAGGCACAGCACCTTGCCCTTCAGGTCGGCGGGGTTCACGCCGCACTTCTGGCAGGCCTCCTCCAGGTGCTTGTCGGTGATCAGGGTCCAGGGCTCCACATCCAGCTTGAGCACGATGGCCTCGCCGGTGTAGGCGTCAATGGGCATCTCGTGGGTGTAGCGGGCCCGGCGGCCGTCAAACTCGTACTCCATCACGTGACGGGGGGCGTCGCAGTGGGTGCCGGTGTGCATGGTGCAGGAGATCTTGGAGGTGAGCACGCCGCCCTTGGCCATGGTGTGGGCGTTGTCGATCACCGGCTTGTCAAAGTAGGGCCAGCGGGGAATCTCCGCGCAGAAAGGGTGGGTCAAATCCACAAAAATCTTACCCATGATGATATTCCTCCTAACAATACGTTTGATTGGGTGGGGCTCAGCAGGCCCAGTAGCCGCCGGTGGCGTCGTAGTTGCCGCCGGTGAGGAAGTCGGAAGCGGGGGAGGCCAGCATGATGGCCAGGCCCACGAAGTCGTAGGGTTCGCCCAGCCGCCCGATGGGCAGCCGCTTCAGGAAGTTCTGGTACACCGCGGACTCGGGGTCGAACATCCACTCGGTCAGGTCGGAGCGGAACACGGTGGGGTTGATGGTGTTCACGTTGATGTGGTGCTTGGCGCTGAGATCGCAGGCCATGGACTGGATCATCAGGTCGCAGGCGCCCTTGGAGGCGCAGTAGCCGGTGTAGCCGGCCATGCCCATCTTGGACCGGGCGGAGGACACCACCACAATCTTGCCGCCCTTGCCCTGAGCCACCATCTGCTCGGACACGGCCTTGCAGACGATGTACACGCTCTTCAGGTCGGCGTCCATGATGTACTGCCAGTCCTCGGCGGACTGCTCCAGAATGTTCTGGGGCTTGTTGTAGCCGTGGGCCACCGCCAGGATGTCCACCTGACCATAGGTATCCACCGCGCACTTCACCAGCCGGGCCATGTCCTCGGTCTTGCTGGGGTCGGCCACGCAGGCGGTAACCTGGCCGCCGTTGGCTTTGATCTGGTCCACGACCTCCTGCAGCTTCTTCTCGTTGCGGGCGGTGGCCACCACCTTGGCCCCGGCATAGGCGTAGGCCACGGCGATGGCGCCGCCCAGCGCGCCGGTGGCGCCGGTGACGATGGCTACCTTATCCTTGATGGAGAACAGGTTCTCCACAAACTCCTTCTGCACATTAACGGACATTTCCTGTTCCTCCTTTTCTTACTTTGCCTCGGGATAGTTGATGATGACCAGCATCCGGGCGGGCAGATTGCTCTCGTTCATCAGGCCGCGGCCCTCGTTGGGGGGGAAGGAGATGGACTCATCCTTGTGGATGACGTACTTCTTGCCGTCCTTGTCGGTGACGGTCATCTCGCCCTCCAGAACGTAGTAGACCTTCTCCAGCGGGTTATCCTCATAGGCCCACTCGGCGCCGCCGCCGGGCAGGAAGGTGGAAACGCCCATCCAGAACTTCTCGGCGCCGGTCTCCTCCTTGCCGTGAATGCGCATGGCCACCATATTGAAGTGGCCCGCCGCCTCATAGGGTTTCAGTTCCGCTACTGTACGCTTGACCATTGAAAATCCGCTCCTTCAATCAAAATAAAATGAGCTGGGTAATGTGTGGGGGGACGGTGGGAAGCGCCCGTCCTTTTTCTGAAACCAGTGTAGTCAAAATGAATTTTTTGTGCAATACATACAATTGTGTAAGTAGATAACCCAAAAGTCTCCACCCACCAAATGGTAAGTATCCGGAATTTGTGGAAAACAGATAAAGGGTAAAATGCGCTTTTGTACACAATGTAAAGTGAACTGGATGGTCAAAAGAGAAATTGTAGAGAGTGCACAAAAATATTGTTAAAATTTTGGCAGATTGGGGAGGGCGAACCCCTGCCCCCACTTGTGAGGGCAGGGGCAGGTGTGGTATGATGGTATGCGCAGGGTACACCCCTTTGCCATCAAGTTGAGACGAGGTGAAGCATCGTGCGTGGCGATCAGCTGGACAGCCCCACCAACCCCTATCATTACATCCTGCACTGCATTGGCGGGAAGTGGAAAATGACCATCCTCCATGAGATCCACACCTATGGCAGCATCCGATTCAATCAGACCCTGAAATCCCTGCCTATTTCGGAGAAGGTGTTCAGTCAGCAGCTGAAAGAGCTGGTACAGGCCGGCCTGATCCGGCGGATTTCTTATGATACCATTCCGCCCAAGGTGGAATATGTGCTCACCCCCAGCGGGGAGCAGTTGATTCCCGCCCTGGATATTCTGTATATCTGGAGTATCCGGCGGATGGACGAGCTGGGGATTCCCATTGACGCGGACGCTTTCGTGGTCCATAAGACCAGCAAGTATGTGGACGAGCTGCGGGAGATCATGGAAGCCAACGATTTTACCCCCGACCGCACCCGTCAGGGGGCGGACCGGTCGAAAAACGGGCTTTGAGCAAAAAATAAGCTCCGCCGTTCCCAACGGGGAACGGCGGAGCTTATTTTTGTCAGTCCAGAGCCAGATGGGACCGCTTGAGCCCCTGGCGGATGGCCAGGCACAGAGGCGGCGCGGCGGCGATGGCGATAATGCCGTTGAACAGGGAGGCGGGGATCTTCAGAGGCAGCAGCACCGCCGCCGCTTCAAAGGGCAGTCCGCCCATCAGCATGCCGTCGTAGAACAGGCTTTTGGTGAAGTAGAGGGCGTAGTAGATCACGCAGCCCAGAATGGCTCCTGTGAGACAGCGGGCATAGCCCCCCTCGCTGCGCTTCTGGGCGGAGTACATCACCAGCCCGGCCCCCAGGCCCATGGCCCCCTTGGTCAGGAAGGTGAGCCAGCACTCCGGCGCATACATCGGGTTGGTCAAATCGTACAGGGCGGAGCCCAGTCCGGCGGCCAGCCCGCCCACCGGCCCCAGCAGCAGCCCGGACAGGCAGCACAGGATGTTGGCCAGCGTAAAGGCGGTCTGCCCGGTGGACAGCGGGACGATGATGCGGAAATAATTGCTGGCAAACACCAGGGCGGTCATCATGGCCAGCACCGCCAGCCGGACCACGGATATGGACGAACCTTTTTTCATGGGAACCACTTCCGATCTTCTCTTGATGGGGCTATTATAGGACAATACTGACCCTATTTAAATGTTCAGTTTTAGAAAAAACGATAAGGTCAGAAACAAGAAAAATCCTGCCGCAGCCTGAGCTGCGGCAGGATGGCTCAATGGTCAAAAAAGCGGGTGATTCTTGCCCGGGCGGGGGGCCAGGAGGCCAGAAAGAGGATGATACCTCCGGCCAGCAGCAGAAAGCACAGGGCGGTAAGCA
Source organism: Candidatus Flavonifractor merdavium (assembly GCA_019119335.1). Classification (GTDB taxonomy): domain Bacteria; phylum Bacillota; class Clostridia; order Oscillospirales; family Oscillospiraceae; genus Flavonifractor; species Flavonifractor merdavium. The sequence goes on from DWXF01000036.1 coordinate 73,049, forward strand.
GCTCCAGGTCATAAGTCTGGATGAAATACCTCCAGCTGTGGTCTGTGTGGCTGCTGTCCCAGTGATACCATGTGACGCCCTGCTCATAGGTGATGGTGGGGACCATGACGGCCACCGCACGGGACAGGATATAGGTGGTCAGAATGCCCAGCAGACCGGCGGCGGCCAGCACGATTCCGGCCAGACGGCGCTTTCCCAGGGGGTCTGCCGCCGGAGGGGCGGCGGGCTGGGGCGGCTGATCAAGGCTGTCGTCCAGCAGGTAGTCGGCGGACACCCGGAACAGGCGGCTGAGCTGGAACAGGTTGCCCGCGTCGGGTTGGGCGGAGCCTCCCTCCCAGCGGGAGACCGCCTGCCGGGATACCCCCAGCTGTTCGGCCAGGGCCTCCTGGGACAGGCCCCGGCTCTTGCGCAGGGCTACAATCTTTTCGGGCAGTTTCATAGGCGCACCTCCTGGTTTTCTGGCTTTAGCTTACCAGAAGGCCGGGAGCAAAGCCACCGCAACAGGCTGTCACTTCCGCAACAAGTCTTTACATCGGGCTTAATACCGGCCGAAATCGCCGGAGCGGCCCTCGGTGACGTCGGCGCCGAACTCATAGTCCTTGCCGGGCAGGACGGCGTTGAGGGCGATGCCGGCAATGGCGGCAATGGCCAGGTTGGTGAGGGTCACGTGGACCTCGCCGACGCTGAAGGTGATGCCGTTGGAGAAGCCAAGGCCGCACACCAGGATGATGGCGGCGATGATCAGGTTGCGGGAGTTGGTGAAGTCCACCCGGTTTTCCACCACGTTGCGCACGCCGATGGCGGAGATCATGCCGTAGAGGATGAAGGACACCCCGCCGATGATGGCGGTGGGGATGGAGTTGACGATGGCCGCGAAGGCGGGGGAGAAGGAGAGCACCACCGCGTAGATGGCGGCCAGCCGGACCACGTTGGGGTCGTACACCCGGGAGAGCACCAGCACGCCGGTGTTTTCGCCGTAGGTGGTGTTGGCGGGGCCGCCGAACAGGCCGGCCAGGGAGGTGGCGATGCCGTCGCCCATCAGGGTGCGGTGGAGGCCGGGGTCCTGGATGAAGCTGCGGCCCACCGTGGCGGAGATGGCGGACATGTCGCCGATGTGCTCCATCATGGCGGCAATGGCGATGGGGGCCATGACAAAGATGGAGGTCAGGTCAAATTTGGCCAGGAAGAAGGGCTGGATGCCCACCGGGGCGGCGGAGGCCAGGCCGGAGAAGTCGATGAGGGGCACCACATTGCCGGCGGCGTCCAGGGCGGTGGCGCCCATGGCGTTGGCGATCAGGGCCACCACGTAGGAGCCCACCACCCCCAGCAGGATGGGGATGATCTTCACCATGCCCTTGCCCCAGATGTTGGCCGCCACAATGATGGCCATGGCCACGATGGCCAGCCACCAGCAGGTGGAGGCGTTGGACACAGCGGAGGGGGCCAGGTTCAGGCCGATGAGGATGATGATGGGGCCGGTGACCACCGGGGGCAGAAAGCGCATGACCTTTTTCACCCCCACCGCCTTGATGACGGCGGCCAGAACCACGTACAGAAGGCCGGCCACCACAATGCCGCCGCAGGCGTATTGCAGCTTCACGGCCGGGTCCATACCGGCGTACTTGCCCGCGTCCAGCTTGGCCATGGCCTCAAAGCCGCCCAGATAGGCGAAGGAGGAGCCCAGGAAAGCGGGTACCTTCAGCTTGGTGCAGATATGGAAGAACAGCGTGCCGATTCCGGCGAAGAACAGGGTGGTCTGGATAGACAGGGGCAGGCCGTAGCCCTGGACCAGGATGGGCACCAGTACCGTGGCCCCGAACATGGCGAACATGTGCTGCAGGCCCAGAATCAGCATCTTGGGGACGCCCAGCACCCGGGCGTCCCGGATGGGCTCGCCTCCCGGCGTTTTGTTTTCGCTCATAACGATCTCCTCTCCTACCTCAATTCAATTCGAATCATTATACCAGAGGCCGCCGACCATAGCAAGGAAAAAGCATGGCGGGCGGGGAATTTGGGTATCCTTCTCAAGGCGGGGAGAAAAAAGAAGATGGCTGTCGTAGATCTGCGCATTGACAAACGGCCCTGCCTTTATTATAGTAAAACGAAAGAGAGAAGAAGGTGACCCTATGAAACGACCCTTTGTGACAAAGGAGCAGCTGGAGGAGCTCACCCAACAGTTCCCCACGCCCTTCCACCTGTATGACGAGAACGGCATCCGCCAGACCGCCCGGAAGCTGAAGGCGGCGTTTGCCTGGAACCCCGGCTTCCGGGAATATTTCGCGGTAAAGGCCACCCCCAATCCGGCCATCTTGAAGATCCTCCAGGAGGAGGGCTGCGGCACGGACTGCTCCTCCCTCACCGAGCTGATGCTGGCCGACCGATGCGGCTTTTCCGGCCAGGAGATCATGTTCTCCTCCAACGATACCCCGGCGGAGGACTTCAAGCTGGCCCACAAGCTGGGCGCCATCATCAACCTGGACGACTTCACCCACATCGACTTTCTGAAGGAGACCATCGGCACGATCCCGGAGACCATCTCCTGCCGCTTCAACCCCGGCGGGGTGTTCACCCTGGGGGAATCGGCGGAGGGCTTCCAGGTGATGGACACTCCCGGCGACTCCAAGTACGGCTTCACCCGGGAGCAGCTGTTTGAGGGCTTCAAAAAGCTGAAGGCTATGGGGGCCAAGCGGTTCGGCATCCACGCCTTCCTGGCCTCCAACACCCTTTCCAATGAATACTATCCCACTCTGGCGGGGATCTTATTCCGCCTGGCGGTGGAGCTGGAGCGGGAGACCGGCTGCGATATCTGCTTCATCAACCTCTCCGGCGGCGTGGGTATCCCCTACAAGCCCGACCAGCCTGCCAACGACATCGCCGCCATCGGCGAGGGGGTGCGCAAGCAATTTGAGGAGATCCTGGTGCCCGCGGGCATGGGAGACGTGGCCCTGTGCACCGAGTTGGGCCGGTTCCTGCTGGGGCCCAACGGCTGCCTGGTGACAAAGGTGCTCCACTTCAAGCACACCTACAAGGAGTATGTTGGGGTGGATGCCTGCGCCGCCAACCTGATGCGCCCCGCCATGTACGGGGCCTACCACCACATCACCGTGGCGGGCAAGGAGGACGCCCCCTGCGACCACAAGTACGACGTCACCGGCGGCCTGTGTGAGAACAACGACAAGTTTGCCGTGGATCGCATGCTGCCGGAGGTGGAGCTTGGGGATCTGCTGGTGATCCACGACACCGGAGCCCACGGCTTCTCCATGGGCTACAACTACAACGGCAAGCTGCGCTCGGCGGAGGTGCTCCTCCAGAGCGACGGCACCGCCAGGCTGATCCGCCGGGCCGAGACCCCGGAGGACTACTTCGCCACCCTGACCTTTGAGGAGTAAAACAATACGCCGCGGAACGGCTGTTCCGCGGCGTATGTTTTTATCTGCTTAGTTGGAGGCCAGCATCAGCCGGGTCCACTCGCTGTCGTACAGGGCCAGGGTGTCGGCAGGCAGGTTCTTGAAGCTCTCACACTGGGCCAGGATGGACTCGTCGGGGTAGGCGTAGGGATCGCCGGACACCTCGGGGTCCAGCTCCTCCCGGACGGAGAGCAGGGGGGAGGAGTACCAGATCTCCTCGCAGTTCTTCAGACCGGCCTGGGTGGAACACATATAGTTGATGAAGATCTCGGCATTTTCCTTGTTCTCGGCGTTCTTGGGGATGCACATGGCGTCCACGTACAGGTTGGTGCCCTCCTCGGGCAGGCAGAAGGCCAGGTCGGGGTTGACCTCCTGCATGGTCAGAAAGTCGCCGTAGTAGTAGGCGCCGATGGCGGCGGAGCCGCTCTGCATCTTCTCAAAGATGTCGTCCATCACGTAGGACTGCACCAGGGGCTTCTGCTGGATGAGCAGATCCACGGCCTCCTTGATCTGGTTCTCGTCGGTGGTGTTGTAGGAGTAGCCCAGCTGCTTCAGGGCGACGCCGATGGCGTCCCGGGAGTTGTTGAACATCAGGATCTGGCCGGCGTAGTTCTCGTCAAACATGATGTCCCAGCTGGAGGGGGTCTCCTCCACCATGGTGGTGTTGTAGATCACGCCCAGCAGGCCCCACATGTAGGGCACGCTGTACAGGTTCTCCGGATCGTAGTCCGGATTTTTCAGCGCAGGGTCCACATCCTCGAAATTCGGAATATTGTCAAAGTTCAGCGGCTCCAGCATATCCTCCTCGATCATACGGGAGATCATATAGTCGGAAGGAATTACCACGTCATAGCTGGCGCCCTCGTTTTTCAGGACGCCGTACATGGCTTCGTTGCTCTCGAAGGTGTCGTAGACCACCTTGATGCCGGTCTCGGCGGTGAAGTCCTCCAACACGGACTCGTCGATATAGACGCCCCAGTTGTAGACGTTGACCACGCCCTTGTCGGCGGCGCCGGGGTCATCAGCGGTACCGGACTGGGTGCCGCCGCAGCCGGACAGGGCGCCCAGGGTGAGGGCAGCTGCGCTCAGGAGTGCGAGAGACTTTTTCAATTTCTTTCTTTATCCCCTTTCGGAAATGAAATAATTATAACCAGCCCCTTGGGGGCAAGTTACCACACACAACGGGGCGGCCTTACCGCCCGGGGTTCAGCTTGGCCTTCCGCCGGGCGGAGGCGGTCTCCTGCCGGGCCTGACGGATGTTGACGGTGAGCAGCAGGGCGAACACCACCAGGAACATCAGGGTGGACAGGGCGTTGATCTCGGGGGTCACCGGCTTTTTTACCATGGTGTAGATCTCCACCGCCAGAGTGGTGACGCCGGAGCCCTTGGTGAAGTAGCTGATGACGAAATCGTCGATGGACATGGTAAAGGCGATGATCAGGCCGTTGAGCACCCCGGGCATGATTTCGGGCAGAATCACCTTCCGGAAGGCCAGAAAGCCGGGGGCGCCCAGATCCTGGGCCGCCTCATAGATATTGGGGTCCAGCTGCCGCAGCTTGGGCATCACCGACAAAATAACATAGGGGGCGTTGAAGGTAATGTGAGCAATGAGCAGGGTGCCGAAGCCGGTGCGCCAGCGTACTCCGAACAGCTCGCTGAGGAAGCTGTCGTTGAACACCCCGATGGCGAACACGAACAAAAGCATCATGGACACGCCGGTGATGATGTCCGCGTTGGTCAGAGGGATGTTGTTCACCGCCAGGAAGGCGCTCCGGGAGCGCCGGCGCATGGAGTAAAACCCGATGGCGGCGGCGGTGCCCAGGATGGTGGCGATGACGGCGGCCAGCACCGACAAAATGATGGTGGTGCGCAAAGCCCCCAGCAGGCGGGTGTTGTGGAAGAGCTCCACATACCACTGGGTGGAGAAGCCGCCCCACACCCGGTTGCTCTTGGTGGCGTTGAAGGAGAACACGATGAGCAGCACAATGGGGGCGTACAGGAACACATACACCAGCAGCGTGAAAAACCGGGAGGGAATCCGATGCTTGTTCACAGGACCGCCACCCCCTCTTCACCTTCGCCGAAGCGGTTCATCACAGCCATCATGACCAGCACAATCACCATCATCACCAGGGCGATGGCCGAGCCCAGGTGGGGATTGTAGGCGTTGCCCAAAAACTGCATCTCGATGAGGTCGCCCAGCAGCAGAGTCTTGCCGCCGCCCAGCAGGCGGGACAGGGCGAAGGTGGACACCGAGGGGATGAACACCATGGTCACCCCGGAGAGCACCCCCGGCAGGGACAGGGGGAAGATCACCTTGCGGAATACCATGGCTCCGTTGGCCCCCAGGTCCTGGGCGGCCTCCACCACCTTGGGGTCGATCTTGTCAATGACCGAGAAGATGGGCAGCACCATAAAGGGCAGGAAGTTGTACACCATGCCCAGCACAATGGCCCCCTGGGTGTTGATCATATGAATATACTGCAGATTGGTGCCAAAGATGCTGTTGATCAGGTTGAAAAAGCCGATGTCGGCCAAAAACTGGTTGATCAGGCCGTTGTCGTCCAGAATGGACATCCAGGCATAGGTCCGCAGCAGGAAGTTCATCCACATGGGCAGCATAATGAGCATCATAGCCACCTTGCGCACCATCAGGGACTCCCGGGACAGGAAGTAGGCCAGGGGGTAACCGATGAGAATGCAGATCAGGGTGGCGGCGATGGCCAGCACGAAGGAGTGCTGAAAGGCGGGAATATAGGTGGCCATATTGCTGAAGTTGTCCAGGGTCAGTCCGCCCGCCTTGTCGGTAAAGGCAAAGACCACCACCAGAATCAGCGGCGCCACCACAAAAATCGCCATCCACACCACGTAGGGGGCGGCCAGCCACTTATTCTTCATCGCCGTCCTCCTCATCCTCCAACCGGTCCTCGTTGAGCTCGTCATACTCGGAGGAGTAGGAGCTGTAATCGCCGAAGGTGCCGGAGTACTGGCTCTTCTTCATGATGTGGAAGCCGTCGGGGTCGATCTTCACCCCAATCTTTGCCCCCACAGGGGAGTAGTCCGTGGTCTGGATCAGCCACTTGAAGCCGCGGAAGTCCACGATAATGTCATAGTGGATGCCCTTGAAGGTGACCTCGGTGACGGTGCCGGTGAGCTGGCCCTCCGCCTCGGGCACGATGTCGATGTCCTCCGGCCGGATGACTACGTCCACCGGCTCGTTGGGGGCAAAGCCCTTGTCCAGACACTTGAATTTCCGGCCGTACATGCCCACCACGTAGTCCTCGTGCATCACGCCGTCGATGATGTTGCTCTCGCCGATGAAGTCGGCCACGAAGGCGTTCTTGGGCTCGTTGTAGATGTCCTCGGGGGTGCCGATCTGCTGGATCTTGCCCTCGTTCATCACCACGATGGTGTCGGACATGGTGAGGGCCTCCTCCTGGTCGTGGGTGACGTAGATGAAGGTGATGCCCACCTGCTGCTGGATCCGCTTGAGCTCGATCTGCATGTCCTTGCGCAGTTTCAGGTCCAGAGCGCCCAGCGGCTCGTCCAGCAGCAGCACCTGGGGCCGGTTCACAATGGCCCGGGCAATGGCCACCCGCTGCTGCTGACCGCCGGAGAGGGAGTTGACCGACCGCTTGCCGTAGCCCGCCAGGTTCACCAGGGCCAGGGCCTCCTCCACCCGCTCCTTGATCTCGGACTCAGGAACTTTGATCATCCGCTTGGGATCCTTGGGGTCGGGCACCTTGTTCACCCGCAGGCCGAAGGCCACATTCTCGAAAATGTTCATGTGGGTGAACAGAGCGTACTTCTGAAAGACGGTGTTGACCTTCCGCTTATGGGGGGGAACGTCATTAATCCTCACGCCGTCAAAAAACACGTCGCCGGAGGTGGGCTTCTGAAAGCCGCCGATGATACGAAGCGTCGTGGTTTTGCCGCACCCGGAGGGACCGAGCAGCGTGAGGAACTCTTTATCGTTGATATAAAGGTTGATATGGTCCAGAATGACGTCGTCGTCAAATTTCATGAAGCAATCCGACAGGCGGATCAGTTCCTTGGACATGTATCCTCCCCCATTTCTCAAAAGGTAGTAAAAGGCGTACCCAAACCGGCGGTTGGGTACGCCCTATTGACGAAACAAATATATATGCTATTGCGAAAAATGTCAATAATAAAACCGTACTTTTTTCAGGGATTTTACGGGCGGGGATCACGGGGGACAGAGGGGAGCAGTTCATAGATGCGCTCTGACTGGGGCGGAGCGCCGCCGGCGGCCTGCCAGCCGGCGGAAAAGGCGATGCGTACCATGGCGAACAGGGCGTTTTCCGCGTCGTCGTACTCGTGGCGATCCAGAAAGTCGGCGAAGCATTTTTCAAACTCATTGGAGTACATATCCATCACCTCAGATTTTATAATAGCATATACAAAGTCGAAATACAATATAATAAGTTGTATATAGAATAAAGCAGTACCTAAGAAAGAAAAGCCTTCCCGTTTACACTGAGGAAAAACGGGAAGGCTGAACTGCATGAAACATTATAAAACCATGGTTCAGATCGGACTGAACATCATGTATTATCGGAAACAACAGGGACTGACCCAGGAGCAGCTGGCCGAAATGGTGGGGATCACCCAGCAGCATCTCCAGCGGGTGGAGACCGCCCACTCTGTTCCCAGCCTGTCCAAGTTGCTGGATATCGCCGACGCTCTGGGCGTCCCCGTTCAGAAATTGTTTGACGCCCGGTGAATCCCTTTGGGGGAGGCGATGCCTCCGGCGGCCCACTTTCGACTGGCCGAAAGTGGGCAAAGGCCAATTAAGGCGGGGGATTCCGATTTCCCCCGCCTTAATAATCCACCCCTTAAAACGGCCAAGAGGGGGAACTGCGGTTCCCCCTCTTTGGAATCTCCCCCTTGGGTTGCGCGACCACCAGCCCCGGGGGGTACATCCAATAGGGGGGCCGCAGCCCCCCTGATTGGTCGTTTTAAGGAGGGGTGCAGGGGAGGGAAATTGAAATCCCTCCCCTGCCGTCTTTTTCCCCCTTTTCGACGCCGAAAAGGGGGCGCCCGCCGCGCAGGCGCGCTTCCTATTCGGGAAAATACTCCTCCACAAAGTCCACCTTTTCCACGGTGAACACCCTGCCCCGCAGATACTCCAGAATACCCGCGTCGGTGGGAAAGGTGAACTCCAGCTTGTAGGAGTACAGGGCCTGGAAGGAGCGGCCGTACTGCTTGTTGTCCCGCTCCCGGCCATACTTGCCGTCCCCCAGCAGAGGGTGACCGGCGGCGGCGAACTGGGCCCGGATCTGATGGGTGCGGCCGGTCAGAAGCTCACACTCCACCAGGGACAGCCCCCGGTTGACCGTCAGCGTTTGATATAAGGTAGCGGCGCTCTTGCCGCCGGGCACCGGCTTGCGGAACACCTTCACCTGGGCCTTGTCCTCATCCTTGAGGAGGAACCCCTCCAGCTTGCCCTGGGGAGGCGTCATCTTCCCGTGGATGATGGCCAGGTAATATTTGGCGATCTCCCGGTCCCGGATCTTCTGGTTGAGGATCCGCAGGGTCTCGGCGTTCTTGGCCGCCATGACGATCCCCCCGGTGTTCCGGTCGATGCGGTTGCACAGGGCGGGGGTGAAGGAGTGCTCGTCTCTGGGGTTCCACTCCTTTTTCTGATAGAGGTAGGCCTGGATGTGGGTGATGAGGGTGTTCACCTTCTCGTGCTCGTCGGCGTGGCACAGCAGGCCGGGACGCTTGTTGAGCAGCATCAGGTTTTCGTCCTCGTAGACGATATCCAGCCTGGGCTTGAACACCGCCAGAAAGGCGTTGTCCTCCCGGGGCTGGTCAAAAAACTCGTCGTTGATGTACAGCTGCAAAAGGTCCCCCACCTGGAGCCGCACGTCCCGCTGGGAGCCCTTGCCGTTGACCTTCACCCGTTTGAGGCGGATGTACTTCTGGGCCAGAGGGCCGGGGAGCAGAGGCAGGGTCTTGGCCAGCCAGCGGTCCAGCCGCTGCCCGGCGTCGTTTTTGCCGATGGTAAATTCCTTCATGGGCAATTCTCCTGAAAAACCGGCGGTGGGCCGGGATGGTAGCGGTATTATATCATAAATTACGGAAAAAGTGAAAAAGTATTTGACAAGGGCGGCGATTTTCAGTATAATGTCTGCTGTGCCATTGTGTGAGGTGTATCATGAGACTTGATCTCCGGTCTATCATCCATGTCCCCGGCGCGTCCCTGCCGTTCCAGTTTGAACTGGACCTGTCCCAGCTGGACTTTTATGGGGAAAAGCCCTTTGCCCACCCTGTCCGCGTCAGCGGTACGGTGCGCAATATGGCCGACGCCCTGCTGCTGGAGGGAACGGCGGAGACCACCCTGGAGCTGGTGTGCGACCGCTGCCTGAAGCCTTTTTCTCAGGCGCTGAGCCTGCCGGTGAGCACCCTGCTGGCGGAGGAGCTGGAGGACGAGGAGAACGACGAGATCGTGCTGCTGGAAAACGGCCATGCCGATCTGGAGGAGCTCTTCACCACCGCGCTGGTGTTGTCTATGGACGCCAAGCACGTCTGTTCGGCGGACTGCAAGGGGCTGTGTCCCACCTGCGGCGCCGACCTGAACAACGGCCCCTGCAACTGCGGGAAAGAGATCGATCCACGTTTGGCTGTACTTGCGCAGCTGTTGGATAAAGAGAATGAGTAAGTTTTGCCCGGCCAGGGCATGAACCTAAGGAGGTGTCATGAATGGCAGTCCCTAAGAGTAAAGTGTCCAAGCAGCGCCGGAATAAGCGCCGCAGCTCCGTTTGGAAGCTGGAGACTCCCGGCGTCACCACCTGCCCCAAGTGCGGTGCGTTCCGCCTGCCCCACCGGATGTGCAAGAACTGCATGACCTACAAGGGCCATGAGTTCGGCAAGGTGGAGACCACCGCTGAGGCGAAGTAAATAGCCGAAAAGAACGAGGGGAGACAAGCCCCTCTTTCTTTTTGCCCAAAAGTAGGGTACAATATAAAGAAATGACCCGTCGGAAAAGGAGCCCTCGACCATGAGCCTGACAAAAATTGCATCGGTGGACCCGGGCAGCCCGGCGGCCCGGGCGGGCCTGCGGCCGGGGGAGACCCTGACCCACATCAGCGGCCACCCCATTGTGGACGTGCTGGACTATAAATTTTACGCCTACGACCCCCGGCTGGAGCTCACCCTCACCGGCCCCGACGGCGGCAGCCGCACCGTCCGGGTGCGGAAGGGGGAGGGGGAGGACCTGGGACTGAATTTTGAGACCTATCTGATGGACAAGGCCCGCTCCTGCGCCAACCGCTGTATCTTCTGCTTTGTGGATCAGATGCCGCCAGGGATGCGGGATACCCTCTATTTCAAGGACGATGACGCCCGCCTGTCCTTTTTGATGGGAAATTATATTACCCTGACGAATCTTTCCAAGAGAGAAATACAGAGAGTAATTGATTTGCGCATCAGTCCCATCAACATTTCGGTCCACGCCACCGACCCTGAGCTGCGTACCGCCATGCTGAAAAACCGCCGGGCGGGGGAGTGCCTGGAGATCATGACCCGGTTCGCCGGGGCGGGGATCCGGATGAACTGCCAGGTGGTGGCCTGTCCCGGCGTCAACGACGGTCCGGCCCTGGACCGCACCCTGCGGGAGCTGAGCGAGCTGCACCCGGCGGTGACCAGCGTGGCGGTGGTGCCGGTGGGGGTGACCAGATTCCGGGAGGGGCTGTGCCGGATTGCGCCCTATACGAAAGAGCAGGCCGCCGCTCTCATCGACCAGGTGGAGGCCTTTGCCGCCGCCTTCCTGAAACAGCACGGCACCAGCCTGGCCTGGTGCTCCGACGAGTTTTATCTGCTGGCCGGGCGGGCGCTGCCGGAGAAGGGCTATTATGAGGACATGGCCCAGCTGGAAAACGGCGTGGGGATGCTGCGCCTGCTGACCAGTCAGGCGGAGCTGGGCCTGGAGGGTGAGACGCCGGAGGACGATGCCCCTTTTTCCATTGCCACCGGAGTGTCCGCCGCCCCCTTTGTGCAGGAAATTGTTGACATGGCCCGGAAACAATGTGGTAATATAAAAGGAACGGTCTATCCCATTGCCAACCGCTTTTTTGGGGAGACCATCACGGTGTCCGGACTCATTACCGGCGCCGATCTGCTGGAGCAGCTGCGGGGCAAGGACCTGGGCCGGCGGCTGCTGCTCCCGGACAATATGCTTCGGGCGGGAGAACGGGTGTTTTTGGACGACGTGACGGTGGAGCAGCTGGAGGAGGCTCTGGGGGTAACCGTAGTCCCCGTGCCCGCCGACAGCGGCTTCGACCTGGCCGATGCCATCCTGGGCCGGGAAGTGGTCCGGGACTGTCCCCAGCTGCCGCCGGAGGCGGAATACTACCGCTACAACCCCTGAGAGAAAGGGAGGAAGTGATCCTATGAAGCCTTTAATCGCCATCGTGGGCCGGCCCAACGTGGGCAAGTCCATGCTGTTCAATAAGCTGGTGGGCCAGCGGCTGTCCATCGTGGAGGACACCCCGGGCGTTACCCGGGACCGGCTGTACGCCGAGGCGGAGTGGCTGGGCCGGAAATTCGACCTGGTGGACACCGGCGGCATTGAGCCGGGCACCGACAGCGAAATTCTGGCCTTTATGCGCCAGCAGGCGGAGATCGCCATTCAGAACGCCACTGTCATCATTTTCCTGTGCGACATCAAGACCGGCCTTACCGCCTCCGACCAGGAGGTGGCCAACATGCTGCTGCGCTCCGGCAAGCCGGTGGTGCTGGCGGTAAACAAAATGGACCAGGTGGGCCACACCAACCCGGATATCTATGAGTTCTACAATCTGGGCCTGGGGGACCCCATCGCCGTCTCCGCCGTCCACGGCCACGGCACCGGCGACTTGCTGGACGAGTGTTTTAAGTACTTCCCCCCGGAGGACCAGGAGGAGGAGGACGAGGACGTTATCAAGGTGGCCATCATCGGCAAGCCCAACGTGGGCAAGTCCTCCCTGGTGAACCGGATTTTGGGGGAGCAGCGGGTGATCGTCAGCGACATGGCGGGCACCACCCGGGACGCGGTGGACAGCTACTTTGAAAACAAGAAGGGCAAGTATCTGCTCATCGACACCGCCGGTATGCGGAAAAAGTCCAAGGTGGACGACCCTATTGAGAAGTTTTCCGTCCTCCGGGCCACCATGGCCATCGAGCGGGCCGACGTGTGCCTCATCATGATCGACGCGGGCGAGGGGGTCACCGAGCAGGACACCAAGGTGGCCGGCCTGGCCCATGAGGCGGGCAAGGCCTGCATCATCGTGGTCAACAAGTGGGACTCCATCGAGAAGGACGACAAGACCATGGACAAGATGCGGCAGGACGTCCGCCGGGACCTCTCCTATATGACCTATGCCCCCATCCTGTTCATTTCCGCCCTGACGGGCCAGCGGGTGGACCGGCTGTTCGACCTGATCAACTACGTGGTGGATCAGGCCTCCCTGCGCATCACCACCGGCATGCTCAACTCGGTGCTGGCCGACGCCACCGCCCGGGTCCAGCCTCCCACCGACAAGGGCAGGCGGCTGAAGATCTACTATATGACTCAGATCGGCGTCAAGCCCCCCCACTTCGTCTGCTTCTGCAACGACGCCAAGCTCTTCCACTTCTCCTATCAGCGCTATCTGGAAAATCAGATCCGTTCCACCTTCGGACTGGAGGGCACCCCCGTGCGCCTCACCATCCGGCAAAAGAGTGATAAGGAGGGCTGACCATGCCGGTGAATATGCCCCAGGGCGTCTCCCCGGGCGCCATCGCCGCCATTCTGGCTGTGACGGCGGTATTTGCCTATTTCTGCGGCTGCTTCAACGGAGCGGTCATCGTCTCCAAGTATATCCTGCGGGACGACGTGCGCAAGCACGGCAGCGGCAACGCGGGCCTGACCAATTTCCACCGCACCTTCGGCGGGCCCTTGACCTTTGTGGTCATCCTCACCGACGTGCTCAAGGCGGTGGTGGCCATTCTGGTGGCAGGATGGCTCTTCGGCGGGGTGGCGGTCTATGACGGCTGGGCGCCCCTCTGGCCGGTACTGGCCAAGTACTGGGCGGGCACCTTCTGTCTGCTGGGCCATATGTTCCCCTGCATGTTCCACTTCAAGGGCGGCAAGGGGATCCTCTCCGGCGGCACCATCGCCATCATGATCGACTGGCGGGTGGCCCTGGTGGTGTGGGGCGGCTTTCTGGTGCTGGCGATCCTCACCAAATGGGTCTCCCTGGGCTCCATCTGGGCTGGGGCGTCCTTCCCTTTTGCCACCTGGTTTGTGTACCATAACTGGCTGCTGCTGGCGCTGGCTATCTTCCTGGGCGGGCTGATCGTGTGGAAGCACCGGGGCAATCTGAAGCGTATTCTCAGCGGCACCGAATCCAAATTCAGCCTGCACCACAAAACGGATGGAGGAAAGCAAGCATGAAGATCTCTGTCATGGGCAGCGGCGGCTGGGGCACCGCTTTGGCCCTGGTCCTGCTGGAAAACGGCCACGACGTGACCCTGTGGTCCTATACCGAGGCGGAGTCCGCCGTGCTGAAGGAGCAGAAGGAAAACCCCATGCTGAAGGGGGTCCCCCTGCCGGAGGGCCTGAAGCTTACCTCCGACAGCGGCTGCGTCAAGGGCTGCGGCGCGGTGGTGCTGGCTACCCCTTCCTTTGCCGTGCGGGCCACCGCCAGGACGCTGGCTCCTCTGCTGGAGCCGGGAACGGTGCTGGTATCGGTGTCCAAGGGTATTGAGAAGGACACCTCTCTCACCCTCACCGAGGCTATTGCCCAGGAGGTGGGGGAGCGCTGCCCCATTGTGGCGCTGTCCGGCCCCTCCCACGCCGAGGAGGTGGGGCGGCAGATTCCCACGGCGGTGGTGTCCGCCTCCAAGGACCGCTCCGCCGCCGAGCTGGTCCAGGACCTGTTTATGAACGAGCGGTTCCGGGTGTACGCCTCCGACGACGTGGTGGGGGTGGAACTGGGCGCCGCGCTGAAGAACGTTATCGCCCTGTGCGCCGGCGTGTGCGACGGCATGGGCTTTGGGGACAACACCAAGGCCGCTCTGATGACCCGCGGTCTCACCGAAATTGCCCGGTTGGGGGTGGCTATGGGGGGACGGCGGGAGACCTTTGCCGGACTCACCGGTGTGGGGGATCTGATCGTCACCTGTACCTCCATGCACTCCCGTAACCGCCGCTGCGGGATCCTGATCGGGAAAGGGGTACCTGCCCAGCAGGCAGTGCAGGAGATCGGCGCGGTGGTGGAGGGCTACTACGCCGCCGCTACCGCCAGGGCTCTGGCCCAGAAGGTGGGGGTGGAAATGCCCATTACTGAGGCGGCCTATCAGGTGCTCTACCACGGCAAGGACCCCCAGACGGTGATTGTGGAGCTGATGACCCGGGAACGCAAGCACGAGCTGGAAGACAGCTGGGTTTAAAAATTTCAAAAGAAAATTGAAAAAAGGGCTTGCAATTCCGGATAAGCTGTGGTAATATAATCAAGCCGTCTGAAACAGGGCGGCGATTTCCGGGTGTGGCGAAGTTTGGTATCGCGCTTGAATGGGGTTCAAGAGGCCGCTGGTTCGAATCCAGTCACTCGGACCAAAAGAGGGTCAGCTGAAAGGCTGACCCTTTTTGTTTTTGGAATTGAAAGAAAAATTAACAGAAAAAGCAGCGCCCCCTCCGGCGGCCTCAGGCCGCCGGAGGGGGCGCTGCTTTTTCCCGCCAGATGCGGATATAGACGTTGGATTATAGATTTTGGCAAATCTGTCAGTTAAAAATGGAAGTAACAGGGCAAAAAAGCACCTTGAAAACGGCTGGGTACAGTGATATGGTACAAGCGTAAACTGCCTTGCTATCTGCGGAAGTTTTGTTATAATAAGAAATAAAACTATCCGCTAGTATGCAAGGCGTTTTTTTGAGCGTTCCTTTGCGCTTTGGAGCCTGGAGAAATGCCCGACTTGCAAAATAGCGTGCGGTGGGGAGTCGTGTAATGAGTGAGATAAAAAAGATTTCTGACATGATCGATATGAATTTACTCCAGTCCATTCAGGATAATTGCTCCAAGGCCATGGGGATTGGGGCCGTGACGGTGGATTATAAGGGGAATCCCATAACCCGTTACAGCGGCTTTACGGAACACTGCATGAAAGTACGGGAGGTCCAGGGATTTTCCGAGCTGTGCGCGCAGTGTGACGCCCACGGGGGGCTGCACTCGGCCATTACCGGTCAACCGTATATTTACCGCTGCCATGCCAACCTGGTGGACTTCGCGGTGCCGCTGATCATCAACGGCACCTATATGGGGGCTGTGCTGGGCGGTCAGGTAAAGGTATGTGAGGAAGAGGCGGAGCAGCTGGAGTACATTCTCCCCCAGCAGAGCAACTGGCGCAAGCATGAGCAGATCAGCCGCCTGTACGACAAAATGGACACGGTCTCCTACGAAAAGGTGGAGGCGGCCGTCCATATCCTGCGGGACATCATCGTTACCATGACGGAAAACGAGACCGGCAAGAAAATGCTGGCCATGCTGGAGGAGAAGGACAAGCAGCTTTCCGAGGAGCGCGCCGCCCGCTCCGAGCTGGAGCTGGTGCTGCGGGAACAGGAAAACGACGCCATGGGGCGCAGCGCGGAACTGCGCTACTTCTTTTATGTAATGAACATCATTACCCGCCTGGCCTATGAGGAAAAGGCAGAGCGGACGGAGCAGGTGGCTTACGATTTTGCCGACGTCACCCGTTATACTCTGGGCACAACCAAAAAAATATCCACCCTGGGCGAGGAGCTGGACTACATCGAATCGCTGCTGCGGATCCAGAAGGTGTGGGTAGGGGACAAGCTGGATTTTCATATTTCTGTGCCGGCGGGGTACATGACCATTCCCTGTCCGTTCATGCTGATGCAGCCCATAGCGGAAACCATTTTGGACGGGTTTGGGGAAAAGAGCGACGCCACCTTCCATCTGGAGATCTACGGAGAGGAAGAGGGAGACTATTTCTTGCTGCAGATCTGCTGCTCCGGCGGGATCAAGTCTCTTGACGAATGGGTATATATGCTGAGCACCCCGAAGGACGGGAGCAAGTCGCTCTACGCCATCAACAACAGCCTGCAGCATGTGTTTGGAACGGAGTATGGAGTGAGCGTTGGTTCCCGGGACGACAGGCAGAGCGGAATTGTCATTCGGATCCGGCTGCCGCTGGAGAAAAGAGGATTGTTCTAAGACGGAGCGGCTACCAGCGATATGCCGTGGGAGGAAAGCTGGATGAAACAGATATTGGTATTGAGCGATAATGATTTGGAACGCCATGTTACGGAGAAGATTCTGCTCAACGGCTTGGATGAGGTAAAGATCCTCAGCGCCGCCGGGACGGAGCAGGCGTTGGATATCCTTCAGAGGGAAAAAACCGACCTTTTTATTGCGGATATCCCCAAATTCAACCTTGCCAGATGCAATATGATATCCTCCGTGCAGAAGCTGGTGCCGGAGACGCCGATTCTGGTGCTCTCCTCCGGAGAGCAGGAGCACGTGTCCCGGAATATCTGGAGGCTGGGGATCAGGGATTATCTGCTCAAGCCATGCCGTCCCACATGGATCATTGCCGCGGTCAAGTCGCTGCTGGGCAAGAGCGCCCAGAGCCCCCCGGAGGAGCAGCCGGAGGAAAAGCGGAAGGAGCGCTATGCCAACAGCCTGGCCGGGTACCTGCGCAGCTTCCAATATAAAAAGTGCATCCAGACCACAAGAGAATACCTTGACGTGCTCTACCGGGATGAAGATAATATAGAAACAATCCGCAGCGAGGTCGTGGACTTTGCCGCGGGTATGGTGGAGCTCAGCGCGCCCTTTGGACAGGCCACCCAGTGGAAGCTGTCCAACTGCCTGGAGCATTTCCGCATCCGGTTTGACCGGCAGGGGCGGAAATATGAGAGCTACCTCACGCTGGAAAAAATGCTGGATATCCTCTTCGAAAGCCTGGAGGGGAGCAACTTTTATGAGGTGGAGAGCGGTCAGAAAATCCTGAATTACATCGACCGCAATCTGCGGAAGGGGCTCAGCCTGGACGATGCGGCGGAGTATGCCAACATGAGCTCCTGCTACTTCAGCAAGTTTTTCAAAAAGATGACCGGGCAGAACTATATTGCCTACATCACCGACGGCAAGGTGGAGCTGGCAAAGCAGATGCTGCTGGACACCGACCTGCCGGTTATCAACATATCCTATGAGCTCTCCTATGGAGAGACCAATTACTTCAGCAAGGCCTTTAAACGGAAGGTGGGGGTCACGCCCACAGAATTCCGGGAGAGTGGTAAGAGGGCCGGTGTGCAGAGCAGTGTTCGCTGATCTGCCCCGGTGGAGTTCGTGCTGACGAGGAGTGAAAAGCGATGAAAGAGTTCAGTTTCAGCACCAGAATCTTTTTTGGCGAGGGCGCCCTGGAGCGGCTGCGCAAAGTGGAGGACAAACGGGTGATGATCGTCACCGACCGGTTTATGGCCAATATGGGCGTGCCGGACAAGGTGGCCGGCTATCTGACCCGCTGCCAGGTGTCCGTCTTTGACGGCGTTGTGCCCGACCCTCCCATTGAGGTGGTGGCCGCCGGTGTGCAGGCCCTGCAGGAATCTGGGGCGGAGGCTATGATCGCCGTGGGCGGCGGCTCTACCATCGACGCGGCCAAGGCCATCCGGGCGGTGGCCAAGGAGACCCTCCACATCGATACGGACCGCTGGGAGTGCTTCGCGGTTCCCACCACCAGCGGCACCGGCTCCGAGGTGACGGAGTACGCGGTGATCACCGACCGGGCAAAGGGCATCAAGTACCCCCTGGAGAGCAAGGCCCTGCGGCCCCCGGTGGCTATTCTGGACCCCCAGCTGACGGTGTCCGCCCCGGCCAGCGTTACCGCTGACGCCGGTATGGACGTGCTTACCCACGCCATTGAGGCCTATGTATCCAAAGGGGCCAACGATTTTTCCGACGCCCTGTGTGAAAAGGCGGTCTCTCTGGTGTTCCGCTTCCTTCCCCTTGCCTTCCAGGACGGCACCGATCTGCTGGCCCGGGAGAAGATGCACAACGCCTCCTGCATGGCGGGCCTGGCCTTTAACTCCGCCGGCCTGGGCCTGACCCATGGCATGGCCCACGCTGTGGGCGGCAAGCTGCACATTCCCCACGGCCGGATCAACGCCATGCTGCTGCCCCACATCATTCAGTTCAACGCCAATCTGGCGGGGGTGCGGGGAGGCGAATACGCCCTGGCGGCCAAAAAATACCAGCGCCTGGCCAAGACGCTGGATCTGCCTGCCCCCAGCGTCCGGTTGGGTGTGTCCAACCTGCTGCGGGAGGTGGAGCACCTGAACCGTGTGCTCAAGATTCCCGCCACCCTCAAGGAGTGGGGCGGCGACCTGGAGCAGGTAAAGCAGCTGTGGGACGAGATGGTTTCCGCCGCTCTGGCCGACGTCACCACCTCCACCAACCCCCGGCCGGCCACCGCCGAAAATGTGAGCGCTATCCTCCAGAGATTGATGGGCAAATAAATCCAAATTGTGGCATACCTAAAATAAAAGAGGGCAAAAAAATACACTTGACATTCGACGTGGGTGTCAAGTGTATTTTTTTGCCCTCTTTTAAACGGCGGATCGGGGGGCGGCAGGGCGGGGCACGGGGAAAAAAGGTGGGTTGCGGGGAAAGACCCAGGAAAGAAGGGGACAAAAAAGCACCGGGACGTGCCAAGAAAACAATCCCGAAATTCAGGTATAATCGGCGCAGATAGTGTGCGGTTTTAACTTTTAACGGAAACCGCCGCTGGCCCAAAAAAGGAGGTTGTAATATGCAGCAGGAAGCTCTGGGAATGGTGGAGACCAAAGGCCTGGTAGGCGCGATTGAGGCTGCCGATGCCATGGTCAAATCCGCAAATGTCAGCCTGGTGGGCTATGAGAAGATCGGTTCCGGACTGGTCACCGTGATGGTGCGGGGTGACGTGGGCGCGGTTAAGGCGTCTACCGATGCCGGCGCTGCCGCGGCCCAGAAGGTGGGAGAAGTGGTTTCCGTCCACGTCATCCCCAGACCCCACACGGATGTGGAGAAGATTCTGCCCCACATGCAGTAAGCGAAACGGATTACCTCAAGAATTCAAATCATAAAAAGTTCGGAGGGTTAACACATGAAAGATGAACTGGTCAGCAAGGTCATGGACGAAGTCATGAAGAAGATGGGCATTTCCGAGCCCACCTGCGCTCCCGAGGAGAGCTGCTGCGCTCAGCCCGCTCCCGCCTGCAATCTGACGGAATTTGTGGGCACCGCCATGGGCCATACCATCGGCCTGGTCATTGCCAACCTGGATCACCAGGTCCACGAGAAGCTGGGCATCGACAAGAAGTATCGTTCTATCGGCATCATTGGCGACCGTACCGGCGCCGGCCCCCAGATCTTTGCTGCTGACGAGGCGGTGAAGGCTACCAACTCCGAGATCGTGCTCATCGAGTGCCCCCGTGATACCGAGGGCGGCGCTGGCCACGGCTGCTTCATTGTCTTCGGCGCGGAAGACGTGTCCGATGTTCGCCGGGCCGTTGAGGTTACCCTGCGTGAGGTGGAGCGCACCTTCGGCGACGTGTACGGCAACAGCGCCGGCCATCTGGAGTTCCAGTATACTGCCCGCGCCAGCTACGCGCTGAACAAGGCCTTTGGCGCCCCCATCGGCAAGTCCTTCGGTATCACCGTAGGCGCTCCCGCTGCCATCGGTCTGGTTCTGGCCGATACCGCTGTGAAGGCTGCTACCGTGGACGCCATCAGTGTTGCTACTCCCGGCAACGGCGGTACCAGCTACTCCAACGAGGTCAACTTCTTCTTCTCCGGTGATTCCGGCGCGGTGAAGCAGGCCATTATTGCTGCCCGCGATGTGGGCATGCAGCTGCTGAAGGCCCTTGAGCCCGGTGAGGAGCTCAAGAGCGCCACCACCCCCTACATCATCTAATTAACGGGAAGGAGTCAGTGACATGAAGTCTAAGCGTTTTGAAGTGCTGGACGCCCGCCCGGTCAACCAGGACGGCTATGTGCAGGAGTGGCCTGAGGTGGGTCTGATCGCCATGAACAGCCCCTTCGACCCCAAGCCCAGCATCAAGATTGAGAACGGCGTGGTGACCGAGCTGGACGGCAAGACCCGCGCTGAGTTTGACATGCTGGATACCTTTATCGCCGACCACGCCATCCGCCTAGAGAACGCCGAGAAGGCCATGGCCATGGATTCTCTGGAGATCGCCCGGATGATCGTGGACATCAACGTCTCCCGGAAGGAAGTGCTGGACATCACCCTGTCCCTCACTCCCGCCAAGCTGACCGAGGTCGTGGGCAAGCTGACCATCGTGGAGATCATGATGGGCATGACCAAGATGCGCGCCCGTATGATGCCCGCCAACCAGTGCCACGTCACCAACGTGCGCGACAACCCGGTGCAGATCGCCGCTGACGCCGCCGAGGCTGCTGTCCGTGGCTTTGCCGAGATGGAGACCACCGTTGCCGTGGCCCGTTACGCTCCCTTCAACGCCATGGCCCTGTTCGTGGGCGCCCAGGTGGGCCGTCCCGGCATCATGACCCAGTGCGCCCTGGAAGAGGCCACCGAGCTGATGCTGGGTATGCGCGGCTTCACCACCTATGCCGAGACCATTTCCGTCTACGGCACCGAGCCCGTCTTTATGGACGGCGACGACACCCCCTACTCCAAGGCGTTCCTGGCCAGCTGCTACGCTTCCCGCGGCCTGAAGATGCGCTTTACCTCCGGCACCGGCTCCGAGGTGCAGATGGGCTACGCCGAGGGCAAGTCCATGCTGTATCTGGAGGCCCGCTGCCTGGCCGTCACCAAGGGCGCCGGCGTGCAGGGCACCCAGAACGGCTCCGTCTCCTGCATCGGCGTGCCCGCCGGTGTGCCCGGCGGTATCCGCGCCGTGGCCGCTGAGAACCTGATCGCCATGCTGCTGGACCTGGAGTCCACCACCTCCAACGACCAGACCTTCACCCACTCCGATCTGCGCCGGGTGGCCCGTACCGTGCCTCAGCTCTTCTCCGGCACCGACTACATCTGCTCCGGCTACTCCGCCACCCCCAACTACGACAACATGTTCGCCGGCTCCAACTGGGATGCTGAGGACTATGACGACTGGGTCATCATCCAGCGCGACATGAAGATCGACGGCGGCCTGCAGCCCGTCCGGGAAGAGGACGTGCTCAAGGCCCGCAACAAGGCTGCCCGCGCCCTGCAGGGTATGTTCCGTGAGCTGGGCCTGCCCGAGATCACCGACGCCGAGGTGGAGGCCGCTACCTACGCCAACGGCTCCAACGACATGCCTCAGCGCAACGTCAACGAGGATCTGAAGGCTATCGAGGACATGATGGCCCGCAAGGTCACCGGCGTTGACTTCGTCAAGGCTCTGGACCGTGCCGGCTTCCCCGACGTGGCCCACAACATCTACAACATGCTCCGCCAGAAGGTGGCCGGCGACTACCTGCACACCGCCTCCATCTTTGACGAGAACTTCCACGTCCTCTCCGCGGTCAACGTTCCCAACGAGTACCACGGGCCCATGACCGGCTACCAGATCAGCGAGGAGCGCTGGAACCAGCTGAAGAACATTCCCAGAGCCATCCGTCCTGAAGACATCTAAGAGGGGTGAAGCGACATGACGTTTGATGAAAACACTCTGCGCAGTGTAATTGAAGAAGTTCTCAAGGAGATGGGCGCCGGCCAGAGCGCGCCCGCCGCGGCTCCCGCCGCCTCCACCGTTCCCGCCGCCGGCAAGCTGACCCTGACCGAGCACGGCGAGGCCAGCAAGGGCACCGCCGCCGACGAAGTGGTCATCGGCCTGGCTCCCGCCTTCGGCACCCGTCAGACCAAGACCATCGTGGACCTGCCTCACGACAAGGTGCTGCGTGAGATCATCGCCGGCATCGAGGAGGAGGGCATGAAGTGGCGCATCATCAAGGTGTACCGCACCTCCGACGTCTCCTTTATCGCCCATGACGCCGCCGAGTACTCCGGCTCCGGCATCGGCATCGGCATCCAGTCCAAGGGCACCACCGTCATCCACCAGAAGGACCTGCCCCCCCTGTCCAACCTGGAGCTGTTCTCCCAGGCGCCCCTGATTGACCTGGAGACCTACCGCAAGATCGGCAAGAACGCCGCCAAGTACGCCAAGGGCGAGGCCCCCACTCCCGTCCCCACCAAGAACGACCAGATGGCCCGTCCTACCTATCAGGCGCTGTCCGCTCTGCTCCACATCAAGGAGACTGAGCTGGTGGACAACAACAAAAAGCCGCAGGCCGTTTCGGTCTCGTTCCAGTAAGGAGGCAGCAAGTTTATGGATCAGGAACTTTTGATGAAGCAGATCGTGGAGCAGGTCATGGCCGCCATGAAGACCGGCGCCTCCGCTCCCTCCGCCCCCGCCGCCTGCTGCGGCGATAAGCTCACCGCGGCCAACTTTCCTCTGGCCGAGAGCATGGCTGACAAGATCAAGACCCCCACCGGCAAGGACTTCACCTCTCTGAGCTATGAGAAGATGATCAACGGCGAGCTCACCGCCGACGATATGCGTATCGCTCCCGAGACCCTGGAGATGCAGGCTCAGGTGGCCGAGTCCGTCCACCGCGAGGCCTTCGCCGGCAACCTGCGCCGGGCCGCCGAGCTCATCGCCGTGCCCGACGAGCGCCTGCTGGAGATCTACAACGCCCTGCGTCCCTACCGCTCCACCAAGCAGGAGCTGCTGGACATCGCCAACGAGCTGGATGGGAAGTACGGCGCCAAGACCGCCGCTACTCTGGTGCGTGAGGCCGCTGAGGTCTATGAGAAGCGCGGCAGACTGAAGAAGTTCTAATCATCACCAGAGTCAGGAGGCGCCCTATGAAACTTGTCGCAGGCATCGACATTGGAAACGCGACCACGGAAACGGCTCTGGCCCGTCTGGAGGGCGGCCGTGCCGTGTTCCTGGCCAGCGGCACGGTACCCACCACGGGCATCAAGGGCACCCGCCAGAACATCAACGGTATTTTTCACTCCCTGAACGCGGCGCTGGAAAAGGCCGGATATACCATTGAGCAGCTCTCCGAGGTGCGGCTCAATGAGGCCGCCCCCGTCATCGGCGATGTGGCCATGGAGACCATCACCGAGACGATCATCACGGAATCCACCATGATCGGCCACAATCCGGCCACCCCCGGCGGCATGGGCGTCGGGGTGGGAGAGACCATCCTCATCACCGACCTGGAAAAGGCCCCCGGCGGGAAGGACTATATCGTCATCATCCCCAAGTCGGTGGACTTTGAAGAGGCCGCCCGGCTCATCAACCGGGGCAACAGCGGCAGCCGGCAGGTCACCGCGGCCATTGTGCAGCGGGACGACGGCGTGCTCATCCACAATCGGCTGGACCGCAAGATCCCCATTGTGGACGAGGTGGCCCTGGTGGACAAGGTGCCTGTGGGCATGCGTTCCGCCGTGGAGGTTGCCTCGGCCGGCGGCGTGGTGGAGGTCCTTTCCAACCCCTATGGTATCGCCACTCTGTTCGGGCTCTCCTCTGAGGAGACCCGACAGGTGGTGCCCATCGCCCGGGCCCTGATCGGCAACCGCTCCGCGGTGGTCATCAAGACTCCCGCCGGCGACGTGAAGGAGCGGAAGATCCCCGCCGGCTCCATTGAGCTGATGGGACAGAACCGCAGCGTCAGGGTGGACGTGGACGCCGGCGCCGAGCGCATCATGAAGGCGGTGGAGTCTATCCCCACGCTGGAGGATGTGCGGGGCGAGCCCGGCACCAACGCCGGAGGCATGCTGGAGAAGGTGCGCCAGGTCATGGCCAATCTGACCAGCCAGCACCCCAGAGACATCAAGATCCAGGACCTGCTGGCAGTGGACACCTTTACCCCGCAGAAGGTACAGGGTGGTCTGGCCAATGAGTTCTCCCAGGAGAACGCGGTGGGCATTGCCGCCATGGTAAAGGCCGACCGCCTTCAGATGGAGGCCATCGCCAAGGAGTTTTCCCAGCAGATCGGCGTGCCGGTCCGGGTGGGCGGCGTGGAGGCCGACATGGCCATCCGCGGAGCCCTGACCACACCGGGCACCAATAAGCCGCTGGCCATCCTGGACATGGGCGCCGGTTCCACCGACGCCTCCATCATCAGCCCGGAGGGAGAGATCCACTCCATCCATCTGGCCGGCGCGGGCAACATGGTCACGCTGCTCATCCAGTCCGAGATGGGACTGGCCGACTTTGATACCGCCGAGGATATCAAAAAGTATCCCCTGGCTAAGGTGGAAAGCCTGTTCCACATCCGCCATGAAAACGGCACCGTGGAATTTTTCCAAAAACCCCTGGACCCCAACCTCTTTGCCAAGGTGGTCATCCTGAAGGAGGGAAAGTTCATCCCTCTGGAGGGCGATCTGTCCATGGAACGCATCAAGCTCATCCGCCAGCAGGCCAAGCAGAAGGTATTCGTTACCAATGCCATCCGGGCCCTCACCCGGGTGAGCCCCACCGGCAACGTGCGGGAGATCCAGTTCGTTGTGCTGGTGGGCGGCTCCGCGCTGGACTTTGAGGTGCCCCAGATGGTGACGGACGCGCTGTCCCAGTACAAGGTGGTGGCCGGCCGGGGCAACATCCGAGGTACGGAGGGTCCCCGCAACGCGGTGGCCACCGGGCTGGTGCTCTCCCTGACGGAAGGGGGAGCCTGATATGGCCATGGTCCAGGAAATCAGAAAGCCCTTGATTCACTTTTACCACGCTCCTCAGACCGACCGCAGGCTGCTGCGGGAGGTGGAGCTGGGGATGGAAGAAGAGGGGATCCCCTGGAAGCTCTCCCAGGAAGAAGGCGGACATGCGCTGGAACTGGCCTGGGAAGCGGCAAAAAGCTCTAATCTGGAGGTGGGCATCGGCGCTGACGGCCAGGAGCTCGTCCTCCACTACAACAAGCTGGAGATGGCGCAGCCTTTGTTCCGCATTTCGGCCCAGGCCGGAGCGGCTCAGGCCCGCGCGCTGGGCGCCAACGCGGCGCGGCTGGTCAAGAAGCTGCCGCTGAAGGCGCTGGACGGGAGGTGAAGAGATGCAGCAGAAAAGTTTGGGACTCATTGAAACCCAGGGTCTGGCCGCCGGCGTGGTGGCGGCAGACGCGGCGGTGAAGTCGGCCAACGTTGAGCTGATCGGCTACGAACTGACCAAGGGAGGCGGATGGACGCTGATCAAGGTACAGGGCGACGTGGGCGCGGTGAAGGCCGCCGTAGACGCCGCTGCTGTAGCCGCCGGCAAGGTCAACCGGGTGGTGAGTACCCGTGTGATCGCCCGTCCTTCCAGCTATCTGGAGGCCATGGTCCACACCGCCGACACGGTGGGCGACAGGCCGCCCGAGCCCCCCAAGGCTCCCGAGCCCCCCACGCCCCCCACGGAGCCGGAACCGGAACCGGAGCCGCCGGTGGAGCCGACGCCCGCCCCGGAGGCGGAGGAGGAGGTTCCGCCGGAGCCGGCCGAGGAGCCGGAACCAGAGCCGGTGATGGAACAGCCGCCGGAGGAGCCCAAACTGGAGCCCCAGGAGGAGCCGCAGCCGGAGTCGGCCGAGGAGCCCGCTCCGGAAGCCCCCGAGGAAGCTGAGGCGGAGCCGTCGGAGACTCCCGAAGAGCCCGCCCCCGAGCAGCCGGCGGAGCAGCCCGCTCCGGAAGCCCCTCAGAGTACGCGTACATCCCGGGGGAGCCGGCGGGGCAAAAATAAAAGATCCTGAAACGACGAAGTTCACGTAATCAATAGGAGGTTATCACTATGGGTGAAGCGCTCGGTATGATCGAGACCAAAGGTCTGGTTGGCGCGATTGAGGCTGCCGATGCTATGACCAAGTCCGCTAATGTTACTCTGATCGGCTATGAGAAGATCGGCTCCGGCCTGGTGACCGTGATGGTCCGCGGCGACGTGGGCGCGGTCAAGGCCGCTGTGGACGCCGGCGCCTGCGCCGCGGAGAAGGTCGGCGAGATCGTATCTCAGCACGTCATTCCCCGTCCCCACACCGACGTGGAGAAGATTCTGCCCAAGCTGCAGTAACACTGGCAAGAGGGGTAGGGCATGGACAAAAGATGCGTTAATTCCGAAGAATTTGTCCGCGAGATTACCCGTCTGGTGGTGGAAGCGCTCCAGGAGCAACAGCGCCTGGAGCGATCCACCCCCATTGGGGTGTCCAACCGGCATATCCATCTGGACCGGGCGGATATGGACGCGCTGTTTGGCCCCGGCAGTGAGCTGACGGTCAAGAAAATGCTTGGCCAGCCTGGTCAGTACGCCGCGGAGGAGACTGTGACCATCCGGGGCCCCAAGGGGGAGATGAGCCGGGTGCGGGTACTGGGTCCCCTGCGCAAGGAGACTCAGGTAGAGATCTCCATCGCCGACGGCTTCGTGCTGGGGGTGAAGCCCCCCGTGCGGGAGTCCGGCCAGCTGGAGGATTCTCCCGGCATCGAGATCATCGGGCCCAAGGGAAGCGTGAAGAAAACGCGGGGCGTGATTGCCGCTCTGCGCCATATCCACATGACACCGGAGATTGCCCGGCGGCTGGGATATCGGGACGGGCAGTACGTACAGACCAGAATCGAAGGCCTGCGTGGCGCGCTGCTGTGCAACGTGCTGGTCCGGGTATCTGAGAAATACGCGCTGGAAATGCACATTGACGTGGAGGAGGCCAACGCGCTGGGCGTTAAGAACGGCGACAGGGCCTTCTTTGTGGAAGAAGAATAAAACAGCGGAGGATGGGCAATGGGGCAGGATATAAGCAAAGGCAACGAGACCCTTCTGGAGTTCCAGCGGCTGATTGAAACCGGCAGCTGCAACCCCTGGGAGGGCACGCTGCGCACAGGGGTGGATCTGGGCACGGCCAATATCGTGCTGGCAGTGGTGGATGAGCAGAACCGGCCGGTGGCCGGCGCTACCTATCCCTCCACCGTGGTACGGGACGGCATTGTGGTGGATTACATCGGCGCCCTGAACGCGGTAACCAAGCTGAAAGACGAGCTGGAGGCCCGGCTGGGCACCACCCTGGAAGCGGGAGCCTGCGCCATTCCGCCCGGAATCATCGAGGGCAATGTCCGAGTGATTGGAAACGTGGTGGAAGGGGCGGGCTTCCGCCTCACCAACGTGATCGACGAACCCACCGCAGCCTCCACGGTGCTTGGCATCACGGACGGCGCGGTGGTGGACGTGGGCGGCGGCACCACAGGCATCAGCATTCTCAAGGACGGTAAGGTGATTTTTACCGGCGACGAGCCCACCGGCGGCACCCATATGACCCTGGTGCTGGCGGGTTTCCACGGCTGGAGCGTCCAGGAGGCCGAGCAGGCCAAGCGGGACCCGGCCCAGGAGAGCCACGTATATCCCATCGTCAAGCCGGTGGTAGAGAAGATGGCCTCTATCGTGGGGCGCTATCTGAAGGACTACCCGGTGGACGAGATCTATGTGGTGGGCGGCGCCTGCTGCTTTACTCAGTTTGAAAGTACCTTTGAGAAGTGTTTGGGCCTGCCGGTGATCAAGCCGGCGGCCCCGCTGCTGGTGACCCCGCTGGGCATTGCCGTCAATTGCACACTATAAGAAGTAGGTGAGGACCTTTGACGACTGAGCAGCTGGACAGCCTGGTTCGGGAGACCCTCCTGGTGGAGGTGTTGGCCCAGCGGGTGGTGGAAAAGCTGATGGCGCGGATGAAGCAGGCTCTTGTGGTCTACACCGGGTCCAACATCAGCGCCGCGGAAGGGCTGGAGGCCATGGGCCGTCTGCGGGCCGATGGATTTACCTTCCGTGTGCTGCTCTCCCAAAGCGCGGCCAGGCTGCTGGACGTAGAGGCCATCCGCTCCGTGCTGGAGCCGGAGGAGCTGTGGATCGGCACGCCGGGCGATACACCGGAGGCGCTCACCAAGCGGTATGACACCATTATCGTCCCGGCGGCTACCGTCCGGACGGTTTCCCATGTGGTGTCATGCATGGCAGATACGCCGGCGGCGGCGGTCATTCTGGACGGCCTGATGCGGGGCAAGAACGTGATTGTGGCCACCGACGGGTGCTGCCCCGACCACGCGGAGCGGGCCCGGCGGGGATTCCAGATGGCAGAGCCGCTGAAGCAGACGCTGCGGAACCATCTGGAGGCCCTGCGGGACTACGGCGCCCGCCTGACCTCCGCCCCGCGGCTGGACGAGGCCGTCAAGCGGGCGCTGGCCAGCAGCTTCTCTCCGGCAGGGGAGAAGAGCCGGCCCGCGGCGGCCAAGCCGGCGGGACCGGCGGACCTCCGCCTCAGCGGCCATGTGATCAGCGGCCGCCAGCTGGCTGCCTGTCCCTCCAACTGCACGGTTTGGGTGGAGCGTGACGCGCTGATCACCCAGCTGGCAGCGGACGAGGCGCGCCGCCGGGGCATTGTGCTCCGCAAAGAGACGTAAGGCAGGTGACACTATGTATTTGGGAAGAGTAATCGGGACTGTGGTCTCCACCAGCAAGAACGAGCATCTGGTGGGGATGAAGCTCCTGGTGGTGGAAAAGCTGACCGAACGTCTGGAACGAAGCGGCACCAGCGAGGTGGCTGTGGATTCCGTGGGTGCCGGCGTGGGTGAGATCGTAATTGTCTGTAAGGGCAGCTCCGCCCGCTATGTCTTTGGTAAGGGCGAAGCGCCGGTAGATACGTCTATTGTAGGTATTGTAGATACCGTCGAGGTGGGCTGATGGCAAACTTATATACCAAAACCGGTGATAAGGGACAGACCAGCCTGGTGGGCGGCACCCGGGTCAGCAAGGACAGCCCCCGGGTGGAGTCCTACGGTACCATTGACGAGGCCAACTCCATGCTGGGTCTGGCCTATGCCCAGACCGACCGGGCGTACATCCGCACCACCCTGCACACCATTCAGGGCAGACTGTTCTCCCTGGGCGCCGAGCTGGCCAGCGATGAAGAGGGGCTGGAAAAGCTGAAGGGCATCCTTTCCGAGGAGGACGTGGCCTTCCTGGAGCAGGTGGTGGATACCTGTACCGAGACCACCGGCAAGCAGACCCATTTTGTCATTCCCGGCGTGGATCCCTGTTCCGCCGCGCTCCATGTGGCCCGCACCATTGTGCGGCGGGCCGAGCGGCACATCGTATCCATGTCCCAGAAGTATCCGGTACGCCAGGTGGTGCTGCGCTACGTGAACCGGCTGTCCGACGCCATTTACGCGCTGGCCCGGCTCCAGGAGGATCTGGTCCGGGAGGACCGGCTGCGGGAGCAGGTGACCAGCCTGGTGCGGGAAAAGCTGGAGCAGCTCCAGGACGGGCAGTTGCCTCCCTTCTCGCTGGCCAGCCTGCAGCGGATGGCCAAGCGGGCGGAGGAAAAGGCCGAACAGCTGGGCGTGCCGGTGGTATTCGCGGCGGTTGACCGGGGCGGCAACCTGATGCTCCTGCAGCGGATGGAGGGCGCCCTCCTGGCCAGCGTGGAGATTGCCTCCGGAAAGGCCTATACCGCAAGCGCGCTGAAGATGGCGACCCATGAGCTTGGCCAGGCGGCCGGGCAGGACGGGCCGCTGTACGGCATTGAGACCGCGATTCCCGGAAAGATCGTGCTCTTCGGCGGCGGCTTCCCCTATGTGGTAGACGGGGAGGTTGTGGGCGGCATCGGCGTATCCGGCGGTACCGTGGAGCAGGACATGGAGATTGCACGTTGGGCAATGTCCCCATAAGGAGGAAACAACAATGAACATAGATGAAACTGTGGTGGAGTCCATCGTAAAAAAGGTGCTCTCCCAGCTGGATGCGCCGCAGACCCAGGAGTGCTGCGCCTGCGGCGGCGAGTGGGGTGTGTTCAAGAGCATGGACGAGGCGGTAAACGCCGCCGTAATCGCCCAGCAGGAGTATCTGGGCCGCTCCATGCATGACCGCGCCAAGTACGTGCAGGCCATCCGGGACGTGGTGCTGGACCAGGAAAACCTGGAGTACATCTCCCGCAAGGCCGTGGAAGAGACCGGCATGGGCGGCTATGAGTACAAGCTGGTGAAGAACCGCCTGGCCGCCACCAAGACCCCCGGCATTGAGGATCTGACCACCGACGCCATGACCGGCGACGACGGCCTGACCCTGGTGGAGTATTCTCCCTTTGGCGTCATCGGCGCCATTACCCCCACCACCAACCCCACCGAGACCATTATCTGCAACTCCATCGGCATGCTGGCTGCCGGCAATGCCGTGGTGTTCAGCCCCCATCCCCGGGCCAAGGAGGTCTCCCTCCACCTGGTCCGGCTCATCAACAAGGCGCTGGCCGTGGCGGGTGCGCCCGCCAATCTGGTGGTGACGGTGTCCGAGCCCTCCATCGCCAACACCAACGCCATGATGAACCACCCCAAGATCCGTATGCTGGTGGCCACCGGCGGCCCCGGGATCGTCAAGACCGTGCTCTCCAGCGGCAAGAAGGCCATCGGCGCCGGCGCGGGCAACCCGCCCGTGGTGGTGGACGAGACCGCCGATGTGGAGAAGGCCGCCAAGGACATCGTGGACGGCTGCTCCTTTGACAACAACCTGCCCTGCATCGCCGAGAAAGAGATCATCGCGGTGGATTCCGTGGCGGACTACCTGATCTTCAACATGAAGAAGCACGGCGCCTATGAGGTCAAGGATCCCGCTGTGATCAACAAGCTGGTGAGCCTGGTGACCAAGGAGGGCAAGAGCCCGGTCACGGACTTTGTGGGCAAGAGCGCCAAGTACATCCTGGAGCAGGTCGGTATCAGCGTGGGGGATGATGTGAAGGTCATTCTGATGGAGGCCACTGAGGACCATCCCTTCGTGCAGGTGGAGCTGATGATGCCCATTCTGCCTCTGGTGCGGGTGCCCGACGTGGATCAAGCCATTGAGATGGCTGTCCGTGTGGAGCACGGCAACCGTCACACCGCCATGATGCACTCCCGCAATGTGGAGAAGCTGACCAAGATGGCCAAGCTGATCCAGACCACCATTTTTGTGAAGAACGGCCCGTCCTATGCCGGTATCGGCGTGGGCGGCGAGGGTTATACCACCTTTACCATTGCCGGTCCCACCGGTGAGGGCCTGACGTCTGCCAAGTCCTTTGCCCGTCGGCGCCGCTGCGTGCTGGTAGGCGGTATGGACGTACGATAAAACGGAGGTTTGGGCCATATGAACGAAAATCTCATTGGCCTGATCGAACAGGCTGGGATTGTGGGGGCAGGCGGCGCCGGATTCCCCACCCACGTCAAGCTGAAGGCCCAGGCTGATACGGTCATCATCAACGGGGCGGAGTGTGAGCCGCTGCTCCGGGTGGATCAGCAGCTGATGGCCGGTCAGGCCGAGGCTTTGCTGGAGGCCCTGGACCTGATGGTAGAGCAGGTGGGAGCCCAGCGGGGCGTGGTAGCGCTGAAAGAGCACTACCACGCCGCTGTGGAAGCGCTGGAGCGGGCTCTGCCCGCCCATCCCAAGCTGTCTCTCCATAAGATGGGCGGTTTCTACCCCGCCGGCGACGAGCAGGTCATCGTCTATGAGGTGACCGGGCGCATTGTGCCGGAGGGCGGCATCCCCCTCAATGTGGGCGTGGTGGTCAGCAATGTGGAAACCGCCCTCAATGTGTTGGCGGCGGTACGCAGTCAGACCCCTGTGATCGACAAATATGTCACTGTCACCGGCGCGGTGCGCACCCCGAAGACGGTGAAGGTG
The DNA here is from genome assembly GCA_019119335.1 of Candidatus Flavonifractor merdavium. GTDB lineage: Bacteria > Bacillota > Clostridia > Oscillospirales > Oscillospiraceae > Flavonifractor > Flavonifractor merdavium. The sequence goes on from DWXF01000036.1 coordinate 105,110, forward strand.
CCCCTGGGCGTCACCGTGGCCCAGACGCTGGCCCTGGCCGGCGGGCCCACGGTGGAGCGCTATCAGGTGGTGAACGGCGGCCCCATGATGGGCAAGGTGGTGTCTGTGGACAGCGTGGTGACCAAGACCACCAAGGGCCTGATCGTGGTGCCCGAAGGACACCCGCTGCTGGCCAGCCTGAACCGCAGCGTCCCGCAGATGCTGAGGGACGCGGGAGCGGCCTGCATGCAGTGCTCCCTGTGCTCCGAGGTGTGCCCCCGGGGCCTGCTGGGACACCGCATCCAGCCCCACAAGATGATGCGCCTTGCGGCCTACGGGTCTCTGTGTGATCCATCCTATACCCCCATGAACGCCTATCTCTGCTGCGGCTGCCGCCTGTGCGAATACGCCTGCGTCATGGGCCTGCAGCCCTGGAAGCTGAACAACATGCTCAAGGGCGAGATGGGAAAGAACGGGGTACGCAATTCCCTCCATCAACAGCCCCAGGAGGCGGCGCCCTTCCGCCAATTCAAACGCTATCCGGTCCATAAGCTGATTCAGCAGCTGGGCTTGACCGCTTACGACGTGCCCGCGCCCATGGAAGAGACGCAGATGCACACGCAGGCCGTGACCCTGCCGCTGAGCCAGGGGGTGGGCGCTCCCGCCCAGCCCGTGGTGAAGGAAGGAGACCGGGTGGAACGGGGAAGCCTCATCGCCGTCATTCCCGAAGGAAAGCTGGGGGCCAACCTCCATGCCAGTATCTCGGGGACGGTAGCGTCTGTAACCGAAAAAGAGATTATCATTCGGCAATAAGGAAGAGAGGTAGTGTTTATGGATCTGTTTGCTCTGATCGCTGCGTTTGGCGGCGGCGTCATTGGTGCCTATATGGGCGCCCTCCCCGCGTTTATCATGACTGGTATTTTTGCTCTGGTGGGCGGCGTGCTCACCGCCGCCGGTGTGGGCGGCGATATTGCGGTAGGGGTGCTGGCTTTCGGCTCCTTTGTCGGTCCTCACATTTCCTTCGCCGGCGGCGTGGCCGCGGCCGGTTATGCCGGGAAAAAGGGCAAGCTCTCCTCTGGAACTGATATCCTGTCCTCCCTCAACGGCCTGGGTGAGCCTGACGTGATCATCGTGGGCGGCATCTTCGGCGTGCTGGGCTACATCATCAGCTACGGCATCGGCCTGCTGCCGGTTATCGGCAACGCCGGCCCCGCCACCACCGACCTGCCCGGCATCACCGTGGTTATCCTGGCCATCGTGACCCGCCTGGCCTTCGGCAAGACCGGCCTCACCGGCAAGTACACCGGCTCCGGCAACCGCGAGTGGTTCTCCACCGGCAAGGGCTTTGCCTACAACGTGGTTCTGGGCGCCGGCATCGGCATCGTGGTCAGCGGCCTGGCTATGTCCCTGTTCAACAGCGGCAACACCGCGGCCTTCGGCATCTTCCCCATCATCTGCTTCGGCTTTGCCGCCATCTCCCTGATTTTCACCCAGACCGGATTTGCTACCCCCGCAACCCACCACATTTTCCTGCCCTCCGCCCTGGCCGCCTCTGCGGGCATCCAGGCCTGGGGTGAAGCCGGTGTGCTGCTGGGTATCCTGTTCGGTATCCTGGGCTCCCTGATGGGCGATCTGGTGGGCAAGACCCTCAACAGCCACTGCGACACCCACATCGATCCCCCCGCCACCACTATTTTTATCCTGACCATTATCATCAATGCCATTGCCAGTGTGATCGTGCCGGCATAATCACAGCAATTCTGAGGAAAAGAGGCCTGTTATGGGAAAGTCCATCGGATTACTGGAATTGAAAAGTATTCCCGTGGGAGTGGAGACCGCGGATGCGGTGCTGAAGGCGGCCAATGTGGAGCTGCTGACGGCCAGCCCCACCTGCCCTGGGAAATATGTCATCATCCTCTGCGGCGCGGTTGGCGCGGTAAAAAGCGCCATGGAAAGCGGGAAGCAGATGGCGGGGATCCATCTTGTCGGCAGCCACATTATCAACAATGTGCATGACTCCGTGCCCAGCGCCATTGTGGGTACGGCGGAAGTGGAGCGGACGGGCGCCATCGGCATGATTGAAACCATGACCGCTCTGACTGCCGTCCAGGCCGGCGACCTGGCCGCCAAGGCGGCCAATGTCACCCTGATGGAGATTCGCATTGCCAGAGGTCTGGGCGGAAAAGGCTTTATTCTGCTGACAGGCGAAGTCTCCTCGGTCCGTTCGGCGGTAAAAGCTGCCATGCATCAGCTGGAGGAAACAGGAGATATTACGAGCAGCTGCGTAATTCCTTCCCCCCATCCCGGCCTGATCGAAAAACTTGCCAATTAGGAGGTTGCATGCAATGACTGCACGGGATTGCCCCAACTGCCATTATCCTGCCCCCAGCCGGAAACAGGATAAGAAAGAAACGGATGTGCCTCAGACCCCCTACCATATCCCGCCCGAGCAGGAGCCGGTAGAGGAATGCTCTCAGTGCTTCTATCAGCCGGAAGAGCAGGATGAACAGAAGACGGATGACTGCAATCAGTGCTTCTATCATCCCGAGAAGTAAAAAAGCCGCCTGTCCTGCCGGAGCCCTGGGCTCCGGCAGGACAGAGCATGACTGGAAAAGGATGTGAGCTGTGTGGAACGATTGATCGGAAAGAAGGCCCCCTGGTTTTCCATGGAGGCATTGGCAGCAGATGGAGAGCATTTTACACGCGTCAGTCTTTCGGACTATGAGGGAAAATGGCTGGTGCTCTTTTTCTATCCCATGGACTTTACTTTTGTCTGTCCCACAGAGCTGACGGCTTTTTCCGACTGCCTGGAAAAATTTACACAGGCGGGGGCTGAGCTGCTGAGCGTCAGTACCGACAGTGTGTACACCCACCTGGCCTGGCAGCGCAACGGCCTGGGAAAGCTGGGCTATCCCATGGCCGCCGACCAGACTCTGCAGACCTGCGACAGCTACGGCGTGCTCCTGGAAGAGGAGGGCGTGGCCCTGCGGGGATTATTTTTGATTGACCCGGAGCAAAAAGTCCGGTATAGTGTAATCCATGACAACAACATCGGACGCAACCCTGAGGAGGTGCTGCGGGTACTGGCGGCCCTTCAGACCGGCGGACTGTGCGCGGCCGGCTGGCAGGCGGGGGAGGAGAACCTCCATCCCGATGCGCCGGAGCAGCAGCCCACTTATCAGGCGGTTCAGGGGGCTTCGGTGCAGATCTATACCATGCCCACCTGCAGCTATTGCCGCAGCGTAAAGGAATTTTTGCGCGATGCGGGTATTGCCTATGAGGAGTTCAATCTGGAGCACGACAAAGCGGGACAGGACTTTATGCGTCAGAGGCGGTATACCGGCCTGCCGGTGACCGTGATCAACGGCGAGGAGATCGTGGGCTACGATATGCCCAGGATCAAGGCCGCTTTGGGTATGAACTGACAGCGTGAGGTGAGACGTTGATGGATTTAATGGATTTTGGACAGGTACAGGAGGGGAAAATGCGCCTGGTACAAGAGATGGTGCCGGGCAAGCAGGTGACCCTGGCCCATATCATTGCCAGTCCGGATGAGATCATCTATCAGAAGCTGGGTCTGAACCCCAATCTGGACTACCAGCAGGCGGCAATCGGTATTTTGAGCATGACGCCCTCCGAGATTTCTGTCATTGCCGGAGATATTGCCATCAAAAGCTCCAAGGTGGAAATGGGATTCATTGACCGCTTCAGCGGCACCCTGATCTTTACCGGCCGTATTTCCAACGTGCAGACAGCCATTACCGCCATCGTGACCTATTTGAAGAACCATTTGGGCTTTACCATCTGCGAGATTACGAGAACATGAAAAAGATTATTCTGATGGGCCGCAGCGAGTGCGGAAAGACCACGCTGACCCAGGCACTCAAGGGGGACGTGATCCACTATCACAAAACCCAGTACATCAACCACTACGACGTGGTGATCGACACGCCCGGGGAGTACGCGGAAAACGCCACATTGGCAAAGGCACTTGCGCTTTATACCTATGAGGCGGACGTGGTGGGACTGCTGCTCAGCGCGACGGAGCCCTATTCCCTTTATCCCCCCTGCGTGACCGCCTGCTGCAACCGGCCGGTCATTGGCATTGTGACCCAGATCGACCACGAGGGGGGAAACCCCGACCGGGCCCACAACTGGCTGGCGCTGGCTGGCTGCGACCCTATTTTCCGGGTGAGCTCTTACACAGGGGAAGGGATCTGGCAGATTCTGAACTATCTGCGTGAGCCGGGGGACGTGCTGCCCTGGGACACGGCGGAAGAGGCCGAGCATCCGCGCATGGTGTTGTCAGACAAATACGGAGCCCTTTGAGATGAGGAGGACACCCCCGTGGAAACCAATAGCTTTCTCCTGGCAATGAGCCGGGGGCGGTGCGGGCAATCTGGAGATATTGCGGACAGCGCGTATTGTGTGTTTACAGCGCCATTGGAGCTGCAGGTGACCCAGGATCGCATCTATATGGAAGGAGAGGACCTGGTTCTGGAGCTGCTCTATGGCCTGAGCGGCGAGCCGGGCGCCCTCCGCTTGCGGCAGATGGGCAGCAACGTGCTCCTGGAGGAGTCGCCCTCCGGCGCATTCGTCAGATTCCTGGAGGACAAATCCGTCAAATACATTGGCCAGCTGATTATGTACGCGCTGCAATTCAAGATACAGGATCTGTCGGCCTATGTGGCCGGATGCGCCGACCTCATGAAGGAATTGGAGGACACGCTGGATAACCGCATGGATAACAGCGGCACCTATCAACTGCTGGATTTCCGCCGCAGTTATACCCAATGCGGCAATATGGTCATTGCGGTGAAGGAGATTCTCACCCACATCGACAAGGGCTACTACCCCATGCAGATGCAGAACAGCTATGTGCTCCAGGGCCAGGTGATGCTGGAGTTCCGGTTCCTGGAGGAGCGTTACGAGCTGACAAAAAATACGGTCATCAAGGACTTTGATACCTATACGTCCATCATCAACAACAACATCAACCGCAGCGCCAGACTGCTGAGCCTGATCTCTCTGGTGGGTGTGACCCTGAACTTCATGTTCGGCAGCCTGCTGGCGGTCAGCCCGGTGCTTGGCGTGGTGGGCGGTCTGGCCATCGGCGGCCTGTCCGTGGGAGCGGGCATGATGTATCGCGTCAACAGAAGGCAGGAAAATCCGCTGGAGCCCGGCAAGCGGCGCTACGCCATCGGGTTTCACCGGAAGAAGCTGACCGAGGCGCAGGAAGTGCCCTCCTCTGAGGAGGAGAACAAGCCGGAATAAGCATGGGAACCGATATGCCGCTGCAGAGTTCTGCGGCGGTATATTCCATTTGTGGGAAGTGTGACAAGAAAGAGACAAGGTGGGAATGGTATGGAGCGACTTTTTGCCATTGAGGCGAGAGGCAGTACGGTAAAACGCGAAGTTCTGGGCGGCATCACCACGTTTTTTGCCATGGCCTATATTATTTTTGTAAATCCAAATACCCTGTGCGCCAATGTGGGCTCCGCGGCGGAGCCCTTTTTCCCGGCTATGCCGGAGGAATTGTGGGGGCCGGTGCTGGTAGCCACCTGTGTGGCGGCGGCCATCGGCTGCTTCCTCACGGGGCTTCTGGCCAACGTTCCCTTTGCCCAGGCGCCCGGCATGGGGCTGAACGCCTTTTTTACCTACACGGTCTGCCTGGGAATGGGCTATACCTGGCAGGAGGGCCTGGCCATCGTGCTCATGAGCGGTGTGCTCTTTTTGGCCATGGCTGTGTCCCCCCTCCGGGGAAAGCTGATCCATTCCATCCCTGATTTCATGAAGCATGCCATTTCAGCCGGAATCGGCCTGTTTATCGCCTTTATCGGCCTGCTGAACGTGGGGCTCATCTCCATCAGCGGAGCCGTGCCGGCCCTGCAGTTGTCCATGCTGGTGGATGGACAGCGGGTGTGGAATACCCAGGGCCTGCTGACCCTGGTGGGACTTGCCCTCACCGCCATATTGATGGCTTTCCGGGTCAAAGGGGCCGTGGTCATCGGCATCATCATCACCACGCTGCTGGGGCTGCCCATGGGGGTGACCCAGATCCCCCAGTCGGTGACCATGGAGCATGTAACCCTGGCGCCGGTGTTTTTCCAGCTGGATCTGGCGGGCGTGTGGGCCAAGGGGCTGCTGCCCCTGCTCACCGCGGTCATCAGCTTTGCCATTGTGGACTGTTTTGATACTCTGGGCGCGCTGGTGGGCCTGTCGGCCAATGCGGGGCTGAAGGGAGAAGAGGGACGGGCGGACAGGGCGCTGGTCGCCGACGCCCTGGCCACCTGCTGCGGCGCCTGCATCGGCACCTCCACCGTCACCACCTTCGCCGAGTCCTCCACCGGAATCGCGGAGGGGGCCCGGACCGGGCTGAGCTCCATGGTGGTGGGCCTGCTCTTTCTGGCCTCGGTGTTTCTGGCGCCGGTGGCGGGAATCATTCCGGCGGCAGCCACGGCGCCTGCCCTGATCATCGTGGGCGTACTTACCATGCGCAGCGCGGCCGCCATTGCCTGGGACGATTTGGAGTGCGCTGTGCCCGCCTTCCTGACCATTGCGGTGATGCCCTTTGCCTATTCCATTTCCGACGGTATCGCCTTTGGGTTTATCAGCTACTGCCTGATCAAGCTGGTCCGGGGCAAGGGCAAAGAGGTGCCGGTTTTTGCCTATGTGATTTCCCTGCTGTTTATCCTAAAATATCTGCTGGGAAATATGGCCTGACAGGGTGAATTGTACCCGCCGGGACGGCCAAGTTCCATATTTTGTTCTTCTGGTGCCTTTTGTTGATCAGCCCTTGTTTTGCCGGGCCAGTTGTGATAGCTTATAGCTGGAATTTCGGCAGACATGCCGATGGGCGTATTTTGAAAAGGGGGATTACAATATGGCAACCCGCATTGTCCTGAATACGATTTCTTATCATGGAAAGGGCGCGATCGAGCATATCGTGCCTGAGCTCACCTCCCGAGGATATGGAAAGGCGCTGGTCTGTACCGACCCGGACCTGATCCGCTTCGGCGTGGTGTCCAAGGTGACCGACCTGCTGGACAAGGCCGCTTTCCCCTATGAGGTGTACAGTGACATCAAGGCCAACCCCACCATTGAAAATGTAAAGAGCGGCGTGGCCGCTTTCCAGAACTCCGGCGCCGACTGCATCATCGCCATTGGCGGCGGTTCGGCCATGGATACGGCCAAGGCCGTGGGCATCATCATCAACAACCCCGAGTTTGCGGATGTGCGCTCCCTGGAGGGCGTGGCGCCCACCAAGAAGCACGCGGTGTTCACCATCGCCGTTCCCACCACCGCCGGCACCGCCGCCGAGGTGACCATCAACTACGTCATCACCGATGTGGAGAAGAAGCGCAAGTTTGTGTGCGTGGACGCCAACGACATTCCGGAAGTGGCCGTGGTGGACCCGGACATGATGTCCTCCATGCCCAAGGGACTTACCGCTGCCACCGGCATGGACGCGCTCACCCACGCCATTGAGGGCTATATCACCAAGGGCGCCTGCGAGATCTCCGATATGTTCCATCTGGAGGCTATCCGCCTCATCTCCCAGCACCTGCGGGGCGCGGTGGAAAACACGCCGGAGGGCAGAGAGGGCATGGCCCTGGGCCAGTATATCGCCGGCATGGGCTTCTCCAATGTGGGCCTTGGCATCGTACACTCCATGGCGCACGGCCTGTCGGCGCTGTACGATACCCCCCACGGGGTGGCGTGCGCCATCCTGCTGCCCACCGGACTGGAGTACAACGCGGACTACACCGGCGAGCGGTATCGCGCGGTGGGTAAGGCCATGGGCGTGAAGGGCATCGAGCAGATGTCCCTGGAGCAGGCCCGGGCGGCTACCATCGCGGCGGTCAAGCAGCTGTCGGCCGATGTGGGTATTCCCGCGGACCTGAAAGAGATCGTCAAGCCGGAGGATGTGCGCTTCCTGGCGGAATCCGCCTTCGCGGACGCCTGCTGCCCCGGCAATCCCAGAGATACCAGCGTAGAGGAGATCGAGGCCCTGTACAAGAGCCTGATGTAAGGCATAGCAGAATTTCTCCATACGACCGAGCCCAAGTAAAAGCAGGGCGGGAACCTTGGTTCCCGCCCTGCTTTTGTCTGCATTTTAGGCTGTGAGGTCGGGCTGAGACCATAAAACACTATGCAGCCCAGATATTGTTTTTCCAGTTCGGGGGGCTATACTGGAAGAAACCACGGCGGCCGCCTGCCTGTGTATGCCTTGGCAGGGGCTGTCCATTAAAGGAAGGAGAGCATGATGATGAGAAAAGTATGGCCCTTTGTGCTGGCAGGCGTGCTGTGTCTGGGACTGTGTGCCTGCGGAGGCGGCGGAGAGTCAGGCGGGGCGGATGAAAACACGCCCGCCGGCGCCTCCCCTGAGGTGGTGGAGGAGACTACCCCCACCCCCAGCCCCACGCCTGAGGCTGAGCCGGAGGCCCAGGAGGTCCAGGTGGGCGGCAGCATTGACAACGATAATTTCGTGATGAGCTTTACCTCTGTGGAACTGCTGGACGAGTTTTCTTATGATACCAGCGAGTATTCCTCCACCTCCCTCTATGTGGAGGAGGGCTACAAGCTGCTGGTGGTGAAAGGCCACATGGAGAACAAGGGCACCACCACCATCTCGGACACCGCCTTTGCTTTCACCGCCACAGTAAACGACACCTATGTGGTGGACGGCTACGACGTGCGCCTCAACTTTATCCGGGACAAGAATTTCGAGATTGATCCCTATACCGATCTGGACTATGTGCTGTACATCAACATCCCGGAGAAGCTGGCCGGTATGTTTGAGACCGTCACCTTTACCATCGGCTTCAACAACGATCTGTCCGCCCCCACCACCGTGTGGAACAGCGACGGCACCAGCACTGTGGAGGTGGATAACCTGTATTCCCTCACCAGCGGGCTGACCGCCTGAGTCAGCCACAGCACAGGAAGGAGAGAAAGAGAATATGAAACAGGTATTGTCCCTTGCCCTGGCGGGCGCGCTGTGCCTGGGGCTGTGCGCCTGCGGCGGAACCAGTGCCGGAACGGGCGACGTTCCCTCCAGCGCCACCCCGGACGCCGTGCAGGAGAGCGCCTCCCTCCCGCCGGAAAGTCAGGCGCCTGCTGCCGAGAGCCTGGAGATCGGCGGCAGCATCGACAACGACAGCTTCCGCATGACCTTTGACGCGCTGGAGCTGGCGGACGAGTTTTCCTACGATACCAGCGAGTACTCCTCCACCTCTCTCTATGTGGAGGAGGGCTACAAACTGCTGATGCTGAGGGGGCACTTCGAGAACAAGGCCACCGGGCCCATCTCGGACAGCGCCTTTGCCCTCACCGCCACGGTGAACGACACCTATGTGGTGGACGGCTATGACGTGCGGATGAACTTCCTGCGCAGCAAGTCCTTTGAAATTGACGCCTACACCGACCTGGACTATGTGATCTATGTCAATATTCCGGAAAAGCTGGCCGGCATGTTCGAGACCGCCACCTTTACCATCGGTTTCAACAACGACCTGTCCGCTCCCACCACCGTGTGGAGCAGCGACGGCACCAGCACCGTGGAGGTGGATAACCGGTACACCCTCACCAGCGGCCTTACCTCCGGCCAGGCCCAGGGCGGCGAGGGCAGCGGAGAGACTGCCGGAGAGGAAGAGACCGACGCCCAGACCATCGCCATCGGCGACATGATCACCACCAGCGACTATGAGTTCACCCTCACCAATGTAGAGCTGACCTACGAGGTGCTGCCGCCCAACACCAGCGGCGTGTACAGCAGTTACAGCGCGGAGAGCGGGAAGGTATACGTCCACGTGGAGGCCGACGTGAAGAACACCATGCAGCGGGACATCCGCATTGACGAGCTGTTCCAGACCTCGGTGCTCTACGACGGGAAATATCCTTACAGCGGCTTTACCGTGGTCAACAGCGGAGACAACAGCTTCAACTGGGCCAGCAACTATGTGGCCGCCACCCCCCTGGAAACCTGCAAGGCCCACGGCATTGTGGAGTGCCCCGCCGAGGTAGACACCTCCGGGAAATCCATTGTGGTGACCCTGGAGCTGGGGGACACGGAGTATCAGTATACCCTGCGGTAACGCCGGGAAACGGCTCAAAGACAGAAAACGGGGCGCGCCGCAAGGCGCGCCCCGTTTATTATAGGTATGTTTCCATTCAGGCCCGGACGGACTCGGCGATGGCGTCTGCCAGAGCGTCCAGCTCCACGGCCTTGTCCTCCTGAAGGGAGGAGGCCAGGGAGAGCCGCTCGTTGAGCACAGTCATGTTCTTCATCTCGTCGTTGATAAACCGCTCCATCAGGTCGCCGGACTTGCAGGCCCAGGAGCCGTTTTCGATGATGGCGAAGGTGCGGTTCTGGAGGTTGAGGGCCTTCATGTCCTCCAGATAGTTCTTCATCACCGGGTAGATGCCCAGGTTGTAGGTGACGCTGGCCAGGACAATGTGGCTGTACTTGAAGCTCTCGGCGATGAGGTAGGAGACGTGGGTGTTGGACACGTCGTACAGAGCCACGTCGGTGATGCCCCGCTCACAGAGCTTGGCGGCCAGCGCCTGGGCGGCGGCCTCAGTGTTGCCGTACATGGAGGCGTAGGCGATCATGACGCCCTTCACCTCCGGCTCATACCGGCTCCACTTGTCGTACTTGTCCACAAAGTAGCCCAGGTCCTTCCGCCATACGGGCCCGTGGAGGGGGCAGATGAACTTGATCTGGTCCAGAATCCCTCCGGCCTTCTTCAGCAGCAGCTGGATGTGGGGGCCGTACTTGCCCACGATGTTGGTGAGGTAGCGGCGGGCCTCGTCGATCCAGTCCCGGTCGAAGTTCACCTCGTCGGCAAACAGCTTGCCGTCTAGGGCGATGAAGGAACCGAAGGCGTCGGCGGAGAACAGGACGCCGTTGGTGGTGTCGAAGGTCACCATGGCCTCCGGCCAGTGGACCATGGGGGCGCCCACGAAGGTGACGTTGTGCTTGCCGAAGGAGAAGGTGTCGCCCTCGGCCACTTCGATGCACTCATGGCCGTCCACGTGGAAGCCGAACTGCCGCATGAGCATGAAGGCCTTTTCGGTGGAGATGACCTTCACCTTGGGGTAGCGGAGCAGGATCTCCTCGATGGAGGCGCCGTGGTCGGGCTCCATGTGGTTGATGACCAGGTAGTCCAGGGGCTTCCCGTTCAGGAGGTACTGGATATTCTCCAGCAACTGGCGGCAGGCGGACCAGTCCACCGTGTCGAACAGGACGGACTTCTCGTCCAGCAGCAGGTAGGCGTTGTAGCTGACCCCCCTGGGGATGGGGTGGATATTCTCAAACAGAGTGAGCCGGTGGTCGTTGGCGCCCACCCAGTAGAGGTTGTCGGTGACGGTTCTGACGCAATGCATGGTGCAATCCTCCTTCTATCTCACGTTAGGCCTGGATGAACTGGTCCTTGCCCTCGGCGCACTCGGGGCAGACCCAATCCTCAGGCAGCTTTTCAAACAGGGTGCCCGGGGCGATTTCGCTGTCGGGGTCGCCCACCTCGGGGATGTACTCGTAGCCGCAGCCGCCGCAGACGTAGTGCTTGCCGATGGGCTCGGGCTTGGGCGGACGGGGCCGCTTCATCTTGACCATGGGCGGCGCGGGCTGCTTCTCGCCCCGGTCCAGGGCGGCGGTGAGCAGGGGCAGGATCTCGTTCACGTCGCCCACGATGCCGTAGTCGCAGTTCTTGAAGATGGGAGCGCCGCCGTTCTTGTTGATAGCCACGATGGTGGAGGCGTCCTTGATGCCCTTCAGGTGCTGCACGGCGCCAGAGATGCCGCAGGCGATGTACAGATTGCCGGTGAATTTCTGGCCGGACATACCCACATAGCGGTTGAGGGGAACGTACTTCAGGGTCTCGGCCACCGGACGGGAGGAGCCTACCGCGGCGCCGGCGGCCTTGGCCAGGTCCTCAATCAGCTTCATATTTTTCTTGTCGCCGATGCCCTTGCCGGCGGACACCACGCGCTCGGCCTGGGCAATGGGGGTGTCCATGGGGATGCCCACGGAGAAGTCGTGGCCGTCCTTTTCCAGCAGCTCCACCAGGGCGGCCACCTGCTCGGCGGGGGTGCCGTCCCGCAGGATCTTGCCCTTGCGGATGCCGGTGACGGGGGCGGGCTTCTTGGCCCGGCTGGCCGAGCCGCCCTCGCTCTTGGGGGGCTTGCCCAGCAGGTGGGAGGAGATAACCACCCGCTGAATCTCGTTGGTGCCCTCGTAGATGGTGGTGATTTTGGCGTCCCGGTAGGCCCGCTCCACCTCCATGCCCTTCATGAAGCCGGCGCCGCCGAAGATCTGCAGGGCGTCGTTGGTGACCTCCAGGGCAATGTCGGAGGCGTACATCTTGGCCATGGCGGACTCCATGCCGTAGGGGACATGGGCCTCCTTCAGCTCGGCGGCGGAGTAAATGAGCATCCGGGCGCAGCGCAGCTTGGTGGCCATGTCGGCCAGCTTGAAGGAGATGGTCTGCTGGAAGCCGATGGGCTTGCCGAACTGGATGCGCTCCTTGGCGTACTCCAGAGCGTTCTCATAGGCCCCCTGGGCGATACCCAGAGCCTGGGAGGCGATGCCGATGCGGCCGCCGTCCAGGGTGGCCATGGCGATCTTGAAGCCCTCGCCCTCCTTGCCCAGCAGATTCTCCTTGGGCACCATCACGTTGTCGAAGATCAGCTCGGCGGTGGAGGAGGAGCGAATACCCATCTTGTCGTAGTGGTCGCCGAAGGAGAAGCCCTTCCAGCCCTTCTCCACGATGAAGGCGGAAATCCCTCTGGTGCCGATGTCGGGAGTGGTAACCGCAAAGACCACATAGGTGTCCGCCTTGGGGGCGTTGGTGATGAAGATCTTGCCGCCGTTGAGGACGTAGTGGTCCCCCTTCAGCACGGCGGTGGTCTCGGTGCCGCCGGCGTCGGAGCCGGCGTTGGGCTCGGTCAGACCGAAGGCGCCGATCTTCTCGCCCTTGGCCAGAGGTACCAGATACTTCTGCTTCTGCTCCTCAGTGCCGTAGGCGAAGATGGGCCAGGAGCCCAGGGATACGTGGGCCGACAGAATGACGCCGGTGCCGCCGTCCACCCGGGACAGCTCCTCCACGGCGATGGCGTAGCTCAGCACGTCCAGGCCGGCGCCGCCGTACTCCTTGGGATAGGGAATCCCCATCAGCCCCAGCTCGCCCAGTTTCTTGATGGCCTCGTCGGGGAAGGCGTTGTCCTGGTCCAGCTGGAAGGCGATAGGCTTGACCTCTTCCTCCGCAAACGCGCGGATCTTGGCCCGCAGCTCCTCGTGGGCCGGTGTGGTTTGGAACAGCATGACGTTACCTCCTTGCTTTATACTAGACAAAAATTACCCACTTTAACGGTAAAAGAAAAGGCGGCCCGGTCAGGGGGGCAGCAAAAGCTGACCCAGGGTGTGGGCGCACAGCTCCTGGTCCAGCTTGCGCTGGATCTCTGCCAGACGGCAGTGAATGGAGCAGCCGCCGTGGGCCGCCCGCCAGGGACAGGGGTACTGGGGGTCCATGCAGGCGCTCACCTCGCTGCCCTCCTCCATGGCCTCCATCAGGTCGTACAGGGTGGTCCGGTCCAGGTCGGCCGTCAGGCGGTAACCGCCGCAGGCTCCCCGCAGGATCTCCACCAGTCCGGCTTTGGCCAGCTTCTTCAGAATCTTGTAGGCAAAGGCCTGGGGAACCAGCTGGCTTTGGGTGATCTCCCCGATGGGGTGGAGCTGTCCGTCCAAAAGCGCCCGGAGAATCCGCAGGGCGTAATCTGTTTCCCGAGTGATCAGCAGAGGGACCGCTCCTTTCGTACATATCTTACAAGCACACTATACCAAACTGGATAAATTTTGTCAACTATAAAAAGCGCCATGCGCCGCTTTTTTTCTACCTTATATTATATATGGTGTACGCCGGCGTGCAACGGAGAGCCTCTGTAACAAAAGGGTTGGAACAAAATACCCCAAATAGCGTCTAAAACCATAGGATCATGCGAAAAAACGGCACCATATGGGAACGCAGGCAAGGATACGGAGAAGCGGGGGGCGTAATATTACGCTTTCATTACAAAGGCCTCCAAACGCTTGACGGTTGGGGGATGGTCGTGTATAGTATGCATGTAAGTTCATGAAGGGGAGGTCTCCTCTCCTCTTTATGGGCAAATTTTAAGAAGGAGGAATTTCCGATGAGAAACCTCAAGCGGACGCTGAGTCTGGCTCTGGCTGCTCTCATGCTGATGAGCATGATGGTAGTGAGCGCCGGCGCGGCGACCAAGGATTTCACCGATTCCAGTGAGATCCAGAACAAAGAGGCTGTCGAAGTCATGGTGGCTCTGAACGTCATCAGCGGCAAGGACGACGGCAGCTATTTCGCTCCCAATGACACCCTGACCCGTGAGGAGATGGCCAAGGTCGTTTCCTACGTGATGAACGGCGGTGTCGAGCCCGTTGTCGGCACCAAGGTGAACCCCACCTACTCCGACATCAAGGGCATCTGGTCCGAGAAGTACATTGAGTACTGCACCAGCATGGGCATTATCAATGGCGACGGCGCCGGCAAGTTCAACCCCACCGGCACCCTGACTGCTGAGCAGGCCG
>DWXF01000011.1 GCA_019119335.1 Candidatus Flavonifractor merdavium
CCCTGACCCACTGCTTAGAAGGCAGTTGCTCTATCCACCTGAGCTACAGGCGCGTATGGAGCGGGTGATGGGAATCGAACCCACGCGACCAGCTTGGAAGGCTGGGATTCTACCATTGAACTACACCCGCATGGGTACTGACCTGAACGATGTCAGCCAGGATATAATAGCATATTGTGGGTGGAATGTCAATGCTTTTTTCCATCAAAGAGAAAAATTCTGTGCCCGCCAATAAAACGGCGGGCACAGAAGATCAGTCAATCGTTGGAGAGCAGGATACGGTCGTTGTCCAGGGCTTTTCCGGCGCCCGTCCGGAAGCGCTCCAGCAGGTCCTCCACGGTCAGGCCCTTCCGCTCCTCACCCTTCAGGTCCAGCACGATCCGTCCGGAGTCCATCATAAAGGTGCGGTTGCCCAGTTCCAGAGCATTTTTCATGTTGTGGGTGATCATCATACATGTCAGATGCTCCCGGGACACGATTTCCTTGGTGAGGGAGAGCACTTTTTCCGCTGTGCCGGGGTCCAGGGCGGCGGTGTGCTCATCCAGCAGCAGCAGCTTGGGGGGGACCATGGTGGACATGAGCAGGGTAAGGGCCTGCCGCTGGCCGCCGGAGAGCAGCCCCACCGGCTGACGCATCCGGTCCTCCAGACCCATATCCAGTCTGGCCAGCTGTGCGCGGAAGAATTCCTTGTCCGCCCTGGACACCCGGCTGAAAAAGGCCCTCTGGTGCTTGGCGGTGCGGAGATAGGCCAAGGCCAGGTTTTCCTCAATGGTCATGTGGGGGGCGGTGCCCCGCATGGGGTCCTGGAACAGCCGGCCGATCTGGCGGCTGCGGCGGTAGGCGGGCAGATAGGTGATGTTGCGGCCGTCCAGCCGGATGGAGCCCTGGTCGGGGTAAAAATCCCCTGCCACGGCGTTGAACAGAGTGGACTTGCCCGCGCCGTTGGAACCCACGATGGTGACGAAATCTCCGTCCTCCAGCGTGACGCTCAGGCCGTTCAGCGCCTTTTTCTCGTTAACGGTGCCGGGATTGAAGGTTTTGGAGATGTTGCGCAGCTCCAGCATGTCAGTCCGCCTCCTTTCTGGACTGGGCCAGGGCGGCCCGCTTCTGCCGCTGGAAGTTCCACCACTTTTTCAGGGTGGGGGCGGCGATGGCCAGGCCCACGATGATGGCGGAGACCAGCTTCATATAGTCGGCGGGGACGTTGGCCCGGAGGGCGGCGGCGTAGATAAAGCGGTAGATGATGCTGCCGGCCAGGACGCCCACCACCCGGCGTACCATGGAGCCCTTGCCAATAAGTGTTTCGCCGATGACCAGGGCGGCCAGGGCCAGCACCACCATGCCGGTGCCGCTGTTGACGTCGGCGAAGGTGTTGTACTGGGCCACCATGGCGCCGGAGAGGCCGGTCATGGCGTTGGCCAGACACAGCCCCACGGTGATGGTAAAGGTGGGGTTGATGGAGGAGGCCCGCACCATATCGGCGTTGTCGCCGGTAGCCCGGATGGACAGGCCCAGACGGGTACCCAGGAAGAGTACCAGCAGCACGCAGATGAGGGCAACCACGATGCCGGTGACCGCCAGCTTGTACCAGCTTCCGGCGAAGCCGGAGTCCTTGGCCATGGTGTAAATGGTGGTTTTCTGGAACAGGGACAGGTTGCTGGTGCCCATGACCATCAGATTGATGCTGTACAGGCCGATGTTGGTAACAATGCCCGCCAGGATGGAGGGGACCCCCAGTTTGGTCTGGAGGAAGGCGGTGATGAAACCGGCGGCGGCGGTAGCCAGCATGGCGGCGGGAAGGGCCAGAATGGGGTGGCCAAACACGCAGCAGACAGCGGACACCGCGCCGCCCAGTACGAAGGCGCCGTCGGTGGTCATATCGGCGATATTTAGAATGGAAAAGCTCAGAAAGAGGGCCAGGGCAATGGGGGCATAGAGGAAACCTGCCTCCAGGGCGGTCTGGACAATGGTGAGCATGGAAAAGCGCTCCTTTCACGCGGCGCAGCCCCCGCCGGAGGGGCGGGGGCTTTCGGCCGGAATCCTGTTACTCCTGGGTGGTCTGGACCTCCACCAGGCTGGAGCCCATGTCGTTGAACACGGCATAGTCCACGCCAAGGGCGGCGGCGGTCTCGGTGTTGACGGTGATGATGTCGCCGGCTACGGTGACGAACTCAGGGACTTCGCCGGTCTGGAGCACCTCCAGGGCCAGATCAGCGGTCTTGGTGCCCAGGTCGGTGTAGTTGACGCCGCAGGTGGCGAAGGCGCCGTTGCGCACGAAGGAGTCGGCTCCGGCGTAGTGGGGGATGCCCGCCTCAGCCAGCGTGGGGGCGATGGCCAGCTCAGCGTTCATGACCACGTTGTCGGTGGGGGTGAACACCGCGTCCACCTGGTCCAGCATGGAGTTGACAGCGGCCACGATCTCGTCGGTGGTGTTGCCGGTCTTGTCGATATAGGGAATACCCTTCCCGTCCAGGTAGGCCTTGGCGGCTTCAATGGCAGGGCCGCTGTTGACTTCGGAGGTGGAGTAGAGCAGGCCCACGGTCTCCACGTCGGGGTTCTGGGCCAGCATCATGTCCAGCAGAAATTCGGTGTCCAGGGCATCACTGGTGCCGGTGACATAGGAGATACCGGTGAGTCCGGCCGCCTCGGGATAGCTGACGGTGCCGTAAATCACAGGGGTCTCGGTCTCCTGGGCGGCGGCCACCATCTGCTGGGCGGCGGTGGTGCCGATGGGGATGATGGCGTCATAGTCGTCGGCAATGATCTGGGCGCCGATCTGAGACAGGGTAGAGGGGTCGTTGTTGCCGTTGAAGTCCTGATAGGTGATGCTGATGCCCAGCTCGGCGGCCTTGGCGTCCAGCTCCGCGGTAATGGCGTCCCGGATCTCGTTCATAGAGGCGTGGTCCAACTGCCGCACCACAGCTACTCTGTATCCGTCGCCGGTGGCGGAAGGCGTGTTGGAGCTGCCGGCGGGGGTTTCGGCATTGCCCTGGGTGCCGCCGGAGCAGGCGGAGAGGGACAGGGTCAGCGCGGCGGCGGCGGTGAGAGACAGGATGTTGTTCAGCTTTTTCATGATAGGTTCCTCCATAAAATGAATTTGGATGGCAGATGGTGCAGAAGATAAAAAAACGCTTTTGCCCCATGTATGGGACAAAAGCGTTGAAACACTTCTGCGATACCACCCAAATTGACGTCGTATGACGTCCGCTCGCTTCACGCACCATCATGCGTGCCCGATGGATAACGGGTGGGATCCCGTCGGCATCTACTTGGTTGCCCGTTCAAGCCGCCCTCGGAAGTCCATTCACCGGTCTCTTCACGCCCTGATCCCACCACCCAGGACTCTCTTTGCATCGGAGATAGTCGGCTACTTCTCTTCCTCACAGGTTTACTTTATGGAACTGTTGTAATGCATTATAATCACGTGGGCGGACTTTGTCAACCCTTTTTTCGCAGGAAAGAAAACTTGGTTTCGGAGCACACCACCGCCAGGAAGATGAGGGCGAAGCCCAGGAACATGAGGGCGGTGGGCCGCTCGTCGGTGAGCAGGATGGAGAAGAGCACGCCGAAGGGGGCCTCCAGGGACAGCAGCACGGCGGCGGTGGCGGGCGCGGTGTATTTTTGGCCGATGTTCTGGAACAGCAGGGCGCCGCAGGAGGAGAAGATCACCAGGTAAATCAGGCCGAAGATCAGGTCCTGATTAAAGACCGCCGGGGATACGGTGGTCCGTGTGAAGAGTACCCCAAGCCAGGAGAAGATGGCGAAGGAGGCAAACTGCAGGGTGGTCAGGATAAAGATATCCCGCCCATCGGAGTACTTGGACACGGCCACAATGTGGCAGGCAAAGAAGAAGCCGCCGATAAGGGTGAGCACGTCGCCGAAGTTGAAGGCGGAGGCGTTGCTCCCGGTCACCGATACCAGGGCGATGCCGCCGATACACAGGAAGGCGGCCAGCACATTGAACTTATCAGGGCGGCGCTTGGCGATCAGCCAGTACAGGAAGGGGACGATGACGCAGTAGACCGCGGTAAAGAAGGCGTTTTTGCCCGGGGTGGTGCGCTCCAGGCCATAGGTCTGGAAGGTGTAGGCCAGAAACAGGCAGAAGCCCATGACGGTGCCGCCGATGAGATACTGCTTGTCGCACACCTTCCATCGGGGCAGGAATACGATGGCCAGTACAATGGCCGAGGCGCTGAACCGGATGGCCAGCAGCCAGAAGGTGGGCAGCACGTCCACACTTGTTTTCATCACCACGAAGGAACTGCCCCAGATGATGGTGGCCAGAATGATCAGTGGGGTGGCAAACTTGGCCAGGCCGGATTTTTCTTTTTGTTGGCTCATGGTTGTACCTCTCCTTTAGCTATGGTAAGATAGGATGAGATTCGCTGAAAGGGGGATGGAACCGTGGAAAAGCTGGGTCGGGAGTTCTTTGACCGGGACACCGTGGCGGTGGCCCGGGACCTGCTGGGGAAGGTGCTGGTGCGCAGGGTGGACGGCATGACCCTGTCCGGGCGCATTACCGAGACCGAGGCCTATGTGGGGCGGATGGACAAGGCCTGCCACGCCTATGGCTACCGGCGCACCGCCCGGACGGAGACCCTGTTCGCTCCGCCCGGTACCGCCTACATCTACCTGATCTACGGAATCTATCACTGCCTCAACTTTGTCACCGAACCGGAGGGAGAGCCCAGCGCGGTGCTCCTGCGGGGGCTGGTCCCCGTGGAGGGGACGGCCGAGATGGCCCGCCGCAGGTTTGGGAAGGAGCCGGAACAGCTCACCTCCTATCAAAAAAAGCATTTTTTGGACGGGCCGGGGAAGGTGTGCATGGCCCTGGGCCTGACCCGGGCCCAAAACGGTCTGGACCTGACGGGGGAGGAGCTGTTCCTTGCGGACGACGGCTCCCCCCAGCCTGCCTTTCATACCGGGACGCGTATCGGCATCGACTATGCGGAAGAGGCGGTCCATTTTCCATGGAGGTTTTATCTGTGAAACTGTTTGATTTTGACGGCACGCTGGTGGATTCCAACGGGGTGTGGGTGAAGGTGGACAACACCTTCCTGGAGCGCCGGGGGCTGAAGGCCACCCAGGAGTACAGCGAGACGGTGGGCCACTCCATTTTCCCCATTGCCGCCCAGTATACCAAGGACTATTACCACCTCAGCGAGGACCCGGAGGCGATCATGGCCGAGTGGACCGAGCTGGGCCGGGCGGCCTACGCCAGTCAGGTGCCCCTGAAGCCGGGGGCCAAAGCCTATCTGGACAAGTGCCGGGCGGAGGGAGAGCGGATGGCCCTCCTCACCGCCTGCGTGCCCGAGTTCTGCCAAACAGCCATGGACCGGCTGGGCCTGACGGACTATTTTTGTCAGGTGATCTACGTCCAGAAGCTGGGTGTGGAAAAGCGGGACCCCCGGGCCTTTACCCTGGCCCTGGAGCGGCTGGGGGAACAGGGGGCGGCCTGTACCCTGTATGAGGATTCCCCCGGCGTGTGCCGCACCGCCAAGGAGGTGGGACTGACGGTAGTAGGGGTGTACGACCCCTTCTACGCCCACTATGAGGAGGAGATGCGCGCCTTCTGTCACCGGTATATCAAATCGTTTACCGAGCTTTTATAGGGACGGGCTTTGCCCGTCCCCTTTTTATTCGCCCTTTTTCATATACTGGGCGGCGGACTTCAGCATCAGCTTCTTGGTGCCCACGCTGTCGAAGGCGATCTCCACCAGCGCGTCGCCCCCCATGGGGGTGAGCTTGGTGATGAGCCCCTTACCGAAGGCCTTATGGACCACCGAATCTCCCGCCCGGAAGTCGGGACCGGCGGCGGGGGCGGCGGAGCCAGCCTTGGGGCTCTTCCAGTCGGGGGCGGGGGCAGAGGAGGCGCCTGAGCCGTAGGAGGAGGTGCCCATGGAGAACCCCCGCTCGAAGGTGCGGCGGGGACGAGGGGCCTTCTGGGGCCGCTCCTCATTCTGCCGCTCCGAGTAGGGCAGACGGCCGGATTTTTCCACATACTCCGGCGGGATCTCGCCCAGGAAGCGGGAGGGCCGGTTGGAGTTGGTGCGGCCAAAGAGCATCCGCTGGGAGGCGCAGGTCATGTGCAGCTTCTCCTTGGCCCGGGTCATGGCCACGTAGCACAGCCGCCGCTCCTCCTCCATCTCCGCCGGCTCTCCGATGGCCCGGATGCCGGGGAAGATACCCTCTTCCACACCCACCACAAAGACCACCGGAAACTCCAGGCCCTTGGCGGAGTGCATGGTCATCATCACCACGCAGTCCTCGCTGGCATCGTGGCTGTCAATGTCGGTGTACAGGGCGATCTCGTCCAAAAAGCCCGCCAGGGAGGGTTCCTCCAGCGTGTTGTCCAGATAGTTCTGGATGGAGGAGAGCACCTCTCGCACGTTTTCCAGCCGGGTGCGGTCCTCGATGGTACGCTTCTGCTCCAGCATGACGGCGTAGCCGGTGCGCTGGATCACCTCCTCGTAGAAGTCGGGGAGGGAGAGCTCCGCCGCCAGCCGCTGCAGGTCTGCGATCAGCTCGGCAAACTGGCCTAGCTTGGGGGCGGCCTTCTGGAGCTCCGGCCACTTCTGGGGCTGGCGCACCACATCCCACAGGGACAGCCCCTCCTGCTGGGCGATGTTCTGGGCCCGGTCAATGGTGGAGGCCCCGATGCCCCGGGGGGGATTGTTGATGATCCGGCTCAGCCGCAGGTCGTCCCGGGGATTGTTGACCACGCACAGGTAGGCCAGCATATCCTTGACCTCCGCCCGGTCAAAGAACCGGATGCCGCCGATGATGCGGTAGGGTACACCGTTGCGCTTGAAGGCCTGCTCGATCTGGTTGGACTGGGCGTTCATCCGGTAGAGCACCGCGTGGTCCTTCCAGCTCCGCCCGGCGGAGTAGTCCGCCAGGATCTGGGCGGCCACGTACTGGGCCTCCTCGTGCTCGTTCATGGCGGTGTAGCACTGCACCTTGTCCCCGGCGTCGTGCTCGGTCCACAGCTCCTTGCCCTTGCGGCCCTCGTTGTTGCGGATGACCGCGTTGGAGGCCTCCAGGATGTTCTTGGTGGAGCGGTAATTCTGCTCCAGCCGGATCACCCGGGCTCCCTTGTACTGGCTCTCAAAGGAGAGGATGTTCTCAATGGTGGCCCCCCGGAAACGGTAGATGGACTGGTCGTCGTCGCCCACCACGCAGATATTCTCATAGCCTCCCGCCAGAGTGGAGGCCAGCAGATATTGCAGGTTGTTGGTGTCCTGGTACTCGTCGATGAGCACATAGCGGAACTTTCGCTGATAGTAGCTGCGCACATCCTCGAACTGCTGGAGCAGCCGCACTGTGTCCAGGATGATGTCGTCAAAATCCAGGGCGTTGGCCTCTTTCAGCCGCCGCTCGTACTCCACATAGATCTTGGCGATCTTCACCAGCCGGAAGTCCCCGGACTTCTCGCACTGAGCCAGATAGTCCGCCCCGGATTGCATGGCGTCCTTGGCCCGGGAGATATAGCCCAGTACCGAGCGGGCGGAGAAGGTCTTGTCGTCCAGGTTGAAGTCCTTCACGATGTCCTTGATCACCCGCTCGGAGTCGGCGGTGTCATAGATGGTGAAGGAGCGGTCAAAGCCCAGCCGGTCGATATCCCGCCGCAGCATCCGCACGCAGGCGGAGTGGAAGGTGGAGGCCCAGACGTCGTTGGCGGCTGGGCCCAGCATCCGCTCCAGGCGCTCTTTCAGCTCTCCGGCGGCCTTGTTGGTGAAGGTGATGGCGATGATGGACCAGGGCACCGCCGGGTCCATGGCGCACAGCCGCTCCTGCTGGGACTTCCTGGCCGGGTCGGGGTGGCACACGTAGTCCTCCAGAAAGGCCAGGTCGGCGGCCGTCACCCAGTCGGGGGCCTGGTCGCAGTCAGAGCCCCGGCCGTACTTCATCAGATTGGCGATGCGGTGGATGAGCACGGTGGTCTTGCCGCTGCCCGCTCCGGCCAGCAGCAGCAGCGGCCCCTCGGTGGCCAGCACCGCCTGGCGCTGCTCCCGGTTCAGGTTCTGAAATTCCAGCTCGATGGCCGCCCGGCGGGCCTTACAGAAGCGCAGTTCTTCCTCTCGGTTCAGCATATATCTATCCATTCTCCCTTGGCAATGGCGGAGCCGCCCACGAATGGACGGCTCCTTTTGTTGTATTCCTATTGTACAAAAAACCGGCGGGCAGGTCAACCCCGCTTTACGCGGGCAGGTACTCGATGGAGGTGACCACGCCGTCCTCCAGGATGAAGTTGAGGGCCACGTCCCCGGCGGTGTAGCTCAGCATCCCCTCGGTGTCGCTGCCGCTCTCGCCGTAGGCGGTGGTGACGTCGCTTTCGCTGCTGCCGATGTACACGCCTTCACCGGTGGACACGGTGTCGTCGGTGAGGCGGATGGAGTTGACGTAGTCCTTGTCGCCGTCGGGCCGGGTGGTGATCACGAAGCCGGGATAGGTGTAGGTCTTGTCCAGGCCCTCAAAGGCGCAGGACTCAGCCTCGAAGTAGCTCTGCTCCTGGCCCAGGGCGGCCAGCACGTCGGCCATGTCCTCGTTTACCGCCACCTCCACACCGTCGGCGGTGGCAAAGACAAAGGTGTCGGCGGTATTCCCGCCGCCGGCCTGAGCGCTCTCCTGGGGAGTGGTGTTCTCGCTGCCGGCGGGGGCGTCATTGCCGCCGCCGCAGGCGGTGAGGGACAGAGAGAGGCCCAGAGCCAGGGCCAGCGCAAGCAGTTTCTTGTTCATTGTGCGGTATCCTCCTTTTGTTCGGCGGTCCACGCCGCCTCCAGCTCGACCTGACGCTGGGCGTAGGCCTCGCTTTTTTCCGTCCAGATTGTCTCATAGGGCTCCTGCCCTCGGCGGTCCTCCACCTGGGGACAGTGTTCGGTGAGCCAGGCGCCGAACCAGTGGGACAGCTTTTCCGCCCCGTACAGGTTCAGGTGCAGGCCGTGGTCGTAGGTGTCGGTATTGAAATCCAGCCCCGCCTCGTCGATGATCTCCAGACAGTTGACGTACTGGAGGTCGTGGGCGGCGGCGTAGTCCTCCATCTGCTCCTCCCACTCGTCGTACCAGTAGGGGTACAGGCTGGGGGCCTTCACCAGCACCAGCTCCACCCCGTGGGCCTCGCACAGCTCCAC
Source organism: Candidatus Flavonifractor merdavium (assembly GCA_019119335.1). Taxonomy (GTDB): domain Bacteria; phylum Bacillota; class Clostridia; order Oscillospirales; family Oscillospiraceae; genus Flavonifractor; species Flavonifractor merdavium. Next base: position 9,132 of record DWXF01000011.1, read on the forward strand.
CATCCTGTCCAGATATTCGTAGCAGATATCGGCGAACTGGTAGTCAGCCAGGGGCTTGCCCTCGGGCACGTTCTCCGCCGGGCGGACCTCCACGTTCATCAGATAGCCGCTGTCGGACACCGGATCCCGGTGGAACAGGTACTGCACATCCTCCGCTTTTAGCTCGTTCCAGCGGGCGTGGTAGCGCAGCAGGGGGAAGAAGTAGGAGAGCATGCTCTCATCCTCGGTCATGGAGGCATCCACCGCCGCCAGCTTCTGTGGGGAGAGGCGCATGCCGTCCAGGTTCAGCCGGTTGTAGGCTTCGCTCTGGGGCTCGCCGTACTGCATACTCAGCACGTTAAAGACGATCACCTTGGGGGTCTCGTATTGCAGGGTCTCCTCCATCAGGTAGTAGGACTGCCAGATGAGCTGTTGGGCGGAGCCCCGGATGTAGCTGGTGATGCCGTACTCCTGCCACAGGGTATCGGGGGAGAAGTTCTCGTACACCTCGCAGTCCCCGATAAATACCACGTCGTGGTCGGCGGTCTCCTTGTAATATTCGGCGATGAGGGCCCCTTCGGGGATCTCGCTCATGTACTTTGGCATAAACAGGGCGTTGAGCAGCCACAGGGCCACCGCCAGAATGACGCACCAGAGGACGCCGGTGAAAATCCGTTTCTTTTTCATCTTCGGCCTCCTCAGAATTGGTTGTAAATGAACTGGGTGGCGTCAAAGCCGATGCCGTAGATGCCGAAAATCACCATGCACAGCACCAGCACCACGCAGCCGCCCCAGGCCACATTGGGATTGCGGCGGACCAGCTGTTCCTGCATGGGCTCTTTCCGGCCCAGCAGGGAGCACACCAGCATGGCCAGGGCGCCCATGACAGCCACCAGCCAGTCCGCCCCGGTGATGCCCAGCTCCAGGAAGGAGCCGTTCCACAGCACCGAGGGGTTGAAGGAGGTGAAGATGGTGCCCACCTGCCTGAAGGTAAGGGGCACGTCCCGGTACACGTCCAGCACCCGGATGGCGCTCATGAGCACGAAGGTACGGCCCACCTCAAAGAGGCGGTAGCCGAATTTCCCTTTCAGGCCGGGGAATTTTTCGTGGAATTTGGCGTACAGGGGCTCGCACTCCTGGGACACCAGGATCACCACGCCGTTGAGCAGGCCCCAGACGATGAAGTTCCAGCTGGCTCCGTGCCACACGCCGGTGACGAACCACAGCAGCATGGTGCACAGGTAGACCGACACCCGCTTGCCCGGCTCGCCCAGCTTGGCCCTTGCCTTCTGGTGGAGCTTGAGCACGGTTTTGCTCACCGACAGGGGATAAAATACGTAGTCCCGGAACCAGGTGCCCATGGTGATGTGCCACCGGCGCCAGTACTCCGCGATATTTTTGGAGAAGAAGGGCCGCTCAAAGTTCTCCGTGACCTTGACCCCCAGCATCTGGGACACGCCGATGGTAATGTCGATGCCGCCGGTGAAGTCGGCGTACAGCTGTATGGCGTAGAGGAACATCACCGCCAGTACGTACACGCCGGTGTACTCCTCCGGGGCGGACACCAGTTCCCGCAGGGGAATGGCCAGCCGGTCGGCCACGATGAGCTTCTTGGCAAAGCCCCACACCACCCGCATGCCGCCCATGGCGATCTGCTGGGAGTCCCAGCTGTGCTCGGTATACAGGGTCTGGCTCAGGTCGCCGAAGCGGCTGATGGGGCCCTGGATCAGCTGGGGGAAGAAGGTGACGAACAGGGCGAATTTGCCCAGGCTGCGCTCCGGGGGATATTTGCCCCAGTACACGTCGATGAGGTAGCCCATGGACTGGAAGGTGTAAAAGGAGATGCCCATGGGCAGCACCAGGTCGGCCATGGGCAGCTGAGCGGCGGACCCGGCGGCGGAGAGCACGCCGTTGACGTTGCTCAACACGAAGTCGGTGTACTTCACTACCGCCAGGATGCCGAAATTCAGCAGCAGGCAGGCCAGGGTCCACCGCCAGCGGAGCTTTTTGCCGGCGGCCTTGTAGGCCTTGCGCTGGTCCTTGTCCAGCTCGGCCCGGTGCTCTTTCAGCCATGCATCCTGCTCCCGCTGGAGATCCCCCACCTTCCGGGCTGCCAGGTAGGTGGTGACGGTGGTCACGCCGATGTAGATGAGGCAGTACCACCCGGCAAAGTAGTAGAAGAACAGACTGCCGATGAGCAGCAGCTTCCACTGGTGACGCTTGGGGATGAGATAGTACAGGACAAAGAGCACCGCGAAAAAGGCCAGAAATTGTGCGGACGCAAAACTCATGGGGCCGGCTTACACCTCGTCCAGCCGCTGGATCATGGCCCACAGGGCCTGGGCGGAGTTGAAGTTCTCTGGTATGATCTCCTCGGCGGGCACCGCCACGTCGAAGGCGTCGTTGATCTCGGCCACCAGGGACACGATATCGATGGAGTCCAGAATCTTGTCGTCAATCAGGGTGTCGCAGTGCTCGAAGTCCACGTCGGGGTGAAGGTCTTTCAGAATATCCAGCAGTTCTTCCATAATTGATACGCTCCTCTTCTTCTTTCAGTTATCAGCTATATGTTAAGTTGCGGACAAAGCCTTCCGGTCCGCCTTGCCGTTGGGGGTCAGGGGCATCCGCTCCAGCCGCTCCATTTTATTGGGCAGCATGTACCGGGGCAGCTTTTCCTTTAAAAAGGCGGTGAGGGCGGCGGTTTCCGCCGTGCCGGTGTAGTAGAGCAGGATCTTGTCCTTCTCCTTGTCGTAGATGGCGCAGGCCTGGGCCGTCTCCGGATGCATGGCGGCCACCACCTCGATCTCCTGCAGCTCGATGCGGTGCCCCATGTGCTTGATCTGATAGTCCTTTCGGGAGACGAACACCAGCTCCCCCCGCTCGTTGTACCGGCCCAGATCGCCGGTGCGGTAGATGAGCTCGGGATAGGCGTCGTTCAGGGGGTTCTGCACAAAGCACTCCGCTGTTTTTTCAGGCATCCGATAGTAACCCATGGTGAGGCAGGTGCCCTTGATGCAGATTTCTCCCAGTTCCCCGGGGGCGGCCTCCCTGTTGTCCTCAGTGAGCAGCAGGATGCCGGTGTTGGGGAAGGGCTGTCCGATGGGGATGACCTCGTCGGCCTCAAAGTCCCGGTCCACGTGGTAGAAGCAGCTCATGCCCGTGGCCTCGGTGGGGCCGTAGAGGTTGGTGAATTTGGCGTTGGGCAGGGCGGCCCGCCACAGCTGGAACTGCCGGATGGGGAAAACCTCGCTGCCGAAGGCGATGGTGTGCAGATATTCGGGTATCTGCTTCTCCAGCACCCGGAAGCCGGAGATCATGGTGAGGGCGGACACCACCCAGCACACGGTGTTGATCCTGTGCTCGTTGAGGTAGTCCACCAGCTTGATGGGAAACAGGAACAGACCCTTGGGGATCAGGTAGGTGGTGGCGCCGAACTTGATGGTGGGGTAGAGCTCCTTCAGGCAGGCGTCAAAGTACAGGGGGGTCTGGTTGCCGAACACCGTCTCCTGGGAAAAGCCCAGGGTGGCGGAGAGCTGCTCGATGTAATCGATCACCGACCGGTGGCAGGCCACCACGCCCTTTGGTACCCCGGTGGAGCCGGAGGTGAAGACGATGTACAGCGGGTCGGTGTCCAGCTGGGCGGCCCGGATCCGGGCCAGCGCACCGTCGTCGGGTTCACATGCCGCCGCGGTCTCGTAGCCGCACAGAATCCCCTGGTAGCCCATGGCCTCCACCTGGCCCCGGGTCTTTTGGTCGCACAGCACCGCCCGGGGCTTCAGGGTCTGGAAGATCAGCTCCACCCGGTAGGCGGGCATCTCCTCGTCGATGGGCACATAGAAGCACCCGGAATAGACCACCCCGAAGAAGGCGGCCACCGAGCGGGGGTGCTTTTCCATAAATACTACCACCGGCTCGTGGCTCAGGCCCTGGCCCGCCAGCCAGGTGCCGATGCCCCGGGCGGCCCGGGACAGCTGACCGAAGGTCAGGGAGTCGGTGCCGTTGCTGAAGGCAATCTTGTCGGGCAGACGGGGAGCGGTGGCCTCCAGATATTCCAAAACATTACGCTGCACTTGCGGTATCCTCCGGATTCTCCGGCGTTGCGGCCGGTGTCTCATTGGCGCCGGTCTCCGCCGGCGGCGTGGGGGTAGGCGCTGCGCTGGGGCTGCTCTCCGGGGCCGGACTGGCCGAGGGAGCGGCAGAGGGACTGACCGCCGGGCTCTCCGTCACGCCGGGGGTGACGGTGACATCAGGAGAGGCGGCGGGGGTGACCTCCGGCGTGGCTGTCGCGGTGGGCGTGGGCTCAGGAGTTGGAGTGACAGACGGCGCCGGGGTAGGTGTTGCGGTGGGTTCCGGCGAGGGAGTGGGGGCGGCGGTGGGCGCGGGGGTAGGCGTTACCGGCGGGGTGCCCTGGATCACCTCCACCGGACAGGAGTCGTAGTCGTACACATAGTAGTTCTTGCGGATGCTGCTGCACTGTCTGGTGTAGGCCTTTACCTCTTCCTCGGTGAGGAGGAAGGAGTACAGGGGGTAGCTGTTGGGGTGGGGGCAGGCGTCGAAGTGGTAGTAGCCGCTCCCCACGTCCACCAGCTGCCAGTAGTGGCGGGAGTTGCCGCCCACCCGGGTCAGGTCCACGTTGGGGATGCCCGCCCGGGTGAGCAGAGCCTTGGAGCAGGCGAAGTAATTATAGCAATCGCCGCTGCCACGGGTGAAGCCCACATAGGCGCCCACCAGCCAGCTGGATTTGTCGGAGGTGCCTACATATTTAATATGGTTGTGGACGTAGTTGTAAATGGCCAGCGCCTTTTCCCGCTGACTCATGCCTGGGGTGGTGATCTCCGCCAGGATCTCATCGGCCAGCTCATTGACCCCGTCCTGGGTGATCTCCACGTTTCCGGATTCCACCACGTCCTCGGTGGCGCCGGTGTCGGCGTCATCCACCGTGACGGCGGCCACCACGGTGACGGTGACAGGGACCTCCGCCCGGTTTCCGGCGGCGTCCTCCGCCCAGTAGAGAGCCTGATACTCGCCGGGCTCGGACAGGTTGACGCCGCTGGAGTCCACCTGGAGACGCACGGTCTCGTCCACATTGTCGGTAACGGTGACGCCGGTGCGGTAGCTCAGGCTCTCACCCACCGCGACCGTCAGATCCTTGACGCCCGAGATCACCGGCGGCTGGGTATCCTCCGCCGGCGGCGGGGTGTCGGATGCGGAAGGAGCTGGAGAGCCGGACAGGCGCGGGACAAGGAAAACGGCCAGAACCACTGCCGCAAGGATGCACAGGGCCAGCAGACCATAAAGCAGGGGGGAGGGTTTCCCGCGCCGGGGGGCGGCGTTTTTGTTTCTCTCTTCTACCACGATTGTTCTTCCTTTTTCGCCGAAAATTTGCCGGGTTCCCCCGGCATCAAGCAATCAGTCTAAAAAATCGCAAAAATGGACAATATTTTCCTGCTCAGGTCAGTATATCCCCGAACTTCCCGGCCTGTCAACCCCTTAATCTCGTCTAACTTTGGAAGTAGGGGGTGTACTGCCGGGAAAACTGTGTTATAATCGAAACCGCGACGCCCCGAAGGGGGCGGAGGAGAGGAGAGAACGGTGTGATGCGCTATGTATTTCGCTCGCGGCGGCTGTATTACCTGGCGGCCGAGCCAGGCCTGGCGGAGAGAGCAGCCGCCTTTTACCGCAGGAACCGGGCGGCTTTTGCGCCCTTTGATCCGGTGCAGCCGGAGGACTTTTTTACCGCGGACGGTCAGAGGGAGCGGCTGGCCTGGGATCTGTCCCAGGCGGAGGCGGGTCGCAGTTTCCGTTTCCTGCTGGTCCAACCCGGTCATCCGGGGAAGGTGGTAGGCCTGGCGGGGCTCAATGAGATTGTCCGGGGGGCCTTCCAGTCCTGTTTCCTCTCCTATAAAATAGACCATACCCTGTGGGGCAGAGGCTACGGTACCGAGGCCATTGAGGCGGTCACCGCCTGGGCTTTCCGGGTGCTGAGGCTTCACCGGGTGGAGGCCAACATTATGCCGCGGAACCTGGCCTCCCGCCGGGCGGCGGCCAAGGCCGGATTGATAGAGGAGGGACTGGCGAAAGACTACCTGAAGATCAACGGCCGGTGGGAGGACCATCTCCACATGGTACGCAGAAATGAGGAGGAACCTGATGAATCACGATAAGGCAGGCGGGAAATTTACCAGTTCCCTGGGTTTTGTGCTGGCGGCGGTAGGCTCCGCTGTGGGCATGGGGAACATCTGGCTGTTTCCCTACCGGATTGGACAATACGGGGGCGGCGCGTTTTTGGTCCCCTACTTTTTATTCGTGGCCCTGTTCAGTTATGTAGGGCTGACCGGAGAATTTGCCCTGGGTCGGCTTACCGGCACCGGGGCCATGGGGTCTCTGGACTATGTGCTCCGTCAGAAGGGCAAGCGGGGCGGCAAGCTGCTGGGCGTGATCCCCCTGCTGGGGGTGCTGGGCATCGCCATCGGCTACTCGGTGGTGGTGGGCTGGGTGCTGCGGTATACCGCCGGGGCGGTGACCGGCTCCATCCTGAACGGCGACGCCCAGGGCTTCTTTAACGCCCTGGCGGTGGACTTCGGCTCCATACCCTGGCACCTGGCGGCGGTGGTGGTGACGGTGGTGATCCTGGTGCTGGGGGTGGCCGGCGGCATTGAGCGGCTGAGCAAGGTGATGATGCCCGCCTTCTTTCTCCTGTTCCTGGTGATTGCCATTCGGGTGGCCTTCCTGCCCGGGGCGGCGGAGGGCTACCGCTACCTGCTCCAGCCCGACTGGTCCCGGCTGCTGGAGCCGGAGACCTGGGTGATGGCCATGGGCCAGGCCTTTTTCTCCCTGTCCATCAACGGAGCGGGTATGCTGATCTACGGCAGCTATATGGAAAAGAACGAAAGCATTCTGCGCCACGCCGGGATGACCGCGGTACTGGATACCCTGGCGGCCCTGCTGGCGGGGTTTGCCATTATTCCGGCGGTGTTTGCCTTCGGCATTGACCCCACCAGCGGCCCTGCGCTGATGTTCGTCACCCTGCCCCAGGTCTTTGAACAGATGCCCGGCGGGCGTGTGTTCGCCGTGTTTTTCTTCCTGTCGGTGGTGTTTGCGGGTATCACATCCCTGATGAACATGCTGGAGGCCTGCGGCGAGGCCCTCAACTCCGCCCTGGGGCTGTCCCGCCGGCTGTCCCTGCTGACGGTGGGGGTTGTCACCTTTGGCGCGGGATTGTTTGTGGAGTCCCTCTCCGGCATGGGGGGCTGGATGGACCTTATCACCATCTACGTCTCTCCCTTCGGCGCCCTGCTGGTGGCGGTGTGCCTCTACTTTGTGCTGGGACCCGACGAGGTGCGGGACGAACTGGCCCTGGGCGGCCGGAGACCCGGTCCTGCCTTTAACCGGTTGGCCCGGTTCTATGTACTGGTGGCCGGAGCGGTGTGGGCGCTGGGCATCTACTATCAGGGCATTGGATAAAAAAGCAAGCGGAGCGTGCTTGGCACGCTCCGCTTGTTTCATTCCTCCGACAGCCAGTGCTGGAAGTCCTCCCACAGCTCCATGGCCCGGAATTTCACCACATAGCCCTCGTCCTCGCCGGTGATCAGGGACGCCTGATCCTGGCTCAGCCCCGCCTGGAGGGCGGTCTGGGCGGCGGGCTCGCTCACCGAGCCCAGGCACAGGGGCGGGAACACCACGCACCACCAGTTGCGGCCGTCTCCCTCCCCGATGACCACCCGAAGCGCCGTATACTCCCCGGCGGGCAGGGCGAAGTCCTCGTATTCCTTGGTGGGGAACCAGTAGTTTTCCTCCAGGGAGGCGGTAACCGGGTAATCATACCCCGCCGCCCCCACCGTTTCCGCTCCGGCGGCGGCCAGGTCGGCCAGATGGGTGCGGAGGATGGCCTCGGTCTCCTCACGGGTGGCCCCGGGCTGGAAGTAGGACTCCGCTACCTCCAGTACCCGGTCCCGCACCTGAAGCTTCAGGGCCTGATCAGCCTCCGAATCGGAATTGGCCAGCACGTGGAGGCGGATGACCTGATCGGCCAGGTCGCTCTGACTCTTGTCCAGCCACGCCCCCAGCAGGGCGGCCAGGGCCACCCCCAGCAGCAGGGCCAGCTCCCACCGGCGCAGTGTATGTGACTTGCAGCTTTGCTTCTTCATGTAAAAACACCGTCCAAATTGGATTTGACTCCATTTTGGACGGCGTTTTCCTCTTTTATACCTTTTTTTTCATAAGGCTGCCGGTGGTTTCCACCAGGAAGGTCTCCCGGTACAGCGGCTTCAGGGCGGCAAAGGCTTCCTCCGCCGCATCAGGCCGGTCAAACAGGCCGAATACGGTGGAGCCGCTGCCGCTCATGGAGGCGCCCAGAGCCCCGTGCTGGATCAGGGCGGTCTTGATGGCGCACACCTCCTGATACTGCCGCCGGGGGAGGGCGTCCTCAAAGACGTTGTACATCCGCCGGGCCACCCCCGGCAGATCCCCCGCTTCCAGGGCGGCCAGCAGTCCGGCGGTGTCCGGTCTGCGGCGGATGCGGCAGCCGTCCAGAGTCCGGAACAGCTCCGGGGTGGACACCGAAAAGGCGGGCTTGCACAACACCACCTGACAGTGGGGCAGGGGGGGGAGAGGGGTGAGAATTTCTCCCCGGCCCTCCGCCAGGGCGGTGCCGCCTCCCACGCAGTAGGGCACGTCGGAGCCCACCAGAGCGCCGATCTCCTCCAGCCGCCGCTGGGAGATCTCCAGGCCCAACGCCTCGTTTAGCCCCCGCAGCACGGCGGCGGCGTCGGAGCTCCCTCCCGCCATGCCGGCGCACACGGGGATCTGCTTCTCCAGCTGGATGGACAGCCCGCCCAGGTCGGCTCCCGTCTCCCGGCAAAACGCCAGAGCGGCGGCGGCGGCCAGATTGTGCTCGTCAGTGGGGAGAAATCCCAGATTGCTCTGCATGCGCAGGGGCGCGCCCGTTCCGGTCTCCAGGGTGATTTTATCCCGGAGGGTGACGGTCTGCATCACCATTTTCATCTCGTGATAGCCGTCGGGGCGCTTGTCCAGCACATCCAGAGAGAGATTCAGTTTGGCACAGGCGAAAACCTCCGTCACTGCCATGGGCCAGCCTCCTTATCGGATTTTTCGGGCCTCCAGGTAAAAACGTTTGTCATGGGCATGTCCCATGGAGAAGGTCTTGCGGGGGAGCACGCCGTCCCGGATCACGGTGGGGAACAGCTGGTCCTTCCCCATGGCGGGGAGGAGGAAGGCCAGGTTGCCCGGCTGGCGGCCCAGCTGCCGGGCCACGTCCGCTCCGTGGATGTAGTCGATGCGCACGCCGTGGGTTTTCACGTACTGGTCCAGGAAGGGCTGGAGGGTGCCCACCTCCAGCTGGGCCCTGGGGTGGGGGATGGTCACCGTGCCCTCGCCGCCGGCGTGGACGTAGCGGAGCACATGGCCCTCACCCTCGCCGGAGTGGGCGCCGGGGAAGGCGGCGCACAGGTCCATGATGAGAGCCACCGGATCCACCCCGAAGAGCACCCGGTGGATGGCCTCAAACTCCAGGGAGGAATCGTGGAGGTTCACCAGCTCGCACAGGGCGAACCGGGCGGGCAGGCTGTCCCACTTTTCGGGGGGATTGAGCTTCTTCTGCCGCTCATAGCACTCCTTGGCGGTGGCCAGGGAGTGGTTGCCGTCCCCCACGGCGAAGAGCATCACGGCCCCGTCCTCCACGTTGTATTTTTTGCGGAAGGCTGCAGGGTCGGCCAGGGCGCTGAGGGCTCCGGCCACCAGCTCCATGCTCTCCTGGTCCAGCTTCCAGCCGGCGATGTGGCCGCCCCGCTCCATCAGGTCGAAGTCGTACACCGGCTCCATGCGGCCCTTGCGGTCCGCCAGAGGCTCGATGACGGTCTTTTGGGGGTCGTCGGCCAGCAGCATCACGTGGGGCAGCTCCAGGGGGGCGTTCTTCCGCACCGCCACCCGGGGCGGGATACGGGACAGGACGGTGCCCTCGGTGGCCCGGATGGAGGCGTCGGAGCCCGGCTCGTAGTCGTACTCCTCCAGATCCACCATACCCACCAGGCCCCGGCGGACCTTTCCGTCGTCCAGCCGCCGCTCCACGTAGAGGAGGGCGTCGGGGAAGGTCTTGAACCGGTCCTCCCGCAGGTAGCGGGTCATGGTGTTGTTGACCTCCATGATGTCGGTTTCCACATTGGGGCCGTCCAGGCAGCTCTCCGGCAGGATCAGCCGCAGGGTGGAGGGGGCGGAACCCACATATTCCTCCACCCGCTGCCAGTATTCCGGCTGGGAGGTGTACTGGTCGCAGGCCACCACCGACCACCTGCCATACTCGCAGTTCTGGGGCAGCAGAATATCGGCGGGGCGGAAGGGGAGACGGTCAAATGCGTGAGTCATATTTTCTCACTCGCTTCCTGTAAATCAGTCCATGGCCCCCCGGATGGCGGCCAGAAGATCAGAAAATTCCTCAAAGGCGGGCAGCTCGGGGTGGTCGGCCTTGATCTGGGCGGTGCTCTTGAAGAGAAAACCCGCCTTGCTGGCCTGGATCATGCCCAGATCATTGAAGCTGTCCCCGGCGGCAATGGTGTGGTAGCCGATGGACTGCAGGGCCTTCACCGTGGTCAGCTTGGACTGGGGACAGCGCATCTGAAAACCGGTGATGGCGCCGTCGGGGGCCACCTCCAGGGTATTGCAGAACAGGGTGGGCCAGCCCAGTTTTTTCATCAGGGGCTGGGCGAACTGCTCAAAGGTGTCGCTGAGGATGATCACCTGTGTGAAGGACCGCAGCTCGTCCAGGAATTCCCTGGCGCCGGGCAGGGGGTCGATGGTGGCGATGACCTCCTGGATCTCCTTCAGGCCCAGGCGGTGCTCCCGCAGGATGTCCAGGCGGAAGTTCATCAGCTTGTTGTAGTCGGGCTCGTCCCGGGTGGTGCGCTTGAGCTCGGGAATGCCGGTGGCCTCGGCGAAGGCGATCCAGATCTCGGGGACCAGGACGCCCTCCATGTCCAGACAGGTGATATACATATTGGCTCCTCCTTTTTACCCTTCCCGCTCCAGCTTTTTCTTCAGGTTGGTCAGGAAATTATCCAGCCGGGTCAGCGCCTCGGCAATGTCCTTCATGGAGGTGGCGTAGCAGCAGCGGACGAAGCCCTCGCCGCCGGCGCCGAAAGCGGAGCCGGAGATCACCGCCACCTTCTCCTCCATCAGGAACCGCTCGCAGAAGTCATCGGAGCTGAGGCCGGTGCCCCGGATGTCGGGGAACACGTAGAAGGCCCCCTTGGGCTCGAAGCAGGGCAGTCCGATGCGGCGCAGGCCCTCCACCAGGTAGCGGCGGCGGCCGTCGTACTCGTCCCGCATGTGCTCGATGTCCCGGTCGCCGTTGCGCATGGCCTCAATGGCGGCGTACTGGCTGGTGGTGGGGGCGGACATGATGCCGAACTGGTGGAGCTTGAGCATCTGCTGGATCACGGGGGCGGGCCCGCAGACATAGCCCATCCGCCATCCGGTCATGGCGTGGCTCTTGGAGAAGCCGTTGACCACGATGGTGCGCTCATACATGTCGGGCAGGTTGGCCATGGACACATGGTGCTGGCCGTAGGTCAGCTCGGCATAGATCTCGTCGGAGATCACCATAATATCGGTGCCCCGCAGCACGTCGGCGATGGCCTCCAGGTCGGAGCGCTCCATGATGCCGCCGGTGGGGTTGGAGGGGAAGGGGAGCACCAGGGCCTTGGTGCGGGGGGTGATGGCGGCTTTCAGCTGCTCGGGGGTAAGGCGGAACTCATGTTCCGCCTTCAGCTCCACATACACCGGAGTGCCCCCCGCCATGGAGGCAAGGGGCCCGTAGCACACGAAGGAGGGGACGGGGACGATCACCTCGTCTCCGGGGTTTAGCAGGCAGCGCAGGGACAGGTCGATGGCCTCGCTGCCGCCCACGGTGACGATGATCTGGTGGGCGAAGTCGTACTGGAGATCAAACCGCCGGTTCAGGTAGGCGGCGATCTCCCGCCGCAGCTCGGCCATACCGGCGTTGCCGGTGTACTTGGTGAACCCCTTTTCCAGGGAGTAGATGCCCGCGTCCCGGATGTGCCAGGGGGTGACGAAGTCGGGCTCGCCGATGCCCAGGGAGATGGCATCCTTCATCTCCTCCAGAATGTCAAAAAAGCGCCGGATCCCGGAGGGCTTGACCTCCTGGATGCGCTGGCTCATTATTTCGTCGTAATTCATGAGAAAATCCACTCCTTCGGCTGCTTCTCCTGCTTTTCAAAGATCAGATGCTTCTCCTTATATTTGTGCAGGATAAAATGGGTGGCGGTGCCCGTCACATCCTCCAGGGTGGACAGCCGTTCTCCCACGAACTGGGCCACTTCCTTCAGGGAGCGGCCGGAGATGATCACCGTCAGGTCGAAAGCGCCGCTCATCAGGTAGACGCTCTCCACCTCGTCGTACTGGTAGATCCGCTCGGCCACCCGGTCGAAGCCCTCTCCACGCTGGGGGGTGACCTTCACCTCGATGAGGGCGGTAACCGCCTCCCGGTCGGTGCGGTCCCAGTCCACGATGGCCTTGTAGCCCAGGATGACCTTCTCCTCCTCGTAATGCCGGATGGCCTCCTTTACCTCATCCACGGACATGTCGGCCATGGATGCAAGCTGTTCGGGGGTCAACGTGCAATCGTGTTCCAAAAGCTGGAGCAGCTTCATGGTGTTCCTTCCTCCTGTTCCAAGAATGGTTTCCATAGCAAATAAAATAGTTGAAGATAAGTTCTTTCTATTATATACGACAGGGGAAAGAATTACAATAGTGCAGTGAAGGAAGCCCCTTCTTGCACAAATAGTCCCCAAATTTCCGATGGGACAGGGAAGAATATTTGTCTATTTTCCCATGGAAATGCGCGGGGTGAAGTGCTATGATGACATATCATCAATAGTTGGTCCCGTGGACCGGCGAGAAAAAGGCGGTGATACCGTGGAGTACCTGGATATGGTAAATCAGATCATCACGGCGGAGCACAGCGCCAAGGCGCTGGCGGAGGAAGGCCGTCAGAAGCAGGAGCAGGTGGAGTCCGGCGTGGAGCGGGAGGTGGCCCAGCTGCGGGAGGACTATATGCAGCGGGCCCGCCACCGGCTGGAGCTGGTGGAGGAGACCGAGCAGGCCGGCGCGGAGGAGGAGATCGTCAAGCTGGACGAGGTGCAGCGGCGGGCCATGAAGGCGGTGGAGGCGGCGTATGAAAAGAACCGGGACGCCTGGGTGGACAAGCTGTTTGCCCTGATTGTGGGCGTGGAGCCATGACGGGAGCGGGGATGAAATACGGCGCCCTGTCCGCCAAGGTACACGCCCTGTACGGCAAGCGGCTGCGCACCGAGGAATTTGCCCGGCTGGCGGGGATGAAGAGCGAGGCGGAGATCCTGGACGCGTTGCGGCAGCACCCCGGCTGGAGCCGCGCCCTGTCCCAGTGCGTCCCCGGCGGCTGGAAATATGTGGGCCGCATCGAGGTGGAGCAGGCCCTGCGGGAGGAGCTGCGGCTGGAGTACCTCAGCCTGACCCACTATGTGCCCCGGGAGGACCGGCCGCTGATGGAATTTCGTATCCGCATCGCCGAGCGTACCGCCATTCTCAACGCCCTGCGGCGGCTGAAGGTGGGGAAATACGCCAAAGGGATGCCCCCTGCTCCCCAGATTGTGCTGCAGGGGAAGGTGGATTACAAGGCTCTGCGGGAGTGTACCAGCTATGACCAGCTGCTCTCCGCCGCCAAGGGGAGCATCTACTATCCGGTGCTGCTCCACCTGCGGCCCGGGCCGGGAGGGCCGCTGCCCGACTACACCACAGCGGAGAGCCTGCTCCGGACGGCCTACTTTGCCCATATGTTCCGCATCGCCCGGGAGCGGTACAGCGGGGCCACCCAAAAGGTGCTGCTCCAGGCCATGGGCGGGCAGGTGGACCTGCTGAATATTATCCACATTCTGCGGCTCAAGACCTATTTTCCCGACACCAGCCAGGAGGAATATCTCACCATCCTCTTTCCCTTTCACCACCGGCTCAAGCCGGAGCTCACCCGCCAGCTGTGCGCCGCTCCCGACGCCAGGGCGGTGTTTGAGCTGCTGAGGGAGAGTCCTTACCGGGACTGCTTTGAGGGAGTGGAGGCCATGGACGCGGAGGAGTATTACCGCAGAGCTCTGTATACCTTCAACAAGCACCAGGTGATGGCGGCCCCGCCGTCCATCTACACGGCCATGGCCTATCTGGACCTGAAGGAGCTGGAGATGATGGTGCTGGTGAATGTGATCGAATCGGTGAAATACGGCGTGCCCTACCACGCGGCCCTGGCGGAGCTGGTGGGGAGCTGAGGAGAGGAGATGAGGCCATGTCAGTCGTTCCCATGAAGCTGCTCACCCTGGCCGGGCCGCTGGAGCGGTTTGACCAGGTGGTGAGCGCCTGCGTGATCGACCAGCAGTTCCATCCGGAACCCGCCCTGCGTCTCATGGGAGAGGTAAAGGGCGTCATGCCCATGGACAACAGCAACCCCTACGCCCCTCTGCTGCGCCGGGCGGAGGAGGTGGCCAGGGAGGCCGGAGTGGAGCTGGCTTACGCCCCCTTCCCGGACAGGCTGCCCCGGAAGGAACTGACCGCCTACTTTGACCAGGTGGAGGAGCAGGTGATGACCCTCACCCGCCGGAAGGAGGAGCTGGAGCATACGGCGGCGGAATCGGCCGCGGCGGTGGAGCAGCTGGAGTACCTGCGGGGGATCGGCGCCGACCTGGACGAGCTGTGGGGGCTGGAGTTCTCCCGCTTCCGGTACGGCTATCTGCCCCGGGAGACCTATGACAGCTTCCAGGACGCCCTGGACCAGGAGGACGATTTGCTGTTTGTCCCCACCACCCTGGGCCCCCGGCGGGTATACGGCGTGTATTTTACTACCAAGCAGGCCAAAAGCCGGGTGGACATGCTCTTTTCCTCCCTGCACTTCACCCGGATCAACCTGGAGGTCCAGCCCCACGGCACGGTGGAGCAGGCCATCGCCGAGCTGAACGCCGGGGTGGAGCGGATGAAGGGGGAGGCCGCCCAGGCGGAGGGAGAGCTGCGGGCTCTGCGGGAGCAGGAGCGGGGCCGGCTCTTGTCCGACTACGCCTACCTGCGCTACCACAGCGAATGCCGGGACCTGCGGCGGTACGCCTGCCGCAGCCGGGACAGCTTTTATCTGGTGGGCTGGGTGCCGGGGGACGCTGTGGCGGATATCCAGGAGCGGATGGCACAGTTCAGCGAGCTGTCCTGCGTCATCGACGTGGCCGCCGACGTGGACCGGTTCACGCCCCCCACCAAGCTGAAAAACCCCTTCCTGGGCCGGGTGTTCCAGCCCTTTCTGGAGATGTACGGCCTGCCGTCCTACCACGAAAAGGACCCCTCCCTCCTGATGGCCGTCACCTACTGCCTGTTCTTCGGCATCATGTTCGGCGATCTGGGCCAGGGGCTGTGTCTGGCCCTGCTAGGTCTGGTGCTGACCAAGGTCAAGGGCATGTGGCTGGGCAGCATCATCACCTGCTGCGGCCTGTCCGGGGCCCTGTTCGGCTGCGTCTACGGGTCGGTGTTCGGCTTTGAGGACATTCTGCCCGGCTTCAAGATCATGGAGGAGACCCGATTGAGCGGCCTGGGGGTGGTGAGCAACGTACTGCTGCTGCTGGTGCTGTCCATCGCTTTGGGTATCTTCATGCTGTTGCTGGTGATGGCGGTCAATATCCTGAACGGTGTCAGGCAGCGGAACTTTGAAAAGATCTTCTTCGGCCCCAACGGGGCGGCGGGCATGGTGTTCTACGCCGGGGTGCTCATCGCCGCCCTGGCGGGGGTGGCCTTTGGGGTGAATCTGCTCACGCCCGCCTATGTGCTGCCGGTGCTGGTGCTGCCCCTGGCGCTGATGCTCTTCCGGGAGCCCCTGTCCCACCTGGCGGCGGGCGACCCGGAATGGCGCAGTTTCTCACTGGGAGAGGTGCTGGGCACCGGGGTGTTCGAGCTGTTTGAAACCCTGCTGAGCTACCTGACCAACACCCTGTCCTTCATGCGCATCGGCGCCTACGCCATCACCCACGTGGGTCTGATGCTGGTGGTCCACATGCTGGCCCAGCTGGCCGGCGGGGTGGGAGGCCCGGTGGGCATCGTGATCCTGGTGGCGGGCAACGCCTTCGTCATGGGCTTTGAGGGCCTGCTGGTGGGCATCCAGGTGCTCCGTCTGGAATTCTACGAGCTCTTCGGCCGGTTCTACGACGACGGCGGCGTCCCCTTTACCCCCAAAAAGATCGACTATACCAGCCATACCGACTGAATCCAAGGAGGTCAACCATTATGCTGAAATTCATTGTATTGTGCTTTGCCGCCCTGGCGGTGCTCTCCCCGCTGTTCCTCATCGGCATCCGCAGCTATACCGGCCAGCGGGCCAGGCGGGCCCTGGGCATCAATGTGCTGTCCTTTTTCGCCTGCCTGGTGCTGGCCGCCGTGGTAGGCATCGGTGGCAGCGCCTCCGCCGCTGACGCCACCGTCACCGCCGCTGCCGCCGCTTCCGGCGCCGGGCTGGCCGAGGGCCTGAAGTATGTGGGGGCCGCCCTGGCCGTGGGCCTGAGCGGCATCGGCGGCGGCATCGCCGTGGCCTCTTCCGCCTCCGCCGCCCTGGGGGCCATCTCTGAGAACGACAAGGCCTTCGGCAAGGCCCTGATCTTCGTGGGCCTTGCGGAGGGCGTGGCGCTGTACGGCCTGATCGTGGCCCTGCTGCTGCTGTTTGTGTAAGATGAAATACTTTGTGATCACAGATTCCACCGACACCCAGGTGGGCCTGCGGCTGGCAGGCATTGAGGGGGTGGTGGTGCGGGAGCCCTCCCAGGTGCGGGAGGCCATCCAGACCGCCGCCGCCGACAAGGAGATCGGGGTGCTGCTCATCACCGAGAAGCTGGCCGCCCTGTGTCAGGACCTGATCGCCCCCATGAAGCTCACCGCCCAGCGGCCCCTGGTGGTGGAAATTCCCGACCGGCACAGCGCCGGCCGTGCCCCTGACTCCATCACGCGTTACATCCGGGAGGCCATTGGAGTCAAGGTATAACGACCCGAGAGGAGGACCCTTTCCATGCCTGATATGACAGAAAAGCTGGACCGCTTTACCGCCAAGATCCTGGCGGAGGCCTCGGAGGAGAGCAAGCGGGCCATGGACCAGGCGCAGCAAAAGCGGGCCGCCGCCTTGCGCCGTGCGGAGGACCAGGTGCTCCGGGAGGCCTACCAGTATATCCACCGGGAGGTGGCCCGGATCAAGGGAGAGGCGGGGCGCAGCGTATCCCGCCATATGCTGGAGAATCAGCGGGCCCTCTCTCTTCGGCGGGAGGAGATGGCCCAGGAGACCTTCGCTCTGGTCCGGGCCAAAATTGCCGCCTTCACCCGCACCCCGGCCTATGGAGCGCGGCTGGAGGAGCTGCTGAAGCAGGCGCTGAGCCACCTGCCCGGGGCGAAGGACGTACAGGTCTGCCTCCGCCCGGAGGACAGCCAGTGGATTCCCCGCCTCTCCAAAGCCGCCGGAGGCAAGGTGACGTTTCAGGAGGGGGACTTCCGCATGGGGGGCCTGGTGGCCCGCTCGCCCAGCCTGGGCCTGCGGGTGGACGCCTCCTTTGACTGCGCCGCCCAGGAGCTCTCCGGCCATTTTGCCGAGCTGTTCGGCCTGTCCCTGGCCGGCGAATAAGTAGAGAAAGGATGGTGGAATCCCAATGAGCCAAGCAGCCTATACCATCCACGGCGTCAACGGCCCCGTGGTCACCGTCACCGGAGGCCGGGGCCTGGCCATGATGGACATGGTCAATGTGGGGGAGGAGGAACTCATCGGCGAGGTGGTGCGGGTGGAAGGCGGCCTGACCACCGTGCAGGTCTATGAGGACACCGCCGGGCTTATGCCCGGCCAGCCGGTGCTGCCCCAGGGAGCTCCCATGTCCATTGAGCTGGGGCCCGGCCTGCTCCATAACATTTTTGACGGCATCGCCCGGCCCCTGGACGTGATCCAGGACAAAAGCGGCCCCTTTATCAGCCGGGGGCTGAACATCCCCTCCCTGGACCGGGAGAAAACGTGGCAGGTCACCCTCTCGGTGAAGGTGGGGGACGAGGTGGGCCCCGGAACGGAGTACGCCCGCTGCCCGGAGACCGCCGTCATTACCCACCGCTGCCTGATTCCCGCCGGGCTGTCCGGCCAGGTGACCTGGGCGGCCCAGCCGGGGGAGTACACCGTGGAGGAGCCTCTGGTGGAGGTCCAGGACCGCTATGGGGCGGTCCACCGGCTCAAGCTGGCCCAGCGCTGGCCCATCCGCACCCCACGGCCCATGGCCCAGCGGCTGTCCATTGACCGGCCCCTCATCACCGGACAGCGGATCATCGACACCCTGTTCCCCATCGGCAAGGGGGGCGCCGCCGCCATTCCCGGTCCCTTCGGGGCGGGCAAGACCATGACCCAGCACCAGCTGGCCAAGTGGTCGGACGCCGATATCATCGTCTACCTGGGCTGCGGCGAGCGGGGCAACGAGATGACCCAGGCTCTGGAGGAGTTCTCTCAGCTGCTGGACCCCAAGAGCCACCAGCCCCTGATGGAGCGCACCATTCTCATCGCCAACACCTCTAACATGCCGGTGGCCGCCCGCGAGGCGTCGGTGTACACCGGCATGACCATGGCGGAGTACTACCGGGATATGGGCTACCACGTGGCTCTGATGGCCGACTCCACCTCCCGCTGGGCGGAGGCCCTGCGGGAGATCTCCGGCCGGCTGGAGGAGATGCCCGCCGAGGAGGGCTTCCCGGCCTACCTGGCCTCCCGCCTGGCGGAGTTCTACGAGCGGGCGGGCTACGTCCGCACCCTGGGGGGCGACGAGGGCAGCGTCACCGTCATCGGGGCGGTCTCCCCCCAGGGAGGCGACTTCTCTGAGCCGGTGACCCAGAACACCAAGCGGTACGTCCGCACCTTCTGGGGCCTGGACCGCTCGCTGGCCTACGCCCGGCACTTTCCCTCCATCAACTGGCTCACCTCCTACTCCGAGTACGCCGACGACCTGAAGCCCTGGTACGAGGCGTACGTGGGCAAGGATTTCGTCCCCTGCCGCCAGCGGATATCCAATCTCCTCCAGGAGGAGGCCAAGCTGATGGAGATTGTCAAGCTCATCGGCGCGGACGTGCTGCCTGAGGACCAGAAGCTGGTCATCGAAATCGCCCGGCTCATCCGGGTGGGCTTTCTGCAGCAGAACGCCTACCACGCCATTGACACCTACGTGCCCATGGACAAGCAGCTGAAGATGATGGAGCTCATCCTCCGGTTGTACGACGGGGCCCGGGAGCTGGTGGCCCGTGCCATTCCCCTGTCCCAGCTGAAGGCTACCGGCATTTTTGACGAGCTGACCAAGATGAAGTACGAGGTGCCCAACGAGGACCAGAGCAAGTTCGACGACTACCGGCAGCGGATCGACCAGGCCCTGGCCAAGGTCCATCAGGCCAACAGCTGACGCCGCGGAAGGAGCTGATACCATGAAACTGGAATATATCGGCCTGTCTGAGCTGTCCGGCTCCCTCCTTGTGCTGGAGGGGGTACGGGGAGCGGCCTACGACGAGATGGCTGAGATTACGCTGGACAGCGGGGAGCGGCGGTGGGGCCGGGTGATCCTCATCGACGGGGACCGGGTGGTCCTCCAGGTCTTTGAGGGGGCCCGGGGTATTTCCCTGGAAAACGCCCGCACCCACTTTACCGGCAAGCCTATGGATATCGCCCTGTCCAGGGAGATGCTGGGCCGGGTGTTCGACGGTGCGGGACGGCCCATAGACGGGCTGGGGGAGCTCTTTCCCGAGGTGCGGCGGAACATCAACGGCGCCGCCATCAACCCGGTGTCCCGGCAGTACCCCCGGGACTGCATCTACACCGGCATCTCCGCCATCGACGGCTGCGCCACCCTGATCCGGGGCCAGAAGCTGCCCATCTTCTCCGGCTCCGGCATGAAGCACAACGAGTTGGCCGCCCAGCTGGTCCGCCAGGCCAAGGTGGCGGGGGAGGAGGGGGGCTTCGCCATTGTCTTTGCCGCCATGGGCGTCAAGAACGACACAGCGGAGTTCTTCCGCCGGAACTTTGAGGAGGCGGGGGCCCTCCAGCGGGTGGTCATGTTCCTCAATCTGGCCTCTGACCCCATCATTGAGCGCATCCTCACCCCCCGCTGCGCCCTCACCGCCGCGGAGTACCTGGCCTTCGACCACGGCTACCACGTGCTGGTGATCATGACCGACATGACCTCCTACTGCGAGGCGGTGCGGGAGTTTTCCTCCTCCAAGGGGGAGATCCCCTCCCGGAAGGGCTTTCCCGCCTACCTGTACTCCGACCTGGCATCCCTCTACGAGCGGGCGGGCATGATCCGGGGCAGGAAGGGGTCGGTGACCCAGGTGCCCATCCTCACCATGCCCAACGACGATATCACTCACCCCATCCCCGACCTGACGGGATACATCACCGAGGGGCAGATCGTGCTGGACCGGGAGCTGGAGCAGAAGGGAATCTATCCCCCGGTGTCCATCCTGCCCTCCCTGTCCCGGCTGATGAAGGACGGTATCGGCGAGGGCTTCACCCGGTCCGACCACCCCGACCTGTCCAACCAGCTGTTCGCCTCCTACTCCAAGGTGCAGGACGCCCGCAGCCTGGCCAGCGTCATCGGCGAGGACGAGCTCAGCGACATGGACAAGCGCTATCTGAAGTTTGGCCAGGCCTTTGAGCGGAACTTCCTCAGTCAGGATCAGGGGGAGGAGCGCACCCTGGAGCAGACCCTGGAGCTGGGCTGGCGGCTGCTCACCATCCTGCCCCGGGGGGAGCTGGACCGGGTGGACGGCAAGACCCTGGACGCCCATTATGTGGAGGGCGCCTGGGAGCGCCAGGGGGCCGACGGCACAGCGCAGCACATGTAAGGAGGGGAGCCCATGGCCAACCGACTGCCTACCAAGGGAAATCTGATGGCGGCCAAGCGGTCCCGCAGCCTGGCCCAGACGGGGTACGAGCTGATGGACCGAAAGCGGAACATCCTCATCCGGGAACTGATGGCCATGATGGACACCGCCAAGGCTTTACAGAGCCAGATCGACACCGTGTTCACCCAGGCCTACGCCTCCCTCCAGGCGGCCAACATCCGCCTGGGCATCTGCGACCGCATCGCCGAGGCGGTGGATGTGGACGACTCTCTGGAGATCCGCTACCGCTCGGTGATGGGGGTGGAGCTGCCCCACATTCCCGGCCAGTCCCCCGCCCCCCGGCCGGAGTACGGCTTCTCGGGCACCTCGTCCCTGCTGGACGACTGCTATCTGAAGTTCCATCAGGTGAAGGAGCTGACCCGCCGTCTGGCGGAGGTGGAGACCTCCATCTACCGCCTGGCCCAGGCCATCAAGAAGGCCCAGAAGCGGGCCAACGCCCTGGAGAACATCGTCATTCCCGACCTGGACGAGACCATCCGGGTGATCACCGACGCCCTGGAGGAGAAGGAGCGGGAGGAATTTGTCCGCATGAAGGTCATCAAACGGACTAAAGAGAAGAAATGAGACGGGCGCTGCCAGCGGCAGCGCCCGTTTGCTATGCTCCGATACTCTCGATCAGGGCCGTTACCTGGTCTACATTCAGACCAGCAGAGGCGTGGAGGGAAAAGCTGTATGTCCCATCGCTCCACACCGCCAGGAATACAAGCCCGTTTTCCCCTTTACAGGTGACAGCGTATGCCCCGGCGGTCAGCTCCTCCTCCCAGCCATAAGTGGTGAAGTCCCCGGTGACGTCCCCATTCCCCGGCGCCATGCGGTAGGTGAGAGTCTGCCCATCGGCTTGCCAGCATACCTCTGCCAGCTCTCCCTGTAGGCATCGGGCGCTCTCCAGGGTGTACCCCTCCGGCAGCCAGGCGGGGAGCAGCAGGGGATAGGAAAGGTGCTCTGCCAGCTCCCCGGTGCTCTCAAACTGCTGCGCCGACCAGGTGACCTGTACCGGCGGGGTCTCCGCCGGTGTGCGGGCATCCAGCCACAGGGGAAGGCCCGCCGCGGCGCAGATTACCAGCGCCGCGCAGGCGGCGGCCAGCCGGGGCTGCCACCGGCGGCGGGCTGGCTTTCGCCCGGTCTCCAGCGCGGTGCGCAGGCCTGCCAGCACCCGCCGCTCCACCTCCGGCGTCACGGCTACGGCGTCCATGATCCTTCGGTATGCCTGTCTAGTCTCCAAAGTCATCCCCCTCCCAGTTTTCCCGCAGCATCCCCCGGGCCCGGGCCAGCAGGGAGCGCACGGTGGACTCCTTTTTGCCCAGCAGCCGGGCGATCTCCACGGTGGTGTACTGCTCGTAGTAGTAGAGATGGACCACCGCCCGGTACTTGGGCGGCAGGGCCTTCACACTGTCCCAGACCTCCTCCAGCCGGGGGTCTTCGTTCTCCGCCGGCAGCAGGTCGCTGAGCTCCTCCTGGGGGTGCCGCCGCCAGTAGCTCAGCCGGTTTTTGCTCAGATTGGCCGCCACCCGCAGCAGCCAGGCCTTCTCGTGCTCGGCGCTGGAAAAGGGGGGCGCCTTTTGCAGATATTGCAGCAGCGTGTCCTGGAGCACGTCCTCCGCTTCGTCCCGCCGGTGCAGGTAGGAGAAGGCCAGGCGCAGAATGGCGTCCCCGTGGCGGCGGAGCGCCAGGGCGGCGTCCTCTAGGGGCTGGGACCTGTCGTTCTCGTGGGACGTACCCGCCAGCCAGAGCCGCAGCCGGGCCAGCAGCCCTCTGCGGGGCGGGGTGAGCACACCTTCCATCCCCATTCCTCCTTTCACCAGGTATACAAATCAGCGGGGCAAACCGCTGCACCAAAAAAGTTTTTCTTTTTTGCAGCGCTTTGCCGCCGCCGTTTGTGTATAGGGCAGAGAGCGGACCGCAGGCCCGCCGCAAAAACAGAAAGGATGCGTATTACGATGAAACTGAAACAGACTTTCCTGGCTCTGTCCGCCGCTGCCGCCATCACACTGTCCGCCGTAGGCTTTGCCGGGGCCGCCGGACAGTACGATTTGCTGAAGCTAACCATCGACGGCCAGGAGAGCGACACCCAGCTGGCCGTTATGGTGCCCGTCCGGGATCTGGCGGAGGAGCTGGGCTTCACCGTCACCTGGGATGGGGAGGAGCAGATGGTCACCCTGGACAGCGGCACCATGCACGCAAACTTCACCATCGGGGTTAACTCCTACATTGCCGCCACCAGCATCGACGGCATGGTGGGCATGACCGCCCCCTTCACCCTTTCCTCCGCCCCTGTGGTGTCCGACGGGGTGACCTATGTGCCCCTGGAGCTCTTTACCGTCCTCATGGGCAACCATGCCGACGGGCTCACCGTCACCGATGGGACGGTGGATCTGCGCACGGAGTTTTGACGCCTTAGTCAAAAACGGACCGCCCGCCGGGCGGTCCGTTTTTTTGCTTCAGGTTGCGTAGGTGTGGGTGCAGAGCTCCCGGATCTTGTGCTGGAGGGTTTTCAGGTCCACAAAGGCCTCCGGCCGCTTGGAGGGGTCCCGCAGCAGGGCGGAGGGGTGGTACATGGCCATCATCCAGATTCCGGCCTTCTCCATCCATTGGCCGTGCTCCCGGGTGATCTTGAAGTCCTCCCGCATCAGCTTCATGGCGGCGATCCGCCCAAGGCAGATGATGATTTTGGGCCGGAGCAGGGCCACCTGGTTGCGCAGATAGCCGATGCAGGCCTCCTGCTCGATGTTCAGCGGATCCCGGTTTCCCGGGGGCCGGCACTTGACCATGTTTCCGATGAATACCTTCTCCCGCTTCAGGTCGATCATGGTCAGCATATCGTCCAGCAGCTGGCCCGCCCGGCCCACGAAGGGCCGCCCGGTCAGGTCCTCCTGCTCGCCGGGACCCTCCCCGATGAACATGACCTCCGCGTCTCTGGCTCCCTCCCCAAAGACCACATTGTGCCGGGTGTCGGCCAGAGCGCAGTTTCTGCAGCTCATACAGGCCTGGTACAGTTCGTCCCAGTCCTTCATATGCTTCACCTCTCTTTCGGGCTTTTTTGACATTGTACCATAAGCGGGCGGGGGATACAACGCAGAGATTCTGTCAAAAATAACAGTTGCAATTTCGGAAAAAAGCGCATATACTACCTTCAACAAAGGCAATGAGGACGACCGCCCCCCGTGAGGGCCGCCAGAGAATCCGGGTCACCGACTGAGAGCCCGGTCCGGCAGGATGGGACGGCGCAACACGTCTGAGCCTGCGCTTTGAGCCCGTCAGGGGGGTAGAGGCGCACGTCGGCCCGCGTTAAGGGTTACCAAGTGGCTCCGTCAAGGGCGATGGGGCAACCTACGGGTGGTACCGCGGAGTTTATTCCGTCCCGAAGCTGTGTAAAGGCAGCTTCGGGACTTTTTTTATTTTTTCAAGACAAGAAAGGTTGTGAACGGTATGGAATTTCTGAGCAAACAAACGAAAACAGCGGTGGTGAGCCGGAATAACCAGGCCGTCACCCTTCACGGCATGGTCCACGCCCTGCGGGACATGGGTGGCATCACATTTCTCACCCTGCGGACCCGGCGGGGGCTGGTTCAGTGTGTGTGTACCGACAAGCAGGCGCTGGACGGAGCGAGCGAGGGCTGTGCCGTTGCCGTCTCCGGCCTGTGGCGCATCGAGCCCCGCTCCCCCGGCGGCAAGGAGCTGGCGGAGACCCAGGTGACCGTCCTCTCCCGCCCAGCGGCCCCCATGCCGGTGCCCCTGGCCAAGCGGAAGCTGGACCTGCATCTGGACACCGAGCTGGGCCTCCGGCCCGTGGTGCTCCGCGCCCCCCGGCAGCGGGCGGTGTTCCGCATCCAGGCGGCGGTATGCCGGGCCTTTCGGGACTATCTCCAGAGCCGGGAGTTCACCGAGATCCACACCCCCAAGATTGTCCATGCCGGGGCGGAGGGGGGCTCCAACATCTTCCGGCTGGACTACTTTGGCAGGAAAGCTTTCCTGGCCCAGTCTCCCCAGTTCTACAAGCAGACCATGGTGGGGGTGTTTGAGCGGGTGTACGAGGTGGGCCCGGTGTTCCGGGCGGAGAAGCACGCCACCCAGCGCCATCTCAACGAGTATACCTCCCTGGACTTTGAGATGGGCTTCATCAGCTCCTTCACCGATGTGATGGAGATGGAGCAGGGCTTTTTGCAGTACCTGATGGAGCTGCTGAGCCGGGAGTACGCCGCCGAACTGGCCCTGCTGAAGGTAGAGCTGCCCGACGTGCGGGCGATCCCCGCCGTCCGGTTCGACGAGATCAAGCGGCTGGCGGCGGAGAAGTACGGCTACCAGATCCGGGACCCCTATGACCTGGAACCGGAGGAGGAGCATGCCATTGGCCGGTACGCCAAGGAGGAGTGGGGGAGCGACTTCGTGTTCGTCACCCACTACCCCAGCAAGAAGCGGCCCTTCTACGCCATGGACGACCCCGCCGATCCCAAATTCACCCTGTCCTTCGACCTGCTGTTCCGGGGGCTGGAGGTGACCACCGGCGGCCAGCGCATCCACGACTACGCCGCCCAGGTGGCCAAGATGGAGGCGCGGGGCATGGATCCGGCGGAATTTGAGAGCTACCTGATGATCCACAAATACGGCATGCCCCCCCACGGCGGGCTGGGCATCGGCCTGGAGCGGCTGACCATGCAGCTGTGCGGCCTGGACAACATCCGCCGGGCCTGCCTGTTCCCCAGAGACCGCACCCGTCTGGAACCGTAAGGAGGAAAACCGATGAAGATTACCGAAGAACTGGTGGACTATGTCTCCCAACTCTCCCGTCTCCAGCTGCCCCAGGAGGAAAAGACCGCTATGGCGGCCCAGCTGGAGGGGATTGTGGCCTACATGGACGTGCTGAACGGACTGGACACCTCCGGCGTGGAGCCTATGAGCCACATCTTCCCCCTGAAAAATGTGGCCCGGCCCGACGAGGTGGTCCCCTCCGGAGACCGGGAGGAGCTGCTGGCCAACGGCCCGGCGGTGAAGGACGGGGCCTTTCTGGTGCCCAAGACGGTGGAGTGAGGTGAGGGAAATGGAACTGTATACACTGACCGCCCTGGAGCTGGGGGAAAAGCTCCGCTCCGGCGATGTGACCGGGCAGGAGGTGGTGGAGGCCGCCCTCTCCCGCATCCAGGCCGCCCAGAGCGCAAACAACGCCTTTATCACCGTGACCGACCCTCCCGTTCCGGCAGCGGAGGGGGCGGTTTCCTCCCTGGCGGGGGTACCCATGGCCTATAAGGACAACATCTGCACCAAAGGGGTGCGCACCACCTGCGCCTCCAGGATCCTGGGGGACTTCACCCCCTGCTACGACGCCACGGTGGCGGAGCGCCTGTCCGCCGCCGGGGCGGTGAGCCTGGGCAAGCTGAACATGGACGAGTTCGCCATGGGCTCCACCTCCGAGACCTCCTGCTTCGGAGCGGTGAAAAACCCCTGGGACCTGACCCGGGCCGCTGGCGGTTCCTCCGGCGGGGCGGCGGCGGCGGTGGCGGCCGGCGAGGTGTGGTACGCCATCGGCTCGGATACCGGCGGCTCCATCCGCCAGCCCGCCGCCTACTGCGGTGTCACCGGCATGAAGCCAACCTACGGCACCGTGTCCCGGTACGGCCTCATCGCCTATGCCTCTTCTCTGGATCAGATGGGCCCCATCGCCCGCTCCGCCGCCGACTGCGCGGCGGTGCTGGATGTGATGATGGGGAAGGACCCCAGAGATTCCACCAGCCTGGACGCCCTCGCCGGGGGGCTGCTGGCCTCCCTCACCGGCGACCTGCGGGGCAAGAAAATCGGCCTGCCCGCCGATTGCTTCGGGGAGGGCCTGGACCCGGAGGTCCGGGCCGCCGTGCTGGCTGCCACCGAGGTGCTGAAGGCCCGGGGAGCCACGGTGGAGGAATTCGCCCTTCCCGTCATGAAGTATGTGGTGCCCGCCTACTATATCATCGCCTGCGCCGAGGCCAGCTCCAACCTGTCCCGGTTCGACGGGGTGAAGTATGGCTGGCGGGCTGAGGGATATGAGGACCTGGGGGAACTGTATGCCAAGACCCGCACCCAGGGCTTCGGCACCGAGGTGAAGCGGCGGATCCTGCTGGGTACCTTCGTGCTGTCCTCCGGCTACTACGACGCCTACTATAAAAAGGCCCTCCAGACCAAGGCGGTGATCAAGGCCGCCTTTGACGACGCCTTTACCAAGTACGATCTTCTGCTCACCCCGGTGGCTCCCACCACCGCCCCAAAGCTGGGGGAGAGCCTCAGCGACCCGCTGAAGATGTACCTCAGCGACATCTACACCGTGTCGGTGAACCTGGCGGGGCTGCCCGGGCTGTCCATGCCCTGCGGCTTTGATCAGAAAGGCCTGCCCATCGGCGCTCAGCTCATCGGCCCGGCCCTGGGGGACGCCGCCGTGCTCAACGCCGCCTACGGCTATCAGCTGGACACCGACTGGCACCGCCAGACCCCGAAAGGAGGGGACGCCCAATGATCTGGGAAACTGTCATCGGCCTGGAGACCCACGTGGAATTGGCCACCAAGACGAAAATTTTCTGCTCCTGCACCACCGAATTCGGCGGGGCCCCCAACACCCACTGCTGCCCGGTGTGCATGGGTATGCCCGGCACCCTGCCGGTGCTCAACCAAAAGGTGGTGGAGCTGGCGGCCACGGCGGGTCTGGCCCTCAACTGTACCATCACCCCCGTCAGCCGGTTTGACCGGAAGAACTACTTCTACCCCGACCTGCCCAAGGCCTACCAGATCTCCCAGCTCTATCTGCCCATCGCCCGGGACGGGGCGGTGGACATCGGCGGCGGCAAGACCATCCGCATTCACGAGCTGCACATGGAGGAGGACGCGGGCAAACTGGTCCACGACCCCTGGCTGGACCAGACCCTGGCGGACTACAACCGCTGCGGCGTGCCCCTCATCGAGATTGTCACCGAGCCCGACTTCCGCTCCGCCGAGGAGGTCATCGCCTACCTGGAGAAGCTGAAGGAGACCCTGCAATACCTGGGGGTGTCCGACTGCAAGATGCAGGAGGGCTCCCTCCGGTGCGACGTGAACCTGTCGGTGCGCCCGGCGGGCTCCACGGAGCTGGGTACCCGCACCGAGATGAAGAACCTCAACTCCTTCAAGGCCATTTCCCGGGCCATTGTCTATGAGTCCAGACGGCAGATCGAGCTGCTGGAGGAGGGTAAGCGGGTGGTGCAGGAGACCCGCCGGTGGGACGAGAACAAGGACGCCACCTACGCCATGCGCTCCAAGGAGAACGCCCAGGACTACCGCTACTTCCCCGACCCCGATCTGCCGCCGGTGGAGCTGAGCCAGGAGTACCTGGACGGGCTGCGGACCGCCCTGCCCGAGCTGGCGGAGGCCAAGCGGGCCCGCTACCAGGCCCACTGGGGCCTGCCCGCCTATGACACGGAAATGATCACCTCCCAAAAGGCACTGGCCGACTTTTTCGAGGCCCTGGTGGCCCTGGGCACCGATCCCAAGCAGGGAGCCAACTGGATCATGGGGGAGGTGCTGGGCCAGCTGTCCGCCCACGGCCTGGAGGCCAAGGATATGAAGCTCACCCCCGCCACGTTGGCCCGGCTTATCGCTTTGGTGAGGGAGGGCAAGGTCAACCGCAACACCGCCGTCAAGGTTTTTGAAGCGGTTTTTGAAACCGACGGCGATGTGGACGCCTATGTGAAGGAGCACGGCCTGGAGCAGGTGTCCGACACCGGACTGGTGGAGCAGGTGGTGGACCAGGTGCTCTCCGCCAATGAAAAATCCGTGGCTGACTTCAAAGCGGGCAAGGAAAAGGCCTTTGGCTTTTTGGTGGGCCAGGTTATGCGGCAATTAAAAGGCCAGGCGGCCCCGGCGGTGGTGAATCAGGTGCTGCGGGACCGGCTGGGCTGACCGGAGCCGTATAGTTTTCCTGAAAAGGGGGAAAACTGCGGCAAAAGGGAGGGAACCGCATGACCAATTCCGAATATCAACGCCTGGTGGATGCCAAGGCCAAGCCGTCCCCCATGGCCAAAAACCTGCTGTGGGCCTTTCTGGTGGGTGGCGCCATCTCCACCCTGGGGCAGGGACTGCTGAATTTATATAAAGGATGGGGCCTGGACCAGGATCAGGCGGGAACGGCGGTCTCTGTAACGCTGATTTTCCTGGCCGCCCTGTTTACCGGCCTGGGCTGGTTTGACAAGCTGGCCAAGCATGCCGGAGCGGGTACCCTGGTACCCATCACCGGCTTTGCCAACGCGGTGGTGTCCCCCGCCCTGGAGTTTCGCAGCGAAGGCCTGGTGATGGGAGTGGGAGCCAAGCTGTTTGTCATCGCCGGTCCGGTGCTGGTATACGGCATCTCGGCCAGCGTGCTCTATGGCCTTTTGCTGGTTTTGTTTGGAGGAGGCTAATCCGCCTCTTTTCTCTCCGGCGGAGCCGGGCAGAGTGAACATGACTCTGTCCGGCTCCGCCTTTCTTTTTGTATATAGTCAATTTACAGTAAGAAAAGGAAAAAAGTAGAAGTCAATTTATGAAGAATTATCAAGCAACTATTTCCTTTCCTGGGAAAAGAGCCGATATATAGAATAGAGAGCCTGCTGCGCCAAAAGGATACAGGGATGAAAGTGAGGGATGTGACATGAAAATGAGAGAGACGAGAGCAAGCGCCGCCCATAACAATGTCAAGTTTGGTATTGTGCCAAAGCTATTGTTGGGGATTCTGATACCACTGTTTGTGGTATTGATTATTATGGGTATCTTTTTAGGCATTCAGGGTTCTGGAACCATCAATGAGGTCATGAGTTCTGAACTGGACGAAGGCACAAACGCCGCAGCCTATGAGGTAAACGGCTTTTTTGAACGCTATTACGGAATTACCGAGTGTCTGGCGGCCACCCAGATCGTTCAGGACACGGTGATGGAGGATACCCAGGGAGACATTACCACCGGCGCGCTGTATAACAGCCTGCTGAAGACGCTGTCACTGATCCAGGGGGACAATCAGGAGGATATGGCCTATCTCTGGATCTGTAAGTTCAAAACCGGAGAGCTTCTGCAAAATGACGCCCGGGTTTATGGTCCGGCAGACCTGGACTATTCCACCCGGGAGTGGTATACCCTGGTGATGGAGAAGCAGGGGAGTGCCGCCACGGGGGCCTATGTCAGCGCCAACAATGACGGCCAGCTGGTAACGGTGGCCAGCCCTGTCTTTGTCAATGGTCAGATACAGGGTATTGTGGGTCTGGACCTGAAGCTGGATACGCTGGACGATATGCTGGCCGACGTCAAGGTGGGCAACACCGGCTATATTACCCTGTATGATTCCAATGGGCAGATTCTGTTCCATCCGGACAGCTCTCTGGTCGGCATCAATGCTACCGACGCCAATTACTCCTCCAATATGCTCAGCGCCATTGTGAACAAGGAGAATCACGGCGCCATGCCCTATACCCGCAGCGGGACCCCGTATTATGGCAGCACCACCTCCATCGACTCTGTCGGCTATACCATGCTGGGCGTTATGCCGGAGGCGGAGTATGTCTCATACACCAACGGCATTCTCCGCATTCTGGTTGTGGGTATTGTGACATGTGCTGTGCTGCTGGCGGCTATCTGCGTGTTTATCGCCCTGTCCATTACCCGCCCGCTGAAGCGGCTGGACGCGGCGGTGAGCCAGCTGGCCGACGGCGAGCTGAATGTGACGGTGGAGACCCGGGGCCGGGACGAGGTCAGCGAGCTGGGCGGAAACGTGGCCCGTATTGTGGACCGTCTGAAGGAGTACATAGATTACATCAACGAGGTTTCCGACGTGCTGCTGCAGATTGGAGAGGGCAATCTGGCCTTCACCCTGCACCAGGATTATGTGGGCGAGTTCTCCAAGATCAAGGACGCGCTGCTGCATATTCAGGGGAACTTGACAGAGACCATGCTCTCCATTGCCCAGTCGGCGGACCAGGTGAACGCCGGGGCGGAGCAGATTGCCAGCGGCGCCCAGGCGCTGGCCCAGGGAGCCACTGAGCAGGCGTCCTCCGTTCAGGAACTGTCCTCCGCCGTCCAGGAGCTGTCCGGGCAGGCCACTGATGAGGCCAATAAGGCTGTGGAGGCCGGGGAATTCCTGATGAAGATCCAGGGCGAGGTGGAGAAGAGCAACGAGCAGATGGCGCTGATGCGCAAAGCCATGGAGGATATCAGCGTCCAGTCCAGCGCCATCCGCGGCATCATCAAGACCATTGACGACATTGCTTTCCAGACCAACATCCTGGCGCTGAACGCCGCCGTGGAGGCGGCCCGGGCCGGCTCGGCCGGGAAGGGATTTGCGGTGGTGGCGGATGAAGTGCGCAATCTGGCGGGCAAGAGCGCCGAGGCGGCCAAGAAGACCAACGAGCTGATTGAGAACTCCGTCAACGCCGTCAAGCATGGCGAGGAACTGACCCAGACCACCGCCGACAGCCTGTCTGTGGTGGCGGACGGCACCCATCAGATCGTGAATACCATCCATGGTGTGGCGGAGGCCTACCGTTCCCAGGCTCACCGGCTGACGGAGATTGCCAGCGGTGTGGACCAGATCTCCAATGTGGTGCAGACCAACTCGGCCACGGCGGAGCAGAGCGCGGCCGCCAGTGAGGAGTTGTCCGGCCAGGCCGGCATGATGCGGGAGCAGGTGGCCCACTTCAGGTTTGAGAAGTCTGGCGGATACACTGCCCCCATGTCCCACAGCAGTATGCCGGAGCAGGATGAGTTTACAACGGACTTCAGTAAGTATTGACAGGCAAAAGAAAAGGATGCGCCGCGGCTTGCGGCGCATCCTTTTTATTCTGTCAAAAAATTTATTCGGCAGGGGGCTGGTATTGCTGAGCATAGTCGGGATAGAGAGATACCAGCGTGTCTGAAATAGCCTGGTACTCCTCCCGGGTGATGTCCCGGGTCCGCTCATAGACGTAGACGGTGACTCCATCCTCCAGGGGGAAGGACTGGTCCAGCTGCCGGTAGGCGGTGCCGATCCCCGTGCCGTCCAGCACCGGCTGGGCCAGCACGGTGAGGATGTGCTGGTTATCCGCTCCCAGATGGGTCTGCACCGGGTCGGCCACGATCAGGTAGTCGGCGGTGAGCGCGTTCCAGGAGAATCCGTCCCGTTTGTCCACCGTGGCGAAATAGATTATGGAGGTGGCGGGCCCACCGGACTGGGGGATATTCAAAGAGCGCAGGGTGTTGTCATAGATGCTGGAATTAAAGGTAAAGGACGAGGCCAGCACCGCCGCGGTCTTTTGTTCCTCCGCTGAAAGACTGTCAACGTATACCCGCAGGGCCACCAGCTGGGCCAGGTCGGTGCGATGGCCGGGTACGTAGGTGAAGGCGGGCAGGGGGTCGGGTACGGCGATTTCCGAGGGGTGGGAGGGCTGGGGCCGGGGCAGGAAGGAACTGCCCAGTGTACACAGGGCCAGCGCCCAGGGCACCCACCGGACAGAACGCCGCTCCGGCAGAAGCTCCATGCCGCCGGCCAGAGCGAAGCAGAAGGCGGGCAGATAGAGCAGCAGATGCTGCTGGCCGTGGGACTGGATCCGGGTGAAGAGGAACAGGCACAGCGCCGGCTGGCACAGGCACAGCAGGGCGCCGTACCGGCTTTTTGACCGCAGCAGCAGGAACACCACGCACACCAGAGCCACCGCCATCATCACATAGCCGTAGTAGCGGCACAGCATCACCAGGTCGATCCACCGGCCCTGGTCATAGGCGGAGTAGGTGTCGGCGTAGTTGGCGGACAGGACCTGGCTCACCACAAAGCTCTGACCGAAGAAAAGGCTGAAGCCCACCCCGGTCACCGCCATGGTCAGGAAGGATTTCCACTGGCTCCGCCGGATCAACAGGGCCAGAAAGGCCGCGATGCCGAAGGACACGGTGAAGAAGAAAAAGTACCGCCGCAGCAGGAACACCAGGGTGAGCAGCCCGCCGGTAAGGATGCCCCGGGCGGCCTGGGGCCGGGATTCATCCGTGTAAATCAGGAAGGCCCAGATCCCCGCCCCGGCGGCGGCCACATCCACAAAGCCGGTGAGGGCGGTGTAGAGCAGCATGGGGGTGGCGCAGCACAGCAAAATGCCGCCGTATTTACTCCTGAGGCCCAGCACCAGCATGCCCAGCAGGGCGGGCAGTACGTAGAGATTCACCGTGGCGAACAGGAATACATACCGGTTGGTGCCCAGCACCCGCATCACCAGGGACAGGGGGAAGGAGAGCAGGTAGTTGTATTCCTGGGTGATGACGCTCTCCACCACCAGCCGCAGCTGCCCGAGGCCCAGACTCTGCCCGGCCAGCATGGTGCTGGAGCTCCAGTAGATGTTGGTGTCCCAGTAATATACCGTGGCGGTGCCGGTACAGTACAGGGCGGTGATGATGTTGACCACCAGAGCCACCGCCAGAAAGACGGTGCCCCGGGGCATGGGCAGCTTGCCGAAAGACCGGCCCGCCCAAAGCAAGGCCAGCACCACGCAGGCGAAGAACAGTCCGCTGCCTACGCCGCACAGCAGCCGGAAGAGGGGGCCGCCAATGGCCATGTCTCCCACGGAGAACAGCTGATAGCTGGTGTCCAGAGCCATGCCGGGCACGAAGGCGACCACCGCTGCCAGGGCGGTTTTCCAGGTGGGTCCGAAGGGGAGGAGGAAACGCCGCGGGATCTCCAGCCGCCACCCCACCAGCAAAGCTGTCCCCGTCAGAAGGAACGCCAGGATGGGAATAGCCAGGCTGGGCAAGCGGCCGTACAGCAGAGCCCACAGCCGCACCAGGGTCAGGCCCGACAAACAGACCCAGGCCCCTCCCCAGACCAGGCACGGGAGGGGCCGGAATAAAACAGTATGCCGTTTCATCAGCCGGGAGGCCAGGTCATATCCCGTCCGGCCAGGACGTGGAAATGGAGATGGGCCACGGACTGACCCGCCTGGGCGCCGCAGTTGGATACCACCCGGAAATCGGTAATGCCCATTTCCCGGGTCACCTGGGCGATGACCTCAAAGGCGTGGGCCACCACAGCGGAGTTCTCCGCCGTGATCTCCCCGCAGGAGCCGATGTGGGCCTTGGGAATCACCAGAAAATGGGTGGGCGCCTGGGGGTCGATGTCATAAAAAGCGTAGACCAGCTCGTCCTCGTAGACCTTGTTGGACGGGATCTCGCCCGCCGCGATCTTGCAGAACAGACAATCGCTCATAAGCTGCCTCCTTTGTACAGGATGGGGGGTAAAAAGCCCCGCTATTTCTATTCTATACCAAAGCCGGACAAAGGGCAAGAGCTTAGCACAAAAGAAAAAATAAGTAATTTCACACAAAAGCTATTGACAAATGATAGGGCTGGTAGTACAATATAGCCAGAAAGAAAGAGAAAGAGGTGTTCCCAATGTACTAGGAAGACTCAGTTCCCAAAAGAGGAAAGAGATCGCTCAACTCAGCCAAGGAAGCCGATGAGCCAACCTTACTGAGCAGGCAAGCGCAAGAGCTCGGGAGGTGGAGCCAGAGGGTAGCTTGCAAGAGGAGAAAGCAGATCCGGATACTCGGAGGGAAATGAGACATCCCGCTTCGCATCTCAATCTTTTTCATGCCGGGCCGCGGCAATCGGTAGCATCTGAAACTCCAGTTTCCCACATGTTCCCAACTCGTTCAATGAAGTGAAGCGCACCAAAGGATGACCTCTGACGCGAAGTTTGCTGAAGACGGAACCAAGTGCCAATGCGTTGTGAGAAAGCGAGATCCATGGCAGTTTCGAAAAACCGAACCAAAGCACGGCAAATCTGCAGAAAGTAAGAGGTAGTAAAAGTGATTGAACCCCAGGTCGAAAAGTAGCCCCCCGGTCACGTTGGATGGCCGGGGGGTTGTGCTATGTCTATGGGGTTTTTCTTATAAAAGCGTCAGACCGTTGATATCCAGCTTAAAGGTGAGCTTGAGGTACTCCGCCGCCCGGCGGCACAGCAGCATCCGCTCCAGGAAGATCTCGAAGTAGTCCATCACGGCGCAGAACTCGGTGTTGATGGACAGGGAGAGGGTGATGGTGCGTTGCTCCGGGTCCAGGGTCAGTTCGGACCGCTCGGCGGCGTAATTCACCCGGTCGTGGATGTCAAAGCTCTTGTGGTCCTTATTGCGCACCCGGCTGCGGCGCACATCGGTTTTGTCAGCCAGGATCAGGGCGGCGGCCACCGGATTGACAGGGAAGGCGGTGGGGTCATCGTGATGGCCGATGGCGGTGATGACAGCGGCCACATCCGCCGGGGGCATGCCCATCTTGTCCAGAATCCGGAAGGCCATCACCGCGCCGGTCTCGGCGTGGTCGTGCCGGTTGACCACGTTGCCGATGTCGTGCATGAATGCGGCAATGCGGGAGAGCTCCTGCTCCTGCTGGCTGTACCCCAGCTCGCTGAGGATATGGGCGGCCAGGTGGGCGCAGCGGGTGACGTGGGCGAAGCTGTGTTCGGTGAAGCCCAGAGCGGACAGGGACTGGTCGGCCTGCGTGATGTAGGTGCGGATCTCCTCCGACTGGCGCACCATGTCATAGGTAATGTGCAAGGAATGCCCCTCCTTTAATAGACGGTTTACAGCCTATATGATAGCCAAGCGGGCGTCATTTTGCAACTGCTTTTCTCTTTCCGTTTTTAACGGAAAAAAGAAGACTTGCCAAATTTCCGCCGAGCCCGTATAATAAACCACGCAGCAAGAAGCTGAGTCAGGAACCCGAAGGTTCCATTTTGCAAGTGAGGACCACCGGGCGGCAGCCCGATAAGAGAGGTACGATCCCGCGAGGAACGACGGGAATAATGCCAGAAGGCATACCAGAAGTGGTATGCCTTCTTTTTTTGCAAAGGAGCGAACGCATGACACTGGAGGAATTTTTTACTCAACATCCCCGCACGGCGGTGGCCTTTTCCGGCGGCACCGACTCCGCCCTGGTGCTGTGGGCGGCGGGGCGATACGGCCGGGAGGTGCGGGCCTACTATGTGCATACCGTATTTCAGCCCGCCTTTGAGCTGGCCGACGCCAAACGGCTGGCAGAGGAACTGAATGTTCCCCTGACGGTGGTGGAGGCGGATGTGCTGGCGGTACCGGAGGCGGCGGCCAACGGACCCCGGCGGTGCTATTACTGCAAACGGGCCCTGTTCACCACCCTGTGGCAGCGGGCCAGGGCGGATGGATATACCGTGCTGCTGGACGGTACCAACGCCTCCGACGATGCGGGAGACCGGCCGGGGATGCAGGCCCTCCGGGAGCTGGAGGTGCGTTCCCCCCTGCGGGAGTGCGGCATTACCAAGGCTGAGGTGCGGCGCATGTCCAGAGAGGCGGGGCTGTTCACCTGGGACAAGCCCGCCTATGCCTGCCTGGCCACCCGGGTGCCCACCGGAACGGCCATTACCAAGGAGGCGCTGGAAAAGGTGGAGCGGGGAGAAAACGCCCTGTTCCGGCTGGGCTTTTCCGATTTCCGGGTGCGGCTGCTGGGAGATGCCGCCCGGCTCCAGGTTCCGGCGGACCAGATGGAAAAGGCCATAGCCCTGCGGGGCGAGATCAACCGGGCCCTGGAGGCGGATTTCTCCGCCGTCCTGCTGGACCTGGCGGGGAGGTAAGCACATGGACAACAAGCACGATATTCTGGAGCTGCTGCGGGCGGTGAAGGCGGGGGAGACCACCCCGGAGGACGCCCTGCTGGAGCTGAAGCAGAAGCCCTTTGAGGACCTGGGCTACGCCAAGGTGGATTTCCACCGCTCGGTACGCCAGGGGGCGGCGGAGGTGATCTACGGCGCGGGCAAGACCGCCGGACAGATCGCCGGTATTGCCGCGGCCATGGGGGAGCGGGGCTGCCGCAACATCCTGATCACCCGCATGGGGGAAGAGGCCGCCCAGGTGGTGGCCCAGTCGGTGCCCCTGGACTACCGGCCCATTCCCAAGCTGGGGATCGCCTTCCCCGGAGAGCGGACGGAGCTGGGCCATATCGTGGTGGCCACCGGCGGAACCAGCGATATGCCGGTGGCGGAGGAGGCCGCCCTTACCGCCGAGGTGATGGGCAACAAGGTCACCCGGCTGTATGACGTGGGGGTGGCGGGACTCCACCGGCTGCTGAGCAACCTGGAACCTCTGATGAGCGCCCGGTGCGTGGTGGCCGTGGCGGGCATGGAGGGGGCCCTGGCCTCGGTGGTGGGCGGCCTGGTGGACTGCCCGGTGGTGGCGGTACCCACCAGCGTGGGCTACGGCGCCAGCTTCGGCGGCCTGTCCGCCCTGCTGGCCATGCTCAACTCCTGCGCCTCCGGGTGCAGCGTGGTCAATATCGACAACGGTTTCGGGGCTGGCTATCTGGCCAGCATGATCAATCAGATGGAGGGATTACAGTGAAAACACTTTATATTGAGTGTCATATGGGGGCGGCGGGGGATATGCTCATGTCCGCCCTGTACGAGCTTTTGGAGGACAAGGAGGGCTTCCTCAAAACCATGAACGGCCTGGGCCTGCCCGGCGTCCATGTGGAGGCGGAGCCGGGTGTCTCCGGCGGCATCGCGGGTACCCATATGAAGGTCACCGTCCACGGCCAGGAAGAGCTGGAGCACGACCACGACCACCATGAGCATCATCACCACGACCACGATCACGACCATGAGCACCATCATCATGACCATGATCAC
The DNA here is from genome assembly GCA_019119335.1 of Candidatus Flavonifractor merdavium. Taxonomy (GTDB): domain Bacteria; phylum Bacillota; class Clostridia; order Oscillospirales; family Oscillospiraceae; genus Flavonifractor; species Flavonifractor merdavium. The sequence goes on from DWXF01000011.1 coordinate 46,711, forward strand.
GACCATGAGCACCACCACCATCACCACGCCACCCCCGGCCACATTGCGGAGATCATTGATGCGCTGAGCCTGCCGGAGGAGGTAAAGGCCAACGCCCGCGCCGTGTATGACGCCATTGCCCAGGCGGAGGCCAAGGCTCACGGCTGCCCGGTGGGAGACGTCCACTACCATGAGGTGGGGGCTCTGGACGCGGTGGCCGACGTTACCGGCGTGTGCTACGCCATCTATCTGCTGAAGCCCGACCGGGTGGTGGTCTCTCCCATCCATGTGGGCAGCGGTACCGTGAAGTGCGCCCACGGCATCATGCCGGTACCCGCTCCCGCTACCGCCAATCTGCTCGCCGGCGTGCCGGTGTACGGCGGGGAGGTGATGGGGGAGCTGTGTACCCCCACCGGCGCGGCGCTCCTCACCCACTTTGCCCAGTCCTTCGGGCCCATGCCCCCTATGACTGGCGGCGAGGTGGGCTGCGGCGTGGGCACCAAGGTCTTTGCTGGCCGGGCCAACTGCGTCCGGGCCTTCCTGGGGGAGGACGCCCAGAGCGCCAACGGTTCCATCACCGAGCTGGTGTGCAACATCGACGACATGACCCCCGAGACCCTGGCCTTTGCCGCTGCCCGGCTGCTGGAGCTGGGCGCGCTGGACGTGTATACCGTCCCTGGTACCATGAAGAAGGGCCGCCCCGGCCACGTGCTCACCGTGCTGTGCGAGGAGGAGCAGGAGGGAAAGCTGGCCCGGGCGGTGCTGGAGCAGACCACCACCATCGGCCTGCGGGTCCGCCGGTGCGGCAAATATTTCCTCACCCCTGGCTCCAGAACCGCGGAGACCCCCTGGGGGCCGGTTCAGGTCAAGACCGCCCAGGGCTTCGGCATCAGCAAGGCCACCCCGGAGTACGAGTCGGCGGCTGCCCTGGCCCGGGCCAACGGTCTGCCCATTCAGACCGTGCTGCATGAAGCAGCCAAACGGCTGTAAGGGGGCGTATCCATGAAACGTATTCTATCCCTGACTCTTTCCGCCCTGCTGACCCTGGGCCTGCTCACTGGCTGCGCCGGCGACCCCGCCCCCACGCCCACCGCCGCAGCCGGCGACAAGGACAGTGTGGTGATCGCCATGGGCACCACCTCCGAGCCGGAGGCGGGCTTTGACCCGGCCTATGGCTGGGGGGCCGGCGAGCACGTCCATGAGCCTTTGATCCAGTCCACCCTGACGGTGACCAACACCGATCTGACCATCGGCTACGACCTGGCCACCGACGTGCAGGCCAGTGAGGACGGCCTGACCTGGACGGTTACCATCCGGGACGACGTGAAGTTTACCGACGGGGAGCCGCTGACGGCCTCCGACGTGGCCTTTACCTACAACACGGTCAAAGCTGCCAGCATGGTGAATGATTTCACCATGCTGGACCATGCTGAGGTGGTGGACGATACCATCGTGGTATTCCACATGGTTACTCCCTTCTCCATCTGGCCCTATACCATGGCCATCGTGGGCATTGTGCCCGAGCACGCCTATGACCCGGCCACCTACGGCCAGAACCCCATCGGCTCCGGCCGCTACATGCTGAAGCAGTGGGACAAGGGCCAGCAGGTGATTCTGGAGGCCAACCCGGACTACTACGGCGAAGCCCCCAAGCTGAAGCGGGTGACCATCCTCTTTATGGAGGAGGACGCCGCCTTCCTGGCGGTGCAGGCCGGGCAGGCCGATGTGGCCTACACCTCCGCCGTCTACGCCGACCAGAGCGTGGCCGGTTATACCCTGGCCTCCTATCAGAGCGTGGACAACCGGGGCTTCAATCTGCCGGTGATCGAGGGTACCCTCACCGGAGACGTGCTGGTGCGGCGGGCCATCAATATCGGCATCGACCGGCAGGAAATGATCGACAACGTGCTGGGCGGCTACGGCAGCCCGGCTTACAGCGTGTGCGACGGCCTGCCCTGGTATAATCCTACCGCCCGGGTGGAGTACGACCCGGCGGAAGCTGCCGCTCTGCTGGATCAGGCGGGCTGGATCATGGGAGCCGACGGCGTCCGGGAGAAGAACGGGGTGAAGGCCCAGCTGAATCTTCTCTACCCCACCAGCGACCCGGTGCGCCAGGCCCTGTGCGCTGATTTTGCCAACCAGCTGGGGGAGCTGGGAATCTCCTGTACCACAGAGGGGGTGGGCTGGGACACCGCCTATGACCGGGCCCTCACCGAGCCTTTGATCTGGGGTTGGGGAGCCCATACCCCCATGGAGCTGTACAACATCTACCACACCGATGGGGATACCGGCTCTGCCCGGTATTCCCCCTATGCCAATTCCACCGTGGACGCCTACATGGATGAGGCCCTCCAGTGCCCCGACCTGGAGGAGTCTTACCTCCTGTGGCAAAGGGCTCAGTGGGACGGTGAGACCGGCGTCACCCAGAACGGGGATACCCCCTGGGTGTGGCTGGTGAATGTGGATCATCTGTACTGGGTGCGGGATGGCCTCCAGGTGGCGGAGCAGAAGATCCACCCCCACGGCCACGGCTGGTCCATCGTCAACAACGTGGACCAGTGGAGCTGGAGCTGAGATATCCCACCGGAAAGAAGGAATTTTCTTGAAGCACCGCCTGCTGTTCACGGGCAAAAAACTCATCCGCATGGTTCTGCTGCTGCTGGGGGTCAGCCTGGCGGCCTTCCTGCTCATGTCCGCCTCCCCCCTGGATCCCCTTCAGACCAACGTGGGCCAGGCGGCTTTGGGCTCCATGAGCCAGGAGCAGATCGCCAAGCTGGAGGACTACTGGGGGGTGAACGACCCGCCGGTCCAGCGGTATCTGGGCTGGCTGGGGGACTTTGTCCGGGGGGACATGGGCACCTCGCTGCTCTACCGCCAGCCGGTGAGCCGGGTCATCAGTCAGCGGCTGCAGAATTCCCTGTGGCTCATGGCCTTTGCCTGGGTGCTCTCCGGTGTGCTGGGCCTCACCCTGGGGGTGGTGGCTGGGGCCAACCGGGGGAGGCTGGGGGACAAGGTGATCCGGGGCTACTGCCTGCTTATCTCCAGCACCCCCACCTTCTGGCTGGCTCTGGTGCTGCTCATGATCTTCGCCGTGTGGCTGGGCGTGCTGCCCATCGGCCTGTCGGTGCCCATCGGGGTGGACGCCGCCAGCGTTACCATGGGGGACCGGCTGTACCACGCCATCCTCCCCGCCCTCACCCTCAGCATCACCGGGGTGGCCAACATCGCCCTCCACACCCGGGAGAAGATGATTGACATTCTGGAGTCGGACTATGTGCTCTTTGCCCGGGCCCGGGGAGAGTCCAAAACCTCCATCGTCCTCCGCCATGGCCTGCGCAATGTGGCCCTGCCCGCCATCACCCTGCAATTCGCCTCCATCAGCGAAATTTTCGGCGGCTCGGTGCTGGTGGAGCAGGTGTTTTCCTACCCCGGCCTGGGCCAGGCCGCCGTCACCGCCGGATTGGGGGCCGACCTGCCCCTACTGCTGGGCATTACGGTGGTGAGCGCCGCCATTGTCTTTGGCGGCAACCTGATCGCCGACCTGCTGTACGGCGTGGTGGACCCCAAGATCAGAAGGGGGGCGGCCAAAGTATGAAAGGTTTTAATCGGCGGCAGACCGCCCTCGCATTACTGCTCTTTGCGCTGGCCCTGCTGTGCGCGGTGACGGTGGCGGGGGTGGCCCTGGCCGACCAGGCCATGGTCACCGACTTTTCCCGGAAAAACCTGGCCCCCTGCGGCCAGTTCCTCTTCGGCACCGACTGGATGGGCCGGGATATGCTCTCCCGTACCCTCACCGGCCTTTCCCTCAGCATTCGTATCGGCCTGCTCACCGCCGCCGTCAGTGCGGCTATCGCCCTGCTGCTGGGGGCGGGCTCGGCCCTGCTGGGAGGTTGGGCGGACGGCGTCATCTCCTGGGTCATCGACCTGGTGATGGGCATTCCCCATATCCTGCTGGTCATGCTTATCTCCCTGGCCTTCGGCAAGGGCTTTACCGGCGTGGTGGCGGGGGTGGCCCTCAGCCACTGGACCTCCCTGGCCCGGGTGGTGCGGGGAGAGGTGCTCCAGCTCAAGGGAGCCCCCTACATCCTGACGGCCCAGAAGCTGGGCCTGTCCCGGATGGCCGTCCTCCGGCGGCATATGCTGCCCCACCTGCTGCCCCAGTTCCTCACCGGGCTGGTGCTCCTCTTTCCCCACGCCATCCTCCACGAGGCCAGCGTCACCTTTCTGGGCTTCGGCCTGCCGCCGGAACAGCCCGCCATCGGGGTGATCCTGTCGGAGAGCATGGGTTACCTCACCACCGGCAAGTGGTGGCTGGCGGTCTTTCCCGGCCTGGCTTTGGTAGGAGTAGTGCTGCTTTTCGCCCTGCTGGGGGACCAGCTGCGCCGCCTGCTGGACCCGGCCAGCGTTCACGAATAGGAGGGAGCGTTATGGAACCAGTGTTGGAGGTAAAGGATTTGTCCATCTCCTTTACCCAGTATCAGGGCGGTACCCGCTGCCGGGTGCTGCCGGTGATCCGCCGGCTCTCCCTCACCATCGAGGCCGGCCAGGTGGTGGCGGTGGTTGGCTCCAGCGGCTCGGGCAAGAGCCTGCTGGCCCACGGCATCCTGGGCATCCTGCCCTACAACAGCCACATGGAGGGGGAGCTCCGTTACCGGGGAGAGCCCCTCACCCCCCGCCGGGCGGAGCGGCTCCGGGGGCGGGAGATTGTGCTGGTGCCCCAGGGGGTGACCTACCTGGACCCGCTGATGAAAGTGGGGCCTCAGCTCCGTGGAGGCCGCCGGGATGTCCAGGCCAAACGGCAGAGCCGGGAAGTGCTGGCGCGCTATGGCCTGGGGCCGGAGACCGAGGAGCGCTACCCCTTTGAGCTCTCCGGCGGCATGGCCCGCCGGGTGCTTATCGCCACCGCCGCCGCCCAGTCCCCCAGGCTGCTCATTGCCGACGAGCCCACCCCCGGCCTGGACGCCCGGGCCGCCGGGCGGATTTTGGGCCACTTTCAAGAGATCGCCCAGCAGGGGGCGGGGGTGCTCCTCATCACCCACGATCTGGAGCTGGCCCTCACCATCGCCCAAAAGGTGGCGGTATTTTACGCCGGGGAGACGGTGGAGGAGGCCGCGGCGGAGGATTTTGCCGCCGGGCGGCTCCGCCACCCCTATACCAACGCCCTGTGGAACGCCCTGCCCCAGAACGGCTTTACCCCCATCCCCGGTTCCCAGCCCTGGCCGGGGGAGGAGGGGAGCGGCTGTCCCTTTGCGCCCCGCTGCCCCCGCCGGAGTGCCGCCTGCGCCGGGGACATCCCCTGGCGGATAGTCAACGGCGGGCAGGTGCGCTGTCTGTACCCGGAAGGAGGGGAGAAGCCATGAGTCTGGAGGCCAAACACATCAGCTTCCGCTACCGGAAAAAGGGGACGGTGCTGGAGGATATCAGCCTCACTGTGGAGCCGGGAGAGCGGGTGGGGCTGGCGGGCCCCAGCGGGCGGGGCAAGACCACCCTGTGCAAGCTGCTGGCGGGCTACCAGCGGCCCGCCAAGGGCCAGGTACTGCTGGATGGAAAGCCCCTGGGGGAGTACCGGGGCCTGTGCCCGGTGCAGATGATCTGGCAGCACCCGGAGACGGCGGTGGACCCCCTGCTGCGGCTGAAGGATTCGGTGCATGAGGCCGGGCCGGTGGACCAGAGCCTGCTGGACGCCTTCCACATTCAGCCCGGCTGGCTGGAGCGGTACCCGGCCGAGCTGTCCGGCGGGGAGCTTCAGCGGTTCTGCATCGCCCGGGCTCTGGCCCCCGGGGTGAAATACCTGCTGTGCGACGAGGTTACCGCCATGCTGGACCCCATCACCCAGGCCCAGATCTGGAACGTGCTGCTGGAGGCCGCCCAGGCCCGGCGGCTGGGCCTGCTCATCGTCAGCCACGACTCCGCCCTGCTGGAGCGACTGTGTACCAGAATCCAACCCCTGTGACAGGTCTTGACAAATGGGAAATCCTTTTGTAAAATAATTGGGATACAAATAGTTTGTATATAAATTATGAGCGGGAGGAACCTATGGATCAAAGTTTTCACTATCTCCTCATGGCCGCCCAGGGGCTGTTTCAGCGGGCAGTGATGGCGGAGCTGAGCCGTGCGGGGCTGACAGCGGGCCAGCCCAAGGTGCTGGACTATCTGGGCCAGCACGACGGCAGCATCCAGAAGCGGATCGCGGCGGGGTGTCAGATCGACCCGGCCACCCTCACCGGCCTGCTGGGGCGGATGGAGGAGAAGGGGCTCATTGAGCGCCGCAGTCAGAATGGGGACCGGCGGTCCCTGTGCGTCTATCTGACGGAGGAAGGCTGGGAAAAGCAGAAGCTGGTGCGCGCCACCCTGGAGCGGCTGGAGGAGGAGGTTTTGGCCTCCCTGGGTCCGGTGCAGGGCGAGGCGCTGGTAGAGGGCCTGCTGGGGATCTGCTTCCGGCTGGCGGAGGACAAGGAGGCGCTGCAATGAGCAAAGGAGAACTGCTGCGCCGGTATGTCTTTTTTATTGTGGGGCTGTTCGTCAACTCCCTGGGGATCGCCCTTATCACCAAGGGAGACCTGGGAACCTCTCCCATCTCCAGCATCCCCTATACGCTGAGTATCGGCTTTACCCCCTCTCTGGGCATGTTTACCCTGTATTACAGCCTGCTGCTCATCGTGTTGCAGCTGGTGATCCTGCGCAGGCGCTTTCCCAGGCAGTTCTGGCTTCAGGTGCCGGTCTCTCTGGGCTTTTCCTATTTCATTGACCTGTCCATGGCCCTGCTGGGCTTTTTGAACCCCCAGAGCTATCCCGCCAAGGCGGCCCTGTTGCTGGTGGGCTGCGCGGTGCTGGGCATCGGGGTGTTCATGGAGATGGCGGCCAACGTGGTCATGCTGCCGGGGGAGTGTACCGTAAAGGCCATCTCCACCACCTGGAACACGGACTTTGGTAAGACCAAGGTGGCGGTGGATGTGACCATGGCGGCCTCGGCGGCGGTGCTGGGTCTGGTTCTCTACCAGGAGCTCACCGGCGTGCGGGAGGGGACCTTTGTCTCCGCCCTGCTGGTGGGGGCCATCGCCCGCACGGTGCACCGCTGGATCAATCCCAGGGTGCAGACCCTGCTGACTTGTACCCCCGCTCCGGTGGAGCAGGAGGCAAAATGACACAGACGCGCCCCCGGCCTTGGCCGGGGGCGTTTTATTTGTTGAAAAAGCCCTGTAAGCTGTGGGCTCTTGCTTTTGTCCTGGCAAGGGGATACAATAGAAGAACAGCGGATGGGCGGTGAAACACAGTGGACCGCCGCCCTGTTCTTTCCGCCGAATACCCTTAAAAAGAAGGAGGAAAAACATGAAACAGCGCATATTGTCTTTGTTCCTGGCTCTGGTGATGGGACTGTCCCTGCTGTCCGGGGCGGCGATGGCGGCGGGGTCTCCTATGGATGAGACCAAAAATATCGACAGCACCTACAACGGCAACTGGGCTGTTCCCGTCAACTCCTACCTCTATCAGGATGGGGAGAACCTGGTGCGGGTAGAGCACGATCAGGGCTGGAATATGATCAATTCCAACACCGGCGAAGTCACGGTGATGCGGCCGGAGCAGCTCATTGTGCAGACTTACAGCCCTCAGTTCCGTCTGCTGGACTCCCGTACTGTGGCGATGGAACTGCCTATCTGGGGCGGCTTTTTCGCCGGGGAGAGCTATAACTTCTGTGTCTTTGGCCAGGAGAACCCGTCGGAGAGCGACAGCACCGAGGTCATTCGGGTGGTGAAGTATGACAAGCAGTGGAACCGCCTGGGCCAGGCCAGCCTGTACGGCGCCAATACCTATATCCCCTTTGAGGCCGGCTCGCTGCGGATGGATGAGTACGGCGGATATCTGTACATCCGCACCAGCCATGAGATGTACGCCGGCAGCGACGGCCTGCACCACCAGGCCAACCTGACTTTCTCTGTCCGGGAGTCGGACATGGAGATCACCGACTCCTTCTCCGGCGTGGCCAATTCCTCTGCGGGCTATGTATCTCACTCCTTCAACCAGTTTATCCTGGTGGATCAGGGCGCCAATATCGTCACTCTGGACCACGGCGACGCCTATCCCCGTGGGGCGGTGCTCATGCGATATAGCGCCAAGGCCGGCAGCGATAAATTCATCACCGCCAACGGTTCCCACTGGAATTCGGTGTCGGAGGAAGTAATGCTCCGGAATTGGTCCGGCGGCATCGGGGATAACACCACCGGCGCCCAGGTCACCGGTCTGGCGGAGACCAGCACCGGCTATCTGGTGGCCTTCAGCGACACTGGCAAGGGCGCCGCCACCAACATCGGCAAAGATGTGAGCAATATCTACCTGGCCTACACCGCCAAGGACAACTTCACCGAGAGCGGCACTACTGTCCGCCCGCTGACCGACTCCAACGCCAGCTCCTCCCAGTACGGTTCCCAGCCCCGGCTGGTGCCCACCGGGCTGGACGGGGGATATATCCTGTGGGCCGTAGCGGAAAAGAGTGACAACGGCTACTTCTACAACAACGGCACGCTGCAGTACGCCCGGTATCACGCAGACGGCACGATCTCCCAGATCCAGACGGTGGAGAACGCCCCCCTGTTCAACGGCCAGCCCATCTGCCGGGACGGCAAGGTGATCTGGTATGTCACCGACTACGACGATCCTGTTTTCTACGTCCTGGACGAAAACGGCGTTACCGCCCACCCCACGTCAGACTCCGGCCAGGAGCTCCCTGACAACCCGGGAGACCAGACTGCTCCCTCTTTCACTGATGTGCCCGAGGGGGCGTGGTATGCCCAGTACGTGGAAAAGGCCGCCCAGGCTGGTTTGATGGGGGGCACCGGCGACGGCCGGTTCAGCCCCGAAGAAACCCTCAGCATCAGTCAGGTGGTCGCGCTCTGTGTCCGCCTCCACGCTCAGTACTACGGCAACACTGTGCCCGAGACCGTCGACGGCCCGTGGTATCAGGGGGCCTACCAGTACGGTCTGGAGAAGGGCCTCTTTAACCGCAGTCAGCTGTCCTCCACTCTGGCCAACAATCCCGCCAGCCGCCTCCAGATGGTGGCCTGGCTGGACAAGGCTGTTCCTGAGGGACAGAAACAGCCCATCCACAGCGAGGTGACAATACCCGACGTGGCTCCCACCGATCCCGGCGGAACGGAGATCTACAAGTGGTACAAAGCGGGGATCCTGGAGGGTGACAGCGACCACCGTTTCAATGGCCGCAGCAGCATTACCCGGGCCGAGACGGCGGCCATCCTGTGCCGCCTGGCCGGTCTGACCCCCAGAATATAGGGAAATATACAGGGCCCGTCCCGGAGCGAACCGCTCCGGGACGGGCCCAAACTGTGGAAAAAGTCCGGCGGAAGCCGGACTTTTTCCGATTTGTGTGTTATCCGGGCTGGCCGTCCCCCAGGTCCACTGCCAGGCCGTTGACCTCCATGCCGTCCGCCGGCAGGAGCAGGTAGGTGCGGCCGTTGATTTTCCTGGTCTCTACCAGATAGCTGTAATCCGGATCTATCAGAATGGTGGCGTTTTCGGTTTTGATCTCGAAGCGGCTGCTGTTGATCAGGTTGGCGGGGTTGAGGGGCACCCCCTCCCCGAACTGGGCGGCGCAGCTCTTGTGGAAGGCCTGCACCTTTTCCTCCTCCACGCCGCAGTTGTGCAGGATGGTGTCTACCTCCCGGGGGGAGATAGAGGGAGCCTCCGGGTTGTGCTCCTCCTTGTGCTGGAGCAGCTTGTCCCGCAGCTGCTGGTGGACCGAGCGCACCACCTCCATGGAGCATTCCCCCTCCAGAGCCTCCGCCAGGGCGGTGTGGAAGGTCTCCTTCTGCTCGTCGGCGGACATGGGGGGCTCGGTGCGGAAGATAGCGTCGATAAACTCCTGATGGATCAGGTCGGTCTGCTTGGTGTAGTACAGGGCGTTGTAGAGGTTGGCGGCCCGGTTGTCGAAGGCGGGAAACAGGAAACCCAGCTCCGGCGGGGCCACCACCTGCCCGGCGGAGCGGCTGTGGAACTCGTTCTCCCCGGGGAAGTAGCCCAGCTCCGCCTTGCTGTCCTTCACCGGACAGATGGCGCACAGGATGTAGGAGAACACCTGGTCGGAGGCGTCGGCCTGGTCCTGATCGTCCCTGCCCCGGTAGGGCACGTCGTAGGTGTCGTGGGCCAGCAGGATCAGGTAGTTGCGCTCGTCCATATCCAGGGACTGGATGACCTGATCGTAAAACTGACGGCGCACCTGCTCGTCCTTCAGCTCGGTCTGGCGGAGGGCGGAGAGCAGACGGTGCTCCTCACTGTCCGCCACCTGCCGGGTGGAGAATACGATGTCGATGAGATTTTTCTGCAGCTGACCGGTGAGGGTGCGGCGCAGGAGGGTGAGGTACTTCTCCGCCTCGTCCTGGGGCATCAGTCCCAGAGAGCCGTCCAGATAGGAGATGACCTGCTTGTTGGAGTTGACGTAACAGCCGTAGATTTTGGTAATGGCATTCTTCTCCGGCTTCAGCCGGCGGCGCAGCTCGCCGATTTCACGTTGATTCATGGGGACCTCGCTTTTTCATTTGATTGGGATATGGGATGCGGGGGACCTATTCCTTGTGGTCCTCCACAATCTCACCGTTGCGGAAGGCCTGGAGCAGGGCCGTCAGATCTTCAATCTGCTCCTGCAGCTGCCGGCCCACGTCGGTGCCGGCAATCTTCATCCGGGACTCCAGCCGCTCGAACACCACCGAGGTGGAGGCGATATCCTGGTTTTCCCGGATAGCGTTGGCCCGGCCCACAAAGGGCTCGTGGGATACCAGCCGGAAGCAGGCGGAGTTGTAGATCAGGGTATAGCCGGCGATGCCGGTGGTCTTTTGGTAGGCCTTGCAGAATCCTCCGTCGATGACCAGCAGCTTGCCCCCGGCCTTCATGGGGCTCTCTCCCTTTTTGGACTTCACCGGCACGTGGCCGTTGACAATGTGGCAGTGGGGGCCCTCCAGGCCGAACTCCTTCAGCAGCTTGTCGCACACCGCCGGGTCGTTGTAAAACTGATAGTAGGCATTTTTGGGTTCGGTCCAGGTGGACTCGTCGGCGATCAGCCGCCGCTCGAAGGTGGTCATCCGGTCCCGGCCGAAGATGGGGCTGTTGCGGCCCGCCCACAAAAACCACAGAAAGTCCATGCCGAACTCCCGCTCCTCCGAGCCCGGCTTGCTGTAATAGGCCCGCCGGGCGGTGAGGTCGGCGTAGTCCAGGAAGGCCTTGCCGGAGAGCTCCTGTCCGCCGATGGAGAAGGTGGTCAGCTTGCCCTCCTCCGTCATGGGGATGCAGCCATGGAACAGCAGATTGCCGTTATAGACCTTGTACAGGCTGCCCTTGGAGTAGAGGAACCGGACGTGCCGCTGGAGCTTCTCGCTGTGGAGGAAGGAGCGGGTGAGCTGGTTGATGAGAGCGTCCTCCTCCTCGGTGAGGGCGTAGGGGTTGTCCCGGTCCACGGTGGGGAAGTCGGTGTCCTCCAGGGGGTAGGTGGTGCCGCCGATGGTGATGCACTTGTGCTCATAGTCGATCTTGTCCAGCAGCAGCCGGTCGGACATGCTGAAGCAGGGGTTGCGCAGGATCTTCTGCCCCTCCAGCTTGAAGAGGATGATGGTGATGGCCTTGTGCATCCGGGCGGAGAGCAGCTTGTCCTTCTCAGTGTAGTGGGCCTCGTCCTCGCTGTTGAGCTTTACCTGAAAGCGGTGGATGTCGCAGTCCTTATAGACCTCGTTGGCGAACACCGACAGGGGCCGCAGGGAGATGCCGTAGCCCGTCTCGATGACCTCCAGGTTGTTGTACCGCAGGGAGTTGGCCAGCACCGTAGCCACCAGGGTGCGGGAGCCGGAGGCCGCCCCCATCCACAGTACGTCGTGATTGCCCCACTGGATATCCACGCTGTGGTAGTCCATCAGGGAGTCCAGGATGATGTCCGCCCGGGGGCCGCGGTCGAAGATGTCTCCCACCAGATGGAGGTGGTCCACCGCCAGGCGCTTGATGAGCTCGCACAGCTCCACCAGGAAGTTGGCGGCCCGGTCGATGTCGATGATGGTGGAGATGATGTTTTCGTAGTAGTCCCGCTTGTCGTTGTCCTCGTAGTGGGTGTGGATCATTTCGTCGATGATGTAGGCGTACTCCGGCGGCATGGCCTTGCGGACCTTGGAGCGGGTGTACTTGGAACTTACCAGACGGCACACCTCAATGAGACGATGGAAGGTGATGCGGTACCACTCCCGCATGTCAGCAGTCTCCCGCTCGATCTCCTCCAGCTTCTCCTGGGGGTAGTAGATGAGGGTGGCCAGCTGATCCAGATCGGCCTTGGACACGGTGGTGGCGAACAGGTCGTCCAGCTTCTCCCGCACGACCCCGGAGGCGGAGTTGAGGATATGTAAAAAGGCCTCGAACTCCCCGTGGACGTCAGAGATAAAGTGCTCCGTGCCCTTGGGCAGGTTGCGGATGGCGTGGAGGTTGATGATCTCGGTGCTGGCGGCCTGGACGTTGGGGTACTGCCTGGCCAGCATTTTCAGGTAGTGCAGGTTTTCCGGCTGATAGGCTTTTGTGAGCTCCATGGCGGGGACCTCCCTTTCTCCTGTGGCTTTTTTCCATTATCCCACGTTCTGCCTCCGCTGGCAAGGGGAAAAGGGGGGAAGGTACTTGACAAGAGGGGAGAAGGGGCTATAATTGACATGTCAATATTGACATATCAAAGGAGGAACGGATATGGAGCGCACCTTCCATATGCTGCTTTATCGGACGTTTCACGCCCAGCGCAATGCCCTGCGGCCCCATCTGGGGGAGCTGGGTCTGGGAGCGGGCCAGCCCAAGGTGCTGGGCTATCTGGTCCGTAACGGAGCCAGCCGTCAGCGGCAGCTGGCGGAGTACTGCGAGATTGACCCCGCGGCCATCTCCCGGATGCTGGATTCCCTGCAGCGGGGAGGCTTTGTGGAGCGGCAGCCCGGCAAGGGCAACCTCCGGTACGAGGAAATTGTGGTCACCGACCGGGGCCGGGAGGCCTATGAGGTGTGGCAGGGCTACTGCCGGGAGATGGAGGAGCAGATGCTGGCCGGATTTTCCCAGGAGGAGCGGACCCGGTTTGCCGACTACCTGGGCCGGGCCTACCGCAACCTGAAGGGCAGGGAGGAGGAGGTATGAAGGACCTGAAATGCCTGTTTGGCTATCTGGGTCCCTATCGGCGGGATATGCTGGCAGCCGCTTTGCTGATCATTGTGGAGACGGTGTTTGAGCTGGTGATCCCGGTGTTTATGGCCGACCTGATTGACGTGGGGGTTACCAACGGGGATATTTCCTATATTGTCTATAAAGGGGTACAGATGGGGATCTGCGCGGGGCTGGCGCTGGTTACCGGGCTGCTGTACGCCCGCTTTGCCGCCCGGGCCGCCTATGGCTGGGGCGCCCGGGTGCGGGAGGCGGAATTTGAGCGGGTTCAGCGCTACGCCTTTTCCAACCTGGACCGGTTTGAATCCTCCTCCCTGGTCACCCGCATGACCACCGATGTGACGGTGCTCCAGAACGCCGTCAACGGCGGGCTGCGTCCCCTGGTCCGCAGTCCCATCATGCTGGCCATGGGCCTGGGGCTGTCCTTCTGGATGAATCCCAGGCTGGCCCTGGTGTTTGTGGTGTGCGCCCCCGCGCTGGCGGTGATCCTGTTTCTGGTGGTGCGGAAGGTAGCACCCATGTACGGCCGTCTCCAGAAGGCTATGGACGGCCTGAACAACGTGGTGCAGGAGGGGCTGACCGCCATCCGGGCGGTGAAGGCCTTTGTCCGGGGGGAGTACGAGGAGGAGAAGTTCCGGAGCGTGAATGAGGAGCTGCGTGCCACCAGCCAGCGCACCTTCCACCTGGCGGTGCTCAACCAGCCCGCCTTTCAACTGGTGATGTATACCAGCATTGTGCTCATCTTCTGGTTCGGCGGGCAGATGATCCTGCGTGGGGAGCTGCTGGTGGGGGAGCTGACCGGCTTTCTCAGCTACGTGCTCCAGGTGATGAACTCCATGATGCTGATCTCCAATGTGTTTCTGCTGCTCACCCGGTCTCTGGCCAGCGCCCACCGCATTGTGGAGGTGCTGGAGGAGGAGCCCGCCCTGACCGTTCCCCCTGACCCGGTGACAGAGGTGGTCGACGGTAGCGTGGACTTTGAGGGGGTCTGCTTCAAATACCACGCCGGCGCCAGGGAGTACGCCCTCTCCGGGGTGAATCTCCACATCGGCTCCGGGCAGACGGTGGGTATTCTGGGGGGCACCGGCTCGGCCAAGACAACCCTGGTGCAGCTTATCCCCCGGCTGTACGATGTTACCGAGGGCAGCGTAAAGGTGGGGGGTGTGGACGTACGGGACTACGACCTCACCGCCCTGCGGGACGCGGTTTCCATCGTGCTGCAGAAGAATGTGCTCTTTTCCGGCACTGTGGGGGAAAACCTCCGGTGGGGCGACCCATCCGCAGGGGAGCAGGAGCTGTGGTCGGCCTGCCGGGCGGCCTGCGCCGACGAATTTCTGACCCGGATGCCCAAGGGGCTGAACACCGATCTGGGCCAGGGGGGCGTCAACGTCTCCGGCGGGCAGAAGCAGCGGCTGTGCATTGCCCGGGCGCTGCTGAAAAAGCCCAAAATCCTGATCTTTGACGACTCCACCTCGGCGGTGGATACCGCTACGGAGGCCAAAATCCGCTCTGCCCTGGAGGGGCTCACCGGTGTGACCAAACTCATCATCGCCCAGCGTGTCACCTCGGTGATGCACGCCGACCTTATCGTAATTCTGGAGGACGGACGGATCCACGCCGCCGGCACCCACGACCAGCTGCTGGCCTCCGATCCCATCTACCAGGAGATCTACACATCCCAGATGAAAGGAGGGGAGGACCATGGCGGCCCGGCAGCTCAGCGCGAAAAAGCCTAAACATCTGCGGTATACCCTGCGCGCATTTCTGTCCTACCTGGGGCGGCACAAGTTTCTGCTGCTGGCGGTGGCGGTGCTGGTGAGCGTCAGCGCCATGGCCAATCTGCTGGGCACCTACATGATCCGCCCGGTGGTCAACAGCCTGGCCGCCGGGGACTGGAATGATTTGGTGTCCGGCGTGGCGCTCACCGCGGGCATCTATCTTCTGGGCGTGCTTGCCTCCTTCGGCTATACCCAGACCATGGTGAAAGCGGCCCAGAAGGTGCTCTACGACATCCGGCGGGATCTGTTCGCCCACCTCCAGACCCTGCCCCTGCAATTTTTTGATACCCACCGCCACGGCGAGGTGATGAGCTATTTCACCAACGATGTGGACACCATCTCCGACGCCCTGAACAACAGCTTTGCCATGATGATCCAGAGCTTTATTCAGGTGGCGGGTACCCTGACGCTGCTGTTTATCCTCAATCCGCCTCTCACCCTGGTGATGGTGGTCTGTTACGTGGTGATGTTTCTCTACATCCGCTTCAGCGGCAAGCGGAGCAAGGCCTACTACAACAGGCAGCAGGCCAGTCTGGGGGAGCTGGACGGCTATATTGAGGAGATGATGGCCGGGCAGAAGGTGGTACAGGTATTCAATCATGAGGTGGCCGCGCTGGATGCGTTCCGGCAGAAGAACGAGGCTTTGCGGAAGGCGGGTACCGGCGCCCAGGGTTATGCAGCCACCATGATCCCCGCCGTGGTCAGCCTGTCCTATGTGAACTATGCGGTGGTGGCCGTCCTGGGAGGCATTATGGCCATGAAGGGGATGACCGACGTGGGCAGCCTGGCCAGCTATCTGGTGTTTGTCCGCCAATGTGCCCTGCCCATCAACCAGTTTACCCAGCTGAGTAACTTCATGCTGGCCGCCCTGGCGGGGGCCGAACGGGTCTTTGAGGTACTGGACCAGCCTGCCGAGGTGGACCAGGGGACGGTGGACCTGGTGGCCCTGGAGGGGGGCGGCTGGGCCTGGCAGAAGCCGGACGGCAGCCGGACGCCTTTGCGGGGGGACGTGCGCTTTGAAGGGGTGAGCTTCGGCTACGATTCAGACCAGCCCATTCTGAAGGACATCGACCTCTATGCCAAGCCGGGGCAGAAGATTGCCTTTGTGGGGTCTACCGGCGCGGGCAAAACCACCATTACCAACCTGATCAACCGTTTCTACGATGTGCAGCAGGGCCGGGTGACCTATGACGGCATTGACGTAAAGGACATCAAAAAGAGTGCCCTCCGCCGCTCTCTGGGGATGGTGCTCCAGGACACCCATCTGTTTACCGGTACCATTACCGACAACATCCGCTTCGGCAAGCTGGACGCCACCCAAGAGGAGGTGGAGCGGGCCGCCCGGTTGGCTAACGCCGACTCCTTTATCCGTCGGCTGCCCCAGGGATACGATACCATGGTGACCGCCGACGGGGCCAATCTGTCCCAGGGCCAGCGGCAGCTGCTGGCCATTGCCCGGGCGGCGGTGGCCGACCCGCCGGTGCTCATTTTGGACGAGGCCACCTCCTCCATCGACACCCGCACGGAGGCTCTGGTCGAGCAGGGGATGGATCAGCTGATGGAGGGACGAACGGTGTTTGTCATCGCCCACCGTCTCTCCACTGTCCGCAACGCCGACGCCATTCTGGTGCTGGAGCACGGCCAGGTGGTGGAGCGGGGGAGCCACGATGATCTGCTGGCCCAGAAAGGGGAATACTACCAGCTCTATCACGGCATGTTTGAATTGAGCTGAGCCCAGACCGGCCAGGACGAAGCATAAATAAAAAGAGGGCGATTGTCTTTCGACAATCGCCCTCTTTGCTCAGCGAGGATCGCTTGGATTACTTCAGCTCCACCTTGGCGCCGACTTCCTCCAGCTTCTTCTTCAGCTCCTCGGCCTCGTCCTTGGACACGCCCTCCTTGATAGCCTTGGGAGCGGCCTCGACGGCAGCCTTGGCCTCGGCCAGGCCCAGGCCGGTGATCTCGCGGACAGCCTTGATGACCTTGATCTTCTCGGCGCCCACGTCAGCCAGCACCACGTCGAACTCGGTCTTCTCCTCAGCAGCGGGAGCGGCAGCGCCGCCAGCGGCGGGAGCGGCCATAGCAGCGGCGGAAACGCCGAACTCCTCCTCCAGAGCGTGAACGAGCTCGGAGAGCTCCAGAACGGTCAGACCCTTAACCTCTTCAATGAGGGCAGTGATTTTCTCAGAAGCCATGATAGGTAACCTCCTAAATAAATAATGTTTGAATCGTTGATCTTACTCGGCGGCAGCCTCGGCGCTCTCCACGGAGCCGCCCTTCTGCTCGCAGATGGCCTTGATGACGATGGCCAGGCTGGTGATGGGGGCCAGCATGGTGCCCAGGACCTGAGCCTGCAGAACCTCCTTGGAGGGCAGCTCGGCCAGAGCCATGATCTCGTCCATGGACAGCACTTTGCCGTCCATGAAGCCGGCCTTGATGGTAAACTTCTCGCCGTTGAACTGCTTGGCGAACTTGTTGATCACCCGCATGGGGGCGATGGGGTCGCCGTGGGACAGAGCCAGAGAGGTGGTGCCGTTGAGCACCTCGTCCATCTCGTTCAGGCCCACGTTGTTGATGGCGAAACGCACCAGGGTGTTCTTCACCACGGCGTAGTCCAGCTCGTTCTTGCGGCACTCGGCGCGCAGAGCGGTGTCCTGAGCCACAGTGATGCCCTTGTAGTCAACAAGCACGCCGCTGGCGGCGGTCTTGAGCTTCTCGGTCAGCTCGGCCACGATGGCCTGCTTCTCACTGAGAACCTTTGCGTTAGGCATTTGGAATTCACCTCCGTTGAATTTGAGTTCAACTTTTCCGATGCAGTCACGCAGCAAAAAAGCTGTTTCCGCATTCAAAGCAGCGAAAACAGCACAAAGAAAGTCATTCCGTTGTGGCTGCATTCTCGGCAGGACTTATGGCTTATGCCGCCTGCTGTCTTTGAACACGGTTAATAGTATATCATTCCGGACAGGCCATGTCAAGCATGACCTGTCCGAAAATGACAACTTTTTTAGGTTCGGGGCAGATAAGCTCCGAAATACTCACATGAGCTTGGCGCCGTTGATCTTCACGCCGGGGCCCATGGTGGAAGCACACACGCAGGAGCGAATGTACTGACCCTTGGCGGCGGAGGGCTTGGCCTTGATGATGGCGCCCATCAGGGCGTTGAAGTTCTCGGTGAGCTTCTCAGCGCCGAAGGAGACCTTGCCGATGGGGCAGTGGATGATGTTGGTCTTGTCCAGACGGTACTCCACCTTACCGGCCTTGATCTCGGTGACGGCCTTGGCCACGTCGGGGGTGACGGTGCCGGCCTTGGGGGAGGGCATCAGGCCCTTGGGGCCCAGAACCTTACCCAGACGGCCCACAACGCCCATCATGTCGGGGGAGGCCACGACCACGTCGTAGTCAAACCAGTTCTCCTTCTGGATCTTCTCCACCATGTCCATCTCGCCCACGAAATCGGCGCCGGCGGCCTTGGCGGCTTCAGCCTTGTCGCCCTTGGCGAAGACCAGCACCCGCTGGGTCTTGCCGGTGCCGTGGGGCAGCACGATGGCGCCGCGGACCTGCTGGTCGGCGTGACGGGAGTCAACGCCCAGCTTCACGTGGAGCTCCACGGTCTCGTCGAACTTGGCGGGAGCGGTCTTGACCACCAGCTCCATGGCCTCAGCGGTATCGTACAGAGCGCCCTTGTCGATGAGCTTGGCGCTCTCCTGATATTTCTTGCCTCTAAACATGCTCTATTCCCTCCTTCGGCTTAGTCGCCCACCACGATGCCCATGGAGCGGGCAGTGCCGGCGATCATGCTCATAGCCGCCTCGATGCTGGCCGCGTTCAGGTCGGGCATCTTGGTCTCGGCGATCTTGCGCACATCTTCCTTGCTGATGGTGGCCACCTTGGTCTTGTTGGGCACACCGGAGCCGGACTCGATGTTGCAGGCCTTCTTGATGAGGACGGCGGCGGGGGGAGTCTTGGTGATGAAGGTAAAGGAGCGGTCGGCGTAGACGGTGATCACCACGGGGATGATCAGGCCGGCGTCGTTCTTGGTACGCTCGTTAAACTCCTTGGTGAAGGCGGCGATGTTGATGCCGTGCTGACCAAGGGCGGGGCCGACGGGGGGCGCGGGAGTCGCCTTGCCCGCGGGAATCTGAAGTTTCA
The DNA here is from genome assembly GCA_019119335.1 of Candidatus Flavonifractor merdavium. Classification (GTDB taxonomy): domain Bacteria; phylum Bacillota; class Clostridia; order Oscillospirales; family Oscillospiraceae; genus Flavonifractor; species Flavonifractor merdavium. The sequence continues at coordinate 65,790 of DWXF01000011.1, forward strand.
CATAACCAGTAATTTTCTGTGCCATTTGAAACAGCACCTCCTACGATAAATGTGGTTGGAAGCGGAACTGCGGAGCAGTCCCTCCCACGTGCGGGGGAAAAGGGCCGAGGCCCGGAGCGTCAGTCCTGAACAGGTTCCACCTGGTCCAGCTCCAGCTCCACGGGCGTCTCCCGGCCGAACATGGAGACCACCACCCGGACCTTGCTGCGGTCCAGATCGATCTCCTCCACGGTGCCCAGGAAGGACTCCAGAGCGCCATCGGTGATCTTGACGTTGTCGCCCACCTGGTAGCCCACCACCACTTCGCGCTTTTCCACGCCAAGGGCGGCGATTTCATCCTCGGTGAGGGGAATGGCCTTGTTGCCGGAGCCCACGAAGCCGGTGGCGCCGCGGATGTTGCGCACCAGATGCCAGGTGTCGTCCGTCATGACCATCTTGACCAGCACGTAACCGGGGAACACCTTGCGCTCCACCGTTTTGGGGCCGTTGTCCGTGATTTCGGTCACGGTCTCCAGGGGGATGCTCACCTCCTGGATCAGGTCCCGCAGGCCGCGGTTCTCCACGGCCTTTTCAATGCTGGCGGCCACCGTGTTTTCATAACCGGAATAGGTATGAACTACATACCACTTCGCGTTATCAGCCATTGCAGCACCTTAACCCTTACCGAACAGATCAAGCAGGGCGCGGATCACGGAGCCGGCGAGCCAGTCGAACAGCCAGATGCAGATACCCACGATGATGCAGCAGACGATGACGATGACGGTGTTGTTGACGGTCTGCTTCTTGGTGGGCCACTGGACCTTCTTCAGCTCGCTCTTCATCTCCTTGAACCACTTGCCGATCCGGGCGAAGAAGCCGGGCTTGGACTTTTTCTCAGTCTTGGCGTCCTTCTTCTTGTCCGCCTTGGCGGGTTTCGCGGGAGCGGGGGCAGCCTTCTCAGCGGCCTGCTCGAGCTTCTCGTTTTCAGACATTCCGTTTAACCCTTCTTTCTTCTGAGCCATATGCAGCACTCATTACTTGGTTTCGTTATGAACCGTGTGCTTCCTGCAGAAGGGGCAGTACTTGTTCAGCTCAAGACGATCGGGAGTGTTCTTCTTGTTCTTGTTGGTGTTGTAGTTACGCTGCTTGCACTCGGAGCAGCGCAGGGTGATCTTCACCCGGTTGCCGGCTTTCGCCATGTTCGGCACCTCCTTCATTGTTTGACCGGAACAGCAAAAAAGCTGGACCCGGCCTTTGGGCCGAATCCAGCAACGCACAGGCGCATACTGCGCCCTGTCATCACGTTACGGTGCGGATTCGGCACGCTTGCCTCCCTATGTCCTCACGCGGGAGGGGAAGGGTTTTGCACGTCATCACACCGTAAAAATGCGCACAAAAAAAGAGCCCTTTTTCATAGGTGATTGAAATATACCACAGCGGATGGGAGAAGTCAAGCGCTCTCCCCTTGTTTTTTTCGGTTTTTTTCTGTATAGTGTAGGGAAAGGAGGGTTGTATTTGCGGATTATGGCCATAGACTACGGCGACGCCCGGACGGGCGTGGCCATTTCCGACCCCACCGGCCTGCTGGCGGGGTACACCACGGTGATTCACAGCCGCAAGCCCGAGATCGTGGCGGCGGAGCTGGCGCGGCTGGCGAAGGAGCGCGGGGTGGAGGAACTGGTGATGGGCTTTCCCCGGAACATGGACGGGACCGAGGGTCCCCGGGCCGAGCTGTACCGGGCCTTTGCCGCCCGGGTGGAGGAGGCCTGCGGCCTCAGACCGGTTTTGTGGGATGAGCGGCGCACCACGGTGGAGGCCCACGGGATTCTCCACGCCTCGGGAAAGCGGATGAAACAGCATAAGGCCAATGTGGATGCGGTAGCCGCCACGTTGATTCTGGAGGGATACCTCACCAGAAAAAAGGAGGAAATGAAATGAAGGAAATTGTACTCAACGTCTTTTACAAGGCCAAGCCCGGTATGCGGGACAAGTTCGTGGAGGAGGTCAAGAAGCAGGGGGTGCTGGACAAGACCCTGGCCGAGCCCGGCTGCCACCGCTATGAGTACTTTGACGCCCGGGAGAATCCGGACCTGCTCTTCCTGCTGGAGATCTGGGCCGATGAGGAGGCCATGACGGGCCACCAGAACTCGGAGCACATGGCGCTGCTGCGTCAGATCAAGGCGGAGTATATTGAGGATACCCGCATCGAGCGCTATTGATCTCTCCGCGTCCGGGCGGCGAAGAGCTCCCGGACGCCTATGAAAAGGAGAAAGACGCCGAACAGGCGGCGGAGCAGGGCGGTGTCCATGCCGGTGGCGGTCCAGGCCCCCAGGGCGGCGCACAGCAGCCCGGCGGCGATGGCCGGCAGCAGCACCGGCTTTTCCAGAAACCCGTTTTTGGCGTGGGCGGGCAGGGAGGCCGCGGCGGCGGGTAGAAAGTAGAGCAGATTGATCCCCTGGGCCTGCTCCTGGGGCAGACCGGCAAAAGCGGTCATATAGATGAGCAGCAGGGTGCCGCCCCCTACGCCGAAGCCGGAGAGGATTCCGGTGGCCGCCCCGGCCAGAAAAGGAAGCAGCCAGCCGCTCATCCCAGCAGGGACCTCACGCCGCCGTAGAGGATGAGCAGGGCGAAGCCCCGGCGGAGCCAGGTCATGTTCAGCCCCTTGAACAGCCTGCCTCCCAGCAGTCCCCCCGCCAGTCCCCCCGCCAGATAGGGGAGGGCAGGCATAAGCTCCAGCCCGCCCCGGAACAGGTAGATGGCGGCGGAGAGGGCGCACAGTGGGAGGATCACAGCCACTGAGGTGGCAAAGGCCTTCCGCTGGCCCAGTCCGCACCATCCCGCCAGCAGGGGGACCAGCACCATGCCGCCTCCACCGCCGAAAAAGCCGTTGATGAGTCCCGCCGCCGCCCCCGCCAAGGCGGGGCGGAGCCAGCCGTGTTCTGGTCGTTTCAAAAAGCATCCCTCCGATGGCCTTAGTCTGCCAGCGGAGGGATGTTTTTATACCTTTACAACTGTGTGCCGGTGAGGGCGCATATTACGTCTCCTGCCATCATCAGCCCCGCTACCGGGGGGACCCAGGCCACGCTGCCGGGGACCGACCGGCGGCCGGGAGGGGGAGCCTCCCGCTGCTCCGCCTGTCTGGGCAGCTCCGGGGACCACAGCACCCGGTGGCGCCTGATGCCCCGGTTGCGCAGCTCCTTGCGCACCACCCGGGCCAGGGGGCAGCCCTCGGTCTGGGAGATGTCCCCGATGCGGAACTGGGAGGGGTCCAGCTTGTTGCCGGTACCCAGGGCGGAGAGAATGGGGATGCCCCGCTCCAGGCAGGTCTGGATCAGGTCCAGCTTGCAGGAGACCAGGTCGATGCAGTCCACCAGATAGTCGTACCGCACGGAAAAAAAGGATTCCCGGTTGTCCGCCTCATACTTTTCCGCCCGCACCGTGACGGAGCAGTCGGGGTTGATGTCGGCGATCCGCTCCGCCATGGCCTGAGCCTTGGGCTTTCCCAGGGTGGACAGGGTGGCCTCCACCTGCCGGTTCAGGTTGGTAAGCCCCACCTGGTCGTGGTCCACTAGAGTGAGGGCCCCCACCCCGGAGCGGGCCAGAGCTTCGGCGCACCAGCTGCCCACGCCCCCCAGGCCGAATACCGCCACGTGGCTGGCGGCCAGTTTTTCCATAGCGGCGGCTCCCAGCAGCATTTCCGTCCGTAAAAATCGCTCGTCCATACCTACTCCTTTTGAAAAGGGCCTGCCGCAGCTTGCGGCAGGCCCTGCTCCTGTATTGATTATTCGCCCACGTACTTGGCGCCGCTGCCCTGGACGGCCTCCAGACCGTCGGTCAGGCCGGTCACCCAGTCGTTGAGCCGCTGGCTGCGGATGGAGCTGTCGGCGGTGTTCTTCCAGACCGGGTTGTCCCAGTCCTGGAAGTAGATCACGTGCCAGCCCTGCTGGCCATCCTGGGGATTCTCCACCAGCGTGGTGTCGCCGGGCTGACGGCTCTCATCAAAAATCCAGGCGTCAAAGGCGTCGAACATCCTTCCGCGGGAGACCTGCTCATACAGGCCGCCGTTGGTGTTGGAGCCGGTGTCGTCAGAATACTCCTGGGCCAGAGCGCCGAAGGAATCGGCGGTCTTGTCGCCGGACTCCCACTCGCTCAGCAGCCGCTCGGCCTCCGCCTTGGCGGCGTCCAGGGCCTCCTGGGTGGGCACGGTGGACTCGTTCACGTCCTCGGTGGCAGGGTCGTCCTCCTGGGTCAGCTCCGCCTTGACCAAAATGTGGCGGATGTCCACGGTGGGGTCCTCGTTGCGGTAGCGGTCCAGGAACAGCACTACATAGTAGCTGCTGGAGCCCTCGATCACGGTCACGTCGCCGGCCACGCGGCTCTCATCCTGGAGCCACTCGCTGAAATTGGAGTTCAGGCTGCTGCCCACGGTGCCGGTCTGCAGGGAGTAATCGGGGTCATTGGCGTAAGTCTCCTTGGAGCTTTCCACCACATAGTCGGGGGCCAGCTCGCCAAAGGCAGCGCTCTTGTCCTCAGCGGCCTCCACCGCGGCGGCAAACTCGTCGGCCTTGGCCTTGGCGGCGTCCATGGCGGCCTGCTGCTCCTCTTCGGTGGCCTCCACGGTGTTGCCCTCCTCGTCGGTGGTGCTGGGGGCGGAGCCGTCAATGGTGATATAGCGATAGTCAAAGCTGTCCAGGGAGGCGGCGTTTTCCTGGTAATAGGTCTCCAGGTCCTCCTCGGTGACCTCCTGTTTGTCGGAGTAGGCGGTCTTGTAGTTGTTGACCAGGGTGTCCCGCTCCACGCAGGCGCGGTAGTCGCTGACGGTCATATATCTGCCGTAGTTGGCCCTGAGGTAGCTCTCCAGGTTGGGATAGCCGTTTTCCTCGGCGGAGGTCTTGGTGGAGTTGATGCTCTCCTCCACGGCGGCCTTGTCCTCCTCCGACAGGGTGAAGCCCTCCTCAGAGGCGGCGTTCTCCAGGGCGGCTACCTCGGTCAGCCGGGTCATGGCCTGCTCCATAAAGTAGTCGTAGTAGCTTTGGGTCTGCCCCTCGTCCACATACTGGGTGTGCAGATCCGCGGAGGGATCAAAGGTGGCGCCGCCGGTGTAATAGCCCATATAGTACTCCTCGGCCAGGGCGGAGCGGAAGTAGTATTCCACATCGTTGACGTTGTAGTTCCGGCCTCCCACGCTGACGGCGGTGGCGCGGCGCTGGAAAATGCCGGAGTGCCAGACCAGCAGAATGACCACCAGCACGGCGATGACCACACCGATGACCGTGTAGAGAACAGCCTTGCGTTTGGCGGCCTGCTGTTCCTTCAGCTCCTGGCGCTGCTTCTGGGTCAGACCCTGAGCAAGGTCGCCCTGGCGCTGCTTTTTTTCTCTGGATGCGCTCATTGATAGCTTCAGTCCTCTCGATAAAAGTTCCTGCCGAAGCAGGGAAACCAATAGACAATGAAGTATTATATCGGAAAACGTCCCTGCTTTCAAGTACAAAAACAGTTTTTACACTTTGTACAGAGTTTATAAAAGAAAAACCCCACGAAACAACCGTTTCGTGGGGGACCCCGCTCTAGCCGTGCGGATCCATTTAAAACCTGCACGAATGGCAGGTGGGTCGCCTCCATGACGCTTCGTTGCTTCCAACTTCCAGCCGCCCCCGAAGGAGCGGCCGGGAGGCCTGCAGTCCACGTCATGAGTGGGGCATCCCGTTTCAGAAATGTGGGTTTAAATAAAACCCGTCACGCACCGAGCAGGAATTCAATCAGGTTTCTTCCTCGTCGGCGAAGAGGGATTCCATGAACTGCTGATAAACCAGTTCCAGTTCCTCCTCGCTGTCCAGGGTGGAGAGCTGTTCTTCTCCGTCCACCGTGACTGCCTTGAGAATGATCAGGCCGTACTCCTCGTCGTCCAGGTCCACATCCTGAACGCCCTCGCCATCCTCGCCGGGAACGGCGGGGAAGAAGGCCATGTAGGTCTGACCGTTGTACTCCAGTGTGTCCAGATGTTCCAGCTCAAATTCATTGCCGTCCTCATCGGTGACGGTGATGAAATCAGGGCCAAATTCTTCGCTCATGTCGGGCACCATACCTTCCTTTTCTTCGCCTCTTATTGTATCCTGCGCGGCGGAAAAATGCAAGAGTCAGACAAGCCAAATTTTTCGGGAATACAAAATATGGAATTTTTAGAAGGGCATAGGGTGGACAAAGCAGGAGAATGTGCTATAATATACTCTATTGAATTGTACCCATTGGCTGTTCCACCTGATAAACGGAGGTGTCATCTTGGCGTCAACCAGCAATCAAAACCCACGCCCGGAGCGGCGGCGGAAAGGCCGTTCCCCGGCGGTAACGGTATTTGCAACCATAGGAAAGGTGTTTGGTACGCTCCTGCTTATCGGAATCATCACCTCGGTGATTCTGTGCTGCTTTGCGGCCAATTATATCCGTACGGTCATTATTCCCCAGGCCCATCTGGAGGCCAACTTTGTCATGAACCAGACCAGCACCATCTATTATAAGGACTCCGCCACAGGACAGTATGTGGAGCATCTGGCCCTCCACGGCAGCGAAAACCGGAAGCTGGTGGAGCTGTCCCAGATCCCCAAATCCCTGCAGCAGGCCACTGTCGCCATTGAGGATGAGAACTTTTACAAGCACAACGGCGTCAGCTGGAAGCGCACCCTGAAGGGCGTGCTGCTCATGTTTACCGGCGGGGATATCCAGGGCGGTTCCACCATCACCCAGCAGCTCATCAAAAATGTCACCCAGTATGACGACGTGACGGTGAAGCGCAAGATTCTGGAGATTTTCACCGCCCTGGATTTTGACTCCACCTATTCCAAGGATCAGATCCTGGAGTGGTATCTCAACTATATCTATCTGGGCGACGGCTGCTACGGCGTGGCCACCGCCGCGGAAAACTACTTCGGCAAGGACGTGTCCGAGCTGAGCCTGGCGGAGAGCGCCAGCCTGATCAGCATTACCAACAACCCCACCATCTACGGTCCCAACTCCACCGTGCGCATGACCAATGCAGACGGCGTGGTCACCACCGGCCGGGAGCGGAACAAGCAGCGTCAGGAGCTGGTGCTGTGGAAGATGTGGGACCTGGGCATGATCAGCGAGACAGAGTATCGGTCCGCTGTGGCCGAGGAGCTGGATTTTGTCCGGGAGCAGGACGAGAAGAAGCCCAGCATCATCTACAACTGGTATGATGAACAGGTCATCAGCGACGTTATTGACGATTTGAAGGAAAAGTACGGCTATTCCGATCAGATTGCCGAGGATATGGTGCTCTCCGGCGGGTTGAAGATTTACGCCTGCGTGGACCAGAAGGTCCAGTCCGCTGTGGAGGCGGTGTACTATGACCGGAGCAATCTGAACCTGGTGTCCAAGAGCGGTCAGGAAATTCAGTCGGCCATTGTGGTACTGGACCCGGAGGGCAACGTGGTGGGCCTGGCGGGCGCCCTGGGCGAGAAGGAGGGCAACCGTCTGCTCAACATGGCCAGCGGCACCTACCGGCAGCCCGGCTCCTCCATCAAGCCCCTGTCGGTGTATGCACCGGCTCTGGAATATGGGCTCATCACCCCGGCGTCCTCTTTTGACGATTATCCGGTGCAGGTGCTGGGGAGCAGCGCCTGGCCCGCCAACTCGTACCTGCACTATAAGGGCCTGATGAATCTGGCCCCCGCCATCGCGGTCTCTTCCAACCCCGTGGCGGTGCGTACCCTGCAGCAGCTGGGAGTGGAAACCTCCTTCCAGTTTATGCAGGAGAACCTCCACATCGACCTGGTGGAGGAGCTGGTCAGCAATGGCGAGACGAAAAACGACTACGGCGCCAGTCAGCTGGCTCTGGGCGGCCTGACCAAGGGCGTCAGCGTCATGGATATGGCGGCGGCCTACTCGGTCTTCCCCCGGGACGGGCTGTATATCGAGCCCAAAACCTATACCAAGGTTACCCGCGAGGTGGACGGCGTGGAGGAAGTGCTGCTGGACAATACCACCAGCGAGCCCGAGGTGGCCCTGTCCACCAAGACCAGCTGGTATATGAACGAGCTGCTCAAGGGCGTGGTCAACGGCAAGTACAGCGGCGCCACCGGTACCAAGGCTCAGATCTCCGGCATGACGGTGGCGGGCAAAACCGGTTCCACCAACAGCAACAACGACCGCTGGTTTGTGGGCTACACCCCCTACTATACCGCCGCCGTATGGGTGGGCTACAAGACCCCTGAGCGGATCCAGAGCAGCGGAGGCAACCCCGCTGTGGGTATGTGGCAGAAGGTAATGGCCCCCATCCATGAGGGGCTGGAGAATAAGGGCTTCACCAAGCCCAGCGGCACCACCACGGTGCAGATCTGTCAGGACAGCGGCCTGCGGGCCACGGAGGCATGCGCCGCCGATCCCCGGGGCAGCCGGGTCATCAGCGTCACCATGTTTGCCGATGATGTGCCCGCCGAGTCCTGCGCTCTCCACAAGGAGGTGGAGGTATGTACCGCCTGTCCGGTGATGGGTTCTGACGGGGCGGCTATCTCCGGGCTGTACCATCTGGCCGGGGAGTTCTGCCCCCGGGAGGCCAACGAGGCCCTGGGCATCACCGAAGGTACGGTCAAGACCATCGGTATCCTGGACTATACCAGAGAGAGCGTGGGCGGCGCCGCCGCACGGGACGCCAGCTATCTTTACAGCTTCCTGGAGGCCCAGGGGACCTGTACTACCCACACCTCCGCACCGGTGGCTCCGCCGGCGGAGTACGACCCCTATTCCTTTAACCGGAACGACCCGTCCACCTGGCCCACTCAGGAGCAGTGGCCCGGCTTCGACCCGGCGGATGAGACCACCTATCCCGACTACAATCTGCCGCCGGTGACCACCCCCACCCCTGGAGGGGAGACCACGCCGCCGGTGATCGAGCCCACCCCGTCGCCCACGCCTACCCCGACGGCCACGCCGCCGGAGGAGCCTTATATACCGGCCGGCGGGTGAGGAACGCACAGACAAATGAATGGGACCCCCCGGATGTTCCGGGGGGTCCCATTTTACGCCGAAGGGTGGCGTAGAGAAAATACGCCGCTGGTCCAGAGCTGCCTGCCCACCACCGTCAACAGAGGGGCCAGCACCATCCCGGCCACCCCCAGCAGCTGAAAGCCCGCGTACATGCTGATCAGGGCGGCCAGAGGGTGGAGCCCCACCCGTTTGCCCACCAGCCGGGGTTCCAGCAGGCTGCGGACCAGCATCACCACAGCGCACAGTACCAGCAGGCCTACGCCAAGAAAAAGGTCTCCTCCCAGCAGGGCAGCTGCCCCCCAGGGGATCAGCACCGCCCCCGCGCCAAACACCGGCAGGGCGTCCAGCAGCGCGATCAGCCCGGCCAGCAGGAGGGCCAGCTCCACCCGCAGCACCAGCAGTCCGGCGGTGAGCTCCCCAAAGGTGAGGAGCATCAGCAGCAGCTGGGCCCGGAGCCATCCGCCCAACGCCGTTTTCAACCCGGTCCCCAGCCGCCGGGCCCGCTCCTGCCAGGGAGCGGGCGTCCGCCTGCGGAGGGCCTCCAGCAGCTGGGGGCCTCCGGCGCTGAACAGATAGAGGGCCAGCAGGGTGGTGGTGAGAAACAGCAGGAAGGCGGGCAGGGTGGAAGCCGCGGAGGCCAGCGCCTGGGTCAGCCACTCATACAGCCGCTGGGGCAGAGCCGCGCCCTGCTCCAGCCAGCCTTTCAGCAGCTGCCGGGCCGGCTCCTGGGCGGGGAGGGGGAGGGCGATGAGAAAGCGGTAGACCCGGCTTTCCACCTGCCCCGCCAGATCGGGCAGGCCGGCTATCAGCGCCGGCAGCCGGTCCAGCAGCAGGTTCAGCTCATACCAGGCCCGCCAGATCAGCAGTCCCAGCCCCCCCAGCAGACCTCCGGCAAGCGCGCCGGTGCACAGCCCGGCGGCCCACCGACGCCCCATGCGGAGCCGCCGGGTGAGAAAGCCCACCGCCGGCTCCAGCAGGGCGGCCAGCCCCAGGGCGGCCAGAAAGGGGAGCAGACAGGGCAGCACCACCCGCCAGGCCAGCCACAGCCCCCCCGCCGCCAGGGCGGCGTACCCCAGCCGGAGCAGAAAGCGCAGGTGCCTGTTTTCCGGCATGCCGGTCCCCCCTCTACTGGATATGTATAAATTGACGAAAAATGGAGGAGGGGACAGGGCGGAAATCGGCAGGGTAGGGGTGAGGGAGGCCTTGCGGCGGGCTGGCTGGTGTGTTACAATAGACCACAAGGCACAGACAAATGACTTTCCTCTAAAGACAGTCTGGAGGTTATCCATGGGAAAGACACCCAACTATTTTATTGTGGAGGCCAGTGCGCTGCCGGAGGTGTTCCTCAAGGTGGCGGAGGCCAAGCGGCTGCTGGAGACCGGCGAGGTGGATACGGTGAATCTGGCGGCCCGCCGGGTGGGGATCAGCCGCAGCGCGTTTTACAAGTACAAGGACGCGGTGCAGCCCTTTAACGACATGCTGCACGGGCGGATCGTCACCTTCCAGATCCTGCTGAAGGACGAACCGGGGGGATTATCCTCCGTCCTGCGTATTTTTGCCCAGAGCGGCGGGAATATTCTCACCATCAACCAGGCCATTCCGGTGAACGGCTGCGCGGCGGTGACCATCGGGGCGGAGACCTCGGGGCTGCAGACCTCCCTGGAGGAGCTGCTGGAGCAGGTGCAGAGCCAGCAGGCCGTCCTGCGCTGTGAGATTTTGGCGGGCTGACGCCCGTGGGATAGAAAGGAGAACGATACCATGGTGAACGTGGCGATCCTGGGCTTCGGCGTGGTGGGGTCCGGCGTGGCGGAAGTGCTGGCCACCAACGGGGCCCACATCGACCGGAAGGTGGACGATCTGCTCCGCCTGAAGTATATTCTGGATGTGCGGGACTTCCCCGACAGTCCCTTTGCCGATAAGGTGGTGCACGACTTCAGCGTCATTGAGAACGACCCGGAGGTCAGCATCGTGGTGGAGACCATCGGCGGGGCCAAGGTGGCTCTGGACTTCACCCGCCGGGCCCTGATGGCGGGCAAGAGCGTGGTCACCTCCAACAAGGAGCTGGTGGCCGAGCACGGCTGCGAGCTGCTGCGGCTGGCCCAGGAGAAGGGGGTCAGCTACCTGTTCGAGGCCAGCGTGGGGGGCGGCATCCCCATCATCAGGCCCCTGAACCAGTGTCTGGCGGCCAATGAGATTGAGGAGCTGTGCGGCATCCTTAACGGCACCACCAACTATATTCTCACCCGGATGATCCGGGCGGGGCTGAGCTTTGACGCCGCCCTGAAGGAGGCCCAGCAGAACGGCTACGCCGAGCAGGACCCCACCGCCGACATCGAGGGCCACGACGCCTGCCGGAAGATCTGTATTCTGGCCTCCCTGGCCTTTGGGCGGCATGTCTATCCCCGGCAGGTGCCCACCGAGGGTATCACCGGCGTGACCTTGTCCGACGTGGCCTACGCCGAGTCCTGCGGCAGGAAGATCAAGCTGTTGGGCCGGGCCATGCGCCGCTCCGACGGCAAGGTATGCGCCTATGTGGCCCCCCACCTGGTGGACCAGGAGAACCCGCTGGCCGGGGTGGAGGACGTGTTCAACGCCATTGCGGTGAAGGGCAACGCCATCGGCGACGTGATGTTCTACGGCCGGGGCGCTGGCAAGCTGCCTACCGCCTCGGCGGTGGTGGCCGACGTGATCGACGCGGCCAGGCACAGGGACGAGAAGAAACGGATGTTCTGGGCGGAAGGCGGGGAGGACGTGACGATCTCCCCGGCGGACCTGGAGAGCGCCTGGTATGTCCGGGTGGAGGGAACGGGAGAACAGGTGCGCGCCGCCTTCCCCGACCGGACGCTGCTGGCCCGGGCGGGGGCCCCGGAGGGGGAGTTTGCCCTGATTACCGAGCCCATGACCCGCGCCGCCCTGGACGGGCGGCTGGCCGGACTCAAGGCCTGCTCGGTTTTCCGGGTGCTGGATTGACCGGTTCCGCCGCCGCCGCATAGGATGACACAGCGGGCGGCAGGCTAGATTTTCCTACGATTTAGGGGGTACAAACACCAATGGGACTCATTGTGCAGAAATTCGGCGGCAGCTCCGTCGCGGACGCGGACCGCATCCGTAACGTAGCCCGCATCATCACCGAGACCTATCGCCGGGGCCACAGCGTGGTGGCGGTGCTCTCCGCCCAGGGGGACACCACCGACGATTTGATTGCCAAGGCCGCGGAGATCAATCCCAACGCCTCCAAGCGGGAGATGGATATGCTCCTGTCCACCGGCGAGCAGATTTCCTGCTCTCTGTGCGCTATGGCCATTGAGGCCATGGGCTATCCGGTGGTCTCCCTCACCGGCTGGCAGGCGGGCTTCCGCACCAACTCCGCCTACGGGGACGCCCGGATCAAGCGGGTGAACACCGAGCGGGTGCTGGCCGAGCTGGATAAGAAAGCCATCGTCATTGTCACCGGCTTCCAGGGCATCAACAAGTATGAGGACATCACCACCCTGGGCCGGGGCGGCTCGGACACCTCGGCGGTGGCGCTGGCGGCGGTGCTCCATGCGGACCTGTGCCAGATCTACACCGACGTGGACGGCGTCTTTACCGCCGATCCCCGGGTGGTGCCCGAGGCCTTCCAGCTGGAGGAGATCACCTACGATGAAATGCTGGAGCTGGCCACCCTGGGCGCTCAGGTGCTCCACAACCGCTCGGTGGAGATGGCCAAGCGGTACGGCATCAGCCTGGAGGTGCTCTCCAGCTTTACCGGCAGACCGGGTACCAAAGTCAAGGAGGTTGCGAAAACCATGGAAAAAATGCACATCAGCGGGGTGGCATGCGACAAGAAGGTGGCCCGTCTGGCGGTGGTGGGCCTGGCCGATGAGCCGGGCATCGCCTTCAAGATCTTCTCCCTGCTGGCCAAGGAGAACATAAACGTGGACATCATCCTGCAGTCCATCGGCCGCAATGACACCAAGGACATCAGCTTCACCGTGAGCAAGCAGGATCTGGAGCGGGCCAAGGAGGCCCTGGAGGCCCACAAGTCCGCTCTGGGCTTCGACCACATCGACGTGAACGACGCCATCGCCAAGGTGTCCATCGTGGGCGCCGGCATGGTCCACAACCCCGGCGTGGCCGCCAAGATGTTTGAGGCCCTGTACAATGCCGGCATCAACATCAACATGATCTCCACCAGCGAGATCAAGGTCTCCGTTCTGGTGGACCTGAGCGAGGCCGACCGGGCGGTGCAGGTGATCCACGACCGCTTTTTCCATGAGTTTGGCGGCAACTGAGCCACATATAACATACCAAAAACATCCGCTCCGAGCCAAAGGCCCGGGGCGGATGTTTTTTCAGTGGTTATTTGGCGAACAGGGTCTGGATTTGTTCCGTCAGGTCGGTGACCGCGCTGCGGTCCACCAGGCGGCTGCTCTCCCCGGTGAGGGAGGCCAGACAGGAACCGGTGTCCCAGGCGGACAGAGTCAGGGTCAGCTGGGCAAACTGGTCCTCCGTATTCCGGTGGAAGGTGAAGGAGACCAGCTGCGCTTCTCCGCCGGAGCCGGAGGCGTCTCCCGTGGCGGTGAGGCCGTTGACGGCGGAGAGCAGGCTCTCCACGGCGGAACTGTCCAGCTCCTGGCCGTCCCAGGTATACAGCGTGTCGGTGACGGTCTCGCCATCCTCTTCGGTTTCCGTCACATCAAAGGAGATGGTGTAGGTGGTGCCGTCCAGAGTGATGTCCAACCGGTCCACCGTATCCCAGTCCATGGAGCAGATGCTGTCGGAGCGCAGGGAGGAGTAGGAGGCGTAGCGCAGGCTGTCTGCGGTTTCGCTGTCGATGAGGTACACCATGGAGGAGCCCTCCAGCATGGCATAGGTGCCCTCATCGCTGGTGTTGCCCAGCCGCAGCACAAAGGTCTCCTCCTCCGCCGTCTCCTCCCCCTCGTCGATGGCGGCGGTATAGGTGGTGGTGACTACGGCGGCGTTGTCGTCCAGCCCCCAGGCGGCCAGCTCCTGGTCGTCCACGTCATAGGTGACGCAGGATTTCCAGTACAGGCCGGTGATGGCGCCGGTGAGGGAGCTGACCTTGCCGGCGTCCAGAGCCAGCAGGGAGTCCCCCTTCTCCAGGAACCAGTGGTTGTCCGGGTCATAGCTCAGGCTGGAGCCGTCCTCCTCGTACCGCAGGGTGAGGCTGCCCTGCGGCTGGGCTACCGACAAGCCGGTGACCGAGCCGAACTCGGGCAGGGTCTCCATCTCCACCATGTCGTACAGGTCATAGTTGAAGGCGTCGTGGAGGTCGGAGCCCACCAGATAGACGGTGTCCTCCTCCCCGTTGTACAGCAGGTAATACTCCCCCGTCAGCTCGTTCACATTGCCGAAGGCATAGCTGTATTCCGTCCCGTCCTCATCCTGGGCGGTGATGGTGAGCACGGGGGCGTCCAGGCCGTAGTCCTCCAGAGACTCCGGCGTGTCGATCTGCCGGGTGGCCGCCGCCGCTGACAGGGCGGCGGTCATGTCCTCCGGCACCGTCTGGTCCAGAGGAAAGGCGGAATCGTCGGCATAGCTCCAGCCGCTTTCTCCGTTATTCAGGGTGAGGGTGCCGCTGTCGTCGGTCCAGGTCAGGGACTGGGGAGAGGCGGGCCCGGCCAGAGCGATGGTCTCCTCCAACTCGTCCGGGTCGGCGGCCAGCTGGCGTACCGCCACATAGCCCGCCCCCAGCACCACCAGGACTCCGCACAGAAGCAGCAGTTTGCTTCCCCGTTTCATCAGCGCTTCCTCCTTGTCACGGTAATATAGGCCCCCGCGAGGATAAAGGCCAGGGGCAGGGTGACCACCAGGATCAGGCTCCAGGTGGACACGTCGGAGGAGGGCACCGTCAGATACTCGGTGGACAGGTCCTTGGCCCGGATGGAGATGGAGCTCTCCCGCTGGCACATCCAGTCCAGGGCGTTGAGAAACAGGTCGGTGTTGGCCCCCGACACCAGCATGTCAACGTCGCTGTTGAACATATAGCTGGTGGTGAGCCACACGATGCCGGTGGAGCCGCCCTCCACCTCCTCGGAGATGGCAACCCCCAGGGCGAAGGGACCGTCCAGATCCCCCTCCTCCTTGTCGTAGGTGGTCAGGTTGTAGGCGTCGGCCTTGGCGTAGGAGGCCGACGTGGTGGTGAGCAGCTGGGTGACGGTGAGACCCTCCCGCAGCTCGTCGGACACCGAGATGCCCTGGGCCACCGGCATCAGCACGTAGTAGCCGCCGTCGGCCAGGGGAGAGGTGATATCATGGCTGCCGATGTCGGGCAGCAGGTAGTAGCTGGAGCCCCGCATATGGTGGCTGCTGTCCCCCTCCATCACGATGCCGTCCGCCAGAGAGGCGCCGTAGTATGCCATCACCTCCGCCAGGTTGGGCATGGCGGTCTCTGTGTAGTCGGTGACCAGCAGCAGCTTGCCGCCGCCCTGGAGGTAGGTGAGGAGCATCTCCTTTTCATCGGCGGAGATATCGCTCTGGGGGGCGTAGATGATGAGGGCGTCGGCGTCCTCGGGTACGCTCTCCTGGGTGAGCAGGCTCAGTTCGCTGAGCAGGACGTTTTCCTCCGCCGCGCCGTCGGACAGGGTGGAAGGAAGCTGGCTCTCCCCGTGGCCGGTGAGGGTGTATACCGTCGGCAGGTCCTCGTTGGTCACGTAGTCGATGGCGGAGGTGAGCTGGCTCTCTCCGTCAAACTGGGTGGAGGCGGTGCCTGTGGTGTAGTAGGAATTGTAGTCGGTGACGTAGATGTCGTAGTAGCTGATATACCGGCTCCGGTCCCCGCAGGTCACGATCAGGGAGTTGTTGTACAGGGTGGAGGTGGTATACTGCTGGGCGAAGTTGGGGGAGACAACCGGGTCTACGTGCTCCACCTTCAGGTTTTTGGACAGGTCCTGGTAGCGCTCCAGCAGCTCTCCGATGGTGTTGTCCTCGGTGTCGCTCTGGACGAGCCAGTACACCGTGACCTCATCCTCCAGGGCGGACACCATCTGCTGGGTCTGGGAGGAGAGGGAGTAGAGCCCGGTGCTGGTCAGGTCGGTCTTGGTCCAGTCGGCGGGGAGGGCCCCACCACCAGGTTGACCGCCACGGCAATGGCAATGACCACCGCCGCTGCCGCCAGGCTGTAACCTCCTGCACGGAAGGTCCGGGTACGGAAGGAGCCCTTGATGGCGGCCAGATTGGGTTTGTTCCACTTCATCAGCTCCACCTCCGCTTCTCCATGGTCTGCACCGCCAGGAAGAGGGCCACAGCGATGATGGAGAGATAGTAAATGACCGCCGTCCAGTCAAACATACCTTCGGCGAAGGTGTCGAACCGGGTAAAGACGGACAGACCGTCCACCACCCGGCCGAACAGGCCGGCGAAGGCGTCCGACGCGGCAAAATAGGCGCCCAGCAGGCAGCCCTCGCCCAGTACGCCCACCAGCAGGGCGGCGGGGGAGGACTTGGTGAACACCCGCACCAGCACGGCGAGCACCAGAACGGTGACCAGCAGGGCTCCCAGGGAGGCCCCGGCGGAGCTGGGCACGAAGGAGGACAGGGAGGACATGAAATAGAGCAGCAGCATGACGCCAAAGCACACGCCCGCCGCCACCGCCTGGTTCTCCGTCAGGGAGGAGATGAGCAGCCCGATGGCGGACAGGGCGGCGGACAGCAGGAAAAAGCCCACCAGCGCGCCGTAGGCGGTGGGGAAGGACACCGTGCCGAAGGTGGACAGCAGCAGGGGATAGAAGGCCATGACCACACAGGGGACGGCCACCACCGTGATCATAGCCAGGTATTTGCCCAGCACCACCCGGGTCATGCCCAGGGGCAGGGTGTAGAGCAGCTGGTCGGTTTTCTGCCGCCGCTCCTCGGCGATCACCCGCATGGTGAGGACGGGGATGGCGATGAGAAAGATGATGGTCATGGCCTGGAGCACGTATTCAAAGTTGGGGTACCCGCTGCTCAGGTTGTAGAACATGGTGTAAATCCCGGCGAACACCAGCAGAAAGGCGATGAACACATACCCGGTCATGCCGTGGAAGTAGGAGCGCAGCTCCCGTTGATAGATGGCGGTCAAGACTCCTCATCCTCCTCGTCCTCAGGTTCATCCAGGGGTTCCTCCTCCTGGGAGGAGAGCTCCGGCTGGTCGGCGGCGGTGAGCTCCAGGAACACGTCCTCCAGGCTGGCCCGGCGCATATCCATCCGCAGGATGGGCAGGCCAGCCCCGGCGCAGGCGTGGAAGGCGGCCTCGCTCAGGTCCGCCGGAGGGTCTGTCTCCAGGGAGATTGCGGTGCGGCCCTCCTCCTCCCCAGGGAGGCAGGTCAGGGAGCTGACTCCCGGCAGAGCGCCCAGCACCGCCCGGGCCTGCTCCTCGCTGCCCTTGACGGTGAGCTCCAGGGTGGCGGTACCGGCGAACAGTTTTTCCAGATTGTCCGGCGTGTCGCTGGCCACCAGCTTGCCCCGGGAAATGATCATGATGCGCTGGCACACCGCCCGCACCTCCGAGAGAATGTGGCTGCTGAGAATCACGGTGTGCTCCTTGCCCAGCTCCCGGATCAGGTCCCGGATCTCAATGATCTGGATGGGGTCCAGGCCCACAGTGGGCTCGTCCAGGATCACCACCTTGGGGTCTCCCAGCAGGGCCTGGGCGATGCCCACCCGCTGCTTGTAGCCCTTGGACAGGTTTTTGATCAGCCGGTCCTTCACACCCTCAATCTGGGTGACCTCCATGGCCCGGCTCAGCTGGCGCTTGCGCACCTCCCGGCTCACCCCCTTGGCCTGGGCCACAAACCCCAGATACTCCAGCGGGGTCATGTCCAGGTACAGCGGGGGCTGCTCCGGCAGGTAGCCGATGAGGGCTTTGGCCTGGGCGGGCTCGTCAAAGATGTCGTGGCCGTCAATGCGCACGGTGCCCTCCGTGGCGGCCAGGCAGCCGGTCATGATATTCATGGTGGTGGATTTCCCAGCGCCGTTGGGTCCCAGGAAACCGTAGATCTGCCCCGGCTCCACCGTCAGGCACAGGTCAGACACCGCGGTGTGGCTGCCGTAGCGCTTGGTGAGATGGTCGATCTCAATCAAATCAAGTCCCTCCTTGCGGTTGATTCAGCAGTATTATAGGGACCGGACTTAAAAGCAACTTAAAAGAACGGTTTCAAGCAGCTTTTGAGTTGGAGCGGTATCATAGGCCCAGGGGCGAGAGCCCGCAATCCTGATTTGGAGGTATCTGTGATGAAACGATATAAATGGATGACCCTGGGCCTGGGCATGGCCCTGATGCTGAGTCTGGCGGCCTGCTCCCAGCAGGAGGCGGAGGAGACCGCCAGTCCCACCCCGGACCCCACTACGACCCCGGTGCAGGAGGTGGTGGTGGAGAGCCCGGCAGCGTCGGCGGAGCCCGGCCTGGAGGAGACTGAGGAGAGCCAGGAGACCCTGACCCTCACCGCCTCCTTCCGGGATGAGGCTGGGGCCGCTCTGGCGGGGGCCACCGTCCGCTTTACCGTGGGGGAGACCGAAGCGGAGTATCTGACGGGAGAGGACGGAGCCCTGACGGTGGCCAGTCTGCCCCTGACCGGCACGGTGGAGGTGGCTCTGCTGGATGACGAGGGGGCCGAGACCGCCACAGCCACTCTGGAGCTCGCCCAGGGCTCTGTAACCGACGTGACAGAGGGGGAGGACGGCGTCTGGCTGGTCACCCTGCTGGCTGACGGGGATGCCCTGTCCCTGGATTTCGTCCAGACGGACGACGGGGCGCTGACCTGCGCCCTCGATCTGGATGAGACGGCCTGAGAAAATTTGCAGATTGTTTAAAAACCAGCCATATCCAGGGCACATCATCGGGCTAAACTGTCACCAGATTTCCAAGGAAAGGAACTGGTGTACATGCGGATCTTGGTGGCCGACGACGAGCGGGACCTGGCGGAGGCCCTGGAGGCCATGCTGAAGCGGGAGCACTTTTCCGTGGATGTGGTATATGACGGTCAGGACGCCCTGGACTACGGCCTGGCGGAAAACTATGACTGCCTGGTGCTGGACATCATGATGCCCCGCCGGGACGGGCTGGAGGTGCTGCGGCAGCTGCGGGAGAAGGGGGTGGCCACTCCCGTGCTGCTGCTCACCGCCAAGGGGGAGGTGTCCGACCGCATCAAGGGCCTGAACGCCGGCGCCGACGACTACCTCTCCAAGCCCTTTGCCATGGGGGAGTTTGTGGCCCGTGTGCGGGCCCTCACCCGGCGGAGCGGCGCCTTTACCCCCGACCAGCTGACGGTGGGAGACCTGACCCTGGACCGGACCACCTTCGAGCTGTCGGCCAACGGCAGCTCGGTGCGGCTGGGCAACCGGGAGTACCAGCTGCTGGAGCTGCTGATGCGGCAGCAGGGCCGGTTTTTGTCCACCGAGGAGCTGATGGAGCGGATCTGGGGCTATGAAAGCGAGGCGGAGCTGAGTGTAGTATGGGCATACATCTCCTATCTGCGGCGCAAGCTGGAGGGACTCAACGCCCACGTCCGCATCGCCGCCAGCCGGGGGCGGGGGTACATGCTGGAGGCCGGGACATGATCCGCACCCTGCGGCGTCGGTTTCTCCTCATCGCCCTGGCCTCCCTCACCGGCACCCTGGCGGTGCTCTGCCTGGTTATCAACCTGGGCTACCACGCCATCACCACCCGCCGGGCGGACCAGGTGCTCCAGATGCTCCACCAGAACGCCGGCCAGTTTCCCGAGCCGGAGGCCCAGGCCGACCCGGGGGCCTTTCCCGGCTTCCAGGTCACCCTGGAGACCCCCTTTGAGACCCGCTATGTGGTGGTGCGCCTCACCGGGCAGCGGGAGGTGGCCGAGGTGGATATGGAGCACATCGCCGCTCTGGACCGGGAAAAGGTGATCCAGCAGGTGGAGCAGATTCTGGACGGGGGCAAAAACTCCGGATACAGCGGCTACTACCGCTACCAGGTCTTTGACGACGGGGAGGAGGGCCAGACCATTGTGGTGCTGGACTGCTTCCTCCAGCTCCAGGCGGCCAACAACGTGCTGCGTCTGACTCTGCTGGCCTCCCTGGCCTGTATCGCCATCGTCTTTCTGCTGCTGGTCTTTCTCTCCCGGCGGGTGGTGCGGCCCTTTGCGGAAAACCTGGAAAAGCAGCGGCGGTTTGTCACCGACGCCTCTCACGAGCTCAAGACCCCCCTGGCCATCATCTCTGCCAACACCGGCCTGCTGGAGGCCTCCCTGGGGGAGAACCGCTGGCTGGCCAGCACCCAGGTGCAGGTGAGCCGGCTGGACCGGCTTATCGGCCATCTGGTGGAGCTGGCCCGCACCGAGGAGACCCTTACCGAGGAGGAGATCCAGCCGGTGGACCTGAGCGGGGTGGTGGCCGGGCAGATGGAGGACTACCGCCTGCTGGCCCAGACCTCCGGCAAGGAGCTGGAGAGCGACGTGGCCCCCGGCGTGACCGTCCGGGGGGCGGCGGACAACCTGAAGCGGCTTTGTACCCTCTTATTGGACAACGCAGTAAAATATTGCGACAGCGGCGGGACCATCCGGCTGACCCTGGCCCAGCGGTGGCGGTGGGCGGTGCTCTCCATCTCTAACCCCTGTGCTGGCCTGGATCCGGCCCAGCTGCCCCGGCTTTTTGACCGCTTTTACCGGGCGGACGCCTCCCGGTCCCGGGATACCGGGGGCTACGGCATCGGCCTGTCCACTGCCCGGGCCATTGTGGGGCGGCACCGGGGCAGGCTGACGGCCAAAAGCGAGGACGGCCTGGTGGTCTTTACCGCCCGTCTGCCGTTGACATAGATGGTTCCAGGCGGACATTACCGTCTATATGACGTTAATATAAAAACCCCCAGACGGCTTTTTCCATCCAGCCGTCTGGGGGTCCTTTGGTTTTTCAGGCATGACCTGTCCCCGGTTCGCATACCACTGTGGAGAGGGGGTGGGGACATGACCGCGCTGGAGCGGCTGGGAAACTGGCTGTGGAATCCCTGGCTGCTGGGGCTGTTTTTGCTCAGCGGCCTGTATTTTTCTATTAGAAGCGGATTTTTTCAGGTTTTTGGTGTCAAAAAATGGCTGGGAGGCACCGTCGGTCAACTGCTGGGGGGAAAGCAGAAGGGCACCGGCCGGGGTCTGACCCGGTTTCAGGCCATGTCCACCGCTCTGGCCTCCACCATCGGCACCGGCTCTATTGCCGGGGTGGCCACCGCCATCTTTTTCGGCGGGCCGGGGGCGGTGTTCTGGATGTGGGTGTCCGCCTTTCTGGGCATGATGACCAGCTTTGTGGAAAAGACCCTGGCGGTGCGCTGGCGGGAGCGGGGGCGGGACGGGCTGTGGCAGGGAGGGCCCATGTGCTATATCGCCCGCGGCCTGGGCAGCCCCTTTCTGGCGGCCTGGTTCTCCCTGAGCTGCGTGGCCGCCTCCCTGGCGGGGGGCAATCTGGTCCAGTCCAACTCCATCGCCGCCTCTCTGGAGGCGGCCTTCGGCTGGGACCGGCTGGCAGTGGGCATCGTCACCGCCCTGCTCACCGGGGCGGTGATCCTGGGGGGCATTGGCCGCATCGGCAAGGTCAGCGAAAAGCTGGTGCCCTGTATGGCCCTGCTGTTTCTGGGGGGCGGGGGGCTGGTGCTGTTCTGCCACCGGGCGGCTTTGCCCGGGGCGCTGGCGCGGATCGTGACCGGCGCCCTCTGTCCCCAGGCTGTCCTGGGGGGCGGGGCGGGGTACTCCGTGGCCGCCGCTCTCCGCTACGGGGTGGCCCGGGGTGTGTTTACCAACGAGGCGGGTATGGGCACCTCCGCCATGGCCCACGCCGCCTCCGACGTAGAGAACCCCGCCGAGGAGGGGCTGTGGGGGATGTTCGAGGTGTTTTTCGCCACCCTGGTGGTGTGTACCGTCACCGCGCTGGTGATCCTTACCTCTGGGGTCTACCAGGAGGAGGCCGCCCTGGCCGCCCTCCGGGCCGGGACAGTGACCGACAGCATGCTGGGCGCGCCCCTCTCCGCCGCCGCCTTTGCCACCGTCCTGGGGCCCTTTGGGGAGATTCTGCTGGCGGTGTGCCTGCTGCTCTTCGCCTTTACCTCCCTGTTGGGGTGCAGCTACTACGGGGAGCGGGGGCTGTTCGCCCTCACCGGCACCGACCGCTGGCGGGGGGCGTACCGGGCGGTCTTTCTGTGCGCCATCGTGTGGAGCAGCACCGCCGACGTGGCGGTGGTGTGGCAGCTGACCGATCTGTTCAACGGCCTGATGGCCCTGCCCAATCTGTGCGCCCTGCTGCTGCTCTCCCCCCAGGCCTTTGCGCTGCTGAAACAATAAAACGGCCCTGCCGCTTATTGCGGCAGGGCCGTTGGCTTTATTCGGTTTCCGGGATTGCGGGACTGGCTGCGGCTGTGGGCTGGGGTTCCGGTACGGGGGCCGGGGCGGCTTCGTCCAGGGTGACGGAGGAGCCGTCCAGAATGGCGTTGTCCTCGCCTTCCACCGGGGCGGTGTGCTGAATGGTCACCCGGTCGCCCGCGTTGAGGATCACCGCGATGGGATTCTGGGCGGCGGACAGGCTGTAATAGGTGTCCTCCCCCTCCAGGCGGATGAAGTAGTAAGAGTTGCCGCTCATAACGGCGGAGCGGATGTCGGCGATCACGCCCTTGGCCTCGGTCTGGGGTACGTCCTCGGTCTGGGTGACGCCGCCCTCCCGCAGCATGCGGACATATTCCTGCTCACACTGAGCCACGGTGGTGCCGGTGGCCACGATCTGATACTGGGACACGTTGACCATGGCGTACATCTTTACCAGGTTGCTCTGGTCTTTCAGGGGGATAAAATAGGTGGGCTGGCCGTCAATGTTGAGCAGCAGGGGGAAGGTAGCGGTATACCCCAGGTCCTGCACCTCGCCCTGGGCGGAGCCCTGGGCGGAGCGCTCGGTGGCGCCGGGGGCGGAGTAGAACCTGGTCTCCTTGGTGCGCTGGTTGGACAGCAAAAAGCCCAGGTTGGACTGGTCGGCGTTGGCGGAGGTGACGCCGGTGTACATATACACGTCGTCGTTGAGGGCAATATAATTGGACCCGTCGGTGGTCACCGTCACATCCCGCTGGCCGAAGATGGAGTTGATGAAGCCGTTGACCAGGGTGCCGTGGTAGTCGTACTGCTCCATGATGAGCTCGGGGGTGAACACGTTGTCCACCCAAGTGGGGATGTCGGCCAGCTCGTAGTAGGTGCTCTCTCCGGTGATGGCGTCCACCAGCACCGCGCCCTGGATGTCGGTGCCGCCGAACAGGCCGATGGTCTTGACGATCCGGGGGGCGATCCACCAGGGGCGGCCCTCCTCGTCGATCTCAAACTGGGGGGTGCCGAACAGGTAGGTGGGATAGGAGAAGCGCAGATGCCGGGCGATGTTGCGGTTGAGGGGTTCGGAGAAGGAGTACTTCATTCCCTCGTCGAGGCGCACCACGGTGGCCTCCTGGGTGACCATGTCCACAATGACGTAGGCGGGCAGGCCCTGACCCCGGTTGGTGAACCACTTGATGAGGTCGGCGTAAGCGATGGGGGCCACCCGGACGGGCCGGCCCTGGTAGTTGATCTGGGTGGAGTCAAAGGAGTACTCAAACTGGCTGACCATGTCGCTGAGGGTGCCCATCTGCCGGTCGCCCAGGTACTCGGCGCTGGCCTGGTCCAGGGTGGGGATCTTGTCGAAGGAGATCTGGCTGATGTCCTGGGCGAACTGGCCGTCCTCCACCGTCAGCAGGTCCCGGTAGGCCCCCGCCCGGAAGATGGGCATGGAAATGACGGAGCCCACCAGGGCCACCAGGATCACTGCCAGAAACAGGATGCCCACCGGAAGGCATTGGGATTTGATGAAGCGCAGATATTCCGCCGGCCCGCCGCCGGAGGTGACGGCCTGCATCCCGGAGGTGACCAGGGCGCACAGCACGTACACCACGCACAGCACGCCGATGAAGGAGTAAAAGTCTCCCGACTGGAAGTTGAGCGGGGGCAGAACGATATAAAAGTACAAAAAGCCGACCACGGCGGTGACCGCCAGGTTGACCAGCAGCTTACCCGCCTTGCTCTTGGGAGCTTTGGGCCGTTTGGGGGATGGATGTTCCATATATGCTCTCCTTTTTTTGCCTTGCGGCTGATTATAGGGTAGTATAGCCCAAAACCGAGGAAAAGGCAACAAGGAAAACCGGGACGGAGGGAATGGATAAGGTGCACAAAGAAACGGGAGGAAATGATTTGTAAAGTTCTCGTAAAAGCCATTGACGCACACCTTTACATTGGGTATACTACTGCTGGAAAATGTAAAAGGGTAGAAAAAAGTGTGTAAAATGAGGGGAATAAATTGGAAGCTATGAGCATTGTTCTGGGGCTGCTGGGCGGCCTGGCGCTGTTTCTCTACGGCATGCAGATGATGAGCTCCGGTCTGGAGGCCGCCGCCGGCAACCGGATGAAGGGAATTCTGGAGCGGCTCACCTCCAACCGGTTTTTGGGCGTTCTGGTGGGCGCGGGCATCACCGCTGTCATCCAGTCCTCCTCCGCCACCACCGTCATGGTGGTGGGCTTCGTCAACTCCGGTATGATGACCCTGCGCCAGGCGGTGTGGATCATCATGGGCGCCAACATCGGCACCACCATCACCGGCCAGCTTATTGCCCTGGATGTGGGGGTCCTGGCACCCCTGTTTGCCTTCGTGGGTGTGGCCATGGTGGTCTTTCTGAAGAAGCCCCAGATTCACCACTACGGCAACATTCTGGCCGGTCTGGGCGTGCTGTTTATCGGCATGGAGATGATGAGTTCCTCCATGTCCCCCCTGCGGGAGTGGCCCGCCTTCGTCAATCTGGTCAGTACCTTTTCCAACCCCCTGGTGGGCATTGTGGCCGGCGCGGCCTTCACCGCGCTGATCCAGTCCTCCTCCGCCTCGGTGGGTATCCTGCAGGCCCTGGCGGTCAGCGGGGTCATCGGGTTGGATAATGCGGTGTTCGTCCTGTTCGGCCAGAATATCGGCACCTGTATCACCGCCGTGCTGGCCTCGGTGGGCACCAGCCCCAACGCCAAGCGGGCCACGGTGATCCACCTCATGTTCAACCTGATCGGTACCGCGCTCTTTACCACAATCTGCATCCTCACCCCCCTGACCCAGTGGATGCAGGAGCTGACCCCGGCCAATCCGGCGGCCCAGATCGCCAATATGCACACCCTGTTCAATGTGGTGACCACGCTGCTGCTGCTGCCGCTGGGGACCTGGCTGGTGAAGATCGCCATGAAGCTCCTGCCCGACCGCAGCGAGAGCGGGGAAGAGGGGATGCATCTGGCCTACCTGGTGCCCGGCCCTGTTCACACCAAGCAGGAGCACCCCATCGGCTTTTCTGCCATGTATGTCACCCAGCTGCGGCAGGAGCTGAACCGGATGCTGGCCATGGCCAAGGACAATATCATTCTGGGCTTCCAGGCAGTGCTGGACCGGGACCCCAAGATGGTACCCCAGGCGGAGGCTACCGAGGAGTATATCGACTACCTGAACAAGGAGATCTCCCAGTACATCTCCAAGGTCATCGTGTTTGAGACCAACGAGAAGGATTCCACCGCGGTAAGCGCCTACTTTAAAATCACCGGCAATATTGAGCGCATCGGTGACCACGCCATGAACATCTGTGAGTATACCCAGATGATGGCGGAGAAGAATATCCACTTTTCCGAGGAGGCTCAGAAGGAGCTCAAGACCATGGAGACGGTTTGTCTGGAGGCCATGGACCTGCTGGAGCAGGAGGAGATCCAGACGACGGAGTGGCTCACCAAGGTCTCCGCTCTGGAGCAGCGGATGGATGACATGACGGAGAGCTATCGCCGCCACCAGATGGAGCGGATGAAGCAGGGAACCTGTTCCGATGAGGCCTGCATCATCTTTTCCGAGCTGCTTACCGACTTCGAGCGTATCGGCGACCACGCCCTGAATATCGCCCAGGAGCGGGCTGGCATTGATGCGGAGGCTGCCACCAACGGATAAGGAACACAAAAGAAACGGGCGGTCCGCCGGAATTCCGGCGGACCGCCCGTTTTCATATAGCGGATTACAGCCCGGCGCACTGGGCCTCAATATCGGCCTCCCTGGCCTTCATGGCCTGAAGGGTGCGCTCCAGCAGGTCGTTCAGTTCCCAGCCCAGCAGCTGGGCGCCCTGGGCGATGGTCTCCCGGGAGCAGCCGGCGGCGAAGCGCTTGTCCTTGTACTTCTTCTTCAGGCTGGACAGCTCCATGTCCTGCACGCTTTTGGAGGGACGCATCAGAGCGGCCGCCCCGATGAGTCCGGTGAGCTCGTCGGCGGCAAAGAGCACCTTCTCCATCTCATGCTCCGGCTGGGCGTCCCCGCCGGTCATGCCCCAGCCGTGGCTCACCACGGCGTGGATCAGGGCGGGGTCCAGATCCCGGGCCTCCATGAGCTCCCGCACCTTGACGCAGTGCTCGTCGGGGTACTGCTCAAAGTCCAGGTCGTGGAGCAACCCGGCCATGGCCCAGAACTCCGCCTGGTCTCCGTAGCCCAGCTCCCTGGCGTACCAGTCCATCACCGCCTCCACCGTAAAGGCGTGGCGGAGATGAAAGGGCTCGTGGTTATATTCCTTCAGCAGGGCGACGGCCTGCTCCCGTGTCAACTGCGTCATAGTCGGCATGCCTCCCAATTTTATTTTTCTTATCATACCACGTTGGGAAAGAATTTGTAAAGTCAAGCAGGAATCTCTTGAAAAGATACGAAAGCCGTAATATACTACAAATACCCCAAATAATAAGGAGGTCGGTTTTGTGCAGTACGAGATCAAGGGCGAGCCCATGCCGGTGGTGGTCTGCCAGCTGGACAGCGGAGAAGCCATGATTACCGAGCGGGGTTCCATGGTCTGGATGACCCCCAATATGAAGATGGAGACCGGCGCGGGAGGCCTGGGCAAGGCTTTTGGCCGGATGTTCTCCGGAGATTCTATTTTCCAGAATACATACACCGCCCAGGGCGGACCGGGCATGATCGCCTTTGCGTCCAGCTTCCCCGGCGCGATCCGGGCAATCCGCATTGATCCGGCCCATCCGGTCGTGGTACAGAAGAGCGGCTTCCTGGCCTCTGAGCAGGGAGTGGAGCTGTCCATCTTCTTCCAGAAAAAGCTGGGCTCCGGGTTCTTTGGCGGCGAGGGCTTTATTATGCAGAAGTTGTCCGGCAACGGCATGGCCTTTGTGGAGCTGGACGGCTCCGTGGTGGAATATGAGCTCCAGGCGGGTCAGAGCATGGTGGTGGACAGCGGCAACCTGGCCATGATGGACGCCACCTGCACTATGGATATCCAGATGGTAAAGGGCGTGAAAAACGTGCTTTTTGGCGGCGAAGGCCTGTTCAATACCATGGTGACCGGTCCCGGCCGGATCGTGCTGCAGACCATGCCGGTCAGCAGCGTGGCCGGCGCGCTGGCGCCCTTCCTGCCCACCAGCAATTAATAACATAAAAAGGAACGCCAGCGTGCTGGCGTTCCTTTTCTTTTATTCCGACTGTCCCCGGCGGCGTCTGAACCAGCCCAGCACTCCGCCTGTACGTTTTGGGGGAGCGGGGGAACTCTCCAGGCGTTTCAGGGCTTCTTGTGCATCCTCATCCCCCAGTTGAGCGGATTTTCGGTAGAGGGACAGGGCCCTGGCGGCGTCGGGGGCCGTGCCGCGACCCTGCTCATAGCACTGGGCCAGATAGTAAAGCCCCGCCGGAATTTCCTGCTGTTCTGTCTGGGAGAACAGGGAAAAGGCTTTTTGGTCGTCCTGGGGCAGACCGTAGCGGCCCTCTAAGTAATAGATGCCCAGGTCGCACTGGGCGTAGCTGTATCCCTGGTCCGCCGCAGACCGGAGCAGCGCCAGACCCTGCTCCTGATCCTCCGGCAGTCCATTACCTCGGAGCAGGCACTGGCCCAGCAGCCGCTGCCCTCTGGCGTGCCCCTGGTCCGCAGCCTTCCGGAACCAGATCACCGCCTCCTTGGAATCGGCCTGGGTGCCAATACCGGAGAGATAGCAGTAGCCCAGGTTGCATTGGGCATAGGCATAACCCTGCTCCGCCGCCTGCCGGTAAAGCTCCACCGCCTTTGCGGCGTCCTCCGGAACGCCCCGGCCCAGCTCATAGCACAGGCCCAGGCTGGCCAGACAGGGGGGATAGTCCTCCTCCGCTCCCTGCCGGTAGTAAGCGGCGGCGGCCTGGTCGTCCCGCTGGACCACATCGCCGTTCCAGTAGCAGTCCCCCAGCAGGTCCAGAGCCCGGGGGTACTTCCGCTCCGCCGCCCGCTTCAGCCATTCCAGCGCCTGCGTTGCGTCTGCCTCCGTTCCCAGGCCGTGCAGCAGGCAGAAGCCCAGGTTACACTGGGCGCGGGCATAGCCGCTTTCCGCCGCCCGGCGATAGAGCTCCACCGCTTTGGGTTTGTCCATCTCCACGCCGTCGCCGCACTCATAGCACAGCCCCAGATCGCAGACAGCGGGGAGGTAGCCCTGCTCCGCCGCCTGTTGATAGAGCGCAACTGCCCGGGCCTGATCCTGCTCCGTGCCGCGCCCGGCCTGGAGGCAGTCCCCCAGCAGGCTCTGGGCCCGGGGGAATCCCTGGGCGGCGGAGCGCTCCAGCCAGGGCACAGCTTGGGCCGGGTCAACCGGGGTGCCGATGCCGACCAAGTAACAGTATCCGGCGTTGCAGGCGCCCGCCGGTTCGCCCCGCTCTCCGGCCTGACAGTAGAGCGCCAGTGCCTGAGCCGGGGCAGCCTCCACACCCTGGCCACGCTCGTAGCACAGCCCCAGGCTGACCATGGCGGGGGGGTAGCCCAGGTCCGCCCCCTGCTGGTAATAGGAAAAAGCCTGAACCGGGTCGGTTTCCATGCCGGTACCGTCGGCGGCGCAGCTGCCCAGCAGATCCAGGGCCCGGGGGAATTCCTGTTCCGCCGCCCGTTTCAGCCACTCCACCGCCTGGGCCTCGTCCACCTCGGTTCCGATGCCGTTGAGCAGACAGAAGCCCAGATTGCACTGGGCGCGGGCGTAACCGCCCTCCGCCGCCTGGCGGTAGAGCTCCACCGCCCGGGCCTTGTCCTCTTCCACGCCGTCGCCGCACTCATAGCACAGCCCCAGATCGCAGACAGCAGGCAGGTAATTGTGCTCTGCGGCCTGCTGGTAGAGAGCGGCGGCCCGTTCCTTATTCTGCTCCATGCCCCGGCCGATCTGGAGGCAGTCCGCCAGGATGCTCTGAGCCCGTGGAAACTCCTGGGCGACGGCCCTCTCAAGCCACTGAATGGCCAGAGCCTCATCCTGCTCCAGCCCCACGCCGCTGAGGTAGCACACCGCCAGGTTGCACTGGGCGGGTGCATAGCCCTTTTCCGCCGATTTCCGGTAATAGCTTACCGCCTGAACGGGGTCGGCCTCTATCCCCATGCCGTTTTCCAGGCAGACCCCCAGCAGGCTTTGGGCCCGGGGGAATTCCTGCTCCGCCGCCTGCTTCAGCCACTCCACCGCCTGGGCCTCGTCCTCCTCCACGCCAATGCCGTTGAGGTAGCATACGGCCAGATTGCACTGAGCGGGGGCATAGTGCTCCTCTGCTGCCTGGCGGTAGAGCTCCGCCGCCCGGGCTGGATCCGCCTCCACGCCGTCGCCTCCCTCGTAACACAGGCCCAGATCGCAGACGGCGGGCAGGTAGCCCTCTTCCGCGGCCTGCCGAAACAGCTCGACGCCCCGGGGCGGGTCGAGCTCCACCCCCTCGCCGGAGAGGTAGCAGCGGCCCAGAGCGTCTACGGCCCGCAGATCTCCCGCCTCTGCGGCCTGGGAAAACCAGTGGACCGCCTGGACAGCGTCGGCGTCCACACCGTCCCCCTGTGCGTAGCGCATGCCAAGATCATAGCTTACGGCGGGGTCGTCTGCCTGTTCCAGCAGAGCCTGAAAATCTGCCTGGGACTGCTGGACCTTCTCCATGGCCCGCCAGATTAGGGCAGTGTTGACAAATACCACATTCTGCCCGTCGCCCTCCGGCCAGCTCTGATTCCGTTCCTCCGGCATGGCGCCGTCACTCCTTTTTCCCCACGCTGGGGCGCATTCTTTTTCATTTTACAACACCTGCCCACCAGATTCAAGTGGCATCCCGGCCGGCCGTTTTTCTGCGTATGACCCTGTCTTAAAAATTTCTGTCCAATTGAAAAAAGTAGTTGACAACTGCGGAGGGAGGTGATAAAATAACATTCGTCGTCCGGCAAGTGAGCGTGGGCGGCGAGAGTTGGGGGTATAGCTCAGCTGGGAGAGCGCTTGAATGGCATTCAAGAGGTCAGCGGTTCGATCCCGCTTATCTCCACCATCACCAAGAGATTGTGAACGAAAACCTCACTTCTTCGGAAGTGGGGTTTTTGCTTTATGCAGCGATGGCAACGATGTCCATGCCCATGCTGAACTGCTCAAAGTCAATGTTAAAGTCGATATGCAACTTGTAGTCCCGGTAGACCTCCACCCGCTTGATAAGGCAGTTGACGATCATTTTCTTTGCCTCCATGCTGGCGGTGTCGTACATATCAGCCCAAGAGATAATGTCATCGTATTGGGCGTTCAAGTGTTCCAGCACAGCCTGTCCTTCGTCATAGGCCAGTTGCGCCGCCTCAAGCTGCTGCTGAACTTCGAGACATTTTGTCTCACAGTCAGAAATCAGAGAGCCGAGCAAGTCCTGCGAAAAAGCACTTTCGCCGCGCAGGGATTTAATGACCTCGGCCTTCAGCATATTCAGCTCGGCAGATACTTTTGTATGTTCGGCCCGGATGCTGCGGAGCAGCGCTTTCCGTTCCTCCATCTTTTCTTTGTATCGGATATTGACGATCTCACTTTTGGGGACAGCTTTCATACGCTCAAAGATCTGTCGCACCACCTTATCAATGATGCCGTCAAGGGTATGTGCCGTGTACCCGGTCTGACCGTCACATTCCGTTTGCTTGCGGGTTTTGCCGTAGCAGATATACCGTACACGCTTTACAATGCGGTTTGGATCGTCCTTGCAGGGATAAGCCTTGCCGTTTGTGGTGAGTGAGAGCCGGGAGCCACAATGACCACAAAACACATTCCCGGCCAGCAGGGACTGGCCTCGGGTGTTGAGAGGAACACGGCGCTCCTGTTCGGCAGAATTGGCACGGGAAGTGCGGATATGCTGTGCGGCCTCAAAGAGTTCCGGCGGGATAATCTGCAAGTGCAGCAGCACTTGGGATCGGCTATCGCCGCTGCGGAGTACGCCGGTATAGGTGAGGTTGCAGATGATACCCCGGATGCTGGCGTGGTGCCACATCTTACCCGACCTTGCCCGATACCCGAGCTTATTCAGATAGGTGGCGATCCGCTGGGCTCCGTAGCCCTCATGCACATACTTGTCAAAGATAATCCGCACCACAGCGGCCTCGGCCTCGTTGACAACCAGCTCATAAACCTCATGCTTTCGCTTGTTGAAGCGGCCACTTTTTACGAGATCGTAGCCGTAGGGAGCAAGCCCGCCTTTGAAACCGCCGTCCTCGACAAGCTGGCCGAGGGCGGTTTTTGTGCGGATAGAAGTCTTTTCGCTTTCACCGTCAGCTTGCCAGAAGCGGATATAGTTGGTGAGTTTGTCGGTGTGGGTATCAAAACGCTGCTCACCCTCTTGGGTACTCCATACCCGGATGCCGTTCTTGACAAACCATTCCACCACAAAGGGCGTTTCGTCAGCGATACGCCCGATGCGGTCAAACATGAACACCAGCAGAATATCGAACTTGCCCTGCTTGGCCCGTTCTTTGATGATTTGGAGTTTGTCGCGGTTTTCGGCCCGTACCTTGTGGCCGGATACGCCGTCCTCCTGTTCTTCGTGAACAATCGTCCAGCCCATCTTTTCACAGAAGCGGTGGCACTCTCTGCGCTGCATGGGGATGTCGGCTTGGCTTTTATCGTCATAGTCCACTTGCTTGTCGGTGGACACTCTATACAAACAGTCAACGCGAGTTCCGATAAGAATGTTATTTTCCATATTGATCCGTCCTTTCATTTGTCATAAGGGCAAACCAAAAGAGCGAATCAATACGCGGGAGATATGAACTTTTCAAGGTACATAGGGGCTACCCCCACTATTATTATCGCTCCGATTGGGGTGGATTGCAAGGATGTCGCCGTGGGTATGCTTGGCGGCATTGTTGGCAAAAGAGGATAGCAAAATCTGTTTCACATGGCCGAGGGCCGTTGTGTTTCTGCTATCGGCAAAGGTAGCGGATATTTGATAACCGTCAATGGCGAAAGTGGTTAATTCTCTTGTGCGCTCCATAGATGACCTCCTTCACAAATGGCGTAGAACTGATTGATCCCCGTTGTCTGTTGGGGAAACACGAAAAGGCGGCACCCGCGATTGGGTGTCGCCCTTTTGCCTTTCTCCACATTGGGACAATTTGTCTCGAAGTTAGAATAAGGAGCGCCGCGCTCATTTTCTTGGCCCGTCATAAGACAGCTATACTCGGCGCGACGCTCCTTGCTGGGGTGGTGCGGCAGCTCCGGGGGACAGGCTGCCAGCCTGTCCACTCGCGGATCGTGGC
Source organism: Candidatus Flavonifractor merdavium (assembly GCA_019119335.1). Classification (GTDB taxonomy): domain Bacteria; phylum Bacillota; class Clostridia; order Oscillospirales; family Oscillospiraceae; genus Flavonifractor; species Flavonifractor merdavium. The sequence continues at coordinate 98,283 of DWXF01000011.1, forward strand.
CGTGGGGTGGCAAGTCCCCACTTGCGGCGTTGGTGTGGATCGCTCGTCCTCCGTGTTGGAGAAGTCCTGGCGCACCCGCCGCCCGGCTCCTCGCACTATGCCCGGAGCCGCCGCTATTCAGTTGTGGAGAGGATCAACTCCTCTCATATACCAAGGACATTTGGAAGATGTTTTTTAACCCCCTACATCAAACATTTTGCAAATATTTTTTCATGGACTTCAAACCCTGCTGGATAGATTTATGTACGGCGGCCACGCTTACGCCATCGGCCTCGGCAACCTCAGTCATGCTCTTGCCTTCAATGATACAGGCATCAATGCGAAGCCCCTGCGTTTCGGGCAAAGTGTTCAGCGCGTTCCACAGATCGCAGAAACGCTCCATGCGCTCCAGCAGCTCCTGCGGGGTCGGCTCGGAAAGGCAGGCAGAGTATTCGATCCCATCATCACAGTCGAGGGAATACTGTGCCTTATTGCGGATTATCCGCCGCTGGTAGGCAGCCTCATACAGCTTGTCGGCCCGCAGCTCGGCGGCCACTTCATCGGAAACTTCGATATATTCATCATGGGTGTGCCAAGAGTAAAAGTCCTTCAGATTGATAGTAGTCATTATATTTTCCTCCGTTCAGATTTTTGTTGTGGGTGGACGATCTGAACGGGGGATGGCGGGGATCGGCAGCCGGGGCCGCCCCTGCCTACCTCGGGACAACTTGTCCCAAGGTGGGTATAGAAAAACGCGCTCGCATGGCGTGATGCCACACAAGCGCGTGAAATGACATTATTCTTAATGTACTGGCAAATTTCGCGTCCAATGCCGGACTTGCCCGGAGGGGGAGCTACGCTTTTTTTAGCTGGTGAAGATCATGCGTACTATGAAAAAGCAAAATGAACACGACGATCCCTCCTCGGA
>DWXF01000037.1 GCA_019119335.1 Candidatus Flavonifractor merdavium
TGGTGCGGCAGTCCACGAACTTCTGCACCCGGTTGGCGATGTCCACGCTGCCGGACAGCTTCTTCTTGATGTTCAGCCGGGTGCGCTCGGCGTTCTCCCGGCTGCGCTTGTTGATGAGCACCTGCTCGGCGATCTTCCCCGCGTCCAGGGGGTTCTCGATGAAGTAGACCTCCAGCTGGGCGCGGAGGAACTCGGTCATGGCCTCCTGGACGAACTTGTTGTTGATGGCCTTCTTGGTCTGGTTCTCGTAGGAGGTCTGGGTGGAGAAGTTGTTGCTCACCAGCACCAGGCAGTCCTCCACGTCGGCCCAGGTGATCTTGCTCTCGCTCTTCTGGTACTTGCCCTGGGCCTTCAGATAGGCGTCGATGCCGTTGACGAAGGCCGACTTCACCGCCTTCTCCGGGGAGCCGCCGTGCTCCAGCCAGGAGGAGTTGTGGTAGTGCTCGATGACCTGCACCGTGTTGGAGAAGCAGAAGGACACGGACAGCTTCACCTTGTATTCGTCCTTGTCCGCCCGGTCCCGGCCCCGCCGCTCGGTCTGCCAGAACACCGGCTGAGTCAGGGGATTTTCCCCCGCCAGCTCCTTCACGTAGTCCTCAATGCCGTTTTCATACCGGAAGTCGGTGGTCTCGAACTTGCCCCCCACCTGGTTGCGGAACCGGAAGGTGACCCCGGCGTTGACCACCGCCTGCCGCTTGAGCACGTCCAGGTAGTACTCCACCGGGATGTCGATGTCGGTGAACACGTCCAGGTCGGGGAGCCAGCGGAACTTGGAGCCGGTTTTTTTGCCGGTATAGAGCTCCTTTTTCAACCCGCCGATGTTTTCGCCCTTCTCGAAGTGGAGGGTGTACTCATAGCCGTCCCGGTGGATCACCGCGTCAAACCAGGCGCTGGCGTACTGGGTGGCGCAGGAGCCCAGGCCGTTGAGACCCAGAGAATACTCGTAGTTGTCGCCGGAGTTGTTGTTGTACTTGCCGCCGGCGTACAGCTCGCAGAACACCAGCTCCCAGTTGTACTTCTGCTCGGTCTCGTTCCAGTCCACCGGGCAGCCCCGCCCGAAGTCCTCCACCTCAATGGACTTGTCCGCATACCGGGTGACGGTGATCACATTGCCGTGGCCCTCCCTGGCCTCGTCAATGGCGTTGGATAAAATCTCAAAGACGGCGTGCTCACAGCCCTCCAGTCCGTCGGAGCCGAAGATCACGGCGGGGCGCTTGCGCACCCGGTCGGCCCCCTTCAGGGAGGAGATGGAGTCGTTGCCGTAGCCTTTGGGGGAAGTCGTCTTAGCCATGGGCTCTCTCTCGCACCTTTCCAAATTCAAATTCCAATTTTATTATACTATCGCAAATTCGCCTAAATTGTCAAGAAATGCGGAGGAAAAGACAGCCTGTGTCCCCCAACGGCCAGCGGGCCGCCGGATTGCTCCGGCGGCCCGCTGGAAAAGGCTGCTCAGTTGCCGCTGTAAGGCTTTGTGGTGTCAATGACGATGGCGCCCTTGGCGCTGTCCCAGGTCACCTCAAAGCCCAGGTACTTGCCCAGATCCCGGATCTTGAAGTAGGTGTGTCCGGAGTTGCCAGCGTCGGTGAGGGTGATGGCGTCAAAGTCGGTCTTTGCGCCGTCCACCAGCACGGTGGCCGGATTCTTCTGGTAGGGCTGGTTGCCGGTGAAGGAGCTGTTCATCTCAGAGCCGTTGGCGGTGGTATAGGGGGTCTTGGTCTGCAGGACGATGCTGCCAGCCGCGCCATCCCAGTTCACGTTGAACTGGGCCTGGGTGCCGTTGAGGATGTAGGCCACGTCACGGACCTTCAGGTAGTTGGTGTCGTTGCCGTTGGCGTCCTTTAGGGCGTAAGCCTTGAACTCCACCGCCTTGCCATCCACCAGGATGGAGTAGCTGGTGGCGTAGGCCACGTTCTGGGGCTTCACGGTGCTGCCCGCGCCGCTGGCGGGGGCGTCCGGATTGGCGAAGCTGCCCTGGGTCAGCTGGCCGAAGCCGTACAGCCCGGTGGCGTTGTCCCGGTAGACGAACCGGCCGTCGGAGGTGATGTTGGAGGCCAGCACCGGCAGGGAGCCCAGGGACTGTCCGGTGGTGTAGTCCACATAGTAGGTCTCATAGCCGCTGGCGGTCTTGACCCGGAAGGGCAGGATGGCGCCCTCGTATCCGTCGTAGGAGGGGGCCAGGTTGGTGTAGTCGTAGTAATTGTAGTTAAAGGTGTTATAGTCCTTGTAGACGTGCAGCTCCTCCGTGGACTGGGGGATGATCTCCTTGTTCTCCACGTTGATGACCTTGGAGCCGCCGTTGTCGTTCACGGCCTCAATGAAGTCCCGGCAGTAGACCCGCAGCTCCTGGTAGGACAGGGGTACGGTGAACTGGCCGGAGCCGTTGGCAATGCCGTAGTGGGCGCCGTCGTACAACCGGAAGTAGTCGCCGCCCAGAGCCTTGAGCTCGCTGTACTTCACGTCCAGGATCTTCTGGCCGTCGGCGGAGTACATGCCCAGGATGTAGGACCACTCGTCGGCGGGGTTCTGGTTGCCCACCACCACTTTGGTCAGGTCACCGGCGGAGGTGAGCATATCAAACTCATTGGGCACCATGGTCTTGCCGCTCTCGTCCATGGTTCCGTACTTCTCCCCGTCCAGGGTGAAGGCCAGATCCCGGAAATAGGTCTCGGTGTTGACCTCGCGATCGGTCCAGCTCTTGACCTCCTTGCCGGTCAGGTCGTAGAGCTTGGACACAAAGTTGGAGCGGCTGCCGTCGTCGTTCTGGGTCCAGGTACACACGGAGATCTTGCCGTTGGGGCTGACGCCGCCCACATAGGAGTAGCTTCCCATGGGGACGATCACCTTGCCGGTGCCGTCAATGATGCAGGTCTGGGTGTAATCTGTGCTGTTGGCCTCCAGATAGGGCATCCCGTTGGACACCCCGGCCAGGGTCAGGGAGCCGTACTGCCCGGCGGGCACCACGGCCTGGTGGCTGCTGTTCAGCAGCGCCACGCCGCCCTGCTGGGCGTAGGCCACATAGTAGCCGGAGGCCACCTCTTCCACCCAGCCGTAACCCTCGATTTCCACAGAGCCGCTGCTCTCGCCGTAGTAGGCGCTCTCGGTGGAGGGCTTCATGTCGGCGGTGTAGTAGGTGGTGTTCCAGTTCTGGTCGGCCACGCTGATAACCCGGTTATTCATCTGGATATAGTTGTCACCCAGAGCCAGGACCATCTTGCCGGTGCTGTCCATAATGCCCATCTGCTCGCCCTGGGTCACGATGAAGTAGCCGCCGCCGGTGGACTCCAGCAGGTCGTACTGGAAGGGCACCTTCACCGCGCCGGTGGCGTCGATGAGGCCGTAGTGATCCTTGGAATCCGCCGCCGCAGTGACCCCGTTCTGGAACATGAGCATCCGGGAGTAGGCGGTGGTGGCGATGTCGTAGTAACTGGCTTTCTCATAGGTGGCGGAGAGCTCTGCGGCGGCGGCGCCGGGCAGCACCGTTGTCAGCAGCATAACCACCAGCAGAAGGGCGGAGAGCAGCTTCTTGTTCCAACGCATAATATTACCTCTCTTCTGTGATTGACTCTAATCTTATCAAAAGCGCGGGACGGAACGAAAAATCGGGAGCATCTGCGATTTTGTAGGCCAGCGGGCTTGTGCGTGCGTACACCTCCTCCAACAGCACCGCAGTCTGTTCTGCCAGCGTTTGATATATGTCCAGCCCCTCCGGCGCCTGGACGCAGGCGTTTTCCAGAAGGGTAGTCATCTCCTCATAGACCTCCGGGCGGTAGGGGTTGAGCTGCAAGTATTGATACCGGTACGTCGCCATGGACGGGTAGTCCGCCTCAGCCGCCGCCTGTGCGAATTTGCAGTCCCAGGCCAGCATGGACAGACTGGTTTTGCACAGGATGGCGTCGGCGATCTCTCCCGCCTCTTCCAGATCGGCGCAGTGCTGCAGCCGCTCCTCCGCCAGGGACAGGTCAAAGGGCCACAGGGCGTAGGCCCCCCGGCTGTTGCCGAAGAAGGAGAGTCCGTAGGGCAAAGTGAAAAAGGCAAACACCGCCGTCAAAATCCCGCCGGCGGCCAGGACCGCCGGCTTTTTGACCGCCACGGTCCGCCCCTCTCCGCCCACGCCGCACAGCAGCAGCAGGCAGAGCATGGCGAAGAACTGAAAGTCAAAGTCGATGCAGGCGTGGAGCCCCAGCAGGGCCGCCGCCGCCCGCTCCCGCAGGGGCGCGCCCCTGCGGAATATAACCGTGCACACCAGGGCCAGCAGCAGGACGCCGGACAGGACCCCGCCGTCCAGAGCGGCCTGGAGATATTCGTTGTGGATGGACTTGAGGATGTAGGGGCCGGTCTGCACGACGGGCTGGAGATAGAGGTAGCCTCCCCGGCCCACCCCGAAGGGATGCCGGGCCAGCAGTTCCAGCCCGTCCAGATAGTAGAGCAGCCGCCCGTTGAGGCTGGAGGACTCCAGGGTGATGGCCTCCAGCCGGTTGAGCACCATGCCGCCGCTGAGCGCCACCGCCAGGCCTGCCGCCAGGATCACACCGGCGGCCCCCAGCAGCACCGGGCGGACCTGCTTTTTCACCGCCAGCCGGTATACGGCCCAGCAGAGGCCCGCCGCCGCCAGCAGCAGAAAGATGCCCCGGGAGCCGGTGAGGAAGATTCCCAGCAGCAGCACCGCCATGGCGGGCCAGTCCAGCCGCTGCCGTTTGGCCTTGCCTGCCATCAGAGCCAGACACACCAGCAGAAACAGGGCGTAGGTGTTGGCGTACTGGAAGAACCCGTCGATGCGGCCGTTGGCGTCCTCGCCGCCGGTAAGCAGGGTGCCCAGAAACAGGCAGATGGAGACGGTCCCCATCATGGCCCCCTGCCAGGCCACGCTGTCCAGCATCAGCGCCCGCTCCTCTTGGGTAAAGGTAGCGGCGTAGAGGAAAAAGAGCAGCGCGGCCAGCCACCGCAGCACGCCGGTGAGGGCCATGCCGGGACTTACCGCCGCCGGGAGGGTCAGCCCGGCGCACAGCACCAGCCCCAGCAGAAGCCAGGGGACGGGTCCCTTGGGCAGCGTCAGCCCGCCGGTCCGGCGGATATGCAGGGCCAGCAGCACCGCCAGAACGGCGGCGGCGGCAAATATCAGGAAGTCATAGTACCCGCCGAAGAGCAGCAGCAGGGCCGCCAGCAGGAAAAACAGCGGCGTGTTGACCCGGGGCCCGGCCGCTTTGGGCGTCCGGGCGCTTTTTTTGCCCTTGGTTGCCATCAGCCTTCCCCTCCAAACACCAGGTCCAGCAGCTCCTGGGTCTCGGCAAAGCGCCGGGTCTCACTGACGCTGTCCAGCAGCACGATGTAGCAGCTCTCCTCCCCCTGCCTGGCGTAGGTGACCAGATTGTTGCCTCCGATGCGGGTGGTGCCCGTCTTGAGCCCCAGCACCCGGGGGTCGGCCCCCACCAGCCGGTTCAGGTTGCGGAATTCCAGACCGCCGATTTCCAGCTCCGCCTGGGAGGAGTAGTCCAGATACTCCGGGTGGTCCTCCACCAGCCGCCGGGCCAGGACGCCCAGGTCCCGGGCGGTCATGTAGTGGTCGGCGGCGTCCAGTCCGGTGGCGTTGGAGAAGTGGGAGCCCTTCAGCCCCAAGTCCTCCGCCGCCTGGTTCATCCGTTCCACAAAGGCCGCCTCGTTACCCGCCGACAGGGACACCAGGGCCTGAATACAGTCGCAGCCGCTGTTGAGGATGGCTCCGGCCAGCAGCTGCTCCACCGTCACCACCTGGCCGGGGCGCAGGCCGTACTTGGAGCCGTTGGCCGTGGCCATCTCGCCTGTCACCGTTACGGTGTCCTCCAGGGAAAATTTGCCTGCGTCCAGGTCGTCGAAGATCAGATAGAGGGTGAGCATTTTCGTCAGGCTGGAGGGGGAGCGGGGGGTGTCGGCCTCCACCTGGGCCATAACGCCTCCGCTGCCGTCCAGCACCAGCAGGCTGGTGGCGGTGAGATCCTCCGGCGGCTGGAGCCGCCGCTGCCACGGACGGATGAGGACCAGGGCCAGAGCCAGGGCCGCGCACAGACAGACCAGAACGGCCGCCGTCACGGTCCGCTTCCGCCCCCCGGCGTGGCCGGGCTTTCCATTCCCCCGGGCCGTTTTCTTCTTTTTGGTTCCCGCCCTGCCCATGGGACGCTCCCCCTTGCTGCTATTGGTTTCTTTACTCTCGCAGAGCAAAGTGTAACTGTATCATAGCAGATATTATTTAGGACAGCAATATAATATGACGGATATTGCCAAATAATTTCTTCTCGCGACAGTTTATACCTATTGACAGGCATGGTATAATAAAGCTCCAGGGATTTGTCCCGGAAGGGAGGCGGCTCCATGGAGGGAAAAGGGATCAAGGTAGTGGCGAAAAACAGCAAGGCCTACCACGACTATTTTATCGAGGATAAGTACGAGGCGGGCATCGAGCTGGCCGGTACCGAGGTCAAATCCATCCGTCAGGGGCACGTCAACCTGAAGGACTCCTTCTGCATCGTCAAGGACGGGGAGATGCACGTCCACGGCATGCACATCAGCCCCTATGAGAAGGGAAATATTTTCAACAAGGACCCCCTGCGCGCCCGCCGGCTGCTGATGCACAAGCGGGAGATCCTACGGCTGTTTGCCAAGGTGAAGCAGGACGGCTACGCCCTGGTTCCCCTGTCCATCTACTTCCGGGGTCCCCGGGTAAAGCTGGAGGTGGGTTTGGCCAAGGGCAAGAAGCTCTATGATAAACGGGACGCCGCCGCCGCCAAGGACGCCAAGCGGGAGATGGACCGGGCGATGAAGACCCAGCGCCGGGGCGGCTATTGATACAACAGAAAGGAAGAATATCCCATGGCTCAGAATCCGATCGTCACCTTTGAGATGGAGGACGGCAGCAAGATGGTGGCCGAACTCTACCCCGAGGTGGCGCCCAACAGCGTGAATAACTTCATCAGCCTGGTGAAGGACGGTTTTTATAACGGTCTGATCTTCCACCGGGTTATTCCCGGCTTCATGATCCAGGGCGGCTGCCCCGACGGCACCGGCATGGGCGGCCCGGGCTACTCCATCAAGGGCGAGTTTGCCCACAACGGAGTGAAGAACGACCTGAAGCACGACCGGGGCGTGCTGTCCATGGCCCGTGCCATGCACCCCAACTCCGCCGGCAGCCAGTTTTTCATCATGGTGGAAAAGGCCCCCCACCTGGACGGCGAGTACGCCGCCTTCGGTAAGGTGATCGAGGGCATGGAGACGGCCGACGCCATTGTGAACACCAAGCGGGACCGGATGGACCGGCCCTATGAGGACCAGCGGATGAAGTCGGTTACCGTGGAGACCTTCGGGGTGGACTATCCCGCTCCCGAGAAGTGCTGACCAGCATATCGTTTTTCCATTTCGGCGGCGCGGCAAGCCGCGCCGCTTTATGGGGGCGTACTGGTTTCGACGGGGACGTAGAGGCTGGAATAGCGGGCGGATGCGCCCAGCATCCCAAAAATGGGCAACTTATAAATTAAAGAACGACGATAACGTAGTTCTCGCCGCTGCTTAATAGCGGCCGTCCCACCCGGAAGGACCACGGTCCGGGATGGGGCGTCGATTAGTGGTGCACGTGTGTGCGCAAAGCTTTGAGCGCACCATGAACAATGAAGCTACTGAGCCTTGTAGTTTGACGGCCTACGCCAGGGTGAGGGAATGTAAATGACCGTCTGCGCCCGGAGAAGTTCCAGCGGAAGCGTTTTCGGACGGGGGTTCGACTCCCCCCGCCTCCACCAGGAGAGCCAGGCGAACCTTTTTGGTTCGTCTGGCTCTTTTCCATATCGGTCGTACAATATGAAGAGAAAGGAAGTAGGGATGAGCATGAAGCAAACCAACCGCCTGAAGCGGGCGGGCGCGATCCTCTGCGCCGGGGCCCTGATTTTCTCCCTGTTCCCCACCACCCTGGCGGCGGGAAGCGGGCCGGCAGAGAGCAGCAACATCAACAAAGAGAATTACAGCAGATGGAGCAGTCCGGTGACCTCCTACCTCTACGAGAATGAGAGCGGCGGTCTCACCCGGGTGGAGTACACCGGTGGCCAGGTGGTGGTGGAAAACTACGACGCCTCCTTTGCCTTCCTGGACGGCCGCACCATCCAGCCCGAGCTGCCCATCTGGGGCGGCTTCTTTGCCGGGGAGAGCTACAATTTCCTGGTATTCGGCCAGAGCAATGCCGCCGAGAGCGACAGTGCCGAGGTCATCCGGGTGGTGAAGTACGACAAAGACTGGAACCGCCTGGGGGCGGCCAGCCTGAAGGGGGCCAACACCACAATCCCCTTTGACGCCGGCTCCCTGCGGTGCGACGAGTATGGCGATTACCTGTACATCCGCACCTGCCATGAGATGTATACCAGCAGCGACGGCCTCAACCATCAGGCCAACCTGACCATGGCGGTGCGCCAGAGCGATATGACCATCACCGACTCCTTCTACGATGTCATGAACATCAGCCTGGGCTATGTCAGCCACTCCTTCAACCAGTTTATTCTGGTAGATGAGGACGGGAAGATCCTGGCTCTGGACCACGGGGACGCCTACCCCAGAAGCGCGGTGATGGTGGGCTACTACTCCAACGCCTCCACCGGCAAATTCTCCGGCAGCGGCTACAACTGGTGCTGGAATATGGACCTTCAGACCTTTGCCGGGAGCATCGGGGACAATACCACCGGCGCCTCGGTGGGCGGCCTGGAGGAGACCGCCAACGGCTACGTCATGACCTTCAACTACGACGGCGTGGGCGGAGGCGGCGACCGGTATGTGTACTTCCAGTACATGGACAAGGCCACCGGGAAGGGAAAGCAGTACAAGCTGAACGACTCCGCCGGCAGCAATACCCCCGTTCTGGCTCCCACCGGGCTGGAGGGCGGCTATCTGCTGTGGAACGACAAGAGCGGCGAGATCCTGAACTATGTCACCTATGACGCCAGCGGCGTTCCCGGAGACGGGGTCCAGACTGCCGCCGCCCCTCTGTCCGACTGCCAGCCCATCCCCTATGGGGACGGCGTGGTGTGGTATGTGACGGAACGCTCCGTGCCCACCTTCTACACCCTGGACGCCTCCGGCGTCGCCGCCCACCCGCTGGGAGCAGCTGAGCCGGAGGCCACGCCTACCCCAAGCGCCACGCCCAGCGCGACGCCGACACCTACCCCGACTCCCACTCCATCCGCCACCCCCACCCCGGAGCCGGAGCCCGGCGCCTTTACCGACGTACCCGCTTCGGCCTGGTATGCGGAATACGTCAATGCGGCGGTCCAGGCCGGGCTGATGAAAGGTGTGGGAAGCGGCCAGTTCAACCCCACGGGCATCATGAGCGTGGCTGAGGTGGTCACCCTCACTGCCCGGCTCCACGCCGAGCGCAGCGGTAAGACCGTGCCCGCCGCCGACGGGGCCTGGTATCAGGGGGCCTATACCTACTGCCTGCAGAACGGGCTGTTTACCGCCTCCGAGGTGCCCCTGTCCACCATGGGAGACAGCGCTACCCGGTTCCAGATGGCGGATTTGATGGACCGGGCGGTACCCGAGAGCGAAAAGCAGGCCATCAACAGCGTGCCCGACGGCGGCGTGCCCGACCTGCGGGAGTCCGACCCCTATGGGGACGTGGTGTACCGTTGGTATCGGGCGGGTATTACCGAGGGGGACCAGTACGGCCGCTTTAACGGCAATTCCCAGATCAGCCGGGCAGAGCTGGCCACGATCCTGTGCCGCCTGGCCGGGCTGACTCCCAGGGTAGGGGACAAGGACCTCCAGCCGGAGACCACCCCCACACCCGCACCCACGCCTACGGCCATCCCCACGCCTACACCGACAGCTACACCGACTCCGACCCCCACGCCTACTCCCACCCCTACCCCCAGCCAGAGCGTGGACTACGTGGCACCGGAGCTGAACTTTACCACCCCGGTGGTGACGATTTATGAGCATGGAACCATGCTGCTCAGCCTGGTGGGGGCGGATTACCGTTCCATTTCCCACGATGGCATCACCTGGGTCAACGAGAGCCCGGATATCCTCGCGCTGGATACCAACAGAAGTCGGGTGACCGCCAAACAGGTGGGCGTGGGCTATCTGACCGCCACCAAGGACGGGTATACCACCCGGATGACGATACATGTGGTGCCTTCTGAGGACAACATCGGCATATCCACAATCGGAATCCTGATGCGTCCCGGCAACACCACCACCACCGAGCTCTATGTTTACAGCGATACCCGCTTTTACGGGAAGGACTACACCGTGGAGTGGAGTGTGGACCATCCGGAGCTGCTCACCATGGAGGAATACACCAGCTCCAAGGGAAATCCCGCCGTGCGCTTTACCGCCCTGCAATGCGGCGACGCCGTGATCACCTGCCGGGTGACCCTGCCTGACGGCAGCTATACGGAGGACTACTGCTGCGTGGCCATCCGTCCGGAAGAGTAACTGTAAAGAATCCCCTGGCGCAAACGCGCCAGGGGATTCTTGTTTTTATGCCAGGGGTACCACCGGCAGCCGGGAGCCCAGCCGGGAGAGCAGCTCATTGGCAATGGTGCCGCACTGCCGGGCCACCCCCTCGGCGGAGATGTGCGCTTCCCCGTCCCGGCCAATGAGGGTGGCCACGTCTCCGGCGGCTACCTCCGGCCCTTCGGTGACGTCCACCAGCAGCTGATCCATGCACATCCGCCCCACCATGGGACAGCGAGTTCCGCCCAGCAGCACCTGCCCGCCCCGCTGGGAGAGGGCCCGGGGCAGGCCGTCGGCGTAACCGATGGACACCACCGCCAGCCGCCGGTCATCCATGGCCTGAAAGGCCAGCCCATACCCCGCCCCGCACCCGGCGGGGAGGGTGCGCACGGAGACCACCCGGGCCCGGAGGGAGAGCACCGGCTCCAGCCCGGCCACCCCCAGCGGGAGGTCGGGGCTGCTGGCCGCGCCGTACAGGGCAATGCCCGGCCGGGCATACTGACAAGGCTGGGGCGGCAGGCGGCACAGGCCGTAGCTGGCCTGGATGTGGAGCGCCCCCGGGTCCAGCCCCCGCCGCCGCAGCTCTTCCGCCGCCCGGTAAAAGACCTCCAGCTGCCTTGCGGTAAATCCCCTGTCCTGCTCCGAGTTCCCGTCGGAGACGCACAGATGGGAAAATACCCCTTCCACCTTCAGATGGGGCAGGGTGAACATGTGGGCAATGGCGGCGGCGTCCTCCGCCGGGATGCCCAGCCGGTGCATTCCGGTGTCCAGGGCCAGGTGGACCTTCAGTTCCACCCCCTGGGCGGAGAGGGCCAGGCCGTGGGCCGTGTCAGCCACCGCCTGGGTCAGGCCGTGGGCAGCCAGCAGGGGAGCCTGCTCCGGCGGGGTCCACCCCAGCACCAGGATCACCCCGGAGATCCCCGCCCGGCGGAGGGCGATCCCCTCGGACAGGCAGGCCACCGCGAAGGCGTCCACTCCCTGGGCCTCCAGCGTCCGGGCTGCCCATACCGCCCCGTGGCCGTAGGCCTCCGCCTTCACCACTGCCATCAGCCGGCAGCCGGGGGCCAGCAGGCCCTGGAGGAGCCGGGCGTTGTGTGCCAGGGCTTTTCCGTCCACCTCCCGCCAGGCCCGGCCGGTCCGGGACAGCGGCGTTTCCTCCATCTTCCTCACGTCCTCTCCAGAATCCGGGGGGGCTGGGCCACCACGGTGGCCCCCGCCGGTACGTCCCGGCTCACCACCGCCCCCGCGCCGATGCGGGCGTTGGCCCCGATGCGGATATCCCCCACCAGCACCGCTCCCGCCCCGATCCAGCAGCCGTTGCCCACCACCGGGGCCTTCCGGTTCACCTCCCCAATGGTGACGTTCTGGTAAATGCGGCAGTTGGCCCCGATGACGGCGTAGCGGGAGATAAACACACCGTGGAGCCCGTGGGGAAGGGTGGGCTCTCCCTGGATCACCGCTCCCGGCCCCACGTAACCCCCGTGGCGGTGGGCCGAGCGGTTCATCAAAAAGGTGAACAGATCCCGGAAGAGCCGGCTTTTGGCCCCGCTGTGCAGCCGGTACAGCCGCCAGAAGCCCCGCAGATTGTCCCCCTTGGAGCAGTCGGTCATCCAGCCCCGTATGCTCATGCCGTTCTGCCCCCTTCCCACCAGCGGGTGAGGATGCTTCCGCCCCGGTTGTCCGCCGATACCAGACGGTGCTCCCCCGCCTCCGGCGGCGGAAGGGCGGACGCCGACCCGGCGCAGTAGCTCAGTTCGAAGGACCGGCCCTCCCGCTCAAAGACAAAGGGCTTTCCCCCCACAGGGTACTGGGTCAAAAACTCCAGATACTCCTCCAGGGTGAGGTCCAGGGCGGTCATGGCGGCCCCGTGGGGCACCCCCACGTAGCGGAAGTGCCAGGGCTCGTGGGCGATGCCGGTGACCGCCTCCTTTCCGGCGGGGTAGCGCAGGACGAAGCCGTACCGGGGGGCCTGCCGCCGGAAGGCCCCGCATACCCCGTCCTCCGGAAAGTGGGGGCGGATAAAGTCGATGTGGGGGGCGGCCAGGCCTAGGTCGATGGCCAGGCCGGTCTGGTGCTCGCTGCACCCGGGCCGGGCCACATACTGCCGGGTGAAAACTTCCCCCTCCTCCGCCCAGGTCTGGTCCCAGATGGCCTGCTGCTGGGCCTGGCTGCGCCAGCCGGAGACGGGGACGATGGCCCCCACGCCGCCCACCGCCTGGATGCAGGCTCCCAGCAGCCGGGCGGCCCGCCGCTCCAGCAGAATGTGGGGATGGGCCTCGTCCACCGGCACCAGGTCAGGGGTCGGACCGGGGGAGAGGGGGTGGGCGGCGTTTACCAGAGTCAGGGTGTTCATGATAAATCCTCCGTTTCCACCATTTTGCTGACCAGTGTGGAAAAGTCCAGGCCGATCCCCTTCATCATGTTGGGGTAGCGGCTGTGGGCGGTAAAGCCGGGAATGGTGTTTACCTCGTTGAACAGGAGCCCACCCGCCGGGGTGAGGAAGAAGTCCACCCGGGCAAAGCCCTTGCAGTCCAGGGCCCGGTAGACCGTTTTGGCCGCCTGCCGGACCCGGTCCGCCGTCTCAGAAGGGATGCGGGCGGGACAGTGGATGGCGGAGGTTTTCAGGGTGTATTTCTCCTCGTAGTTGAAAAAGCCCTGGGACAGCTCGATCTCGTCCACCTGGCCCGCGATCAGCTCCTCGGTGCCCAGCACGGCGCACCCCACCTCAAAGCCGTCCACCGCCTCCTCCAGCAGGATCTCCCGGTCGTTGGCGAAGGCCTCCGCCGTGGCTCGGGGCAGCTCCTCCGGGCCGGTGACCCGGGTGATGCCGAAGGAGGAGCCCGCCCGCACCGGCTTGACGAAGAGGGGATAGCCCAACTCCTCCGCCGCCCGGCGGATGGCCTCCGGCTCCGCCCCCCAGCGGAACACCGCCCCTTTGGGGACGGGAACCCCCGCCAGGGCGGCCAGCTTATGGGAACGGTCCTTGTCCATACACAGGGCGCTGGAGAGGGCGCCGCAGCCGATCACCGGCACCCCCGCCAGCTCCAGCAGGCCCTGAAGGGTGCCGTCCTCCCCGTTTTTCCCGTGGAGCACCGGGAAGGCCCCGTCAAAGGGCAGGGCCCTCCCGCTGCCGTCCAGCAACAGGAGCCGCCGCTCTCCCCGGTCCAGGGACAGGGTGCAGGGGACGCAATGCTCTCCTTCCCAGCGGTCCTCCGCGATGGCCTCCAGCGGGCCGGTGTAGTGGAGCCACCTGCCCTGCCGGGTGATCCCTACCATCAGCGGGGTATAGCGGGTAGGGTCCATGTGGCTCAAAATACCGTGGGCCGACTGCAGCGACACCTCATATTCGGTGGAGCAGCCCCCGAACAGTACCAAAATGCGTTTCATCACCAAAACCTCCCAACAAAAAATGCCTTGTCTCGGTACACAAATGGTACCAAAACAAGGCATTTCTTGCTTTTCTTTTCCCTTGCGAGGTTCCTGCAAAATTGTGAGGAAACCCTTGCGATTTTCTTACGCCGGGCCGTCCAGGGGGAGGAGCACGGTGAAGGTGATCTGCTGCTGGTCGCTTTTGGCGGTGATGGAGCCTCCGTGGGCCTCCACAATCTCCTTGGCGATGGCCAGACCCAGTCCGGCATTGCCCGAGCCGGTACCCCGGGAGGGGTCCAGCCGGAAGAACCGCTCAAACATCCGCTCCAGCTTTTCCGGGGGAATGGTGGGCCCGGCGTTGGAGAAGGTGAGCACCGCCAGCTTGCCCGCCACGCTGCCGCTGATGCGGATGGGGGAGCCGGAATAGCCGTAGTGGAAGGCGTTGTTCAGCAGATTGTCGAACACCCGGGCCAGCTTGTCCGGGTCGCAGGCCGCCTGGAAGGGGTCGGGCAGCTCCAGCACGCAGGTCATGTCCTTCTCCCGCAGCACGGGGGAGAACTCGCTGGCCACCTGCTCCAGCATCCGGCGCAGATCCACCTGCCGCAGCTCCAGCTCCAGGTGGGTGAGGCTGAAGCGGGTGATGTCGAAGAACTCGTTGATCAGATCCTCCAGCCGCTCCGCCTTGTCCAGGGCCACCCCGGTGTACCGCGCCCGCAGGGCCTGGGGCAGCTCCGGCTCGTCCCGCAGCAGGGTCAGGTAGCCGATGACGCTGGTGAGAGGGGTTTTCAGGTCGTGGGCCAGGTAGACCACCAGGTCGTTTTTCCGCTGCTCGGCCTCCCTGGCGGCCTGGGCCGCCCGGAAGGCCCGCTCCCGGGCCAGGTTGAGCTGATCCTCGGCCCGCTTCAGGCCGGGGGGCAGGCGGATGGGGTCCGCCCCCGGCCGGGCCAGCTCCTCCGCCCCCGCCAGCAGCAGCTCGCTGTCCCGGGCCATTTTTCCGATAAACTGATAGCTGATGACCACCCAGCCCGCCAGCACCGCTGCCATGGCTACAAAGAAGACATAGTCCCGCACCCAGGAGAAGAGGTGGTACAGAAAGCTGCTCTCATACCAAGTGAACTGGCTGCATACCAGAAATCCCACAAAGATCAGGGCCAGCACCGCCGTCACCCAGGCCACCAGTGAGAGTAGATAGAGCCCCCAGGTGCGCAGGGCGGCCTGATGGCTCCGGCGGCGCAGCGCCTCGTTCCGCAATTGCTCAGACAACGGTGTACCCCACCCCCCATACGGTTTTGATAAACTTGGGCTTTTTGCTGTTCTCGTGGAGCTTTTCCCGCAGGCGGGCGATGTGGCTCATGACGGTGTTGTTGCTGTCCATGAATTTCTCCCCCCACACCGCCTCAAACAGCTCCTCACTGGACACCACCTGCCCCTGATGGGCGCACAGATACCACAGGATGTTGAACTCCAGAGGGGTAAGGGCCACCTCCTGCCCGAAGAGGACGCACTTGTGGGTGGCTTTGGAGATCTGAAGGCCCCGGATGTCCAGCTCCTGGACGGGCTCCGTCCCGCCGGCGGAGTTGTACCGGGTGTACCGCCGCAGCTGGGTTTTCACCCGGGCGGTGAGCTCCAGGGGGTTGAAGGGCTTGGTGATGTAGTCGTCCGCCCCCAGGGTGAGGCCGGTGATCTTGTCCATGTCCTCCACCTTGGCGGTGAGCATGAGGATGGGAAACAGATGCCCGCTCTCCCGGAGCTTCTGGCACAGGGTAAAGCCGTCCCCGTCGGGCAGCATCACGTCCAGAATGGCCAGGTCCACCGGCTGGGCCTGCACACAGGCCAGGGCCTGGGCCACGGTGAAACACTTGTGTACCAGGTAGCCCTCGCTTTTCAGGTAGACCTCCACCAGCTCGGCGATGGCCCCCTCGTCATCCACAATCATGATCTCAACGCTCATACAACTCTCCCCGGTATCCTGAATCTTGTTTTCAGGATACCACAGCTCAGGGAAAAATGCCACTGCCGGCGGCAATTTTGGCCTTTTTCCGGCGGTGGAGCAGCCCGCCCGCCGCAACCAGGGCCAGCAGGGCTCCTGCCCCCGCCAGGAGCAGCCAGACGGGCATGTTATTCTCCTCCAGCAGAGCCACCTCTCCCTGGACGGGGGCCTGGAACACCAGATAGCTGCCATCCAGGGTGCTGTCCGCCCGCACCCACACGCCGTTTTGCAGCAGGGCGGCGGCGGGATGCTTTGCCCCGCCGGTGTACAGCCGGAGGGTGACGGTGTCCTCCTTGCTCCCGGTGACGGTGTATTGCCAGGCTCCCACCGGAGCGGCGTCCAGCCCGGCCTGACCGGACTGCTCGTTCTGGGTAACCGTGAGGGCGGCGTCGGGAGAGAAGCTGCCCTCCGCCAGCAGCCGGGCCACCCCCTCCTGGTCGGCCAGGGTGGTGGTGGGCTGGGCAAACTGGGCCTGGATCACCCGGGAGCGGCGCAGGTTCTGGGTGGGGAAGCCGGGCCACTGGCCGTAGGAATCCTCTCCCTTGGGGGGAGCGGGCACCAGGCTCAGGTCCAGATCCCCGCCGTAGGAAAAGGGCACCTCGGCCACCAGCTCTCCCTCCGACTCAAAGCGGTAGGAGAAGGTGAGAAAATCCTCCGGCAGGCCGGACAGCTGGGAAAAGGCGTCAAATTCCAGCCCCTCCGCCTTACCGGCATAGTCCACCCCGTCCAGCCCCGCCAGCTCCTCCAGCAGGTAGCAGTTGCCCGTCAGGGTCCCGGTGGCTTCACCGGCGACGGCACCCCGGTACTCGCCGTCCCCCTCCGCCTGCACCATGCTCCGGCAGTCGGTCAGGTCCTTGCCCAGTCCGGCCACCCCGCCCAGCCAGCTCTGGCCGTCCAGGTCCACCAGGGCGGCGCAGCGGAGAATTTTGCCCCGGGTACGCCCGGCGATACCGCCGCAGTAGTCGCCGCCGGTCTCCACCGTGCCCCGGGCGGCGCAGTCCAGAATGGCCCCCGCCTCGCACCGGCCGGCGATACCGCCGCCGCATTCGGTCTTGGCGGACAGGTCCCCGTCGTAGCGGCATTGGCGGATCACCGCCCGCATAGTGGCGGTCACGTCGCTCAATAGCTCCATGTCTCCCAGATCGAAGGTGGCCTCCGGGTCGTCTCCCAGCTCCGGGGCCACCGCCCCGGCGATGCCGCCCACGTTCACGTCCCCCTGGACGGAGGCGGAGACGGTACAGCTTCCGAGGAAGCCGGGGCCCTCCTCCACCTGGTCGGTGAGGTCGTTGACGGTGAGCTCCGGCTCCTCCCCCAGGCCGCGGATGGCCTGGCGCACCTGCTCCAGTTGATCCAGCATGGCCTGGGTGATGGCGTGCAGCTCCTGCCGGTCCTGGGCCGCCCCCTGGGTCATCTGGTCGGTCCGGTCCTGGATAGCGGTGAGCTGTCCATGGATATCATCCACCGTGCTCTGGGCCTGGTCGCCCAGGGTATCGGCGTAGTGCTTCAGCAGGTCCCGGATCTGGTCGGCGGCCAGGCTCACCTGGTCCAGGCTGCCCGCCGCCTCCCGGGAAAACTGCTGCTCTGCCTGGAGCAGGCCATCCAGGGCCTCGTTGAGGTCGGAGAGGGCGTCGTCCATCTCCCGGCCGTTCTCCCGCAGGGCGTCGGACAGCCGGTTGTAGAGACTGGACAGAGAGGCGGGCAGGCCGGCCGCCAGCCGGACGGCCTCCTGCAGAGCGCTCTCCATGGCGTTCAGGTGGCCTTTCAGATTCAGGGTGGGGAAGGGCAGCTGGAGGGCCTGTTCCAACTCCCCGGCCAGTACCAGCCGGGCTACCTCTTCCACATACTGGGCCACCCCCACCACCTCCTGCTCCAGGGCCTGACGGTGGGAAAGGGCGGTCTGCAGCTGGCTGTGGATGGCGGAGACGGTGCGCTCCAGCTCCTCCACCGTTTTGCTTGTCTCCCGGTCGGTCTGCCGGGCCAGCTCGCTCAGGGCCTGGCGGAGCCGGTCGGACTGGTCCAGGGCGGTCTGAAGCTGGTCCCCCGCCCTGTCGTTCAGCCGGGACAGGCTGGCGCGCAGTCCGTCCAGCGCGTCGCCCATATCGCCTGTGTACTGGTAGAGCTGGTCGGAGGCCTCCCGTAGGTCGGCGCCCCCCTGGGTGCCTGCCTGGTAGGCCCGCTCCTGAATGGCGGCTAGGGCGTCGCCGATGGCCTGGGCGTCCTCCACGCCCCGGCCCGCCATGGAGTCCAGGGTATCGGCCAGCCCGCCCAGCTGGTCCAGCAGGGCGCTGAGACTGTCGTCCAGGGCCTGGGCGGGAGAAGGGCCGTAGGACAGGCTGGTGTAGGGCTCAAACTGGCCCACGATCCCGCCCACGTCCTTGCGGCCCCGGACGGGGCCGGTGTTGGTGCAGCCGGTGATCTCCCCGGATTGCAGCCCGGCGATACCCCCCATGTTGTAGCCCACGTGCTGGTAGCCCACCTCGCCGCGGTTGACGCAATGACGGATGGTGCCCCGGGACAGCCCGGTGATGCCGCCCACGCTGGTGGGGGCCTCCTGGTCGGGGCTGACGTTTACCGCGCCGGTGTTGGAGCAGTCCTGGATCAGCCCCAGGTTCTGCCCCGCCACACCGCCGGCGTTGGCCACGCCGGTCACCAGGGCGGAGCTGGTACAGGAGAGCAGGCTGCCCTCCGCCTCATTGCTCCCTACCAAGCCTCCCACGTTCTCCTGGCCGGAAACGGTGCCGGCGGCGGTGCAGCGGCGGAGGGTCCCGTGGTTCTCCCCAGCCAGCAAACCCACCGAGGCTGCGGTGCCCTGGGGGGAGAGGTTTCCCTCCAGCGTCAGGTCCTCCACCACCGCGCTGGCGGTGAGGGTGCGGAACAGGCCCACCCTGGAGCCCTTGCCGGTGACCGACAGGCCGGAAATGGTGTGGCCGTTGCCGTGGAAGGTGCCCTGGAAGATGGGGATGGGGGCAAAGCTGCCGTCCAGTTCCAGATCGGCGGTGAGCTCCGCCGTCACCCCCTGGGACCAGGTGTCCTTGGTGCACAGCTGGGCGAACCGGGCCAGATCCTGGGGGGTGGCGATGGAAAAGACCTCCTCCGCCGCCCGGGCCGGCAGCAGGGCGGCCAGCAGGGCCAGGGCGGTGAGCAGGGAAAAAAGTCGTCTGCGCTTCATGGTGTATGTTCCTCCTGCTGGGACAGTTCCAGCTCCTGATAGTTGCTCTCGATCACGGCGTCCACGCTGCCGTGGAGCACCCCCTTGAACTCGCCGTCCACAAAGCCGGACACATGGCCCCGGATGTGGCCGTCCAGCCGCATGGTGCCCTTGTTGAACCGCTGGGCCCGGTCCCGGTTAAGGGTAATGGCGGTGTGCTCGATGAGGGCGTCACCCAGCAGGAGCAGCTGGGGCAGCACGGTCATCACCAGGATGATAGAGGTGACGGTGCCCCGGCCCAGGGTCTGACCCACCGAGCCGATGGTGGCATCGGTGGAGATTCCCCCGATGAGGAAGCCCGCCACCGCCATGATGGTGCCCGAGGTGAGGATGGTGGGGAAGCTCTGGCTCAGGGCCTCCACCACCGCCTGTTTCCGGTCCATGAGGGTTTTCAGCTCCAGGTAGCGGTTGGTGATGACGATGGCGTAGTCGATGGTGGCCCCCATCTGGATGGAACTGACCACCAGGTAGCTGAGGAAAAACAGGTTGGTGTCGGTCAGCACCGGCACCGAGAAGTTGAGCCAGATGGACCCCTGGATGGTGAGCACCAGCAGGATGGGCAGTCCGGCGGACTTGAAGGTGAACAGCAAAATCACCATGACGAACAGGGCGGTGAGCACGCTGATTTTCAGGTTGTCCCGGGAGAAGGAGCTGGCCAGATCCAGGGCGTTGGTGGAGTTGCCCACCAGGAGCACGTCGTCCCCGTACTCGTCCCGGGCGATGGCCCGGAGCTGCTCCAGAAGGGCCTGGGCTTCCTCCCCCTCGGTGGGCACGTCGGCGATGAACACCAACCGGGACCAATGCTCTCCCCGCAGCTGCTCCAGGCCCACGTCCAGTTGCTCCTGCAGCTCATCTACCTTCCGGGCCTGGTCGGCGGTCAGGGACACCACCCCCTTGTCCTTCTGCTCCAGCAGGAACTCGAACACATCGATGAGGGGTACGGCGTAGTCGTCGGGGTCCTGGAAAATGGCCCCGTACTCCTCCACGCTGAGGCCGTAGGCCTGATAGAGCAGCCGGGCCAGCTCGATGTCCACTCCGGCCAGCTCGGAGAACTGCCGGGGGGTCATCTGGTCGGTGAGCATCCGGCCCTCCTCCACCTCGATGTTGGCCAGGCCGGTGGCCTGGGTGACCTGGGGCAGCTGGGCCGCCCGCTCCAGGATCCGGCCCTCCTTTTCGTAGTCCCCCCGGGGTACCAGCACCGCGATGGTGTTGCTGGCCCCGAAGGTGTCGGCCACCTTCTCGTCGGCGATGCGCCAGTCGGGCTTGTTGTCAAAGTCGGTGTCGTTGGCGTCAAATACGTAGTCGCACCGGGCGGAGAGCACCGCCCCCGCCACCACCGCCACCAGGAAAATGGGGGGCAGGACAAACCGCAGCCGCACCACTCCCTTGCCCCAGAAGTTGATTTTGGGCACCAGATCCCGGTGGCGGGTGCGGTCGATGGCCCCGCTGAACAGCATCAGCAGGCCGGGCATCAGCAGAAAGACGCACAGCATGCTGCACAAAATGCCCTTGGACAGGACGATACCCATGTCAAAGCCGATGCGCAGCTGCATGAGCATCAGGGCCACCAGTCCGGAGATGGTGGTCAGGCTGGAGGAGGAGATCTCCACAATGGCCTTGCTCAGGGCGGCAATGTCGGCCTCCCGGGGGTCCAGGCCGTTGTCCCGTTCCTCCATGTACCGGTGGCAGAAGATGATGGCGTAGTCGATGGCCAGGGCCAGCTGGAGCACCACCGCGATGGATTTGGTGATGAAGGAGATGGTGCCGAAAATAAAGTTGGTGCCCATGTTGAGCACCGCCGCCGCCACAAAGACGATGAGGTAGACCGGCACCTCCATGTAGCTCTTGGAGGTGAACAGCAGCACCACCACGATCACCGCCGCGGCGATGGCCAGGATCACCGTCATCTCCTTCTGCAATGAGGCCGACTCGTCCCGGCCGATCTGGGTGGAGGGGTAGACGTCGTAGCCGTCCAGCACCTGGAGGACCTGCTCCATGGCGGCTACGGTGGCCGGGTCGGTCTCCTCCCCGTCAAAGGAGAGGGTGAACAGGGCGGCGGAGTCCTTGTAGTGGGCCTGGGTGTCGTCAAAGGCCACCTGGGACACCCCGGGGACGGCGGCGAGCTGATCGGCCAGCTCCCGGGCGGTGTCGTAGCTCACATTGGATACCATCACATTGGCCGAGCCCAGGGTGATAAATTCCTCCTCCATAATGGTCAGCCCCCTGCGGGTCTCGGTCTCCGGCGGCAGATAGGAGGTGATGTCGTTGTTTACCTGTACCTTGCTGATGGAGGCGGCGGAGAAGAGAACCGCCGCAATGAATACCAAATAAAAGGCCTTGCGCTTATCTACAATAAAGCGGGCCAGCTTGGTGATGGCGCTTTCGGTTGATTTCTGTTCCATGACGGACCTCACAAAATGGGAATGAATTGTTCCAGGTTGGCCAGCAGGTGGTCCACGGGGAGGGGCTGGTCGCTGTTCAGCCACCAGCGGATCAGGGAGAGCATGGCTCCGGTGTAAAAGTGGGCGGCCACCTGGGGGTCCATGGAGGGGGAGGCTGCCCGGAACCGGGGCTCGGAAAACAGGCGGCACAGCTCCTGGGCGGCGCAGTCCTCCAGGACGTGAACCTGTACGTCCGCCCCGCTGTTGAGGCAGGCGCGGTAGAGCTCCCGCCGGCTGGCAAAAAAGGTAAAGGCGTTCCGGGCCGCCGCCATCAGGTACTCCCTGGGGGTGCGCTCCGGGTCCTGGGGCAGGCAGGTGGCGATGCACTCCTGCTCCAGCCCCTCCAGCAGATAGCGCAGCAGCTCCTGCTTGTCGTTGAAGTGGGCGTAAAAGGTGGTGCGGTGGACCATGGCCCGGCCGCAGATGTCCACCACCGACAGCTCCTGAAAGGGCTTTTCCTCCAGCAGCTGGGCCAGCGCCTCCACCAGCAGCTTGCGGGTCTTGCGCTGGCGTAGGTCCAAATGGGTTTCCATAGGCGTTCCTCCTTGCTGAGCGTGGAGCTATCATACTGCTATAAACTACATTTGTCAAGATAATATACAGATGTAGATTAAAGGGGAAAGGCGCCCCCTTGACAAAGGGGGCGCCGGGTGGTATAACCATGGTAAAACTACTATATTTTTTACAATAGTTATTTTATCAGTAGAGGAGCGGATGGACCATGACTCAGAGCAGCTATCAGAAACGGTTTTCCCGCCTGGTGCGCTGGCGGCTGCCCAAAACGGAGGCGGAGGGGGTTCTGGCGGACTATGAGGAGATCTTCGCCCACCACCGGGGGGAGGATGACGCCGCCCTTACCCGGAGTCTGGGGGAGCCCCGACAGGCGGTGGGGCTGCTGACCCAGCCGGGGGCCTACCGCCGCTGGCTGGCGGCCTTTGCCTGGATGGCCTTCTGCCTGCTGCTCCCCCTGGTGCTGCTGCTGCGAGGTCAGTTCTGGAGCCAGCCCACGGCTCTGATGGCCGGGCTGCTTCTGGCGGGCATGGCGGTTTCCCTGGCGCAGTTCCGGCCCCGAGCGGGAAAGGGACCCATGCCCCGGGGCCTCCGCCCCGCCCTGGCGGGGCTGGCGGTCCTCCTGGCGGCGGTGGGCTGGGTGCTGGGCTGCCTCTTTACCGGAGCCTGGACCAGCTGGCCGGCGGAGTGGTATGGACTTACCGCATGGTGGGTGCTGTGCCTGACCGGAGCGGCGGGGGCCGCCGCCGGCCTGCTGGGGGTGGTAAAGGCCCGGCTGGACGACCGCCGCTGGAGCGCCCTGTACATCCTGGGCCTGACGGCGGTGGCGGTGTGCGTGCTGATCCTGGCCTTTCTGGGCAGTCTGGACAGCGCCTCCGGTGTGGCGTGGGCGTCCTATGCCCTCCCCTGGGGCCTGCTGGGGGCGGCGGGCCTGGTGGGAACGGGGGTGGCCCTGTGCTGAAAAAGGACCTCATCCAGCTGTGCCTGCTCCATCTGCTGGCGGGGGAGGACCTGTACGGCTATGAGATCCTCCGTCGGGTCCACGAGAGTTTTCCCGATACCCAGGAGAGCGCCGTCTACGCCCTGCTCCGGGGCCTGTGCAAGGAGGGGTATACCCGGCAGTATCAGGGGGAGACCTCGGAGGGCCCCGCCAGGAAATATTACCGCCTCACCCCGGCGGGAGCGGAGAAGCGGGACGACCTGCTGGGACAGTGGCGGCGGCTGCGGGACGCCCTGGCAGAGCTGGGCGTGGAATGAGAAGAACCTTCATTTCGTTGCCATGGCAACGGAATATCGCCTTCAAAAGGGTATACTGAACACAGGAAATAACCTGAGGAGGCGAATTGGATGGAAGTTCTGCGCAATCTGCCCACCGGGGAGCCGGAGCAGCTGGCCGGACTGATCACCGTCCAGCCTGGGCGGGTAGTCAGCATGGCCATGAGCCGGAGTCAGCACTGCCAGATGACCCTGCTGGCCTTTGGCGACGGCGAGAGCGTCAGCGAGGAGTGCTATTTTGGCGATACCCTCTACCATGTGCTGGAAGGCGGGCTGTCCGTCACTCTGGAAGGGCGGTCCGGCAGCTTCGGGCCGGAGACTGCCTGGCGGTGCCCGCCAGGGCGAGCCACGCCGTGGCCGCCCCGGAGGGCTGCAAGCTGCTGCAGATTACCCTTTCGTGAAAACAAGGAGGAAACGAGTATGGAAGCTCTGATCAAAAACGTACCCCACGCCCAGCCCTTTGCCCTGAGCCAGCAGGTGGACTACCAGCCCGGCAAGGTGGTCAGCCTGACTCTGGCCCAGCAGCCCGGCGTGGGGATTACCCTCTTTGCCTTTGACGCCGGCGAGGCCATCAGCACCCACGCCGCCGGAGGCGATGCCATAGCCACCGTGCTGGAGGGCACCGCCCGGATCACCATTGACGGCGTGCCCTATACCGTGAACGCCGGCGAGGCCATTGTCATGCCCGCCGGGATTCCCCACGCCGTGGAGGCGATTACCGCCTTCAAAATGTACCTGGTGGTGGCAAAGACGCCCAATATTTGATGCAAAAACCGGCCCTCCGTACCCCCTGCTTTGCAGTAAAAGTCCGGTCTATGGGACATGCTATCCTGTATCATAGAAGCAGAAAGAGATAAGGGGGGCAGCGTGATGACGGTATCTGAATTTCAGAGCAGATGTAAAAAGAACATAAACACCATCCACAGCTGGCTGCGACAGGGGTACATTCCCGGCGCGGTGCAGGACCCGGTCACAGGGGAGTGGGACATTCCGGAGCACGCCAGGGAGCCCTACACCGGGACCCGGGCCAAGACGGCCCGGGCCATCTGCGCCAGCATGGTGCAGGCGGCCAACAGGCGTCAGCACATTGTTCCGGCCCTCTACCACCTGGACCCCTCCGAATTTGAGGGCTACATAGACGCGCTGGTGGACGCGGACCTGCTCTGCCGCCGCACGGTGGACGGCGTGACCTATTACGACGCCACCCTGAAGGGCCAGGAGTATGCCTCACTCTCGGGGGACAAGCTGAAAAAGCTGGTAGGCGAGTGCCTGTCCACAACCGTGGTGGCCATCGTAAAGGGGTGTACCTCCGCTGTGCTGGAGGCCGGCCTGGGAAAGGTGATCTGAAGCGAAAAGCCCTCATAGCCAATTTGGCTATGAGGGCTTTGGTTTGTCTCAGGGACCTTTGCGGACCTTGCACACCAGCTGGGTCATGGTGCCCATGGGGCAGCACACGCACCAGGTCCGGGGCCGGAACAGGAGCATCAGCACCAGTCCCAGCAGGGTGGAGGTGAGCATCACGCTGTAAAAGCCAAAGGCGAACTGGGCGACCCAGGCGGGCACGCCTCCGTGGTAGGCCCAGCTCCAGGGCACCCGGAAGGTCCACAGCAGGGTGACCGCCTCGCCCAGATTCCGGGTCTGGGAAAAGACCAGATAAGTGGTAAACAGCATGTTGCCAAACATCACCAGGAAGAAGATGAGAAAGCCGTACCGGAAGGCGTTGCTCCGCAGCCAGCCTGGGGTATGCAGCCGCCGGGACAGGCCCAGCCGGCCTCCCAGCAGCTCAAAGAGCTGACCCCGGCCGCAGTAGCGGTTGCAGTAGGCCTTCCCCTTTCCGAAGATGGACAGCAGCAGCGGGATGAAAAAGCACAGCAGGCCCAGCCAGGCAAAGAGGATGTTGAAGAAGCCGAGAATCAGATAGGTGGCTGAGAGGACCCACAGCCAGTCGTACCAGTGCTTTTTCTTCATAACTGCTCCTCTCTGGATACCAGGGTGATGATCTCGGCGGGGCAGATGGCGGCGCATTTGCCGCAGCCCACGCACCGCCCGGCGTCCACCTGGGCGTAAAGGCCCCGGTAGACCGTCACGGCCCCCAGGGGGCAGGCCTTGGCGCAGCAGCCGCAGGCCACGCACCGCTGCTGGGGAAGCTGAGCCAGCTTACGCGCCATGGCTGTCCTCCCCGATGGGGATCCCACAGGGATGGGTGGGGGCGGCGTCGTGGACCCGGTCCCGGGCGGCGTAGGACCAGAACCGCCAGCCGCCGGAGAGGTTGGAGCACCGGAAGCCCCGCTGGCTCAGGATCCGGCAGGCCAGATAGCTGCGCAGGCCGCTGACGCAGTTGACATAAATCTTCTTGGAGGGATCCAGCTCTCCCAGCCGCTGCCGCAGGCTGTCCAGGGGGATGTGGATCACGTCCGGCCGCATCAGCCCCTGCTGAGCCACCTCGTCCGGGGTGCGCACATCCAGCAGGATCACCGAGCCGTCGTTGGGCAGACCGGCCACCTGATCCCAGTGGTGCTGCTCCACCAGACCGGCGCGCAGGTTTTCGATGACGTACCCGGCCATGTTCACCGGGTCCTTGGCGGAGGAGTAGGGGGGCGCGTAGGCCAGGTCCAGGTGGGTGAGCTGCTGGGCGGTCAGGCCCGCCCGAACGGCGGTGGCCATCACGTCGATGCGCTTATCCACCCCGTCGAAGCCCACGATCTGGGCCCCCAGGATCCGGCCGGTGGCCGGGTCGAACAGGGTCTTGACCGTCATGTTCTGGGCTCCGGGGTAGTAGGCCGCGTGGGAGGCGGAGTAGGTTACCACCTTGTCATAGGCCACCCCGGCGGCCTTGGCGGCCCGCTCATTGAGGCCGGTGGCGGCGGCCGTCATGTTGAAAAGCTTGAGGATAGAGGAACCCTGGGCGCCGGAATAGCTCTGGTCCAGGCCGCAGATGTGGTCGGCGGCAATGCGCCCCTGCCGGTTGGCCGGTCCCGCCAGGGCCACCAGGGCCTTCTGGCCGGTGACGATGTGGGTGAGCTCCACCGCGTCGCCCACGGCGTAGATGTCGGGCTGGGAGGTGCGCATGTGGTCGTCCACGGCGATGGAGCCCTTCTGTCCCAGGGTGAGCCCCGCCCGGCGGGCCAGGTCGGACTCGGGGGCCACGCCGATGGCCAGGATCACCAGGTCGGCCGCCACCGGGGGCTGGTCGCCGATGAGGGTCTCCAGCTTGCCGTCCTGCCGGCGGAAGCCGGTGACGGCGGTGCTCAGCCGCAGGTCCAGCCCCTGGCCCCGCAGATAGGAGTGGACCTCTCCCGCCAGGTCCTTGTCCAGGGGGAGCAGCACCTGGTCGTCCAGCTGGATCAGGGTGGTGCGCACTCCGGCGTGGATCAGGTTCTCCGCCATCTCCAGGCCGATGAAGCCGCCGCCCACCACCACGGCGGACCGGGGCTTCTTCTCCTCCAGGAAGGAGCGGATGCGGAAGGTATCCTCCACGGTGCGCAGGGTGAAGATGCCGTCCAGGTCGATGCCGGGCAGGGGGGGCCGGATGGCCTTGGCGCCCGGGGAGAGGATCAGCTTGTCGTAGGACTCGGTGTACTCGCTTCCGTCCTCCAGCCGCCGGACGGTGACGGTGTGGGCCTCCGGCTGGATGGAGAGGACCTCGTGCTTCACCCGCACGTCGATGTTGAAGCGGGCCCGGAAGCTCTCCGGGGTCTGCAGGGTCAGGGCCTCCCGGTCCTGAATGGTGCCTCCGATGTAGTAGGGCAGGCCGCAGTTGGCGTAGGACACATAGCCGGTCCGCTCCAGCATGATGATCTCGGCCTGCTCATCCAGGCGGCGCAGGCGGGCGGCGGCGGTAGCGCCTCCGGCTACCCCTCCGACAATGACGACTTTCATGGCGTTCTCCTCCTCACAGATTCAGGTCTCCAGGGGGCCCCGGTATCCGCCGATTCCCCCCAGATTGGTAGCTTCATAGCCCCTGCGCTTCAGCCAGGCGCAGGCCTGGGCGCTGCGGGCCCCGCTGAGGCAGTAGGCAAAGACCGGCTGGCTTTTCGGCAGGTTCACCCCGCCCAGCCGGTCCAGCGGCAGGTTCTTGGCGCCGGGCACATGTCCGGCCCGGTATTCCTCCGGCGTCCGCACGTCCAGCAGAACGGCGTCGGGGGTCTCCTTCCACCGCTCCAGGCCCTCCTCCAGGCTGGGGCGGCGGGCAAAAAAGTCAAACAAGCCCATCAGGCTTCCTCCTTTGTTTGGGACAGACGCAAACGGCGGGCCGTCTCCGGCCCCCGGTCGTTTGATGAGATCAGGATACCAGAAACAGCCCGCCGCTTCTGTGACAATATCACTTTTCCCGCAGGCTGTCTCTCGCCAGCCGCTCCAGTCCCCGCCGGTCCAGCAGCCGCACACCGCCCCGGCCCAACTGGACCAGTCCCTCGGACTGGAAATATTTCAGCATCCGGGTCACCACCTCCCGGGCGCTGCCCAGGTGCCGGGCGATCTGGTCGTGGGTGAGGGAGAGGTTTTCTGTACCCCCCAACCGCCCCTCCTCCACCAGAAAGGCCGCCAGGCGGCTGTCCAGCTTCTTGCTCAGGATCTGATCCATCAGCCACATCACGTCGGAGAATCTCCCCGCCATCAGTTGATTGGTGAAGTTGGCCACCGGTACCGAGCGCTCCATCAGGGAGCGGTATACCGGGGCGGGGAGGAGCAGGGCCCGGGTGTCCTGCCGGGCCTCCACCATAACGTCGAATTGAATGTCCCGCATGGCGCAGGAGGCGGAGAAGAGGCACAGGTCCCCCGGGAAGAGGCGGTAGAGGGTGAGCTCCTTCCCCTCATCGGTGAGGAGGTAGGCCCGCAGCTGCCCCTCCAGGGGCAGGATCAGACCGGTGCAGTCCTCGCTGCCCCCGGAGATCAGGGTGCCCTGGGGGAAAAACCGCTCTGTAACGGCCCGGGACAGGGTATCCCGCTGGGTCTGAGTGAGCTCCCCCCAGAAGGGGAGATAGGGACCGATATCCACGTGTGTTCCTCCTTTTCTCCCCGCGGATACGCTGGGGCAAGTGCTTGTATGGGCGCTTATATTGAAGATATTATAGCACGCTTCAACCCCGGATTCAAAACGGACCGGGCAATATTTTTGTGGCGGCCGGAAGAGTCTGTGAAAAGTGAGGATATTTTCCTCAGAAATAATCAGCCGGTTCAATGTTCTATTTCATAAAACTGCTGACTGCACAAAAAATTATCAAATTTAAAAAACGCCGTATTGCGGTAATGTACACCTCTTTTGCAGTAGATGATACTTGGTCTGTAATCAGGC
>DWXF01000038.1 GCA_019119335.1 Candidatus Flavonifractor merdavium
ATTTTCGTGTCATACCATCTGGCTGGCCGCCGTTTCGATTTTGAGATGCTCAGCGGCTTGATTTTGTGTTGTCTTTTTGCCGCTCCCCCAAATCTGAAATTTCTACTTGACTTTTGTTAGCAGGTCTTTCGGTTTCCGTCGTGAAGCAGTATAGCACATTTTGAGCCAATAAAAAAGCGGGAGCGGGTCACACTCCCATGTTTTAAAAATTTCTTCACATTTTCCTCCCCTTGCGCCGGCAGGGGGAACATAGTATAATCATCCCCAAAGGGGGTATTTTTATGTCGCAGATTATCGACGCCAGAGGCAAGGCCTGCCCCACGCCGGTGCTGATGGCCAAGGGGGCCATAGCCCAGGGGGCGGAGGCCTTCACCATTCTGGTGGACAACACCACCGCCGTGGAAAATCTCAAGCGCCTGGCCGGCAATCAGGGCTTTGCCGCTGTTGTCCGGGAAGAAGAGGGCGGGACCTTTGCCCTGGACTTTACTAAGGGCGAGGGCTGCGTCTCCTGTGAGGAGGCGGTGAACGCCCCCCTGCCCGCGCCGGGCGGGGACTGGGCGGTATTCGTGGGCCGGAACATCATCGGCGACGGGGACCGGGAGCTGGGCACCAACCTGATGCGGATGTTTTTCTACACCCTGACCCAGAGCGAGGACAAGCCGGGGGCGGTACTCTTCATGAACGCCGGGGTGAAACTGCCCACCCAGGATGAACAGGTGGCGGAGCACCTGAAGGCCCTCTCCGACGCCGGGGTGGAGATCCAGGTGTGCGGCACCTGTCTGAACTTCTATGGCCTCACCGAGCAGCTGAAGGTGGGTATGGTAAGCAACATGTACGACATCGTCACCCGGATGCAGAAGGCCGCCAAGGTGATCTCCCTGTAATGGACTACGCGCTCCTCACCTTTGCCTCCACCTACGGAGCCATTTATGCCCAGAAGCTGCTGGAGCCGGTGGCGGCTGTGCGGGTAATGCCGGTGCTGCGGGAGATCTCCCTGGGCTGCGGCATGGCCCTGCGGTTCCCGCCGGAGGACCTGGAAGGAGTCCGCCGGGCGTTGGCAGGTTCGGAATTGAAGCCGGAGGATTACGCCTTTTACGCCATAAGCGGCAGCGGCTCCGCCCTGAGGGCGGAGCCGCTGTAAAGCCGTCAGACAATCCAGCCGATGAGGATGGACAGGGCGAAGGCGATGACGGCGGGCATGAAGTTCTCCCACCGGGTGGGCTGCTCAAAAAGGGCCTTGAGCAGCAGGATCACACCCACGATCCGCAGCAGCCAGGGCAGCAGGGCCATCATCAACAGAAAGGGCAGGCCCACCACAAGCAGCACCACGGGTATGAGAATGAGGGCGGCCAGGCAGAGTACGCACAGGCTCAGCAGGGTAATCATAGTTCTCTCCTCCTTTGTTGGGACCAGTGTACCACTCCTATGTGAAACCGCCGTAAAAGGATTCTTAAAATCTCATAAAAAATAGCGGACCGGCCAGGCCGGTCCGCTGTTTTTTACTTAAAATATTCCGCGCCGCTGTCAAAGAGGGGCTGGTATTTCTCGCCGGGGATGTTGCGCGCCACGTGGTCCCCCCGCCGCTCGGAGTGGCCCATCTTGCCAAAGACCCGGCCGTCGGGGGAGAAGATACCCTCGATGGCCAGCAGAGAGCCGTTGGGGTTCACCTCCATGTCCATGGAGGGCACGCCGCTGCCGTCCACGTACTGGGTGGCCACCTGGCCGTGGGCGATCAGGTCCTCCAGCACCGCCTGGGGGGCCACAAACCGGCCCTCGCCGTGGGAGATGGGGATGGCGTGGAGGTCGCCCACGTTGGATTTCAGCATCCAGGGGGAGTTTACGCTGGCCACCCGGGTGGTGACGTACCGGCTCTGGTGGCGGCCAATGGTGTTGTAGGTCAGGGTGGGGCAGTTCTCGTCCATGTCCCGGATCTCGCCGTAGGGCACCAGACCCAGCTTGATGAGGGCCTGGAAGCCGTTGCAGATGCCCAGCATCAGGCCGTCCCGGTTTTTCAGCAGGTCGTGGACGGCGTCGGTGATGCGGCTGTTGCGGAAGAAGGAGCAGATGAACTTGGCCGAGCCGTCGGGCTCGTCGCCGCCGGAGAAGCCGCCGGGGATAAAGACGATCTGGGCCTTGCGGATGGCGCCCTCCAGCTCCACGGTGGACTGGAGCAGGTCGTCGGCGGTGAGGTTGCGGATATTCACCGTCTCGGCGGTCATGCCCGCCCGCAGGCAGGCCCGCACCGAATCATACTCGCAGTTGGTGCCGGGGAACACGGGGATGACTACCCGGGGCCGGGCAATCCTGCTCTTGCACACCGCCGGGGAGCGCTTGTCCCAGGAGATGGCCTCCACCGCCCCGGTCTCGGCGGTGCGGGTGGGGTACACATCCTCCAGCACCCCCTCGTTGAGGGTCAGCAGCTCGTCGATGGCGGCGGTGTCCGCACCGAAGGTAAGCACCGGCTCTGCAGTGGTGTGGCCCGCCAGCACCGCCCCCTCCACGGGGCCGTCGCACTCGGCCAGGATCATGCCCTGGCAGGCGGGGCCGGTAAAGCCCTCCTCCAGAGTAAAGCCGATGTGGTTGCCGAAGGCCATCTGCATGGCGGCCTCTTTCACCCCGTCGGGCTCCAGCACCCGGGCG
Organism: Candidatus Flavonifractor merdavium; assembly: GCA_019119335.1. Taxonomy (GTDB): domain Bacteria; phylum Bacillota; class Clostridia; order Oscillospirales; family Oscillospiraceae; genus Flavonifractor; species Flavonifractor merdavium. The sequence continues at coordinate 2,641 of DWXF01000038.1, forward strand.
GCCTTCACCTTTCCGGCCAGGCACAGGGCATGGAACTGTTCCCATGCCTTCTTCTGTCCCTCAAAGTCCCCCAGGTGGGGCACGCCGAAGAGGTACACCGGGTTTCCCGCCTCCTTGAACTCAGGGGAGAGCACCTCCCCCGCCTTGGCGGGGGCGATGGCGAAGGAGATGAGGGTGGGAGGCACGTCCAGATCCAGGAAGGAGCCGGACATGGAGTCCTTGCCGCCGATGGCGGCACAGCCCAGCCCCAGCTGGGCGTCCATGGCTCCCAGCAAGGCCTGGAAGGGCTTGCCCCACCGGGTGGGCTCCTCCCGCAGCTTTTCAAAGAACTCCTGGAGGGTGAGATACACCTTTTTATAGTCGCCGCCGGCGGCCACAACTTTAGCCACCGAAGTGACCACCGCCTGCACTGCCCCGTAGTAGGGATCCCGGCTCAGCTGCTTGGGATCGCAGCCCCAGGCCATGATGGAGGCCTGGTCGGTCTCCTGGCCGGGCTCCACCGGGAACAGGGCGGCCATGGCCTGGGCGGGGGTCCGCTGGGTCTTGCCGCCGAAGGGCATCAGCACGCTGGCGGCCCCGATGGAACCGTCAAACCGCTCGGTGAGGCCCCGGCGGGAGGCGTAATCCAGCTCTTTGGCCAGTTCCCGCAGGGGGCGCTCTTCAAAGCTCTGGGGACCGGGCCGCTGGGCCACCTTCACCTGGGCGTGCTTCACCGCGCCGTTGGTGTTGAGGAAGGCCCGGGACAGGTTTGCCACCGTCTTTCCCCGCCAGGTCATCACCATCCGGGGGCTCTCGGTGACGGTGGCCACCGGATAGGCCTCCAGATTTTCGGTGGCGGCTATGTGGAGCAGGGTATCCACGTCCTGGGGCGCTACCACCACCGCCATGCGCTCCTGGGATTCGGAGATGGCGATTTCGGTGCCGTCCAGGCCGTCGTATTTCTTACGCACGGCGTCCAGGTCGATGGCAAGGCCGTCGGCCAGCTCGCCAATGGCCACCGACACGCCGCCGGCGCCGAAGTCGTTGCACCGCTTGATGAGCCGGGTCACGTTGGGGTTGCGGAACAGTCGCTGGAGCTTGCGCTCCTCGGGGGCGTTGCCCTTCTGCACCTCGCTGGCCATGGTGTCCAGGCTCTTCAGGTTGTGGCTCTTGGAGGAGCCGGTGGCCCCGCCAATGCCGTCCCGGCCGGTGCGGCCGCCCAGCAGCACCACCACGTCCCCGGGGGCGGGCACCTCCCGGCGGACATGGTCGGCAGGGGCGGCCCCCACCACCGCGCCGCACTCCAGGTGCTTGGCGATGTAGCCCTCGTGGTACAGCTCGGCCACGTGGCCGGTGGCCAGGCCGATCTGATTGCCGTAGGAGGAGTAGCCCGCGGCGGCGGTCTGGGCGATCTTCCGCTGGGGCAGCTTGCCCGCCAGGGTCTGGTCCACCGGGGTGCGGGGGTCCCCGCAGCCGGTGAGGCGCATGGCCTGGTGGACGTACACCCGGCCGGAGAGGGGATCCCGGATACAGCCGCCGATGCAGGTGGCCGCGCCGCCGAAGGGCTCAATCTCGGTGGGGTGGTTGTGGGTCTCGTTCTTGAACATCAGGAGCCAGTCCTGCTCCTTGCCGTCCACCGTGGCGGGGACATGGATGGAGCAGGCGTTGATCTCCTCGCTCTCGTCCAGCTCGGGCAGCTCCCCCCGCTTTTTCAGCACCTTGGTGCCAATGGTGGCAAGGTCCATCAGGGTCTGGGGCCGCTGGGCGGCCTTCTCCCGGCCGTACACCTCGTCCCGGGCGGAGAGGTAGCGGAGATAGGCCCCGTTGATGGTGGGGTCCTGGATGTCCACCCGGTCCAGGTGGGTGGAGAAGGTGGTATGGCGGCAGTGGTCGGACCAGTAGGTGTCCACCACCCGCACCTCGGTAAGGGTGGGGTCCCGCTTTTCCTCATCCTTGAAGTAAGTCTGCAAAAAGGTCAGGTCGGCCAGATCCATGGCCAGTCCGTACTGGTTCAGCAGCTCCTCCAGGCCCGCCTGATCCAGCGCCCGGAAGCCGGCCAGCACCGGCACGTCCGCCGGTTCAGGATACTGCTGCATCAGGGTATCCGGCTTGTTCAGGTCAGCCTCCCGGCTCTCCACCGGGTTAATGAGGTAGCCTCTGGCCTTATCCAGGTCGGCCTTGGACAGCTCCCCCGCCAGCAGGTACAGCGTGGCAGCGCGGACGGTGGGCCGCTCCCCGCCGGTGAGCATCTGGATACACTGGGCGCAGGAGTCCGCCCGCTGGTCGTACTGGCCGGGCAGGGCCTCCACCGCCAGGGCCTGATAGCCCTGGGGCAGTTCAAACACCTCGTCGGTGATGGCGTCCACCTGGGGCTCAGACAGGACGGTGGTGCGGGCGGCCTCATAGGTCCCCTGATCCACGCCCTCCACGTCGTACCGGCGGAGCACCCGCACCCCGGTGAGGCCCTTCAGCCCCAGGGTGCCTTTCAGCTCGGCGAGCAGATGGCCGGCCTCCACGTCATAGCCGGGCTTTTTTTCCACAAAACAGCGATATACCTTCCCCATACTTCCATTTCCCTTCTCTCTGTAACTCAGGCAATGTCCCAATTGGCAAAGCCGTAAAACACATTCTGCTGGGTGGGCGTCAGGCCGGAGACCCGGTTCCACTGGGTGAGCACCGACCAGTTTTTAAAGCAGAGCACCGCAAAGGGCGGCTCCTGTGCCAGCCGCTCATACAGCCGCAGTCCGCTGGTCTCCCGCCCCTGGACCACGGCGGCCCGGTATTCCTGGAGCAGCTGGGCGGCCTGGGCATCGGCGTAGCCGCCGTAGTTCAGGCTGCCTCCGGCGGTGATGAGGGCGGTGAGGTCAAAGTCGGCGGTGAGGCGCACCTCGGCCAGATAGAGGTCGAAGTCTCCCCCCTCCAGCGCCGCCACGTAGTCGTCCCACGCCAGCAGCTGCAGGTCCACCTGGATGCCCAGGTCGGTGAGTCCGGCGGCCAGATGCTCCGCCGCGGAGACCCGGATGGGGTTGTCCGCCGGGGCCACAAAGCGGAGGCTCAGGCTCTGCCTGCCCTTCGTCCAGCCCCCCTCCCCCTGGGTCCAGCCCGCCTCGGTCAGCAGCTGGGCCGCCTGCTGGGGGGCATACTCCAGCTCCTGGGCCAGCTCCTCCGGATAGTAGGGGCTGGCGGGGGAGATGGGCAGGGCGGCGGGCTGGGCGTGGCTTGCGTAGAGGGCGGTGGACACCGTTCCCCGGTCAAAGGCCCGCAGCAGCGCCTGCCGCACCGCCGCGGTCTGGCAGGGTCCGGACCGGGTGTTGAACCCCACGTAGAGCATGACGCTGGTGGGGTAGTCCACCGTATCAAAAGAACCGGAAAAACCCAGGGCATTGGTGCCCGTCAGGTCGGTGGAGACCAGGGCAATGTCCCGGGTGTCAAAGGCGTGGATCAGGTCGTCCGCCTCCTGGATGGCCCGGAGGGGAATGGTCTGGAGGGGCAGTTCCTCCCCCTGCCACCACCCCTGCCGGGCGGTGAGGGTCCAGTCTTCCCCGGAGCCGGAGAGCACATAGGGCCCCGTGCCCAGAGGCACCCCTCCGGTCTCCTTCACAATGGGGATATCCAGCAGGGCGGGCAGGTTCCCGTTGGCCCGGCTCAGGGTCACCGTCACCGTCCCCTCCCCCGCCGTCACGCCGGTGATGTCGCCCAGCCGGGCGGAATAGGCGGCGCTGGTGCGGGCCAGATCCAGGGAGGCCTTGACCTCCGCCGCGGTCAGGGGGCTGCCGTCGGAAAAGGTGACGCCGCTGCGGATGGTAAAGGTCCAGCTCAGCCCGTCGGCCGCCTGGGCCCCGGCGGTACACAGCTGCTCCAGGGGCTGGAACTGCTGGTTGAGGGCGTACAGCCCCTCATACACCAGCCCGCCCAGGGACAAATTGGTGCGGTTGCCCCCGGTGATGGGGTGGAATCCCGCCGACGGGTAGCAGGCCAGGGCAAATTCCCCCTGCTCCTCCGGCACGGCGGAGGGGGTGGGGCTGGGGGTTGGGTCGGGCTCTGCGTCCACGGCGCATCCCCCCAGCAGCAGGCAGAGGGCCAATAATAAAATGGACAGGCTTTTTCTCATAGCAGCGCGATCATGGCCGCCTGGCTCCCCCGCTGGCCGTGGGTATAGCGGTGGGACCAATATTTTTCCGGCAGGCAGGAGGTGCAGTCGGCCGACACGGCGATGTGCTCGGGAGCCAGCCCCGCGCCCTCCAGCCGCTTGGCGTTGAGGGCCTTCAGATCCACGTGGAACTTGCCGGTGGGCAGAACCTGGATGCAATGGAGGGCGGAGGCCCCCATGGACTCGGTCATGGCGTTGGGCACGTCCTCATGGGTCTCAAAGCAGCACTTGGAGATGCCGGGTCCGATGGCGGCCAGGATATCCAGCCGGTCGCAGCCGTAGCAGTCCACCATCCGCTCCACCGCCCGGGTGACGATGCCCAGGGCGGTGCCCCGCCAGCCGGCGTGGACCGCCCCCACCACCCTGCGCACCGGATCGTAGAGCAGGATGGGCAGGCAGTCGGCGGTAAACACGGTGAGCACCACGCCGGGGATGTCGGTCACCAGGCCGTCGGCCTGCCAGGGCTCCCCCTCGTCCAGGCCGATGCCCAGATCGGCGGTGGTGACCGGGCGCACCGTGTCCCCGTGGACCTGGCTGGCGCACACCACTCCCTTCACGTCGGCGCCGATGGCGGCGCAGAAGCGGCGGTAGTTTTCCTTCACCTTGTCCGGGTCGTCTCCCCGGTTCATCCCCAGGTTGAGGGAGGTGTAGATACCGTCGGATACGCCCCCCAGCCGGGTGGAAAAGCCGTGGGCCACGCCGCCGGCGGCTTCAAAGCCGTCGGCGGCAAGGTACACCAGGCCGTTTTGATTGTGTTCTATGATGTTCACGGAGTTCCTCCATTTAGGGCGGTCAATACTCAGTCTTCCTCATGCATGCCGCAGCACTTCTTGTACTTCTTGCCGCTGCCGCAGGGGCAGGGATCGTTGCGGCCCACCTTCTTGCCCTTCTTCACCGGCTGCTTCTTCACGGTACCGTCGGCCCCGGCGCTCTCGCCGGTGACCTTGGCCACCCGCTCCCGCTTGACCTGGCCGCCCACCTGGACCCGGGCCAGGAAGATCCGACGCAGGGTCTCCTCCTGGATGGCGGCGATCATCCGCTCGAACATCTCGTAGCCTTCCCGCTTGTACTCCACCACCGGGTCGTTCTGGCCGTAAGCCCGCAGGCCGATGCCCCGGCGCAGCTCCTGCATGGCGTCGATGTTGTCCATCCAGTACTCGTCCACCACCCGGAGCATCATCACCCGCTCCAGCTCCCGCATCAGGGGCTCGCCCAGCTCCTGCTCCTTGCGGGTGTAGACGTCGGAGGCCCGCTCCCGCAGCAGGTCGATGAGGCCCTGGGCGTCGTACTGCTGCAGCTCCTCATCGGTGAACTTCAGCTCGTCGGGGGTGAGGAACATGCCCCGGTACTGGGCGCACACCTCCCGCCAGTTCTCGGCGTCCATGTGCTTGAGCTCGCCCATGTGGGCGTTGACCTCGTTGGTGATGACGGTGGTGATCATGTTCTGTACCGACTCCTTCAGGTTCTCCCCATCCAGCACCTTGCGCCGCTGCTCGTAGATCACCTGACGCTGGGTGTTCATCACGTCGTCGTACTCCAGCACGGTTTTCCGGGTCTGGAAGTTGCGGGACTCCACCTGCTTCTGGGCGTTCTCAATGGCGTTGGAGAGGATCTTGGCGTCGATGGGGGTGTCCTCGTCCACGCCCAGCTTCTCCATCATGCCCATGACCCGCTCGGAGCCGAACAGGCGCATGATGTCGTCCTCCAGGGAGAGGAAGAACTTGCTCTCGCCGGGGTCGCCCTGACGGCCGGCGCGGCCCCGCAGCTGGTTGTCGATGCGGCGGGACTCGTGGCGCTCGGTGCCCAGGATGAACAGGCCGCCCACGGCCCGGACCTTCTCGGCCTCCTCCTTGATCTCGTCCTTGTACTTGGACTCCGCCTCGGTGAACATCCGCCGGGCGTCCAGGATCTCCTGGTTGTCGGTCTCGGCAAAGCCGGTGGACTCGGCGATAAGCTCGTCGGACAGGCCGGCCTTGCGCAGCTCGGCCTTGGCCAGAAATTCCGCGTTGCCGCCCAGCATGATGTCGGTACCACGGCCGGCCATGTTGGTGGCCACTGTGACCGCCCCCAGCTTGCCGGCCTGGGCCACGATCTCGGCCTCCTTCTCGTGGAACTTGGCGTTCAATACGTTGTGCTTGATGCCCCGCTTTTTCAGCATGGCGGAGAGCTCTTCCGACTTCTCGATGGAGACGGTGCCCACCAGCACCGGCTGGCCCTTCTGGTGGCAGGCCTCGATCTGGTTGACAATAGCCCGGTACTTGCCCACCTCGTTCTTGTACACCACGTCGGGGTGGTCGATGCGGGCCAGGGGCTTGTTGGTGGGGATCTCCACGATGTCCAGGGCGTAGATGGTGCCGAACTCCTCCTCCTCGGTCATGGCGGTACCGGTCATGCCGGAGAGCTTGTTGTACAGGCGGAAGTAGTTCTGGAAGGTGATGGTGGCCAGAGTCTTGGACTCACGGGCCACGGTGACGTGCTCCTTGGCCTCGATGGCCTGGTGGAGGCCCTCGGAGTACCGGCGGCCGAACATCAGGCGGCCGGTGAACTCGTCCACGATGATGACCTCGCCGTCCTTCACCACGTAGTCGATATCCCGCTTCATCAGGCCCCGTGCCTTGATGGCCTGGTTGATGTGGTGGGACAGGGTGGTGTTCTCGGGGTCGGACAGGTTCTCCAGGTTGAACTGCTGCTCAGCCTTGGCCACGCCACGGGCGGTGAGGGTGGCGGTGCGGGCCTTCTCATCCACGATGTAGTCGGCGTCGATGTTGACGTCCTCCTCCTCCTTGGCGTCCACGGAGGCCACCCGCTGGCAGGTCAGACGGGCCACGAAGTTATCCACCAGCTGGTAGAGCTGGGTGGACTTCTCGCCCTGACCGGAGATGATCAGAGGGGTACGGGCCTCGTCGATGAGGATGGAGTCCACCTCGTCCACGATGGCGAAGCTGTGGCCACGCTGCACCAGCTCCTTGGAGTAGATGGCCATGTTGTCTCGCAGGTAGTCAAAGCCAAACTCGTTGTTGGTGCCGTAGGTGATGTCGGCGGCGTAGGCGGCCTTCTTGGCCTCCTTGTCCACGCCGTGGATGACCAGGCCCACAGTCAGCCCCAGGAATCGGTACACCTTACCCATCCACTCCGAGTCACGCTTGGCCAGGTAGTCGTTGACGGTGATGATGTGCACGCCCTTGCCGGACAGGCCGTTTAAGTAGGCGGGCAGGGTGGCCACCAGGGTCTTACCTTCACCGGTGCGCATCTCGGCGATACGGCCCTGGTGGAGGATGATGCCGCCGATGAGCTGCACCCGATAGGGACGCATACCCAGAACACGCCAGTCTGCCTCCCGACACACGGCAAAGGCCTCGGGGAGAATGTCGTCCAGGGTCTCGCCGTTGGCCAGACGGGCCTTAAACTCGTCGGTTTTTGCCCGCAGCTGCTGGTCGGACAGAGCCTTCATTTCCTCTTCCAGGGCCTCAATTTTATCCACGAGGGGAGTGAGCGCCTTGACCGCCCGTTGGGACGGGGTGCCAAATATTTTCGTAAACAAACCCATGTTGCGCGCTTCCTTTCTGGTTCAGTGCTTGGGTAGAAAAACCCATTTTAACTTATGTAGTATACCATACTCCCCCACGAGAAAAAAGAGGAAATTGAAAATTATAAGGGTAATGGGCCCCAGGGGGCAGTGCCGCCCCCTCTTGGGCCACGGATATTTTACCACTGTGGCCGCCCCTTAGAAAGTCGAAATTTTACCAACCTGGCGTTGCTGCTACCGAAAAATTTTCCCCACGGGTCCCCTCTCCTCTGAGCCCCCGCCACCCGCTCCACCATCCCCAGGCCCCCTTTACTTCTCCTACCAAAGCATGGAAAAATTTTACCCTTTACTTCTATTGATATAATATGGTATACTTTTATGGATCGCAAAAAAACCTGCTCACTTAGTGGGATAAATATTTTTAGAAAGGACTGTATCACATTGCAGAAACTGCGCTATGAACCTCCCGTGGTAGAGCTTCTCCAGTTTGAAGCAGAGGATGTCATTCGTACTTCTAGTGACCTCAGCAACGGCAATCCCGGCGGCACCGCCCCAGGCTTCGATTGCGATAATACGTGGCCCACTTATCCCTAATTTAGATGTTCCATTCACAAGCAGACAGTGTGGTTACTGTCTGCTTTTTCATATGATCGGGAGGTGACAGACGCCCATGCAGCTACCGGAGACCTATTGGATCCGACTGGCGGATACGCCGCTGTGGATTCAGCCGAAAAGCCCAAAATTACGGACCTTTTTCCAAGATTATATCATCCAGCCCACACCCCAAGATAAGCAGGCCTTTCAAGCCCTCACAGGCGGGGACCAGCCCCTGACCGTCAGCCGGGAAGAGCTGGAACAAGAGGCCCGCTGGGACCCTAGACCCTTCCCTGCCGCCTACCTGGAGAGTTTGGCCCTTTACCGCAAACTATGCCACCTTCTTTTGCTAAGCGACATTCTGCTCTTTCACTGCTCGGCTCTGGAGGTGGAGGGAAAGGCCATTTTGTTCACCGCCAAGAGCGGCACGGGAAAGTCCACCCACGCCCGGCTGTGGCGGGAGCGGTTCGGCCCGGCGGTCACCATGATCAACGACGACAAGCCCCTGCTGAAGGTGGAGCCCCATGAGGTGCGGGTGTACGGCACCCCCTACGCAGGCAAAGAGGGGCTGCACACCAACACCAGCGCCCCGGTGGCCGCCATCGTCCTCCTGCGCCAGGGCCAGGACAATCACATCCAGCGCATTTCCATGCAACAGGCATATCCGGTGCTCTTCCAGCAAAGCTACCGAAGAGCGGGCGGAGAGGGACTGCCCCACACCTTGGACCTGGTGGGCAAGCTGGCCGCCCTGCCTGTGTACACCCTAGACTGCACCATTTCCCAGGAAGCTGTGGAGCTGGTGTACAAACGTCTGAAAGGAGACGGATATCTATGAGATTAAAACCGGGATTGATTCGCCACCAGGTGTGCGGCGAACACATGGCCGTGGCCACCGGGGAGGCCGGGAAGGTGTTCCGGGGGATGATTCGCAACAACGCCACCGCCGACACTCTGTTGGAGCTGCTCATGGAGGAGACCACGGAGGAGGCCGTGGTGGAGGCCATGTACCAGAAGTATGACGCAGACCGGGAACGCATTGCCGCCGACGTGCATCAGGTGATTCAGCACCTGCGTCAGGCCGGGCTGTTGCAGGAATAACCCTGTGAGGTAGAGATGGACACGAAAGATACCAGCAAGACAACCACCCTGGCGGAAACCCTGCGGGCGGGCCAGCCCGCAGCCACCTATACCACCGGGTGTAGCATGGAGCCGCTGCTCTATGAGCGCAAGACCTATGTGATTTTGCAGCCCGTCACCGGGGACCTCAAGCCGGGGGACCTGCCCATCTACCAGCGGCCCGACGGGGTGTATATCATCCACCGCCTGATTCGCCAAGGGGAGGGCTGGTGCTACACCCGAGGGGACAACTGCCTCCATGGGGAAAAGGTCCCCCGCGCCTGGATTTTAGGGGTGGTCACCCAGATTCAGCGCAACGGCAAAATCATCCGGGTCACCGACCGGGGCTACCGCTGTTATGTGCGGGTGTGGTCCCTGCTGTGGCCCCTGCGCAAGCTGTGGTATCTCCTCCGGGTCCGGCTGCACCGTCTGCCCGGCCGGAAGTACCTGAAAGCGGTTCGGGACAAGCTCCGGGCCCTTGGCCGCAGCCGCTGACCCCATCTCCCATCCACATTCCATTGCAAAGAAAGGGAACTGACTATGGAACATCGTCTTAGGGATCGAATCCTTCTGGCCATTACCCTGCTGTTGGCGGGCCTTTTTGTGTTTTTGATGGCCTATCAGCTCCGACAAGAACGCCGCCAGTCCGAACAATTGGCACAATTTTATGCCCAGACCAGCGCCTATGAGAATGAGCTGCGTTCCATCCGAGCCGAGCTGCACGAGATGAAATTGGCCATCGACCAGGTGGACATCACCCCGGAGACCGCCCTGTGCTTCCTGGTCCGGGACCCCGCCCAAATCCAGTGGGTGGAAGACACCTTCTCCAGCTATGGCTGGCCTGTGTCCATCGTCATCCCCATCGACCAGACCAACGGCGCCGACATCATCGCCCGGATGGCCCAGTCCCAGATGGACATGGAGGTGATGTTTGCCGGCATCTCCCTCTACCAGCAGCACCAGGCCAATTTGGAACAGATGAAACAGCAGGCCCAGCGCCAGGAGGTACCCGTCTCCCCCATGTGGTTTTTATCCCAGGAGGAGTACACCCAGGACAACCTGAACCTGCTGAAACAGTACGGGATCACAGGCTATACCCAGCCCTCCCAGTACTCCGATGTCATCCAATCCGGAAACAGCAAAGACGACCAGCTCTATGTAGAGCACGTCCCCATCAAGCCGGGCGAGCGGATTTTGGGCAGTGGTCTGGAGTTGGCAGTGCGCCAGAAACGTTTTCTCATCTGTGCCTTTGATGTGGAGCAGATGGACGGCTCCCCGGAAGCCCAGGTCACTCTAGACAACGCCTTGAAAGTCCTGACCCAATTTCAGAACGATGGGGACATCCTTGTGGACTCCACCCGGCATTTTTTCGATTTGAAAGAGGAGCAGCGGAAGGCCATTGAGCAGCGCCGGGAGGAGTATAACCGCTACTCTGCCCAGCAGCAGGAGCGGATTCAGCAGCTGGAGGACAACATAGACCAGCTCTACGAGGAGTGGAACATGGAGCGGTAACCCCCTCCCCTTGGGACTGCATGGAAATCCCCTCTTGACACTGTCCGCATGTGGCGGTATAATGTCCATCACAACAAAACAAAAGCAGACGAAGCGTGCAGGAAAAGGCCAGGGTCGGCCTACCGAAGGAGTGACACTCTCAGGTTCCCCGGGACACGGGGTGAGGACTGTACGTGGATGTAACTCTGGAGAAGCTCAGCAATGAGTGCCGAAGGTGCAACGTGGGGACCGCTGGTTCCCGCCAATCTCTCAGGCAAAAGGACAGAGGAAATCATACGCCGACGCACCCGCTCCCCGTTGGGGAGTCGGTGCCAGCACCGTCATTTCCTCAGGTTGCGGAGTATTCCATCCGCAACCTGTTTTTGTTTTGTCAAAAACAGCTCGAGGAGAGGATTCAACATGGTTCAGCAATTGGAAGCCGCACTTTTACCCGTGGTCAACGCCTTAAATGACTACCTATCCAGCTACATTCTGGTGTTTCTGCTCATTGGCGTGGGCCTGTTCTACTCCATCCGCACCCGGTTTGTGCAGGTGCGCTGCTTTGGCGAGGGCATGAAAAAGGTCTTTGGCAACCTGTCCCTGCGGGGCGGGGCCCAGGCCCAGGGCATGAGCTCCTTCCAGGCCCTGGCCACCGCCATCGCCGCCCAGGTGGGCACCGGCAACATCGTGGGCGCCTCCGGCGCCATCCTCACCGGCGGCCCTGGGGCCATCTTCTGGATGTGGATCATCGCCTTCTTCGGCATGGCCACCATTTACGCCGAGGCCACCCTGGCCATCCACACCCGAGTCATTGACCAGGACGGCCACATCCACGGCGGCCCGGTGTACTACATCACCACCGCCTTCCGGGGCGCCTTCGGCAAGTTTCTGGCCGGGTTCTTCGCCGTGGCCATCATCCTGGCCCTGGGCTTTATGGGCTGCATGGTCCAGTCCAACTCCATCGGCTCCACCTTCCAGACCGCCTTCGGCGTGCCCTCCTGGGTGATGGGCGTGGTGCTGGTGGTCATCTGCGCCTTCATCTTCCTGGGCGGCGTGCAGCGTCTGGCCGCCGTCACCGAGAAGCTGGTGCCCATCATGGCCGCCATCTTCCTGCTGGGCGCTGTGGCAGTGCTGGTGGCCCGCATCGCCTACCTGCCCGAGACCTTCGCCATGATCTTCCGCTACGCCTTCCAGCCCCAGGCTATCATCGGCGGCGGCTTTGGCTACGCCATCAAAACCGCCATCAGCCAGGGCGCCAAGCGTGGCCTGTTCTCCAATGAGGCGGGCATGGGCTCCACCCCCCACGCCCACGCCCAGGCCAACGTGAAAGACCCCCACGAGCAGGGCGTGGCGGCCATGGTGGGCGTGTTCATCGACACCTTCGTGGTGCTCACCCTCAACGCCCTGGTGGTCATCTCCACCCTGTACACCTCCGACGGCCCCCTGGCCGGGGGCTATGTGGGGGACGTCACCGCCACCCTCAACAGCGCCAACCTGGCCCAGACCGCCTTCGGCACCGTGTTCGGCGCCCACTTCGGGGCCATCTTCGTGGCCATCTGCCTGTTCTTCTTTGCCTTCTCCACCGTGTTGGGCTGGAACCTCTTCGGCAAGATCAACGTGATGTACCTCTTCGGCAAAAAAGCCGCCCCCGTCTACGGGGTGCTGGCCTTGGTGTTCATCTTCCTGGGCACCACCATGTCCAACGACCTGGTGTGGGGCCTCACCGACCTGTTCAACAACCTCATGGTCATCCCCAACGCCATCGCCCTGTTTGCCCTGTCCTCCATCGTGGTGGGCATCGCCAAACGCCGGGGAAAGGCCCTGAAATAATGGGAATTTCCCTATAGTTTCTCTGTCCCCCCTCCACTCCCCCGGGCAGGTTTGCCAAAAATCTTCGGATTGGTTGACAATTCTGCCCGGGGGAGATATAATACCGCCAAAATGAACCACTGATAGAGGCGCGGTGCCAATGGGTGCCCCACACAAAGCCTGGAAGGGCGTGGGGTGCGAGGTGTCACCGCCGAAGGGCAAAGGGGCTTCCACCCGCTTTGTGCCTGGGCCGTCGGGAAATACCCGGCGGACTGTCACACCCCCTGGTGTGAAGCGCTATCATGGCAAGCCAAAAGTTCCCGTCCCCCACAGTGTGGGCGGGGGTTTGTTGACCATGATCGCATCACGCGGTTCATGGTCTTTTTGTTTGCCCTAGATTTCAACAAAGGAGAGAGGAACCCCCATGAAACAGAAACTCTTTGCCCTGCTCCTGGCGGTGGCGCTGGTGCTGTCCCTGGCGGCCTGTACCGCCAGCCCTTCGGACTCCGGCTCCAACACCTCTGCCAGCCAGGCACCGGCCGCGGACGTCCCCGACGTCCCCGACTTCACCGACGTGGACACCTCCACCATCCCCGGATTGGAGGACGGCGTACTCACCGTGGGTATGGAGTGCGCCTACGCCCCCTACAACTGGATGCAGATGGACGACTCCAACGGAGCCGTGCCCATCTCCAACGTGTCCGGGTCCTACGCCAACGGCTACGACGTGATGATCGCCAAGCGTATCTGTGAGGCCTACGGCTGGGAGCTGGAAGTGGTGTCCAGCTCCTGGGACTCCCTGACCCCCGCCGTCCAGGCGGGCACCATGGACGCCAACATCGCCGGCCAGTCCATGACCGCCGACCGGATGAAGGAAGTGGACATGGCTGGCCCCTACTACTACGCCACCATCGTGTGCCTGACCTCCAAGGACAGCCCCTACGCCTCCGCCACCTCCATTGCCGACCTGGCCGGGGGCATCTGCACCGCCCAGTCCGGCACCATCTGGTATGACTCCTGTCTGCCCCAGATTCCCGACGCCAACATCCTGTCCCCCGCCGACAACGCCCCCGCCATGATCATGCAGCTGCAAACCGGCATGGCCGACTTCATCTGCACCGACATGCCCACCGCCAAGGGCGCCGCCGCCAAGGACGACAACCTGGTGGTGCTGGACTTCTCCGGCACCGACGGGGACTTCCAGTTTGAGACCGAGGCCGAGCGGGCGGAGAACGTGAACATCGGCATTTCCGTGAAGAAGGGCAACACCCAGCTCAAGGACGCCATGGACGCCGTCCTCTCCCAGCTCACAGCGGAGGACTTTGACGCCATCATGGACCAGGCCATCGCCGCCCAGCCCGCCACCGACGACACCGACGCCAACCTCTTTGTCAAGCTGGGCCACGACATGGCCCAGCTGTGGAGTGAGTACCACACCGGCTACCTCAAGGGCATCTTGAACACCCTGGTGCTGGCTGTGGCCGCCACCGTCATCGGATGTGTCATCGGCCTGGTGTGCGGTATTCTGAACACCATCCCCTACGCCAAGCAGGACCCCCTGCCCAAGCGGGTCATCCTCAAGGTGATTCGGGCCCTGGTGCGCATCTATGTGGAGGTGTTCCGCGGCACTCCCATGGTGCTGCAAGCGGTGTTTATCTACTATGGCCTGCCCTACTTCACCAATGGCTCAGTGGCCTTCCGTGGCTCCTCCGGCATCTGGCTGGCCTCCATCATCGTGGTGTCCATCAACACCGGCGCCTACATGGCCGAGTCGGTGCGTGGCGGTATCATCTCCATTGACCCCGGCCAGACCGAGGGCGCCCGGGCCATCGGCATGAACCACTTCCAGACCATGACCTCGGTGATTCTGCCCCAGGCCATCCGCAACATCATCCCCCAGATCGGCAACAACTTCATCATCAACATCAAGGATACGTCCGTGATGTTCATCATCAGCTTCACCGAGTTCTTCGCCTTCCACCGCTACATCGTGGGCGTGAACAACATGTACTTCCCCTCCGCCGCCATCGAGATGATCGGCTACCTGACCATGACCCTCATTGCCTCCGCCCTGCTGCGCCTCATTGAGAAGCGCATGGACGGCTCGGACAACTACGAGCTGGTGCAGGTGGATGCCCTGACCATGGCCGCCGGGACCTACAGCCACCCCAACCGGGGCACGCCCTTTGACGAGCACAGCAAGGAACAGCGGGACCGCAACGGCAGCACGAGAGGAGAGCGGTAATATGAGCGACGCCATTTTACAAGTCAAGCACCTGTCCAAGTCCTTTGGCAGCCACCAGGTGCTGAAAGATATCGACTTCACCGTCCGCCCCGGAGACGTAACCTCCATCATCGGTGCCTCCGGCTCGGGCAAGTCCACCCTGCTGCGGTGCATCAACCTCCTGGAGACTCCCTCCGCCGGAGACATCCTCTTCCACGGGGAGAACATCACCGCCCGGGGCTTTAACCCCTGCCGCTACCGCTCCCAGGTGGGCATGGTGTTCCAGTCCTTCAACCTGTTCAACAACATGACCGTGCTGGAAAACTGCATGGTGGGCCAGGTGAAGGTGCTGAAAAAGTCCAAGGCCGAGGCCAAGGAAAACGCCATGAAGTACTTAGAGCAGGTGGGCATGGCCCCCTACATCAACGCCCGCCCCCGGCAGATTTCCGGCGGCCAGCGCCAGCGGGTGGCCATCGCCCGGGCCCTGGCCATGGAGCCGGAGGTGCTGCTCTTCGACGAGCCCACCTCCGCCCTGGACCCCGAGATGGTGGGCGAGGTGCTCTCCGTCATGCGGGACCTGGCCTCCCAGGGCATGACCATGCTGGTGGTGACCCACGAGATGGCCTTCGCCCGGGACGTGTCCAACCACGTGGTGTTCATGGCCGATGGAGTCATCTGCGAGCAGGGCGACCCCAAGGACGTGTTCACCAACCCAAAACAGACCAGAACCCGGGAGTTTTTGTCCCGTTTTATGGGAGAATGAGAAACCCGCCCCGGCAGAGTGCAAACGTTGTACTCCGCCGGGGCGGGTTTTAATGAATAATGAAAAATGAATAGTGAATAAGTATGGTGTGCCCCACAGTGGCACGAATTTTAATTTGAGGTGGAGACTTGAGGGCAGTTTCCCCTTGCCAACTTGGCCCCGATTTAGTACAATAAAGGTTGACAGTTTGTAAAGAAGGAGGGCTTCCATATGACGAGAGATGAAGCCTTTGAATTTTTAGACCGCACCGCCCGGGGCATTGCCGAGATGTTCGGCTCCTCCTGTGAGACGCTGGTGCACGACATGGGAGTCCCCTCCCATCCCATTTTGTCCATCTATAACGGCCATGTCTCTGGCCGGGAGGTGGGCTCCACCATGGATATCCTGGGCATCGGCCTGGAGCTGGACGCCGACTCCTCGGTCACCGACTTTGTCAACCTGGCCGCCACCACCCCCGACGGACGCCAGACCAAATCCTCCACCTTCCACATGATCGGCGAGGACTACAACCTGGCCCTGGGCATCAACTTCGACTACACCTCTCTGGTGTTTGCCAACCGCATTCTGGTGGACCTCATGAGCGCCAGCTCGGATCTGCAATCCGCCCTGTGGCAGGAGGGGGACTCCAAGCAGCTGGCCGACCTCTTCGAGCGGTGCCTGGCCGCCCTGGGCAAGCCGGTGGACGCTCTGAATAAGAAGGACCGCCTGCGCATGATTGCCATGCTGGAGCAGAAAAACGCCTTCTCCTTCCGCAAATCCGTGCCCTATGTGGCCAAGCACCTGGGGGTGTCCCGGTACACGGTGTACAAGTACCTGGGCGAGCTGGCCGAGCACAGCGAGGAGGAATAGCCTCCCTTGTGCAAAGGGAGGTGGCTGCCCGTAGGGCAGACGGAGGGATTGCCCCCCTATCTTCCCCTTTCTTCCCTTGTTTTTTCCGCCTCGGTGGACTACAATGTGGAATAGTTGTACATTCGTTTACATAAGGAGATCATACATCATGTATCGTGAACAGTTAGAAGCTTATTTTCAGGACAAGCAGGACATGCTGGTGGACGCTGTGTGCCGCCTGGTGTCCATTGACAGCGTGGAGGGCGAGCCCGCGCCCGGCGCTCCCTTCGGCCCCGGCCCTGCCGCCGCGCTGGAAGAGGGCCTGAAGCTGGCCCAGGAGTGGGGCCTCATCACCCAAAACCACGAGGGCTACGTGGGCACCGCTGACCTGTGCGACAAGGCGGACGCCCTGCACATTCTGGGCCACCTGGACGTGGTGGCCCCCGGCGAGGGCTGGACCGTCACCCAGCCCTATCAGCCCAAGGTGGTGGATGGCCTCATCTATGGCCGTGGCACCGACGACGACAAGGGCCCTGTGGTGGCCTCCCTGCTGGCCATGAAGGCAGTGAAGGACCTGGGTGTGCCCCTGAAGTCCAACTGCCGCATGATCATGGGCACCAACGAGGAGAGCGGCTCCGGGGACATCGCCTGGTACTTTGCCCGCAACCCCTTCGCCCCCGCCACCTTCTCCCCCGACTCC
>DWXF01000039.1 GCA_019119335.1 Candidatus Flavonifractor merdavium
CTCCCTTTGCTATCGTTTGTGCAGTTGGCAGACCGCACTCCTATTATAGCAAAGGGAGTTTTTTTATCTTTTTCATCGCCTTAGGCTTTTTTGAACCACTCGCCTAGCGAGTGGTTTTCTTTATACAAAAACGAGCGTCTCCGGCATAGCCGGAGACGCTCGCTGATTTAAGAGGGCAGCTGCTCCACTTCCTCCAACAGGGCGGCCACCGCAAAGGCCGCGCCGCCCCGGGACAGGATCCCGTCCTCTAAGGCAGACCCTTCCGCCGCCTGCCGTTCCAGGGCGTGGGTCACCGCTTCGCCTGCCAGAGCCGCTCCATTCTCCAGGCCCTGGTCCTGGGCGGCTGCGGCCAGCAGCTGTTCCGTCTCCTCCGCCGTCATGGGGTCGTCGGGCCGGAAGGTGGTCTCCTCCTGGGGCAGCAGCCCCGCCGCCCAGGCCGCCGTCACCGGCTCCCGGTACCACAGGCCCTCCTCCAGGTCGGTGTAAGGGGCCTGCTCCTCCCCGGCCTCCAGTCCCAGGCCACGGGACAGCATGGCCACCACGGCGGACCGGCTGGCAGCGGCGTCGCCCAGAAAATCTCCGGTACCGCCGCCGCTGAGGGCCCCCAGGCCGGTGAGGTATTCCACTGCGTCCTCGTACCAGGTCCCCTCGATGTCGGCATAGCTGGCGTGGTGCTCCCGCTCCGTCCGTCCGTCGGACAGGCCCAGGGTGCGGAAGGCGTAGCCATAGTAGTCGGTGGACAGGATCCCGGCGGCCACCGTAAACTGGTTCTCCATGGCCTCGATCAGCTCCTGGGCGTATTCCGGGTCCTCCTCTCCCCGCCAGGTGATCTCCCCGCTGTCGGCGTCATAGCTCAGCCGGTCGGTGAGGAAGCTGCCGTCCTTCAGCAGGGCCGCGTGGGTGCAGTCGGCCAGCACATCCCGGCCGGTGAGCAGCCGGGAGTCGTAATCAAAGCCGAACAGGTTCAGGAGGGTGGGCAGGATGTCCTGGGTACAGCAGTAGTCCTCCACCACAAGGGGCTCCTCCAGCCCGCCGGTCCAGCACAGAAAGCTGCTGCGGTACTGCCAGAAGGGGTCCTCCTCCACCGCGTCTCCCGCCAGGGTCTCATAGTCCTCCTCCGGCAGGCCGTAGGGGAAGTGGTCGGCGGTGAGCACCACCACCGTGCGCTCGGCGAGCCCCGCCTCCTCCAGCCGTTCCAGCAGATATTCCATGGCCTTTTCCAGCTCCAGCTGGCAGGCCCAGTATGCCCGCAGCTCCTCGGAACCCTGGATATCCGCCACCAGGTCCTCATTCTGGGCGCTGATGTCGTTGTCGGCAAAGGTGTAGTCGGCGTGGCCGGAATAGGTCATGTAGTAGGCGTGGAAGGGCTCCTCCGCTATGTAGTCATCCACTGTTTTTTCCATCATCTCCAGGTCGGAGGTGGGATTGCCCGGCTCCATGTCCAGGCCGCAGTTGATGGCGGAAAAATCGTAGCCCATGTTGGCGTGGGTGTTGACCCGGTCGTAGAAGGTGCCGATGTTGTTATGGTAGGCCTTGGCCTCCACCCCCGCCTGGGCGGAAAAGAGGTTGCCCAGACAGAAGGGCAGATAGTTCTCCTCCGACACGGCGAAGCTCATCCGGCTCAGGTCGGGCATCAGGCCCATGCACAGGCTGTACTCCCCGTTGGTGGTCAGATTGGGGAAGCTGTTGTAGAAGTTGCGGAACACGATGCCCTCATTGGCCATGCGGTAGAGGGCGGGGGTGCGCTCGGGGTCGATGAGGTAGGGGGAAAAGGCCTCGGCGCACACCACAATCAGGTTGTAGTCCTGAAACAGGCCGGTGTAAGCGTTTTTGGCCGTCCCCTGGAGGGAGGCGAAATACTGGTTCAGGCTGCGCAGGCTTTCGTCCTGGGCGGCCTGATCCAGGGCGTCGAAGTCCATGCCGTCCAGCACGTTTTTGGGGCCTCTCCCCCCGGCGGTGAGGTCCAGCCCGGCGGACACCCGCACGCCGCCGCTGCCCACCAGGGTCTGCTTGGCGTCCAGCGTCCCCGCCGTCAGCAGGCCCAGCTGCTCCGCCCGCCGGTCTATGGTGGCGGAGGTGCTGGAGAGGGCGGCCGCCGGGGTGCCCGCCCCGGTGCCCATCAGGGGCATGGTGAGCACCAGCACCGCCGGGGCGGCCAGTCCCGCCGCCAGCAGGGCCAGCTGGGCGTCCACAGCCCGTCCGGCCACCGGCAGCCATTTGACCCGCCGCAGAATATAAAAAGCCGCCATGGGTATGGCCATCACCAGCAGCCGGGGCAGGCAGCGGCCGATGGCTGCCGCCGCAATCCCCCAGAAGGCGGTGACCGCCTCGCCTCCCATGGCGGTATAGGCCAGGGACAGGTAGGAGCCGAAAATGTCGTGGTACACCAGCTGGGTGCCGTAAAAGGCGTAGGCCAGGGGAAAGAGCACCGCGCCCACCTTACCCCCCACCCGTCCGGGCAGGCCGCAGGCGGCGGTCCCCAATGCCGCCGCGCCCAGGCAGAACCCCGCCGTGGGCCAGAACCGTACCGTGCCGCCTCCGGCGGTACCCACCGCCGTCTCCCACAGCAGCAGGGCGGAGGCCCACAGCAGATAGTAGGCCCCCATCTCTTTGACTTGCTCTCTTGTCATCAAAACGCCTCGTAAATAAACACGCCGTTTCCGGTAAAGAAGATCAGCACCAGGGCCAGCATGATGGCGTATACCGCCACGCTGACCACCAGTTTCACCACCCACAGGGGCATGGGCAGGGGGGGCGCTTTTTTCCGCCCCTTCCCCCCTTCTGGGGCGGCCATCAGCAGGGTCCACTCCGCCAGCTGTCCGGCGGGGGCCGCTCCCCAGATGGCCAGCAGGGGGAGCACCCAGCCGTTGGCGATGGGGTCGGCCGCCGTCATCGCCGCAGCCCCGGCCCCCGCCAGCAGCAGGGCGTAGGGCAGCAGTTCCCTCCGCCCGGCCTGTTTCACCTTGATCAGCGTACCCCACAGGGCCAGCAGCAGCAGGCCCAGGGCGTAGCTCTGGAGCAGGGGGTGCATGACATTGTCAATGATCTTGTCCCGCAGGGGAATGCCCCGGTCCAGCCGGGCCCAGCTGTAATCATAGGAGGCAAACTGGGTCCGCAGCTTGCCCGCCAGCTGCCGGAGGGAGCCCTCCCACGAAAGGGCCAGCCCCGCCAGGGGGCCCACGCCGGTGAGGAGCCACAGCAGCCCCCCCAGTACCAGCCACACCCCGAAGAACCCCGCCGCCAGCACCCCGATCTGCGCCGCCAGAGTCTTGTCCCGGTTCCGTCCCGGCAGGGTAATCAGCAGCCACAGGACCGCCGCCCCCAGAGGGATGGGCAGGCCGGGCAGCAGGAGCTGGCCCAGTCCCCAGGCCCCGCCCGCCAGGGCGTGGTTGAGCCAGGCTTCGGGACAGGGGCGGCACAGCAGCAGCCACACCCCCGCCAGCAGCAGGGCGGTATACAGGGGCATGACGGTGAGCACTCCGGCGGAAAAGAGGAGGGTGGGGCAGAAGGCCAGCATTCCCCCGGCAATAAGGCCCGCCAGCCGGGAGCCGGTCAGCTTTTCTCCGATGAGGGCAGTGAGCAGGCAGCTGACGCCGCCCCACACCGCGCCGGGGATCTGCACCGCCGCCAGGGTGGGGCCGAACAACCGGAGCAGGAGGCTCTCATACACCGCCTGGGCCGCCACTCCGGCCGCCCCGGCGTTTTGGATGAGGCCGCTCCACTCCCCCACTCCGGCCCGGGAGAGCTCCAGAGCCAGATTCCAGCCGGTCAGGTATTCCCCGTGGGGCCATACCGTCCACTTGAGGGCAAAGGCCGCCCGCAGGACCACCGCCCCCACAAAGAGGAGGACCAGCCACAGCCGCCCGCCCTGGGGGGCCAGCAACCGGGCCAGCAGAGCCATGACGTATAGTCCTCCCAGCGCCGCCCCGGTGTACAGCAGGCGGAGGGTCCCCTCCTCCCGGCAGATCCCCGCCGCCGCCAGCAGCAGGAGCAGGGCGGCGGGCAGCAATACAATCAGCCGCAGCCTTCCGGCGGGGCTGTCCGGCTCCTCCTGGGGGCGAAGCAATCTCTTGTGTTGATCCATGTCAGCCCTCCTCCGCCAGCCAGGGGTCGATATAGTCGGTAAACCAAGGGGCCCCGGTATCGTAGTTCAGGTGCCCGGTGTCAAAGAAGTACTGGTCCTCCACCACCCGGGTCATGTCCAGGGTCTCAATGCCCAGCCGCTCCAGCTGCGCATTGGCATAGTCCATCACATTCTGGGCAGCGGGGTAGATCTCCAGCTTACCGTTCCAGGGCATCCAGATGGCCCGCAGCCGGACCCCGTGTTCCTCACACCAGGCGGCCAGCCGGTCCAGAGCGGCGAAGTTCTGGGCGCAGTCCACCTCCGGGGTGGTCTCCCCGAACCGCTCCACCAGGCTCTCCCAGCTCTCCATCAGGTCCTCGTCGGACAGAGCGCCCCGGTAGATCGCCCGCTGCTGGTGGCTGGAGTCCACTTTGGTAAATGGCTGACCGTTGAGCAGGTTGGTGGTGCCGTCGGTGACCAGCTGCCACAGCCGGTCCCGCTGGAAGTAGAGGTAGGGCTCGTACCACTTCCGGTGCCAGGGGTAGGTGGCGTTGGTGGGCAGGGTGTCCAGGAAGGACAGGTTGTTGAGCCCCAGCACCAGATCCTCGGTGACGGTAAGCTGGCCTTTTTCCAGCATTTCGGTGATGTCCTTCACCGTGCCGTAGTCCATGCCGATGTTGACATAGCCCACGCTGCCCTCCCGCCCCTCGATGTAGGAGGCGGTGACGGCGCTGCTGCCGAAGATGGCCTTCTCAAAGGTCATGTCCGGGTGCTGAAGGCGGATGAGCTCATAGTCGTTGCGCCAGATGCAGGTCATTTTGCTCACCGGGTCGGTGACATTCAGCCAGCTCTCCCCTCCGATGAGCACCGCCGCCAGCAGCAGTAGGAAGGCGTATCGTTTCAACCATTGTTTCATAGGCGGAACAGTCCTTTCACTACGTCCGCCATCTGCCCCAGATCCATGGAGAAGGACAGGGCGTTGATGCCGAAGGCAAAGTTGACCGCCAGGCAGCGCAGCCGGAATATCCCCTCCGGCATCCGCCGCCGGTCAGCGGTGGTGAGGTTCAGCAGATTCTCCAGGGCCAGCAGGCCGCCCATGAAGGCGCCGCAGACCAGGTTTTTCACACTAAACCCGTGCCACATGCTCATGACCAGCATGGTACACATGCCGATGGCGGCGGAGGCGGGGCGGCCCAGCCGCTTGCCGTTGACCACCACGAAGATGTGCTCCCGGATCCAGTCGCTGAGGGTGACATGCCACTTGCGCCAGAACTGGGTGAAGCTGGCAGCGGTAAGGGGATTTTTGAAGTTCTCCGCCACGGAAAAGCCGGTGAAGGAGGCCACGGCAATGGCAATGTCGCTGTACCCCGACAAATCGAAGTAGAGCGTGAAGTAGCTCACCACAATGAGGGCCAGGCTCACCGGCAGACACAGCCGGGCCGCCAGCAGCCGGTCCAGCGCCAGCCCCAGCAGGGCCACCAGCACCATCTTTTTGAACATACCCCGGATGAGCCGCTTCACCGCGTCCGTGGTCACCTGGGCGGTCACTGGCTTGGGGGCCAGATAGTCCCGCTCGAAATCCCGGTAGCGCAGGATGGGGCCGGAGGTGAGCACCGGGAAGAACAGCAGGAAGTTGGCGTAGGCCAGCAGCGGGATATCCTTGTCAGCGTAGTAGACATAAAACACCCCGTCAATGGCCTTGAGCATGTTGTAGGCAAAGCCCACCAGGGTGAAGATGGCCGGCAGGAAGGGAAGCATGAGGGCGAACCGGGCGTAGAAGAAGGGGGCGGCGCACAGGGCGCAGAACAGGACAAACAATATTTTGCGCAGCCTCTGCCCTTTGGCCGCCTTCAGAATCCGCAGCATGGCATAGGTCACCAGAGTATAGCCCACATAGAACAGGGCCAGCTGCCAGGAGACAAAGAAGAGCAGTCCCAGGTCAAAGAGCAGCAAAAAGGGGGTCAGCCGCCGTTGGGGGCTGACCCGGTGCAGAATGGCGGCGGCAAGGCCGTAAAGCAGTGTGGAACCCAGGATCCAGACCAGGGTATCTGCCTGCAAATACCACATGATCCCTTACTGCTCCGCCAGCTTGCGCTCCACCACCGCGGCGATCTCGTCCACGGTGTTCATGGGGTAGAGGATGATGTCCTTCTGGGTGATCTCCACGTGATAGGTCTCCTCCAGGAAGAGGATGATCTCGGTGGCGCCCAGGGAATCCACAAAGCCGTAGTCAAACAGGTGTACGTCGTCCCCAAAGTCCGGGTCGTCGGCGGGAATCTCAAAGTGCTCCATGATGTAGGACCGCAGGGTGTCCTTAACCGCATGTTCCATGGCAATTCTCCTCACTTTACCAGTTTTTTGTCATACAGGGTGCCTACCGGCCCCATGCCCACCCGCTGCCAGTAGCGGTGGGCGGCGGGATTGTTTTGCAGCACTTGCAGCTGCATGGTGGGGATCTCCCGCTCCCGCAGCCAGTCCTCCGCCATGCCGGTCAGCTCCAGGGCCAGCCCCTGCCGCCGCAGGGCGGGGATCACATACAGGTCGTTGAGGTAGCCCACGCTGCCGCAATCCTCACACAGGTACTCGTTGGCCAGCCGCAGGATGGAGCACACCACAAAGCCCCCCAGGCTCCCGTCCTCCCCCTGGGCCACCGCCGTCAGGATCAGGCGGGAGCGGATGCGCAGGCGCAGGGCCTCCTCCAGACCACCGGGCTTCAGGTCGTAGGGCATGCCGAAGGACTGCAATTCCCGGTGATAGTCCTGATGGAGCTCCAGCAGGGCGGGCAGGTCGGCCTCTGTGGCCTCCCGCAGGGTCCAGCCGCTCATGGGGCCCCCCTCCCCTCCACCAGCTGTCTGTGGAGCAGCACCCGGTCGATCTTCCGGTTGGGGGTAAGGGGCAGGGCCTCAAAGACCTCCAGGCGCTTGGGCAGCATGTATTTGGGAACCAGCCGCCCCAGGGCCAGATTTACCTTCCGCAGCTGGAGGGGAGTCTTACTCTCCACCGCCAGGATAATCTCCTGGTTGACCTGGTCAAACAGGGCGCACACCTTGTCCACCCCCTCCAGGGTGGCGGCGGCGGTCTCGATATCCCCCAGCTCAATGCGGTTGCCCCGCAGCTTGAACTGGTGATCCCGCCGGCCGCAGAACAAAATGTTGCCGTCCTGGTCCCACTTGCCCAGATCGCCGGTGCGATACATGATCTCCGGATAGTCGGGGTTCAGGGGATTGGGCACAAAGGCCTTGGCGGTCTGCTCGGGGGCATTCCAGTAGCCCAGGGCCACCCCGCTGCCCAGCACGCAGATCTCCCCCTCCTCCCCTATCGCGGCGGGGGTGTTGTCCTCTTTGAGCAGGAGCACCCGGGCTCCCCGCCATGGCTTGCCGATGGGCAGGGGGTCGGCATCCTCAAAGTCCCGGTCCACGATGTAGCAGGTGCAGTCCACCGTGATCTCGGTGGGGCCGTACAGGTTGGCGTATACCGGGTGGGGCAGGGCTTTCCGCCAGATATTCAGCTGCCGGTTGGGCATGACCTCACCGGCAAACACCACCGTTTTCAGATCGGGCAGTTTTCTCCCCTCCAGGGCTCCGGCGTTGGCCACCGAGATCATCACCGTGGGCACCCAGAACACGCAGGTGACCTTCTTTTCCTCCATCAGGTCCATCAGCTTGTGGGGGTACATGAACAGAATCTCCGGGATGATCACCAGCTTGGCCCCGGTCATCAGGCAGCCGTACAGGTCAAACACGCTGTTGTCAAAGTGGAACCCGGACTGGAGGCCGATGACCGAGTTTTCAGTAAGCCCAAAGGTGTCCACCACCGCCTGGGCGTACTCCAGCACCCCCCGGTGGGGGACGGTGACCCCCTTGGGCACCCCCGTGGAGCCGGAGGTGTACATGATATAGCAGGGGTCGGTGTCGATGACGGCATCCAGAGCGGCCGTCACCCGGCCGTGGTGGGCCTCCTTTGCCGCCAGATCGGTATAGAGGACAGCCCTGGCCTCCCCCAGCTCCAGCCCCTCCAGATGGTTCATAGCCTCCTGGTCGGCCACCACCAGGGCGGGTTTCAGATTGTCCAGGGTGCGGCCCAGCCGCTCCATGGGAATGGCGTAGTCCACCGGGGCGTAGGGGCACCCGGCGTACAGGGCGGCCAAAAAGGTAACCACACTCTCCCGGCTCTTGGGCAGGTAAACCAGCACCGGCTGATTTCGTTCCACCCCCAGCTCCAGCATGGCGGTGGCCACCCGCTCCACCGCCTCCTCCAGCTCCCGCCAGGTCAACGTACCCCATTCATCTTCCACCGCCACCCGCTCCGGGAAACGGGCGGCGGTCTGTGCCAGCCATCGGGCTGTGGAATTCAGCATGATGGATTCTCCTCCGTCAGGGTGGCTTTCAGGCTCACCCGGTCAATCTTGTCGTTGGCGGTGTGGGGCAGCTTGTCCATGCACACCAGCTTCCCCGGCAGCATGTACTGGGGGATGTACTGCTTGAGCTGGAGGTTCAGCTTCCGCAGGGTCATGCCCTGCCCGCCCTCCACAAAGAGGACGATGCGCTCCGCCGGGGCGTCAAAGATGGCGCAGGCGTTCTCCACACCGGGAATGCACATGGCTCCCGCCTCGATCTCCCCCAGCTCGATGCGGTTGCCCTTGAGCTTGATCTGGCTGTCCTTCCGGCCCAGGAAGCGGATGAGCCCATCCTCTCCCCACTGGGCCAGGTCGCCGGTGCGGTACATCCGCTCCGGGAAGGCGGGACTGAGGGGGTTGAGGCAGAAGGCTTTGGCGGTCTGCTCCGGGTTGTTCCAGTAGCCCAGAGCCACCCCGCTGCCCAGCACACACAGCTCCCCGGTCTCCCCGGGGGCGGCCTCTTTTCCCTCGTCGGTGAGGATATGCACCCGCATATTCTCGCAGGCCTTGCCGATGGGCAGCGGTTCGTGGTTTTCAAAGGGCCGGTCCACCTTATAATAGCAGCACACGTCGGTGATCTCGGTGGGGCCGTACAGGTTGGCGTAGGCGCAGTGGGGCAGAGCCGCCCGCCAGATGTTCAGCTGGGTGTTGGGCATGACCTCCCCGCAGAAGGCCACGTTTTTCAGCCGGGGCAGGGGATGTCCCTCCAAGGCTCCGGCGTTTGCTACGTTGATCATCACCGTGGGCACCCAGAAAATGGAGGTCACCTGATGCTCCTCCATGTACTCCGGCAGCTTTAAGGGGAACAGGAACAGGGTCTCCGGGGTGAGCAGCAGCCGGCCGCCGCATTTCAGGGTGCCGTAGATATCAAAGGTGGAGTTGTCGAAGTAGAAGGGGGCCTGGTTGGCCATGACGGTGCTCTCGTCAAAGGAAAAGGTGTTCACCACCCAGTCCGCGTAGTCCAGGATCCCCCGGTGGGGGATGGTCACCCCCTTGGGGGTTCCGGTGGAGCCGGAGGTGTACATCACATAGATGGGGTCGGTGTCGATGACGGCGGAAATGGCTCCCGCCACCGCTTTTTCATCAGGCTTGGCCTGTTCCAGCTCAGAGAGCAGCACCGCCCTGGTGTCCCCCAGCTGGACCCCCTCCAGGTTGGGCAGCAGGGCCTCGCTGGTCACCACGTAGGCCGGGCACAGGCTCTCCACGATCTTCTCCAGCCGGGCCATGGGGATGTGGGCGTCCACCGGGGCGTAGGGCCGTCCGGCACACATGGCTCCGAAAAAGACGGACAGGGCGTCGATGCTCTTGGGCAGATAGACCACCACCGGCCGCCGGTCTCCCAGCAGGGCGGTGCCGATGACCCGGGCCCGCTCCAGCATCCCGCCGTAGCTCAGGCTTCCCTCTTCTTCCTCTACATAAATCCGCTCCGGCCAGCGCTTGGCCGCTTGCTCCAGCAGGCGGATGGCAGAATTGCTCATAGACTCGCACCTTTCCTTGTTTTGCTGTTATTCCCAAAAGTGGAGCACCAGGGTATCCGGATCTCCCCGCTTGGTCAGGGTGGTTTTCTCTCCGTCCTGGGTCATGGTCCAGCCCTCGGAGGGGGTGGACACGCTGCCCTCCACCTGCACCTCCATCAGACCGCCGGTGGCAAACGCCACGGTCAGGGTGTCCCCCTCCCAGGTCAGGTTTGCGGGCAGATTCACCTGCCGCAGGTAAGTGCCCTCCCGCTGGCCCTTCCAGACGGTGGTGTCCTTGTCCAGGGACAGGTACAGGCTGTTGCCCTCCTGCCGCCACACCGAGGCGTCGGTGGTGTAGTCGCCGGCGGAATGGCCCTCCCCAAAGGTGAGCTTCACTCCCACGGAATTCTGGTAGTTCTCATCGTAGAGGTCCAGATCCGTGCGCAGGGTGGAGGCGGACAGGCGGAGGGCCCCGGTTTCCCCATCCACCGCGGCGGACACCGCCGTGTTGAGAGCGGCGGCAGAGGCGCAGGCCAGCTGATCCTCCCGGATGCAGGTGTAGCCGTAGGCGTCCAAAAAGTCGGACATGGCCTGAACCGCCCGTTTGGCCTCGCTGTCGTCCTTATAAATCCAGTCGCAGTGGTAGTAGAGGAACATGGGGTTGCCGTACCGGGCGGCGATGGCCTGCCAGTCCTCCCCCTTGTAGAACAGGGTGGAGGCGTTGAACATCAGCATGGTGGGCTCCCCCCCGCTCTCCAGGAAGAAGGGCAGGGCCAGCACGTTTTCCGCCGACACCTGGGGGGTGGCGGAGGAGTGGGGCAGCTCGGTGCCGGAATTCCACAGCATGCCGCTGTTGTACTGGGCCAGATAGGTCTGGGCGGGGCCGTACACGCTGGAGTGCCAGGTGTGCTGATTGTTGCCCACCCGGGTCAGGTCCACCCCGTAGGAGGCCAGGGCCTCCATGTGGCGGTCAAACTCCCGCTGCTCATACTCCGCCGAGGCATACCAGTGGGTGAGGGTGTGTACCCCCAGGTAGTAGTTTTTCTCCTTCATCCAGTCCACCTGCGCCTGGAGCTGTTCCCGGAAGGGGAAGTACTCCGAGTCGATGGGGCAGGGCAGACCGTACTCCAGCTGGCCGCAGATCAGGTCCAGCGCCCCGTCCCCGTTGACGTCGTAAAACACCGGCTTGCAGTTGTTGCCGAATTTCAGGTAGGTGTTGCCCTTGTAGTTCTGCTCGTTGCCCTCAAAGTAGCCCGTGAAGGTGTAGCCGCTCCCCTGCCGCTCCAGCTTGGCCACATAGCCGTGGAAGGTGCCCAGAGCGATATCCAGGGCGCCGTCCCCGTTCAGATCAACGGCGCAGGGGGCCGCCCAGTCGGCAATTTCCTCCGGCAGGGAGATGGCCTGTTTCGTTCCGAACCCGCCGCCGGACTTGCCTTGATAGAGGGCCAGTTCGCCGCCGGCGGAGCCCACCAGCAGATCGGCAATCCCGTCGCCGTCCAGGTCGGCGGTCTCCGGGAAGGTCTGCACCTCCCCCATACCGGGGTCCAGCAGCAGCTGGGGAGCCTCAAAGCTCAGGCCGCCCAGGCCCCGGAGCCAGTACACCTTGCCGTCCCCCGCCCCGGTGATCACGTCGGGGGTGCCGTCGCCGTCCACGTCCGCAATGGCGGGGGCGGAGTGTCCGCCGGACACGGTGAGATTGGCCCCCGTGCCGTCGGTCAGCATCACCGGGGTATCCACCGTAAACCGCTGGTCATTGTCCAGCAGCTCATAGCAGTAGAACTGTCCGTCGCCGCTGCCGCACAGCAGCTCGTCGGCCCCGTCCCCGTCCACGTCGCCTATGGTGGGATAGGCCCGCTGGGTGTAGCCGCCGTCGTCGCTGAAATAGCTGATGGTGTTCTCCACCCACACCTGGCTGAGCCAGTCGTTGTCGCACACCACATGGGTGCCGGAGGAGTAGATCCCCTCGTACTCGTCCAGCTCGTACTCCAGGCCGGTGTCGCTCTGGTTCACCAAATAGGTGACGCTCTCCGCCCGCAGCAGCCACCAATAGGGGTCCCGTACCAGGGTATAGGAGGGAATCTGTCCCGCCTCCTCCGCCAGCTGAGCAAACAGGCCCGCCGAGTCCTCCCGGATGGCGGTGATCTCCTCATAGTGGACCTCCCAGGCGGCGGGGTTGGTGCCGAAGGGTCCGTACACCCGCTCCACGGCGTAGCCGTACTCCTCCATGGAGTGGTAGGCCAACAATTTCCCGTAAAACAGCCGGTTGGCGCTGTTGGTGGAGTTGGCGAAGGGCTCCTGTCCCTCCCGGCTGGCCGTCAGGGTGGGGGCGCTGATGGAATAGCCGTTGGGCAGCATGGGGTTGGTGAGGAGCACCTGCCCCTCCCCCACGTCGTTGAGGGTGTAGAGGGCCAGCTCCCCCGCCTGGGCGATGGTCCGGGCGGTGGTGACGGTAAAGCCATAGCCGTAGTCCTCCGCCGCCAGGGTCTCGGCATTCTTGTAGCTGGGATAGAGGGTGGCAAAATCCCGGATCAGCCCCTGGAACCCGGAGAGGTTTTCCTCCACCTCCGGCCAGGTCAGCTCAGCGGGCAGCCCCTCCAGAGCCGTTCCCCCGGAAATACCCAGAAATTCCGCCGGGAACTGGTCCCAGAAGGAATTGTCCAGCACCAGCAGACCGCCATTTTCCACATAGTCCATCAGGGCCTGCCGGATGTCCGTCCAGTTCTCCTCCTCCAGCAGCTCCGGGTCGGCGATCACCAGGTCGCAGCCGGCCAGGTCCTCTCCCACACCCAGTTCCTGGGCCGTCACATTGGCCAGGGAGGAATACTCCAAATGGCTCAGGGTATCCTGCCAGCCGCCGGAGGACCCGGCGTGGAGTACTCCGGCGGTCAGATCCGCCTGCTGGCTGAAGTTCAGCCCCTCCGGCGCCCCGGCGGGGGTCTCCCCCTGCTGACGGCAGCCGGACAGGCCCACCGTCAGCAGCGCCGCCAGCGCTCCGGCGGCCAGCCGCCTGCCCATTCCCTTGCCTCCCATGGCTCTGCTCCTTTCCCGGTCAAAACACACTCTAAAAGATTAAAATAGCACAAAATACCGCTTTTTTCAATAGTCCCTTCCCTTAAAAGGCGTACCGGCCGTCCCCCTCCCGGGCCAGCTGGCTCTCATAGAAGGCGGTGCAGGCCTGGGCCAGATAGTCGGGGTCCTGGCTCCCGGCGGTCTCCACGGCGGCGTGCATGGCCAGCTGGGCCATACCGATGTCCACCATGGGGATGCTCACCTGCTGGCCCAGCAGGTTGCCCAGGGTGGAGCCGCCGGGCTCGTCCGCCCGGTTGGCGAAAGTCTGCACCGGCACCCCCACCTTTTGGCAGATGGCCCGGAACACCCCCGCCGTCAGGGCGTTTGTGGTATACTTCTGGTTGGCGGAGTATTTGATCACCACCCCGCCGTTGGGATAGACCCGGTTGGCCGGGTCGGATTTCTCTGCAAAATTGGGGTGGACGGCGTGGCCGTTGTCGGCGCTGAGGAGCATACTGCCCGCCAGGGCCATCCGCCGCTCCTGCCCGTCCATACCCAGGCAGCAGGCGATCCGCTCCAGCACGTCGGGCAGGAAGGTGCTCAGGGCCCCCTGCCGGGTGCCGCTGCCCACCTCCTCGTTGTCGAAGATGCAGCAGAGCTGCCCCGCCTTCTCCTGTCCCCTGGCGGAGAGCAGTCCCTCCAGCCCCGCCCAGGCGCAGCCCAGATCGTCAATGCGGGGGGCCTGGAACAGCTCCCCCTCCGCGCCCAGCAGCACCGGCTTCTGCCGGGGGACCAGCACCAGATCCCAGGCCAGCAGGGCCTGCTTCTCTACCCCCAGCTCCTCCGCCAGCAGGTCGGTGAGGGACTTGCTCCCCACCAGTCCGTACAGAGGCTGCATGTCCTTCTGGGGGTTATATTCGTGGCCCTTGTTGATGTCCCGCTGCATGTGGATGGCCAGGCTGGGGATGGTGAGCAGATCCCGGTCCAGGTACACCAGCCGGCTCTCCGCGCCGGTCCCGGTGGCTACCAGCACCCGGCCCGCCACCGTCAGGGGCCGGTCCTGCCAGGAGGCGCAGTTCATCCCGCCGTATCCCTCCACCGCCAGACGCAGATAGTGTTTGTCCCCCTCCGCAAGGTCATTCTTCACCGCGAAGGTGGGGGAGTCGCTGTGAGCGGCGGTGAGGAGCCACCGCTCCGGCTTGTGCCGGGGCAGCCGGAAGGCGATGAGGCTGCTCTGGTTCCGGGTGACATAGTACCCCTGTCCGGCGGTCAGCTCCCACCTCTCATGCTCCTCCAGGGGACAAAACCCCGCCTCCTTCAGCAGCCTGGCGGCCTGGGCAACGGCGTGGTAGGGGCTGGGGCTGTGATCTATAAAATCCATCAATGCTTGTACACGCATGGCACATATCTCCTTTCGTCAGTGGCCCCATTGTACCACGCCCACTCCCCCGTGGCAATCTTCCCGGAATTTTTCAGCGCCGGCGGAGCATTTCGGCCCGCCCAGGCGTAATAAGGGTGAAGGAGGGAGGAAAATGACCCAGTCCAACCGGTTGGAGGACGTGATCCCCGCCTATGAAAACACCCTGTACCGCGCCGCCCTGGCCATTCTGGGGGACCCCCAGGAGGCGGAGGACGTGGTGCAGGAGGCCTTCCTGCGCCTGTGGGAAAAGAACCCGGAATTTGAAAGCCCCGCCCACCAGCGCTCCTGGCTGCTGAAGGTGACCGTCAACGGCTGCAAGAGTCGCCTGCGGGCCCCCTGGCGGCGGCGCACCGCCCCACTGCTGGAGAGCTATCCCGCCGCCGACCCGGAGGAGCAGGCGGTGCTGGAGGTAATCCAGTCCCTGCCCCCCAAGGACCGGGCGGCGCTCCACCTCTATTACTATGAGGGCTACCAGACCGCCGAGATCGCCGCCATGACCGGCTGGCGGGAGGGCACCGTCCGCTCCCGTCTGGCCCGGGCCCGGGACAAGCTGCGGGAGCTGCTGAAAGGAGAATGGGAATGAACCGCTATCGCACTTATATGGACCGCATCACCGCCCCCTCCGGCCTGCACGAAAAGCTGCTGGCCGGGTCGCCGCCCCCACGCCGGAGAGGCAAGTACGCCCCGGCCTTTGCCCTGGCCGCCGCCTGCTGCCTGCTGGCGGTGGTTGGCCTGTGGCAGCCCTGGAGGGGAACCGTTCCCCAGCAGGTCTCTCCCACCGCCGGGGTGGCCGCCACCCCCGGTGTGGTGGAGAGCGCCCCGCCGGAGCAGACCACAGAGCACACCCTGACCGTGGGAGGCGACCCCTTCCAGGGCCAGCCCCACACCTTTTTCGGTATCCCGACGCTCTCTTTCCCCGACTGCAACGATTCCGAAGCAATGATGGTGGATTACGGCCCACAGGAAGGCTCCTTTTCCGAGCCTATGACCGCTGAAGATATTCTGTCCATCTTTGGCGGCGGGGATGATGTTCCCTGGAGTCTGTACTGGTACAACTTCGGCTTGGACGGCACGGTGATCTACAACGCCGACGGCACGGTGTACAACGCCTCCATCCAGGGCGTGCGGGACACGGAATCCTTTACCCTGACCCTTTGGCCCGGTCAGCATCCCCTGCTGAGCACGGTCTATACCGACGCTGCCGTTCAGGAGGTGGACGGGGTG
This sequence comes from Candidatus Flavonifractor merdavium, assembly GCA_019119335.1. GTDB lineage: Bacteria > Bacillota > Clostridia > Oscillospirales > Oscillospiraceae > Flavonifractor > Flavonifractor merdavium. Next base: position 15,570 of record DWXF01000039.1, read on the forward strand.
GAGGTCACCAGCTCCATGGTCTACGCCGACACCAACGGCGACCGGCTGTATGAGATGACCTGCCGGGCCACCTTCCAGGTGGGGGACCTGGGGGTAGACTTCGTCTACACCGGGGAAAACGGAGATGCGGCCACCTGGCTGCCCTGCGTGCTCCTGTGGAACGCGATCCAGGCAGACGGGGGCTTCACCACCGAGCACCTGGTTCCCGCTTCCATTCCGGAGGAGGGCAGCCAGGAGCTGACCCAGGAGGAGGCCTATGGAGAAGACCTGGCTGTCTTCCTCCCCGACCCGGAGGCGCTCCCCCTGGGTTTCCGGTTCGGGGGCGCCCACCGGAAGCTGGAGCAAAACTGGGATACGCTCTCCGTCCTGTTTACCCGCAGTTACGGCTATCTCTATGTCCAGGTCAGGCGCTTCCCCGAAGGCTCCACCCTGCCCCAGCCCGACTTCCAGCCGGAGGAGGTCACCGCCTCCGCTCTGGAGGCGTGGGGCAGCTATGGGGACGACGACCTGTGGGACACTCCCGCCTGGGTGTACGACGCCTTTTCCATTCACTACCCCCAGGCCGACGGCTCCACCATTGTGGTAACCTGGGATGTAAAGGGGGTTTCCCCCGCCGACCTGGCCGGACTGGTCACCGGCAGCGACGTGATCCTGCCGGAGGGCGGCCCCAAGGTCTTTCCCCTGGAATAACGCAAAAAGCGGGAGCCTGTAAGGCTCCCGCTTTTTTACGGCACAAGGAACAGAGAAATGACCACGGTGAGGATCCCGCACACCCCGATGGCCAGACCGCTCATGGCTCCCTCGGTCTCCCCCAGCTCCAGGGCCTTGGAGGTGCCCACCGCGTGGGAGCATGCGCCGATGGCCAGCCCGGCGGCCACCGGGTCCTTCACCCGGAACAGCTTGATGAGCAGGGGGGCGAAGATACTGCCCAGAATGCCAGTGATGATCACCGCCACCACCGTGATGGCCTGGATGCCCCCCAGGCTCTGGGAGACGCTGATGGCGATGGGGGTGGTCACCGACTTGGGCAGCAGGGAGGCGGTCACCGCCTCGTCCAGCCGGAACAGGCGGCACAGGCCGTAGATACTGCCCATGGAGGTAAGGGAACCGGCGGTGCACCCCACCAGAATGGGCAGCCAGTTCTCCTTCAGCAGCTGAATGCGGGTGTAGATGGATACCGCCAGGCAGGCGGTGGCGGGGGACAGGAACAGATTGATCACCGCGCCCCCCTGGTTGTAGTCCTCGTAGGGGATGCGGCAGAGCAGCAGCACGGCGGACACCAGCACGATGGCGATGAGCAGGGGGTTGCACAGCTCCAGACCGGTTTTCTTCCGCAGCTGCACCCCGATGAGGAAGGCCACAATACTCAGGGAGATGCCGAAAAAAGGAGACGCAAACAGCTCAGTCATGTTTTTTCCTCCCCTCCATCAGCTTCCGGGTCAGGCTCACAGCATAGGCAGTCACCCCAAAGGTGAGCACGGTGCTGACCACGCACACCGCCAGCAGGGGCAGCAGGTTGCTGGCCAGCACGTCGAAGTAGTTGATGACGCTCACCCCGGCGGGGATGAAGAAAAAGGCCATGTTGGACAGCAGAAAGTCGGACTTTTCCCGGATGTGGTCCACCCGCAGCACCCGGCTCAGCAGCAGCGCCAGCAGCAGCACCATGCCGATGACGCTGGCGGGAAAGGCGATGGGGAGCAGGGCCTCCACAAGCTGACTGATCCAGCATATGGAAAAAATGACAGCAACTTGGATGATGATTTTCACGGAACTTCCGCCTCCAGGGTATCAAAATCAATTTTCGATTCTAAAACCATCCCACCCATTTGTCAAACCAAGATTCCGGACCATTTTTCCGGCCCAATGGTGCAATGTGCGCAAAGAGCGGGGCCGCGGCATCCGCCGCGGCCCCGCTCCTTCCTGTTCAGTCCAGAAATTGAATGCCGGCGCCGATCACTCCGTCGCCGATGTAGACGCTGAGGGTGGCGTCCATGGCCCCCTCCCAGCAGTGCTCATAGTCGGGGAAGGCCGCCCGCACCTTGGCGGACAGCTGGGCCATCTCCTCCGGCGCGCCGCCGTTGGCAATTCCCAGATTATACCGCCTGCCTGGCTGGAACCGCTGCCGCAGCAAATCCACCATCTTGTCCTGGACCTGGCGGCGGCCCCGCACCTTGGCCACGCTCTGGAGCTGGCCGTCGTCGGCAAAGGTGATGATGGGCTTGATCTGCAGCATGGTGCCCGCCATGGCGGTTACCTTGCCAATGCGCCCGCCCTTGTACAGATACTCCAGGGTGTCCACCGAGAAGAAGGGGAAGGTGTGTTCCACCAGGAAGGGCACCCGCTGGGAAATCAGGGCGTCCCAGTCCGCGCCCGCCTGGATCTCCTCCCACAGCTGGAGCACCATGATGCCCAGCCCCAGAGAGCCGCTTTTGGAGTCAAAGGCCGCCACCTCCAGGTCCTCCCGCTGGCCGGCCAGCAGGCGCACCATATTATAGGTACCCGACAGGCCGCCGGAGAGCATCAGGGCGATGACCTTCTCGTACCCGTCGGCCTTGATGCGATCCAGGGCGTCGCTGACCGCGCCCCCCTCGGGCAGGGAGGTGCGGGGCAGCTCCCCCCGGTGCAGGCGGTCGTACACATCCTGGGCAAAGATATCCACGCCGTCGGAAAATTCCCCATCGGGACAGATGATCTTCAGAGGCACCGTGTAAATGGGCTTGCCCGCCCGCATGCCGGCGGTAAGGTCCGCCGTGGAGTCGGTGAGCAGCGCGATTTTTTCCGGATTTGACAAGGTCATCATCCTACTCTATAATAAAGTCATTGTCGCATAACATTGTTATGTTATTATTATAACTGGTATGTAAAGGAAATGTCAAGGGGGAGCGGATATGGACTATCATCAGCGCCGGCAGCTGCAGGCCAAGCAGACCGAGCAGGCCATTCTGGAATCTGCCATGGTGCTGGCCCGGGAGCACAGCTTTGATAAGGTATCGGTACGGGACATCTGCCAGCGGGCGGGGATTACCACCGGGGCCTTTTATCACCATTTCCGCTCCAAGGAGGATCTGCTCTCCCGGGGCTTCGCCCCTCTGGACCGGCACATGGAGGCGGCGCTGGCGGGGCATGAAAACGACCCGCCGGACCAGCGGCTGTGGCTGATCCTGTCCACCTACGCCCGCTTCACCCAGGAGCAGGGGTGGGAGCTGGTGGCCCGGTACTACCAGCGGCGGCTGGACTCCCCCGACGACTCCTCCTGCATGGACCCCACCCGCTTCACCCTGCGCTCGGTGCTGGAGTGCCTGCGTCAGATGGAGGCGGAGGGGGTGCCCATGCCGGGCTGCACCCCGGAGTGGCTGGCCGACTTTCTCTTCCGCCATTTCCGTGGCGTGGTGGTGGACTGGATCCTCCACCGGGGCAGCTATCCCTTATTATCCCGGCTGGAGCAGGATTATACCCTGTTCAGCCGCACCTTCCAAAGGGACTGACCTGATTTTTCCGTTGGACAGGCAACTTTTTCCGCCCGGGGGCATATGCATCCTTGACGGAGGTGAGGGCCATGTCCAGGCTGTTGTCCAAACAAGGGGCGCGGGATCTGCTTTTGGGGATGGGGCTGGTGGCGGCCACCCTGGCGCTGCTGCTCTATCCCCAGGCGTCCATGGAGGCGGCCCGCACCGGCCTGAAGCTGTGCGGCAACGTGATCATCCCCTCCCTATTCCCCTTTTTCGTGCTCTCCTCCCTGGTGGTGGAGCTGGGGCTGGCGGGGTACCTGGGCCGGCTTCTGGAGGGGCTTATGCGGCCCCTGTTCAACGTCAGCGGGGCCTGCGCCTCCGCCTTTGCTCTGGGTTTTATCGGGGGCTACCCGGTGGGGGCCACCACCGCCATCGGCCTGTACCGCAACGGCATGTGCACCAAGACCGAGGCGGAGCGGCTGCTGGCCTTCTGCAACAACTCCGGTCCCGCCTTCATCCTGGGGGTGGTGGGCGCGGGGGTGTTCGCCAGCAGCCGGGTGGGGGTGCTCCTCTGCGCCGCCCACGCCCTGGCCTCGGTGTGCATCGGGCTGCTGTTCCGCTTCTACGGCCGCCGGGAGGAGGGGCGGCGGCGGGGCGGGACGGCGCCCCCCTTCAAGGCCCAGCGGTTTACCGCCGCCTTTACCGGGGCGGTGAAAAATTCCTTCCTCTCCACCCTGAACATCTGCGCCTTTGTGGTCTTTTTCACGGTGGTGATCCAGATGCTGGTGACCTCCGGTTTTCTCCCCGGCCTGGCCAAGGTGCTGGGGACGGCCCTGGCCCCCTTCGGTATGACGGCGGAGTGGGCCCAGCGGCTGCTCACCGGCGTGGTGGAGATCTCCTCCGGGGTGTGGACCCTGTCGGGGGACGGTACCCTCACCGGGCGGCTGACCATGGCGGCCTTCATGCTGGGGTGGGCGGGCATCTCCGTCCACTGTCAGGTGCTCTCCTTTCTGGGGGACAGCGGCCTGTCCCCCCGCACCTACCTGATGGGCAAGCTGCTCCACGGCGGTCTGGCCGCCCTGTTCACCGCCGGTCTGGCCCGGGTGGTGCCCCTTGACGCGGAGGTATCCGCCTACCTGGCCCAGCAGGTGGCCGACATCGCGGACACCGACTTCTCCAGTGCCCTGGTTCTGTCGGTGGTGTGCGCCTGGGTGGTGTTCCTGTTCTTTTTCCTGGTGGCGGCGGCAGCCGCCAGAAAAGGCCTTGGCAAGAGACGGCGCTCCATGCTATAATGGTTCATTGGAAAGAGAGGCGTTGTCCCATGCTGTTTCAAAAGAAGATTGAGCCCCGCTGCGCCTACTGTGAACGTGGGACGCCGCTGGAGGAGGAGCAGATCCTCTGCCCCAAGAAGGGCGTGGTGACCCCTGCCGGGAGCTGCCGCGCTTTCCGGTACGATCCCCTCAAGCGGGTGCCGCCCCTGCCCAAGGCCCCGGATTTCAGTTCCCTCAAGGATGAGGACTTCAAATTATAACCATCTGTTTGACCCCGACGGTACGCCGCCGGGGTCTTTTTTTGCGCGTTTTTGCCCGCAAACGCCTGCATAATCCGTCCATTGCCTGACATACTAACCCCATCAAGGAAGAAACAGGGGGCGCCCATGGAACGATTTCAGCTGAAAACAGCCATTTCCTTTGGCAACGACGCTCTGGCCGCTCTGGAGGAGCTGGCCGGGCAGCGGGTGATGGTGATCACCGACGATTTTCTGGCCCGGTCCGGCCTGCTGGACCAGGTGCTGGCCCGTCTGAAGGGCTGCACCGTGGAGAAATACACCGACGTGGTCCCCGACCCGCCGCTGGTAATGGTGGCCCAGGGGGCCCGGAAGCTGGCCAACTTCAAGCCCCAGGCGGTGGTGGCCTTCGGGGGCGGCTCGGCCATGGACTGCGCCAAGGCCATGGTGGAGTTCGGCAAAAAGATGGGGGCGCCGGGGGAAATCAAGGTGTACGCGGTGCCCACCACCGCCGGCACCGGGTCGGAGGTCACCTCCTTCGCCGTACTCACCGACAGCGAGAAGGGGGTCAAGTACCCCCTGGTGGACGACAGCCTGCTCCCCCATCAGGCGGTGCTGGATCCCGGCTTTCTGAAGGGGGTGCCTCCGGCGGTGACGGCGGACACCGGCATGGACGTGCTGGCCCACGCCGCCGAGGCCTATGTGGCCAACAAGGCCACGGTGTATACCGACGCTCTGGCGGAGAAGGCCTTCGTGCTGGCCTTCCAGAACCTCCGCCCCGCCTATGATGCCAGGGGGGAGAGCGAGGCCAAGGCGGACATGCTGCTGGCCTCCAATCTGGCGGGAATGGCCTTCAATGCCGCCGGACTGGGGCTGTGCCACGGCATGGCCCACGCCCTGGGGGGCCGCTACCACGTGCCCCACGGGCGGCTCAACGCCATGCTTCTCCCCCATGTGGTGGCCTTCAACGCCGCCCAGCCCCAGGCCGCCAAAAAATACGCCCGTCTGGCCCAGCTGTGCGGCCTCTCCCCTACCAGCCGGTCCCTGATCTTCGGCCTCAACCGGCTGCGCAGCCAGCTGGGCCAGCCCCAGCGGCTGTCGTCCTGCGGGGTGGACGGCAAGACCGTAAAGGCCGACTCCGACGCCATCGCCGCCGCCGCCCTGGCCGACCTGTGCACCCCCTCCAATCCCCGGCCCGCCACCGCCCAGGACGTGAAGGGTCTTTTGAAGGAGCTGGTCTGATGGGGGAGCAGCTGCTCTCGGTGGGCATCGACATCGGCACCAGCACCACCCAGCTGATCCTGTCCCGGCTCACTCTGGAGAACCGGGCCGCCCCCTTCACAGTGCCCCGGGTGGCCATCTCGGACCGGCAGGTGCTCTACCGCTCGGACATCCACTTCACCCCCCTGCTGTCCGATACCGTTATCGACGCCGCCGGGGTGCGGGACATCGTGGCCGGGGAGTACCGCAAGTCGGGCTTCTCCCCCGCCCAGGTGGACACCGGGGCGGTGATCATCACCGGGGAGACCGCCCGGAAGGAGAATGCCCAGGAGGTGCTCTCCGCCCTGTCGGAGTTCGCCGGGGATTTTGTGGTGGCCACCGCCGGCCCCGACCTGGAGTCCATCCTGGCCGCCCGGGGAGCGGGGGCAGACGAATACTCCAAGGAGCATCACACCACGGTATTACACTTTGATATCGGCGGCGGCACCTCCAACCTGGCCAAATACGCCCACGGGGAGCTGCTGGCCACCGGCTGCCTGGACGTGGGCGGGCGGCTCATCAAGCTGGATCCGGCCGGGCGGGTCACCTATGTGTCGCCGGTGCTGGCCCGGGCCGGGTGCCCCGCCCCGGCGGTGGGGGAGCCTGTCACGCCGGAGGGGCTGGCTCCCGTCATTGAGATCATGGTGGAGGCCCTGGAGCAGGCGGCGGGCCTACGGCCCGGACGGGACCGGCTGGAGGCCTTCCTCACCCAGGGCACCAGCTGGACGGCAGAGGCCGTCCCGGTGGTGTCCTTTTCCGGGGGTGTGGCCGACTGCATCTGCCGCCCGCCGGAAAACTGGCTGGCCTATGGGGACCTTGGGGTGCTGCTGGGACGGGCCATCGCCGCCTCCCCGGCCTTTCAAAAGGTGGGCCGGTTCCAGGGGGCGGAGACCATCCGGGCCACGGTGGTGGGGGCGGGGAGCCACGCCACCGACCTGTCCGGCTCCACCATCTTCTACCGGGACATTACCTTTCCCCTGAAAAGCCTGCCTATTCTCAAGCTGACCGCCCGGGAGGAAACCGGCACGGCGGAGGAATTGGCGGGGCGCATTGTGGACAAACTGGGCTGGTATGCCGATCAGGAGGGGCTGACCCAGCTGGTGCTGGCCCTCCGGGGAGAGCAAAATCCCAGCTACGCCCGAATCCAGGAGCTGGCCCAGGGTGTGGTCCGGGGTCTGGAGCCTCTGCGCCGGGCGGGCTTTGTGCCCATTGTGGCGGTGGAGGCCGACCAGGCCAAGGTGCTGGGGCAGGCCATGGCCGCCCTGTGCCCCGGCCCCCTGCTCTGTCTGGACGGAGTAGGGGTGGACAACGGGGACTATATGGACATCGGGGCCCCGGTGGCCGGGGGCACGGTATTGCCTGTTGTTATCAAAACCATAGCATTTCACAAATCGTAGCCGCAAAGGAGCGATCACATGATACTCAAGACCAAGCTACTGGGGCATGTCTACGAATTCAAGTCGGTAAAGGACGCCCTGGCCAAAGCCAATGAGGAGAAGTCGGGGGACCGGCTGGCGGGGATTGCCGCCGAGAACGCCGAGGAGCGGGTGGCGGCCAAGGTGGTGGTGGCCAACCTGACTCTGGCCGACCTGCGCAACCACCCCGCCGTCCCCTATGAGGAGGACGAGGTCACCCGCATCATCCAGGACGACGTGAACGAGAAGATCTACGACCAGATCAAGAACTGGACGGTGTCCGAGCTGCGGGAGTGGCTGCTGGCGGAAAACCACGACGGCGACGCCATCCGCTGGGTGAGCCGGGGGCTGACGGCGGAGATGATCGCCGCAGTGACCAAGCTGATGAGCAACATGGACCTGATCTACGCCGCCAAAAAGATCAAGGTCACCGCCCACTGCAATACCACCATCGGCCTGCCGGGCACTCTGTCCTGCCGGCTCCAGCCCAACCACCCCACCGACGACCCGGACGGTATCCTGGCCTCCCTGCTGGAGGGGCTGACCTACGGGGCGGGAGACGCGGTGCTGGGCCTGAACCCGGTGGACGACAGCGTGGAGAGCGTGCGCCGGGTGCTGGACCGGTTCCATGAGGTGCGCAGCCGCTGGAACATCCCCACCCAGATCTGCGTGCTGGCCCACGTCACCACCCAGATGGAGGCGGTGCGGAAGGGGGCCCCCTGCGACCTGATCTTCCAGTCCATCGCCGGCTCCCAGAAAGGCAACGAGGCCTTCGGTCTGGACGGCAGGCTCATTGAGGAGGCCCGTCAGCTGGCCCTGAAGGAGGGCGCCGCTGTGGGACCCAACGTGATGTACTTTGAGACCGGCCAGGGCTCCGAGCTCTCCTCCGAGGCCCACCACGGGGCGGACCAGCTGGTGATGGAGGCCCGGTGCTACGGCTTCGCCAAGCGGTTCCAGCCCTATCTGGTGAACACGGTGGTGGGCTTCATCGGCCCGGAATATCTGTATAACTCCAAGCAGGTGATCCGGGCGGGGCTGGAGGACCACTTCATGGGCAAGCTCACCGGCATTCCCATGGGGTGCGACGCCTGCTACACCAACCACATGAAGGCCGACCAGAACGACATTGAGGACCTGGCGGTGCTCCTCACCGCCGCCGGGTGCAACTACTTTATGGGCATCCCCCACGGGGACGACGTGATGCTCAATTACCAGACCACCGGTTTCCACGAGACCGCCGCCCTGCGGGAGATCTTCGGCCTCACCGCCATTCCCCCCTTCCAGCGCTGGCTGGAGGACATGGGTTTTGTGGAGAACGGCAAGCTGACCGCCCTGGCGGGGGACGCGTCGGTGCTGCTGGCATAAGGAGGTTTTGCGCTTGAACGAACAAGAACTGCGCTCCCTGGTGGAGCGGATGGTGCTGGAGCTGGCGGGGCAGGAGCCGGTGAAAACCGCCCCCACTTCCCACGCCCCGGCGGAGCCCTCCAGCGGCTGCCTGGAGGATATCACCCAGACCGACCTGCGGGGGCAGTATCTGGTCCAAAACCCCCGGAATGAAACGGCCTTTCGGGAGCTGAAGAAAAAGACCCCCGCTCGCCTGGGCCTGGGCCGGGCGGGGGCCCGGTACCGCACCCTGTCCATGCTGCGGATGCGGGCCGACCACGCCGCCGCCCAGGACTCGGTGTTCTCCCACGTGCCCGACGAGTTCGCCCCCCAAAACGGCTTTACCCCCGTCCAGACCCTGTGCCAGAGCAAGGACGAATACCTGACACGTCCCGACCGGGGCAGGCGGTTTGACGAGCAGAATCAGGCCATCATCAAAAAAGCCCTGGGGCAGAACCCCAAAATCGCCCTGGTGGTGGGGGACGGCCTCAGCTCCGCCGCCATCGAGGCCAACGCGGTGGACTGCCTCCAGGCCATTCGGGCGGGTCTGAAGGCCTACGGCCTGGAGGGCGGCCCGGTGCTCTATGTGAAGTACTGCCGGGTGGGAGCCTCCGACCACATCGGGGACCTGACCGGGGCGGAGGTGGTGTGTATGCTGGTGGGAGAGCGGCCGGGTCTGGTGACGGCGGAATCCATGTCCGCCTACCTGACCTACAAGCCCCACATCGGCATACCCGAGTCCAAGCGGACGGTGATCTCCAACATCCACAAGGGGGGCACCACCGCCGTGGAGGCGGGAGCCCACATCGCCGAGCTCATCAAGACCATGCTGGACAAAAAGGCCAGCGGCATCGACCTGAAGGGGTGAGGATATGACGGGAGATCTGATTCCGGCCAGCGTGCTGGCCGCCCGCACCATCGCCAACGTCAGCGAGACGCTGGCCAAAAAGCTGGGCCTGCCCAATGGATACCGCTCCATCGGCCTCATCACCGCCGACAGCGACGACGTGACCTACTGCGCCCTGGACGAGGCCACCAAGACGGCGGCGGTGGAGGTGGTGTACGGCCGCTCCCTGTACGCCGGAGCGGGCAACGCCTCCACCAAACTGGCGGGGGAGGTCATCGGCATTCTGGCCGGGCCCAACCCGGCGGAGGTGGAGTCCGGCCTGCGGGCCTGCGCCGACTTCATGGAGAGCGGGGTGGGCTTCCGCTCGGCCAATGAGGACGACTCCATCGTCTACTTCGCCCATACCGTCTCCCGGACGGGCTCCTACCTGTCCAAGGTGGCGGGGGTAAAGGAGGGGGAGGCTCTGGCCTACCTGATCGCTCCCCCTCTGGAGGCCATTGTGGGCCTGGACGAGGCCATGAAGGCTGCCGACGTGGAGCTGGTGACCCTGTTCGAGCCCCCCACCGAGACCAACTTCGGCGGCGGGCTGCTCACCGGCACCCAGAGCGCCTGCGACGCGGCGGCGGCCGCCTTTGCCGAGGCGGTAAAAGCGGTGGCCGCCCGACCCAAGGAGGTGTAACAGCATGGAATTTGACAAGGATCTGCGCTCCATTCAGGAGGTACGGGACCTGCTGACCCAGGCCCGCCGGGCCCAGAACGCCCTGGCGGCCATGAGACAGGAGGACCTGGACCGGATCACCGCCGCCATCTCCGCCGCCGGGGCGGAGCACGCCGCACGTCTGGCGGCCATGGCGGCGGAGGAGACCGGATTTGGTAAAAAAGAGGACAAGGAGATCAAAAACCGCTTTGCGGCGGTGACCTTGTATGAGGCCATCCGGGACCAGAAGACCCACGGCATCCTCCATGAGGACAGAGAGCACCGGACGGTGGATATCGGGGTGCCGGTGGGTGTGGTGGCCGGGCTGGTGCCCTCCACCAACCCCACCTCCACGGTGATCTACAAGGCCATGATTTGTCTGAAGGCGGGCAACCCCATCATCTTCTCCCCCCACCCCAGCGCGGTGGGCTGCATTCTGGAGACGGTGAACGTCATCCGCCAGGCGGCGGAGCGGGCGGGGGCCCCCACCGGCAGCATTTCCTGCATCACCACCCCCACCATCGAGGCCACCAATACCCTCATGCGCCACGACATCACCCGTTTGATCCTGGCCACCGGCGGGGCGGCCATGGTGAAGGCGGCCTACTCCTCCGGCACCCCCGCCATCGGCGTGGGGGCGGGCAACGGCCCGGCCTATATCCACCACACTGCCAACGTGGAGCAGGCGGTGAAACGGATTCTGGACTCCAAGACCTTTGACAACGGCACCATCTGCGCCAGTGAGCAGAGCGTCATCATGGAGGCCCGGATGGAACCGGCTGTGAAGACCGCCCTTCGCGCTCAGGGGGCCTACCTGCTGGACGAGGAGGAGACCAGGCAGCTCTCCCGGTTCATCCTGCGGGCCAACGGCACCATGAACCCAGCCATTGTGGGCAAGAGCGTGGAGACGGTGGCCAAGCTGGCGGGGCTGACCCGGGTGCCCGCCTCCGCCCGGGTGCTGGTGGCCCGGGAGACCGGGGTGGGCAAGGGCCACCCCTACTCCAGCGAGAAGCTGGGGCTGATCCTGGCCTGCTACGTGGAGCCGGATGAAGATGCGGTGCTCCGCCGGTGCGTGGAGATCCTGGAGTGGGAGGGGGCGGGCCACACCTTCGCCATCCACACCGAGGACGAGGCGGTGGCCAAGAAATTCGCCGCCGCCGTCCCCGCCAGCCGGGTGCTGGTGAACACCCCCGCCTCTCTGGGGGGCATCGGGGCCACCACCTGCCTGTTCCCCGCCCTCACCCTGGGCTGCGGGGCGGTGGGGGGCTCCTCCAGCTCCAACAACATCGGCCCTCTGGACCTCATCAACATCAAGCGGGTGGCCTGGGGGGTGAAGGAGCTGGACCAGCTCCGGGGCCAGGCCGGTTCCGCCAGCCCCTATACCGTGGACGACAGCCTGCTGGACCGGCTGGTAGAGCAGATCATGGGGAGGCTGAAGTGAGATGAGCGAGGTCAACGCCGACGGCGTGCTGCTGAATCCCCAGGAGGCCATTCTGCAGGAGGCCCAGAACCTGACCAACGCTCTGTTGGCCGAGGCCCCGGAGGGGCTGGAGGAGGACATCGGGCACACCGTCTACGCCGGAAATGGGGAGGCGGCGGGAGAGGTGGGGGGCGCACCCCATCTGCCTGTTGCAAAAACCTCTTCGGCCAAGCCAAAAACAAAAACTTCCCCCAAGGGGGGCGGGCACAAGGCCGCCCCCAAACAGAAAGGAGAATGCAAGATGGCAAATACAAACGCACTGGGTATGGTAGAGACCAAGGGACTGGTGGGGGCCATTGAGGCCGCCGACGCCATGGTGAAGGCCGCCAACGTCCAGCTGGTGGGCAAGGAGCAGGTGGGCGGCGGTCTGGTGACCGTCATGGTCCGGGGCGACGTGGGTGCGGTGAACGCCGCCACCGACGCGGGAGCCGCCGCCGCCGAGAAGGTGGGCGAGCTGATCTCCGTCCACGTCATTCCCCGGCCCCACGCCGAGGTGGACCACATCCTGCCTCACGGCGAGGGGATGAGCGAGTAAATGGAGCTGCTCACCCGCGAGGATGTGCGCCGGATGTCGGACAACGGCACCCGGGGGCCGGTGGTGGTGAACAAGGGCCAGACTCTCACCCCCGGGGCCAGGGACTGGCTGGCCGCCCACAAGGTCCAGGCGGTGTATCCCCAGGGGCGGGAGGAGGGGAACCTCCCCTCCCCCGCCCGGTACCGCACCCTCTTCGGCGCCACCCTCGTCGAAAAACCGGAACACATGACCCATCTGAAGGGCAATATCCTGGTGCCCAAGGACCACCCCCGCATTGCCTTTCGGGGGATGATCGACGCTCTGGAGGCGGAGACCCTGCTGACCCAGCGGGCGGCGGCGGACTACCCCAAGCTGGTGGCCGAGCTGGAGGAGGTTCTCTCCTTCGTGCGCAACTTCATCCGGTGCGACGTACTGGACGAGCCGTTGAAGGAACTCAACCTGTGCGGCTACAACGCCGCACAGCTGCGGGAGTACTCCCACTACCCGGACAAGCACCTGGGCCAGCCCCACTTTCTCCCGTCCCATACCGACTCCCCCGCCCTGCTGGCGGTGAACAGGCTGCGCACCCTGGTGCGGCAGACCGAGCTGTCCGCCTACGCCGCCTTCCAGGATGCCGACGGGGCGGTGACCAGGGGGGACATCATCCTGGGGCTTAACCGGCTCAGCTCTCTCATGTGGATCATGATGTGCAAGCTCAAGGGGGGACAATATGAGCACCATTAGTACCGTTTCACTGGAACGTCTGGCGGAACAGATTGTCCGGCGGCTGACAGTGGAGATGGAGGCCAGCGGCCGCCACGTCCACCTGTCCCGGGCCCATGTGGAGGCCCTGTTCGGGCCGGGCTACCGGCTCAACCGGGTGAAGGACCTGTCCCAGCCCGGGCAGTTTGCCTGCGCCGAGCGGGTGACCCTGGTGGGACCCAAGGGCATTTTGCAGAACGTGGTGGTGCTGGGCCCCGAACGGGAGGAGAGCCAGGTAGAGATCTCCCTCACCGACGGCGTTGCCCTGGGGCTCACGCCGCCGGTGCGGCTGTCGGGGGACATTGCGGGCACCCCCGGCCTCACCATCCGCCACGGGGACCGGCTGGTCACCCTGGACCGGGGGCTCATCGCCGCCAAGCGGCACATCCACATGACCCCCGCCGACGCCGCCCGGTTCGGGGTGGAAAACGGCCAGGAGGTGCGCCTGCAGGCCTTTACCGCCCGGCCGGTGGTTTTTGAGGGGGTGGAGGTGCGCATCTCCCCAAAATTTGCCACCGCCGTCCACATCGACTACGACGAGGCCAACGCCTGCGGCTTCAAAAAGGGCGACCGGGGCATGATTTTGCCGTGAGGCTGGAGTGGCGGGGCGCCACGCTGGTAATCACCTGGCTGCCGGTGGACTGCATGGGCCGTCTGGCGGCTCTGGCCCCCGGCAGTCCGGGGGAGACCGAGGTGCTGGCCGCTCTGCTGGCCGGGGCCCGGGTGTGCCTGGACCGGCGGGCCATGGAGTACCGCCGCTACCGCCGCACCGCGCCGGCGGGGATTTACCGCCGCTGTCTCTCTCTGGAGCGGCGGCTGAGGGAGATGGGCGTCTGTGTTATTGGGACAAGTGGCCGGTAAGGTATGGGCCACCAAAAAATCCCCCGCCCTCACTGGCCAGACCTTTCTGACGGTGGAGGTGGGGGAAACCACCCTGGTATGCGCCGACTGCGTGGGCGCCGGGGAGGGCGAGCGGGTGCTCATCGCCACCGGCGGAGCCGCCCGGGTGGCGGCGGGCGAACATATCCCCGTGGACGCCGCCATTGTGGGCATTATCGACCCGTAAGGAAAAGAAAGGGGACATGCTTGAATGTCCATCAACGAGATCATCGTCTACCTGATGGTGGTGTTCATGGCCCTGGGGGCCATCGACCGGATCATCGGCAACCGCTTCGGGCTGGGCGAAAAATTTGAGGAGGGCATCCTGGCCATGGGTTCCCTGGCCCTGGCCATGGTGGGCATCATCTGCCTGGCCCCGGTGCTGGCCAATCTGCTGCGGCCGGTGGTGGTGCCCTTCTACCAGTTTTTGGGCGCCGACCCGGCCATGTTCGCGGGCACCATTCTGGCCAACGACATGGGGGGCGCCCCTCTGGCCCAGGAGCTGGCCCTCACCCCCGAGGCTGGGCAGTTCGGCGGGCTCATCGTAGGGGCTATGCTGGGCCCCACCATCGTGTTTACCATTCCGGTGGGCCTGGGCATCATTCAGGCGGAGGACCGGCCCTGTCTGGCCACCGGCGTGCTGGCGGGTGTGATCACCATTCCCATCGGCAGCTTTGTGGGTGGCCTCATCGCCGGGTTCCCGGTGGGCATGGTGGTGCGCAATCTGCTGCCCATCGTGCTCTTTGCGGTGCTCATCGCCCTGGGGCTGGCCTTCATCCCCAACGGCATGGTGAAGGGCTTTCAGGTGTTCGGCAAGATCATCGTGGTCATCATCACCATCGGCCTGGCGGTGGCCATCATCCAAAAGCTTACCCCCTTCACTCTCATTGAGGGGCTCAACCCCATTGAGGAGGGCATCTCCATCGTGGGGGACATCGCCATCGTGCTGGCGGGTGCCTTCCCCCTGGTGTTTGTTATAACCAAGGTCTTTCAAAAGCCCCTGATGAAGCTGGGGCATCTGCTGGGCATGAACGACGTGGCGGCGGCGGGCCTGGTGGCCACCCTGGCCAACAACATTCCCATGTTCCAGATGCTCCACGACATGGACCGCCGGGGCAAGATCATCAACGTGGCCTTCGCGGTGTCGGCGGCCTTTGTGTTCGGCGACCACCTGGGCTTTACGGCGGGCTTTGATTCCACCATGATCTTCCCCATGATCGTGGGCAAGCTGGTAGGGGGAATCACCGCGGTGGCGGTGGCCATGTTCCTGACCCGAAAGGAGGCGCGCCATGGATAGAGCGCAGTTGGAAGCCATCATCCGCCAGGTGCTTTCCGAGCATCTGGGCGGCGGCGTTCAGGCGGTGAATGTGCCGCAGCTGGCGGTGACGGAGGAGCACCGGATGAACACCGGCAATCCGGGGGATCAGGTGTACACCCGGGACCTGTTCACCCTGGAGCAGTCCCCCCGGCTGGGTGTGGGCATCATGGAGATGCGGGACACCACCTTCCCCTGGACCCTGAATTACGACGAGATGGACTATGTAATCAGCGGGCGGCTGGAGATCCGCTGCAACGGCCGGACGGTGTCCGCCGGGCCGGGAGAGCTCCTCTATATCCCCAAGGGCAGCGGGATCGAGTTCTCGGTCACCGGCCACGCCCGGTTCCTCTACTTCGTCTACCCCGCCGACTGGCAGAACCAGCAGTAAGGGGGCATACCCTGGGACAAACCTGCATATAGATCCAACAGTTACCCAAAACAAGCAGGAGCGTGGATGGATATGCAGAGTGGTTGGAATGAAAACCGGGCGCTGCTCCGGGGCACCGCGGCAGCGGACCCGGTGTGGTCCCATGAGACCCACGGCGTGGTATACGAGCTGTTTCCCCTGGAGGTGCTGCGGCTGTCGGGCTCGGCGGACCGCATCAACATCATCGCCCCCCGGACGCTGCTGGAGCGCTGTCCGGTGCGGGCGGGGATGGCCCTGGAGGTGGAGGGAGAGGTGCGCTCCTTCAACAACAAGAGCGGGCGGGGCAGCCGGCTGGTCATCACCCTCCACGCCCGCTCCCTCCGGCCGGGGAACGGACCGGATGAAAACCGTCTGGTGCTGGCGGGGGTGCTGTGCAAGCCGCCGGTGCTCCGCCGCACCCCTCTGGGCCGGGAGATCTGTGATCTGATGCTGGCGGTGAACCGACGGTACGGCCGGGCGGACTACCTTCCCTGCATCGCCTGGGGGGCCCTGGCCCGGTGCTGCGGGGAGCTGGCTGTGGGGGACGGCCTGCGGCTGGACGGCCGGTTTCAGAGCCGGGATTATAATAAGGTAGATCAGGGGATCACGGAAAAGCGCACCGCCTATGAGATCTCGGTAATGCACCTGGAGCCCATGCCGGGGGATGCAGCCCCCTTGCGCGCCGCCGCCAAATCCGATATGATATAAAAAAGAGAAAAAAGAAGGGCGGAGATACATATGGAGATCCTGGTGGTGGACGGCCAGGGCGGCCGGATCGGGCAGCAGCTGGTGCGGGCCATTCTGGCCCGGTTTCCCGGGGTGGAGGTGCGGGCGGTGGGCACCAACAGCATGGCCACCGCCGCTCTTCTGAAGGGGGGTGCGGCCCAGGGCGCCACGGGGGAGAACGCCCTGATGGTGGCCTGCCGGAAGGCGGACGTGATTCTGGGGCCGCTAGGCATCGTCATTGCAGACGCGCTGATGGGGGAGATCTCCCCGGCCATGGCGGCGGCAGTGGGCCAGAGCCCGGCCAAAAAGATCCTGATTCCCATGAACCAGTGCGATATTTTTGTCTCCGGTGTGTCCGAGGGGCCGGTGTCCCGGCTGCTGGAGGGGGCGGTGGACCAGCTGGGCCGCCTGCTGGAGGGATAGCCCGCAGTATATCAAAAAGGGGCTGCCGCAACAAGTTGCGGCAGCCCCTTTTTCATGCCAGGCCCAGCAGGCGGGCCACCGTGGCCACGCAGAAGCACAGCCCCACCCCCACCCCGGTGGGCAAGAGGACCGCCAGCAGCGTCCACTTCACGCTGCCGCTCTCCTTGGCGATGGAGAGGCAGGTGGTGGAGCAGGGCCAGTGGAACAGGGAGAACAGCAGGGTACACACCGCCGTCAGCCAGGTCCAGCCGTTGTCGGTCAGCAGCCGGTGGAGGGCGCCCAGGCCCTCCGCCTCCTGAATGGTGCCGGTGGAGAGGTAGGCCATGATGGCGATGGGGATGACGATTTCGTTGGCGGGAAAGCCCAGGATAAAGGCGGCCAGGATCACCCCGTCCAGCCCGATGAGCCGGGCGAAGGGGTCCAGGAATCCGGTGATGTGGTCCAGGACGGTGACGCCCCCCACCGTCACGTTGGCGCACAGCCAGATCACCAGCCCCGCGGGGGCGGCCACCGCCGCCGCCCGGCCCAGGACAAAGATGGTGCGGTCCAGGATGGAGCGCACCACCACCTGCCCCACCCGGGGTTTCCGATAAGGGGGCAGCTCCAGGGTAAAGGAGGAGGGCACACCCTTTAATACGGTGGCGGAGAGGAAACGGGAGACCTGGAAGGTGGCGAACACCCCCAGCACAATCACCCCCGTCAGCAGCAAGGCGGCCCACAGTCCCGCCAGCGCCCCGCCCTCCGCCCCCACGAAGAACATGGTGATGACGGCGATGAGGGTGGGAAACCGGCCGTTGCAGGGGACGAAGCTGTTGGTGAGCATGGCGATGAGCCGCTCCCTGGGGGAGTCGATGATCCGGCAGCCCACCACCCCGGCGGCGTTGCAGCCGAAGCCCATACACATGGTGAGGGCCTGCTTGCCGCAGGCCCTGGCCTTCTGGAAGGCGTGGTCCAGCAGGAAAGCCACCCGGGGGAGGTAGCCAAAGTCCTCCAGCAGGGTAAACAGGGGAAAAAAGATGGCCATGGGGGGGAGCATGACACTGACCACCCAGGCCAGCACCCGGTACACCCCCAGCACCAGGGCTCCGTGGAGCCACTCCGGCGCGCCCAGCCAGACAAACAGCTCGCTCAGCCGGTCCTGGACCCAGAACAGGCCGTCGGACAGCAGGGCGGAGGGGTAGTTGGCCCCCTGGATGGTGAGCCACAGCACCCCCGCCAGCAGCAGGACCATAAAGGGCACGCCGGTATAGCGGTGGGTGAGGAAGCGGTCCAGCCTCCGGTCCCGGTCCTCCTCCGGCCCATGTTGGGCGGTCACCACGGCGCCGGCAATATCACGGGCCGTCTCCAGCAGGACCGAGGCCACCACGCCCCCCAGCTCCGCCGGGTCCAGACCGCTGTGGGCCAGCTCCTCCCTGGCCTGCGCCACCGCCCCCCACACCTCCCCGTCAGACCGGGGGTCCCAGTCCAGGGCGTCGGACAGGGCCTGGAGCAGGGAGGGGTCACCCTCCAGCAGCCGCAGGGCGGCCCACCGGGCCGGCAGCCGCCCCCGCAGCCGCCGGGCCAGCAGAGGGGTGAGGCTGGCCACGGCAAATTCCACCGCCGGGGGATAGCGCACCGTCAGGGGCGTGGGGGGCTCCGGCCGGTCCAGGGTCTCGGCCACCCGGTCCATCAGCTCGGTCAGGCCGGCGCCCCGTCCGGCGCTGGTCCCCACCACCGGCACGCCCAGCCGGCGGGAGAGCGCCTCCAGATCCACCTCCACTCCCTTCCGCCGGGCCTCGTCCAGCAGGTTGACGCACACCACGGTGCGCCGCTGGAGCTCCAGCACCTGGAGCACCAGATTCAGGTTGCGCTCCAGGCAGGTGGCGTCGCACACCACCACCGCTCCGTGGGCTCCGCCGAAGCAGAAAAAATCACGGGCCGCCTCCTCCTCCGCAGAGCGGGCCATCAGGGAGTAAGTACCGGGCAGATCCACCAGCGCATAGTCCCGGCCCTGGTGGCGGCAGCGGCCATGGGCAGTGACTACCGTTTTACCCGGCCAGTTGCCGGTGTGCTGGCGCAGGCCGGTGAGGGCGTTGAACACCGTGGACTTGCCCACGTTGGGGTTGCCGGCCAGGGCCACCACCCGCTCCTCCGGACCGGTCACGCCCACACCTCCTCCGCCAGGCGCACCCCCGCCGCGTCCCTGCCCCGCAGGGCGATCACCGCCCCCCGGATCAGGTAGGCCGCCGGGTCTCCCGCCGGGCTGACGGCGGTGCAGGTGACGGTGGTGCCGGGGACCAGCCCCAGGTCAAACAGCCGCCGGCACATGGCCCGCTCCCCGGCCACGTGGGCCACCACGCCGCTCTCCCCCACCCGGAGGGTATTGAGAAACTGAGTGCTCATATCGTGTCCATCTCCTTGCCAAAGGTATGGGAATGTTTGATTTCCGCACTCCAGCTTATGGCGGTTCCTGTCCCACGGTGCGGAAAAATTTCTTTTTCCGCGGTTAAAGCTATTGACGAATGTTTTTGATTTCGATAGAATAGGAAAACCAAGTCAACCCCTTTTTTCATCGCCGCAGCGGTATGCTGCGGCGATATTTTACGGCAGGAGGCGAACTATGTCACAAACCGGTGAAAACAAAATGGGGGTCATGCCCGTCAAGCGGCTGGTCCTCTCCATGTCTCTGCCCATGATGGTCTCCATGCTGGTGCAGGCCCTTTACAATGTGGTGGACAGCTACTTTGTGGCCAAGGTCAGCGAGGACGCCCTCACCGCGGTGGGCATGGCCTTTCCCTTCCAGAACCTGATGATCTCCGTGGCGGTGGGTACCGGCGTGGGCGTCAACGCCCTGCTCTCCCGCAGCCTGGGCGCCAAAGACCAGCAGACCGCCAACCGCTCGGCGGAAAACGGGGTACTGCTGTCGGCGCTCAGCGCGCTGGTGTTTATGGCGGCGGCGCTGCTGTTTGCCCAGCCCTTCTTTGTGGCCCAGAAGGCCACCCCGGCCATCGTCCAGCAGGGGGCGGCCTATCTGCGCATCTGCGGCGGACTGTCCTTCGGCCTGTTTCTGGAGGTTATATTTGAGCGGCTGCTCCAGGCCACCGGCCGCACCTTCTACACCATGATCACCCAGGGCGTGGGGGCCATCATCAACATCATTATGGACCCGGTGCTCATCTTCGGCCTGGGGCCCTTCCCCCGGATGGGGGTAGCCGGAGCGGCGGCGGCCACCGTGCTGGGACAGATTGTGGCGGCCATTCTGGCTCTGGTTTTCAACATGACCCGCAACCACGATATCCAGCCCACCCTGAAGGGCTTCCGCCCCAGCGGGAGGATCATCGGCCAGATTTACAGCGTGGGTCTGCCCACCATCGTGCTCAACTCCATCAGCTCCATCATGACCTTCGGCATGAACCTGATTCTCATTTCCTTCACCTCCACGGCGGTGGCGGTGTTCAACGTCTACTTCAAGCTGCAGAGCTTTGTATTTATGCCGGTGTTCGGCCTGAACAACGGTCTGGTGCCTATCGTGTCCTACAACTACGGCGCCCGGAAGAAGCAGCGGCTGATGGAGGCCATCCGCTTTGGCTCCGCCCTGGCGGTGGGCATTATGCTGGTGGGCCTGGTGGTCATCCAGCTGTTCCCCGCCCCCATTCTGAGCCTCTTTGAGGCGTCGGCGGATATGCTGCGCATCGGCGTGCCCGCCCTGCGGATCATCAGCCTGTGCTTTGTGTTCGCCGGGTTCAACGTGATCTGCTCCTCCGCCTTCCAGGCCCTGGGCAACGGGGTGCTGAGCATGGTGGTCTCCATTGTCCGGCAGCTGGTGGTGCTCCTCCCCGCCGCCTTCCTGCTCTCCTTCACCGGAAACGTAAACGCGGTGTGGCTGGCCTTCCCCATCGCCGAGGTGGCCTCCCTGCTTTTGTGCGTGCTCTTCCTGCGCCACACCTACCTTACGGTGGTGGCTCCGCTGGACAAGCCTATCTGAATCTATCAAACCATGCAAAATGCCCCGGGTCTCCCGACCCGGGGCATTTTTGCCCACTATTTCACCACAATATCCACATAGGCGGAGGTGGTGGCGTCCAGCACCGCCATATAGCCGCACCGGAACTCCATCCAGTCCCCCACCTTCACCTGTCCGCCGCAGTCCTCCACGTCCACGATCAGGTGGTCGGAGCTGGCCCCGATCATCCCGGCCCCCGGCAGGGTGGGAGTGAGGGCAGCCCAGGCCACATCCTGCTTGCCGGCGGCGCAGATGGCCCGCAGGCGCACGCCCCGGTCTGGATATTCCGGGGTGTCCCCTTTGCCATCCCGGCCGTGCTCCCCGATGGGCACCGAGGGCTTGCGGCGCAGCTCCACCACCTGGGCCCTGAAGGTAAAGGCGTCGTGGTGACAGCCCTCCAGAAACCGGCTGCCGGTGGTGTCCTCCCCAAAGAGCACCCCCTCCCCCACCCGCAGCTGGTTGATCCCGGCGGGCAGCGTCCCGTCCTCCAGCAGTCCCAGGGTGCAGGTGGAGCCGCCGGAGAGAGTGGTGATGCAAAAGCCGTAGGTCTCGTTCAGGTAGTCCCGCAGCTCCACCAGGATTTTGGTGTTTTCCACCGAGGGCAGGATGCTGCCGTAGCAGCCCACGTTGGTGCCCAGACCCACCAGCTTCACTCCGGGGCAGGCCTTGATCTGCGGGGCGATCTCGTCCAGCTGCTCCCGGCCGAACACCCCCTCCCGCAGGTCGCCCACGTCGATCATGAGGATGATGGGGTGGACCTTACCCTGGCGGAGGGCGGCGTCCGACACCGCCCGGATCACCTCGATCTGGCTCTGAAGGCTCCAGTCCGCCCAGCGGACCACCTCCTCCGCCTCGTCGGGGGCGGGGACGCGGATGAGCAGGTACTTCAGGTCGGGGATAGCCCTTTTGGCGGAGATAATGTTTTTCATCCGGCTGTCGGCGAAGGAGGTGATCCCTCCTTCCATGGCCGCCCGGATCACCTCCGGCCGGGCGGAAAAGCCCTTGGTGACAAAGGCCAGCTCCACCCCCCGCTCGCCGCAGAAGGTGTGGAGCCTCCGGGCGTTTTCTGCTACTTTTCGGGTATCGATCTCCAGGACAGGCGCATACATGGCATATTCCTCCATTTCGCTCCGGATATCTTTATGATACCTGTTCCCGCAGGCGGTGGCAAGGCCTACCGGCAGGAAAGCGGCTAACCGTCTGGTGGGGATTGCGCGGCAGCGGGAGGGGGAGTAAACTACATGTACTTGGAAGAGAGGGAGCGTACAAGCATGTCCGCCTTGCAAACCGATTTGACCCAGGGCAGCGTCAGCGGTAAGCTGCTCCGCTACGCCGCCCCGCTGGTGGCCTCCAGCCTGCTGCAGGCCGTTTACAGCATCACTGACATCATCATCGCCGGCCACTTTATCGGGGACACCGGCATTTCCGCCATCAATACCGCCAGCGTGATCATGAACATGCTCACCCAGCTGGCCATCGGCCTGACGGTGGGCGGCAACATCCTGGTGGGCCGATACTTCGGCAGCGGAGAGGAGGAAAAGCGGAAGCAGGCGGCGGGCAACACCCTCACCGTGGGTCTGGCCGCCGGCGTGCTTCTGACCGTCCTGCTTCTGCTGCTGGGCCGGCCCTTTCTGGTGCTGCTTCGCTCCCCCGCCCTGGAGGAGTCGGCGGCCTATCTGGGCATCTGCGGCGGCGGGCTGCTGTTTATCTTCGGGTATAACGCCCTGTCCGCCGTGCTGCGGGGGGTGGGCAACTCCCGGGTGCCGCTGTACTGCATCATTTTGTCGGTAAGCCTCAATGTGGTGTTGGACATCCTCCTTGTGGCGGTGTGCCGCATGGGGGTGGCGGGGGCCGCCCTGGCCACCGTCACCGGCCAGGGGGTGTCCTTCCTCATGGCGCTGTGCTTCAGCCTCCGCCACCGGGAGATGCTGGGGCTCACCCTCCGCCACCTGCGGCCCAGGCGGCAGGTGGTGTCCCTCACCCTGAAGCTGGGCCTGCCGGTGGCCCTCCAGTGGACCATCGCCAGCGTGTCCTGGCTGGTGGTGCTCACCCTGATCAACAAATACGGCGTGGCGGTGTCCGCCGGCAACGGCGCCTCCAACAAGATCCGGGATTTCTGCCAGCTCTTCCTCTCCGCCCTCACCACCGGGGCGGGGACCATGTGCGCCCAGTGTCTGGGGGCGGGGCTGTACGACCGGGCGGAGCAGGTGATGAAAACCTGTCTGAAGCTCTCTCTGGCTATGGCGGCGGTGATCATCCTGCTGGCAGAGCTGCTGGCCCCCTGGCTGGTAACCCTCTTCACCCCCGACCCGGAGGTGCAGCGCTGGGCCGTCATCAACCTGCGTATCGAGATCATCTGCCAGCTGTTCTACGCCGGCATGTTCTCCTACAACACCCTGGCCACCGGCTCGGGACACACGGTGTTCATCATGTGGAACTCCTTTCTCAACTGCATCGTGGTGCGGCTGGTGCTGGCGGTGGTGCTGGAGCGTCTGATGGGCGTCTATGGCGTCTATCTGGCCTGCGGCATCGCCGTGTCCAGCTCGGTGCCGGTGGGCTGGTGGTTTTATCGCTCCGGCCGGTGGAAACGCCCCAGGCATGCGGCCTGACCTCCCCGGACGCTCCTTGCGGAGCGTCCGGGATTTTTTTGTTTCTCCCCTTGACAAGTGTGTATGTATGTGTTATTACTGTATATGTAGAGTATATACAGTAATAACAGCAAGAGGTGCACCATGGATATCATCATCAGCAACTCCGGCGGCGTGCCCATTTACGACCAGATCACCCGGCAGATGAAGGGCCTCATTCTCCGGGGGGAGCTGGCCGAGGGGGAGGCCCTTCCCTCCATGCGGCTGCTGGCCAAGGAGCTGCGCATATCAGTCATCACCACCAAGCGGGCCTATGAGGAGCTGGAGCGGGAGGGGTTTATCACCACCGTACCGGGGAAGGGGTGCTTTGTGGCTCCCCGGAACCTGGAGCTGGTCCGGGAGGAGACCCTCCGCCGGGCGGAGGAGCATCTGTCCCAGGCGGTGGACATCGCCAGGACCGGCGGGATCACCCTGGCCGAGCTGACCGAGACCTTACATCTTCTGTATGGAGAGGACGAACATGAATAACGCATTGGAAGTATCCCATCTGAGCAAGGACTACGGCGCCTTCAAGCTGGAGGACGTATCCTTCACCGTGCCCGGGGGCACCATCATGGGCCTCATCGGGGAGAACGGGGCGGGCAAATCCACCACCATCAAATGTATCCTGAACCTGGTCCGCCGGGACGGCGGGGAGATCACCGTCTTTGGGCGGGACAACCGGAAGGAGGAGCGGGCGGTCAAGGGGGACATCGGGGTGGTGCTGGACGAGGTGCTGTTCCACGATGTGCTGCGGCCCCAGCAGGTGGGGAAGGTGCTGGCGGGGCTGTATCCCCGCTGGGACGGCAAGCTGTTTGACCACTATCTGGAAAAATTCGGCCTCACCGGCAAAAAGACGGTGAAGGAGTTCTCCCGGGGCATGAAGATGAAGCTGGCCATCGCCGCCGCCTTTGCCGCCAGGCCCCGGCTGCTGATTCTGGACGAGGCCACCTCCGGCCTGGACCCGGTGGTGCGGGACGAGATCCTGGACGAATTCCTGGAATTCATCCAGGACGAGGACCACGCCATTCTCATCTCCAGCCACATTACCAGCGACCTGGAGAAGGCGGCGGACTATATCACCTACCTGCACAATGGAAGGGTGGCGGTATCCGGGGCCAAGGACGAGCTGCTGGACACCTACGGCAAGCTGGTGTGCGGCCGCTCCGAGCTGGAGCAGATAGACAGGGCCCTGCTGGCGGGCAGCCGGGTGGGGCAGTTCGGCTGCGAGGCTCTGGTGAAGGACCGCCACGCCTTTGCCCGGCGGTATCCGGCGCTGACGGTGGACCCGGCCACGCTGGAGGACATTATGGTGTTTACCGGAAAGGGGGATGCCCAATGAAAGGGCTGCTCTATAAGGATATCGTGGTCCTGAAAAAGCAGATCTCCACCCTGCTGATCTTCGTGGTGGTCTACGGCGGCTTCTGCATGGCCGGGGTGTTTGACTTCTCCATCATCGGCGTCCTGGTCTCCGTGTTCGGCCTTACCATTCCCATGTCCTCGGTGGCTCTGGACGACGCCGCCCACTGGGACCGGTACGCCGCCGCCACCCCTGCCGGACGGAAGGGGATCGTGGCGGGGAAATATCTCTTCACCCTGTTGGTGATCCTGGTCAGCGGCCTGGCGGGCACCGCTATCATGCTGGGCATGTCCGCCACGGGGCTGATCGATAACCCACCCCAGGAATTAGTCGTGGTCATTCTCTCCTGCGCCGCTGTTACCCTGCTGCTGGACGCCGTGATCCTCCCCTTTCTTCTGAAGTATGGCGCGGAGAAGGTCCGCATCGTCAGTATGATTACCTTTGTACTCATCTTCGGCAGCATCGTTCTGCTGGGCGGACTGGCCAACAACGGCGTCAACATGCCCCAGCTCCCCGGCTGGCTGGCAGCCGCTCTGCCGGCGGTGTTCGCTCTGGTCAGCGTGGGCGGCTTCGCCCTCTCCTTCGCCGTCTCGCTGGGCATCTATGACCGGAAGGAGTTCTGAGCCCGCTTGACAGGCCGCCTCTTTCGCGGTATGGTGGTAGGGCGAAAAACAAGGAAAGAGGCGGACGCATGGAATTTTCACCGGACAAAATCTGTAAACTGGCCCCCAACAAGGTGGACTATCTCATCCCCGGCGGGGAGATGATCAACGAGTTTCTGGGGGATGGCCCGGAGGCCCCGGTGTGCTCCCAGATGTGGGTGGCCTCTCTGGTCACCTCCGCCCTCCGCCCCGGCACCACCGTGGGCCTGTCCCGCTTCGCCGGGTCGGACCGTTTCCTCCGGGACTGCCTGACGGAAGACCCGGCGGCCTGGCTGGGGACGGCTCACGCCAAGCGCTGGGGGTCCGACCTGGGGTTTTTATTAAAGCTGCTCCACTCCCGGGACCGGCTGCTCATCCAGACCCATCCCGACGGGGAAAAGGCCATGAAATACTTCGGCCTGCCCCACGGCAAGGACGAGGCCTGGTATGTGCTCTCCGCCCGGCCGGGTGCCTACATCTGGCTGGGCTTCCGGCCGGGGGTGACGCCCCAGGGCTTCCGGGCGCTGATCGAGGCCCAGGACTCCGCCGGGATGCTGGAGTGCCTCCACAAAATCGAGATTCAGCCCGGCCAGGTGTACTTCATCCCCGCCGGCACCGTCCACGCCCTGGGCAGCGACTGCCTGGTGGCGGAAATTCAGGAGCCGGTGGACCTGACCCTGCGGGCGGAATACATCCGGCCCGACGGCTCCCGTCTGCCCAGAGAGAGTATGTACGGCGCCGCCGGGATGGACGGCATGATGGACTGCTTCACCTTTGACTGTCTGAGCCGGGAGGCGCTGCTGCGCAGGCACCTGTCCGCCCCTCTGCCGGAGGCGTCGGAGCCCTGGCGGAAAAAGCTGATCTCCGCCCGTCAGACCGGCCGCTTCTGGATGGACGAGCTGACTCTGGGGCCGGAGCACCGGTTGGCGGAGGTGTCCAACCCCTCGTTCCAGGTTCTGCTGGTTCTGGAGGGGGCGGGAGAACTTCGCTGGGTGGGCGGCACGCTGCCGGTCAGGCAGGGGGAGGAGTTCTTTGTCCCCCACGGGGTGCCCTCCTTCCGCTGCGCCACCGAAACCGGTCTGAAGCTGCTGACCTGCGGCGTCCCGGAGGGGGAGGCCTGAACGACAAAAAAACCCGGGCCCGCCGTCTGCGACGGCGGGCCCGGGTTCTGTTTTGTTATCCGCACTTGGAGTAGCCGCAGTCCCGGCAGGTAACGCAGCCTCCCTCGTGCTCCAGTCTGGCCCCGCACTCGGGGCAGAACTTGGCCAGCTTGGCCTCGGCGGGGGTCATCCCCGGCCGGGGAATGGGGGCGGCCGCCTTGGCCGTGGAGCTGATGGGGGCGGGGGCTGGCTCATGATTCCCGTTCTGGGACACCTTGAGCACCTTCTCCAGAGCCTTGGCAATGGCGTCGGGGCAGGAGGTCACCGGCACCCCCGCCTGCCGCAGGCAGGAGGGGCAGCGGATCCCCTTGAGCTGCTGGATGATCTCCTTGGGGTCCATGCCGGAGCGGATACCCACGCTGACCAGGCGGGCGGTGGCCTCGCTCTGGCTGGGGCAGCCTCCCGCCCGGCCGGTGTTGGTAAACACCTCGCAGATACCGTTTTCGTCGTAGTTGACGGTAATATACAGATTGCCGCAGCCGATGCGCACCTTCTCGGTAAAGCCGGTGGTCACGGCGGGCCGGGGCCGGGGCTGGATGTGGCCGTAGGCCTCCTGGGGAATCTGGCACTCCTCGCACACCCGGCCGGTGGGGGCGGGGGTATCCTTGCCGTCGTTGACCTTGCCGATGTTGAGCACCTGCTCGTTGCGGCTGCCGTCCCGGTAGATGGTGGTGCCCTTGCACCCCAGGGTAAAGGCCATCCGGTAGACCTCGGCCACCTCCTCACGGGTGGCGGAGTTGGGGAAGTTCACCGTCTTGCTCACCGCGTTGTCGGTGTAGGCCTGGAAGGCGGCCTGCATCTTCACGTGCCAGATGGGGGAGACGTCGTGGGCGCAGACGAACACCCGCTTGATATCCTCGGGGATGCCGTCCACGTGGGCCAGGGAGCCCTGCTCCACAATCTTGCGCATCAGCTCCTCGGAATAGATGCCCGCCTCCACCAGCCTGTCCTTCAGGATCTGGTTGGTCTCGATGAGGTGGGTGTTGTCCATCACGTTGCGGATATAGGCGTAGGCAAACACCGGCTCCACCCCGGAGGACACTCCGGCGATGATGGACAGGGTGCCGGTGGGGGCGATGGTGGTGACGGTGGCGTTGCGCAGGGGCTTGCCGTCCTTGTAGATGCTCTCCCCGAAGAGGGGGAAGGGCCCCCGGCTCTCGGCCAGCTCCTGGCTGGCCTGGTGGCCGATGGTGTTGATGGTGTCCATGATCTCCCCGGCCAGGGCCACGCCCTCCTCGCTGTTGTAGGGCACGCCCATGTACAGCAGCATGTCGGCAAAGCCCATGACCCCCAGGCCAATTTTCCGGGTGGAGCGGGTCATCTGGTCGATCTCGGGCAGGGGGTACTGGTTGACCTCAATGACGTTGTCCAGGAAGTGGACAGCGTTGCGGATGGTCCGCTCCAGCTTGGCCCGGTCCAGCACCCAGCCGGCCACGGTGCGGGTCAGGTGATTGACCAGGTTGATGGAGCCCAGGTTGCAGCTCTCATAGGGCAGCAGGGGCTGCTCCCCGCAGGGGTTGGTGGACTCGATCTCCCCCTGGCCGGGCACCACGTTGTCCCGGTTCAGCCGGTCCAGGAAGATGATCCCCGGCTCCCCGGTCTGCCAGGCGGACTGAACGATGGTGTCAAAGACCTCCCTGGCGTTGAGCTGGCCGGTGACCTGGCCGGTGGCGGGATTCACCAGGTCGTAGGGCTGGTTCTTCCCCACCGCCTCCATAAAGGCCTCGGTAATGCCCACGGAGATGTTGAAGTTGGTGATCTCGGAGGTATCGTTCTTGCAGGTGATAAAGGATATAATATCCGGGTGGTCCACCCGCAGGATGCCCATGTTGGCGCCCCGGCGGGTGCCTCCCTGCTTCACCGCCTCGGTGGCGGCGTTGAACACCTTCATGAAGGAGATGGGGCCGCTGGCCACCCCGCCGGTGGAGTTCACCGTGGAGCCGTTGGGCCGCAGGCGGGAGAAGGAAAAGCCGGTGCCGCCGCCGCTCTTGTGGATCAGGGCGGCGTTCTTGATGGCGTCAAAAATATCCTCCATGGAGTCGGCCACCGGCAGCACGAAGCAGGCCGACAGCTGGCCCAGGGGCCGCCCCGCGTTCATCAGGGTGGGGGAATTGGGCAGAAAGTCCAGGTTGGTCATCATCTCGTAAAAGGTCCTGGCGGTGGCCACCACGTCGGCCTTGGGGTCAAAGTGCCGGTCCCCCTCGGCAATGGCGTTGGCTACCCGGTGAAACAGGCCGTCCACCGTCTCGGTGGGGTTCCCCTGCTCGTCCCGGGCCAGGTAGCGCCGCTCCAGCACCGCCTTGGCGTTTTCTGATATGGGCATAGATCTTCTCTCCTCCTGGTAAATTGACAATAGCACAAGATATTGTATCACAGAAAAAGAGCTTGTCAACATTTCGTTCCTTGCCCGGTTTCCCCTTTCCTGCTATAATAGAGAAAAATATTCCCCTTTTGGAGGCTCCCCTATGCAAGACTGGCGCGTGAAACCCCTGGGCCGGCCGGCTCCCTCCGAGCTGCGGGTCCATTGCCAATATTTTTCTCAGCTGGGCTGGGCCCTGTTTGCCCAGATGCTGGCCATGCTGACGGTACAGGTGGTGGTCTCCGCTCTGGCGGGCCTGCTGGCCCCCGCGCTGCTGTCCGACCCCATTTTTCTGTGGACCCTGTCGGTGGTCTCTGCCTACGGGGTGGGCTTTCCCGCCTTCTGCCTCATGATCCGCCGGGTGGACGCCCCGCCCTCGGAGCCGGGTCGGCCGCTGGGCCCCGCCCGTTTTTTCCAGATTTACCTCATCGTCCTGGCCCTGATGTACCTGACCAACATGGCCACCCTGGCCATAACCGCCCTCATCGGCCTGCTGCGGGGGGAGGCGGTGGTCAACCCGGTGGAGCAGATGGAGAGCTATCCTGTGGCCCTCACCACCCTGCTGGGGTGCGTCATCGCCCCCATTACGGAGGAGCTCATGTTCCGCAGGCTGCTGCTGGACCGGCTGCGGCCCTATGGCGAGAAATTCGCCGTGGTGGCCTCCGCCCTGTGCTTCGGCCTGTTCCACGGCAACCTGAACCAGGTGTTTTATGCCTTTGCCATCGGGCTGGTGTTCGCCTATGTGGCCCTGCGGACGGGGCGGCTGTGGCAGGTGATGCTGCTGCACGCCATGGTCAACAGCATTTCGGTGCTGATCCTCCCCCTGCTGGAGCCCCTGGGGGCGGCGGGCGAGGGACTGCTGAGCCTGCTGGTCCTGGTAGCCATTGCGGTGGGCATCGTCTTTCTGGTGGCGCTGCGGCGGGAGGTCCGCTTCGCCCCCTCCCCCTCTCCCCTGTCCGCCCGGTGGACCTGGCGGGTGTTCTTTGAGAATCCGGGCGTGATCTGCTTCTGCCTGCTGTTCGCCGCCCTGTGCGTGATCTATCTGCTGCCCCAGGGGTAAGTGCCGGTTGCTTTTCCCGCCGGTTTCCTGTACAATAAACTCTGCCAAATCACTGCGGAAAGGGGATCATCCTCTATGCTGAAGGTACTCTATCTGCTCAACTTTGCCGGCAAGGCCGGCACCGAGCGGTATGTGGAAACCCTGGTGCGCTACCTCTCTCAGGACGGCCTGGTGCAGCCCTTTTTCGCCTACAACGAAGGCGGGCTGCTGGTGGAGCGGCTGGAGGAGATGGGGGTGCCCTGCCGCCGGGTGGAGATGCGCCGCCGGTTCGACAAGAAGGCCGCCAGAGAGCTGGCCGCTCTGTGCGCGGAGTGGGACATCCAGCTGGTCCACTGTCACTACCTGCGGGAGCACTACACCGCCCTGCTGGCCAAAAAATACTATCCCTCCCTCCGGGTGGTGTACACCAACCACTTCGTGCTGGCCAACGATTTTGTCACCCGGTTCACCAACCGGCTGATGGACAAGCGGCAGGACCAGATGATCGCCGTGTGCAACCGGGGCAGGGAGCAGCTCATGGCCAACGGCTGGAGCGGCGAGCGCATCCAGGTCATCTTCAACTCCGTGGACCCGGAGGCCTGGGCGGGTGAGCGCTCAGAGTCCACCCTGCGCAGCGAGCTGGGCCTGCCGGAGGACCGGTTTGTGATGCTGTGCGCCTCCCGGTTTGCCGAGGACAAGGGGCATAAGTATCTCATTAACTCGGTGAAGAAGCTCACCGGGCTGACCGACAGACCCTTCACCCTGGTGCTGGCGGGGGACGGCCCCCTGCTGGAGCCCAGCAAGGCCCAGGTGAAGGAGCTGGGTCTGGAGGAGCAGGTGAAATTCATCGGCTTCCGCAAGGACATCAAGAACCTGTACAAGGGCTCCGACCTGTACGTCAACTCCTCCCAGCACGAGGCCCTGTCTTTCCTCATCATTGAGGCCATGGCCGCCGGGCTGCCGGTGATCGCCACCGACATGGGGGGCAACTCGGACATCGTCAATGACGAGGCGGGCTGCGGACTGCTGGTGGAGTACGACAACCCGGACTCCATGGCGGAGGCCATGAAGCGGTTTCTGGAGGACCCGGACTTTCTGGCCCGGTGCCGGGAAAACGCCCTGCGCACCATCCAGGAAAAGTTTGAGATCCACAAAATGGCCCGGGCCACCTTTGAGGTCTACCGCAAGGCCCTGGAAAACTGATTGTAAAAAGGAATTTATACTATGGCAATTACCGAAAGTAGTTACGTTCTGCGGTTCTTCCTGGCCATCTGGCTGGGCCTGAAACATGCCGCGGCCAACAGCGGGGTCAACCGCCTCTGCCGGGGGCTGGAGCGGGGCGCGGCCCGGCTGCTGTCCGGCAGCGTGCTGTGGAACTTCGCCTGGCGGGAGGGGGTTGTGTCCCGGGCCTGGACGGGCAGTCTGTCCTGCCGGCTGTTTACCGCCATTGTCAACATCCCCTGCGCCATCGTCAAGGTCATCTGGAAGGCGGGCCGGCCGGTGTGGGAAGCCAGCCTGTTCTGCCGCCTGCTCACCGCCCTGGGCGGCGCCACCTTCTTCTTCCTGGGCCTGTTCATGACCGTGATGCTGATGGCCCCCCACAACGCCTGGAACAACACCTACGCCCTGATGGGAGCGGTGGCCCTGACGGCGCTGTTCATCGCGGGCAGCGCCTCCCGGCGGCACTACCGTCTGGAGCTGGATACCCTGGGGCCCTATATGAGTATCTATATGGCCTTCATCTGCCTGGCACTGCTGGGCTCCCTGTCCACCCGCATGTCCATGCGGTTCTTCGCCTTCCATCTCACCAGCTTTTTGATCGTGCTGGTGGTGGTGAGCGCGGTGCACAAGTATGAGCAGCTCCAGCTGATGGTGTCCCTGGCGGTGCTGGGCCTCTCCGTGGCCGCCCTGTACGGCTGTTATCAGGGCTATATCGGGGTGGAGGTGGTACCCTCCCAGCAGGACATGGTGGTCAACGCCGGTATGCCCGGCCGTGTGTATTCCTTCTTTGACAATCCCAACAACTTCGCCGAGCAGCTGGAGATGCTGCTGCCCCTGGACCTGGCCCTCTTCCTCAACTGCCGCTGGCGGGGAAAGGCGCTCTCCCTGCTCTCTCTGGTCCTGGGGGTGGTGGCTATCGGCTACACCTACGGCCGGGCCAGCTGGATCGGCCTGGCTCTGGCGGTAGTGGTCTTTGTGGCCCTGCTGGACTGGCGCTGGATCCCGGTGCTGCTGCTTCTGGGTCTGGCCGCCATTCCCTTCCTGCCGGAGACCATCTACAACCGGATCCTCACCATTACCAACACCCAGGACTCCTCCACCCAGTACCGCTTCACCATTTACGACACCACCGCCAACCTGATGAAGGACTACTGGCACCGGGGAGTTGGCCTGGGCAGCGACATCATGAAAAAGGTGTTCCAGACCTATCCCACCAACTTTGACGGCTCCTACCCCATCCACACCCACAACAACTATTTGCAGATGTGGGGGGAGGCGGGCATCTGGGGGATTCTGTCCTTCCTGGGCCTGCTGCTGTGGCAGCTGAAAAAGGGCGTCAAAGCCCTCCGGGCCGCCGCCCCCCGGCTGCGCCGGATGCTGGCCGCCGCCATCGGCGCCTTCTGCGGCATCATGGTCATCGGCCTGGCGGAGTACACCTGGTTCTATCCCCGGAACATGTTCACCTACTGGTTCCTGTTCGGCGTGATCGCCGCCTGCGTCAAGCTGGCAAAGGCGGAGCAGCCCGCCAGGGCGTAATACACGTAATAAAGGCTGTGGGCACTTCTGTGCCCACAGCCTTTATTGTTTTTCAATATAAATCAATTGACTTTCGATCTCCCCGGTGATAGGATAGCGGTAAAGGAGGTACCACTATGAAAAAATGGGTATTCTGGTCCGCCATGTGCGCCGTTTCCCTGGTCAACGGGGCTTTCTTCCTTGGCGGCTCCGCCGGCGTGATGGGCCGGGGGATAGCAGGAACCGACAACCAGGCCTCCCTGCTGTTTATTCCCGTTCTCTGGCTCATGGCAATCTGGGTGCTTGCCGCGCTGAACCTGTGCACCCTCCTTGCGGGCATCCGGATGGAAAAGGGCCGCTCCATTCACCCTCTGGAGGTCTTTCACCTGTCCGGCCTCTCCCGGCGCGCCAAGACGTCCAGAGCCGGGTTCTTCCTGGCCGCCGTCCTGCTCATGCTGTTCGGATACGCCCTGTTCGCCCCGGACATGCCCTGGGCTGCCGGCTACGCCCTGTCTGGCGGCCTTCTGCTCCTGTTTTTGAACGCCTGGACAAGGGCCGCCCTGCATCGCGCCCATGGATAACGGCAAACGCAAACCCCCGCCGGAGCGGCGGGGGTTTTGTCATGCCTGGGTGGCCTCCTGCAGATCAGCCTCGGTGAGGGCCATGAGCGCCTCCTTGTCCGGCTGCTCCAGAGCGGCCACCCGGTCGGCCTGTCGGGCCACCGCCCGCTCGAACAGGTTGCGCACGTCCCGGGCGTTGCCGAAGTTCTCGTCCCGGTTCTCGTACAGGTGGTGGAGCAGCCTGGCGGCGCAGGCCTGTCCGCTCTCGTCCAGGGTGTAGCCGTTCTTCTCGCACATGGAGCGGAAAATCTCCATCAGCTGGTCCCCGGTATAGTCCTCAAAGTAGAAATACTTGTTGAACCGGCTCTCCAGGCCGGGGTTGGCGTGGATAAAACGGTCCATCAGCTCGGTGTACCCCGCCACGATCACCACCAGGTCCGCCCGGTGATCCTCCATGCCCTTGAGCAGGGTCTCGATGGCCTCCCGGCCGAAGTCGTTGGGGTTGTCCTGGTTGGCCAGGGCATAGGCCTCGTCGATGAACAGCACGCCTCCCAGGGCCTTCTGGACCGCCTCGCCGGTTTTGATGGCGGTCTGGCCCACAAACCCAGCCACCAGGCCGGAGCGGTCCACCTCCACCAGCTGGCCCTTGGACAGCACCCCCATGGCCTTGTAGATCTGGGCCAGCAGCCGGGCCACGGTGGTCTTGCCGGTGCCCGGATTGCCCATAAAAACCAGGTGGAGGCTCATGGGGGGTACGGGCAGACCGTGCTCCTGCCGGAGCTTGCGCACCTTCACCAGGTTGATGAGGCTCTTCACATCGGCCTTTACTTTCTCCAGGCCGCACAGGCCGTCCAGCTGCTCCAGCAACTCCTCCAGGGTGGGGGCCGGCTCCTCCTCCGCCTGGGGGGCCTCCTGGGGCTTCTCCGCCATCTCCGGCTGGGCGGGCTGAGGCCGCTGGGTGACAAAATCCCCCACGTCCAGAGGGGACCGCTCTCCCTTCAGCCCATCCTTGTCGCACAGGGTGGAGAGGGTATCGGCGCAGGAATTGACGAACCCCGCCTCCGCTTCCCCCACCTGGTCGTCCACCGCCGCAAAGAGCAGCAGCATCAGGGTGGTCAGGTCGATAAACCGCCGGGCCAGGCCGGTGCCCGACACCTTGTCGCAGGCCCGCATCCGGGCAAAAAATTCCGGCGGCTTGAAGCCGGGGTACTCCAGCACCGCCGACGACAGCTCCCAGAACAGGATCGTGGGGGCCGGGTTTCCCTTGGCGTAAATGGCGTTGTAGTATTCCACATGCCGGGGCGTCACGGCCGCCCCGTCCCGCTGCCACACCCCCAAAGCGCAGGCCCGGAAGAACACATCGGCCTGCTGGGTAAACTTCACCCGCAGGGCGGGGTCGGCAATCTGCCGCCGGAAGGCGGACACGCCTTCGCTGTATTGTCTGTGTACCTCCGCGGCGCTGATGGAGCTTTTCATGCCGCCACACCTCCGTTTTTACTCTGCTGTGCCGTATTATATCCCATTGCCGCCGGTAACGCAAGGCGGGTTGAAGTTGACATAAATATTAAAAAACCTTTACATTTTATTCCCCGCCGTTGACGGATGGCGGGCAGTCGTTGTAAAATGGTCTCAGAATGTCGATCGGAGGGATTTCCCATGGCATCCAGAAGAAATCGGGGCGACCAGCCCAAAATGATCCACTGCCCATACTGCGGGGAGGACTACTCCTCTACATATAAGCATTGCCCTTTCTGTGACGAGATCGAGCAGAATTACGACGAGGACGGCGACTATGAGGAGGAGGCCGCTCCTGCCCGGGGCGGCAAGCGGTTAGTCACCAATACCCGTGGCGGCGGCTACGGCGGCAGCCCGTCTCCGCTGCGGATTGTGGGTATTGTTATCTCTCTGGGCCTGATTGTGGCGGCGGTGATCATCGTCCTCACCATCATCATGCCCCTGGTGAGCAAGGGACATACCGAACCCGGCTCCTCCGTCCCGCCGGAGAACTCCGCTCCGGTGGTGGAGTCCGAGACCCCCGGCCCGGAGGATTCCGCCGCTCCGGTGGAGCCCTCGGTCCAGCCCACGCCGGAGAACACCCTGCCTGAGGGGCAGACCGCCACCGGCTTTACCCTGGACAAGACGGAGTTCTCCTTCTCCGACCGCTACCCCGACCCCATCACCATCCACGTGACCTTCGTGCCCGCCGGCTCCACCGGCACCATCACCTGGACCAGCAGCGACCCGTCCATCGTCTCGGTGGATGAAAACGGCAAGGTGAGCCACGGCACCAAGCGGGGCAGCGCCACCATCACCGCCTCCCTGCCTGGCGCCGCCGACCAGACCGTGCTGGTTTACAACCAGGTCACCAGCGGCACCTCCAGCAGCAGCTCGGGCAGCTCCGGCGGTTCCACCAGCTCGGGCAGCCTGTCTCTGAACAAGACCGACTTCACCTTCTCCGCCAAGGACAACCCCTCGGTACAGATGAAGGTGATTGGCACCTCCTCCACCCCCACCTGGAGTATCGGCGACACCTCGGTGGCCACCATCTCCGCCGACGGCGTGGTGAAGCCGGTGGGGTCCGGACATACCACCATTACCTGTAAGGTGGATGGGCAGACTCTGACATGTATCGTCCGCTGTTCCTTCTGACGTAAAAAAGAACCGGCCTTCAGAAGGCCGGTTCTTTTTTACACAAATTCGTAGTCGGCAAATTTGTCCTCGCCCTGCTTGTTGTCCTTGGTCTCCCCCACAAAGATGCCCATCACCTTGCAATCAGGACACATGCCGAAGTTGGGCTCAGAGGCAAATTCCAGCTCATAGCGGAATTTTTTCCCGCATTTCGGGCATTCATAGAAGAAATAATAGGTTCCCCAGGTCATGGCCGCAGCGCCGCCTTTCTCCTTTATTTGGCAGTCACCATCATAGCACGTTCCCCCGTCCCTGACAAGCACTTACCCGGCGGTATCCTCCTGGGCCGCCCGGGCCTGCCGGAGGGCGTCCCTGGCCTGGATGGTCTCGGCCATAGTCCTGGCCGGCCGGGTGTTGATCCGCTCCTGCCAGTTCAGGGCCCAGGCCCGCAGCTCCTCCAGCCCCTCCTCGGTCAGGGGGAAGGCAAGCGTCTCCTCCACCGTGCTGTCGGCCAGGCTCCAGGGCCCCTCCCACACCTGGGCCTTCAGTCCGGTCCACACGTCCTCCTCCTTCACCGGGTCCACCCGGTAGCGCATCCGGCCGCCGCTGGCCGTCCAGAAATTCCCGTTCTCAAAGTGGGAGAGCACGGGCAAAAACAGTTCCTGCTCCATGTATTCCGTTCCTTCCTCGTTCAAAAAAGCGTGGTATCTATGATACCACGCTTTTGATCTCTTTTCAATTCTCCGCGTAGCGGGACAAAAACTGCCGGGTGCGCTCCTCCCGGGGATTCTCAATGACCTGCCGGGCCTCGCCCTGCTCCACGATAACCCCCTCGTTCATAAAGATCACCTGGTCTGCCACATCCCGGGCGAAGGCCATCTCATGGGTAACGATGATCATGGTGGTCCTTTGCTCGGCCAGGGAGCGGATCACCTTCAGCACCTCGCCGGTGAGCTCCGGGTCCAGGGCGGAGGTGGGCTCGTCAAAGCACAGGATATCCGGCTTCAGGGCCAGGGCCCGGGCAATGGCCACCCGCTGCTGCTGGCCGCCGGAGAGCTGGCAGGGGAAGTGGCCCTCCCGGTCGCTGAGACCCATTTTCCGCAGCAGCTCCCGCCCCTCGGCCTGGATCTCCTCCAAAATGGCCTTCTTGTTCTGCTTGAAGTCGGGCCACTCCTGACTCAAAAGCTCTTTGGCCAGGGTAACGTTTTTCAGGGCGGTGTACTGGGGGAACAGGTTGAAGGACTGGAACACCATGCCGAAGTGGAGCCGCTTTTTGCGCACCTCGCTCTCCCGCTGGGTGGCGGGGTCGGCGGCGTCGAAGATCACCTTGCCTCCCACCGCGATTTTCCCCTGGTTGGGGGTCTCCAGAAAGTTGAGGCACCGCAGCAGGGTGGTCTTGCCGGAACCGGAGGAGCCGATGATGGCCAGGGCCTGTCCCTGCTCCAGGGAGAAGCTGATATCCTCCAGCACCCGGGTGGCGCCGAAATGCTTTTCAATGTTCTGAACTTCCAAAATCGCCATCTCAGCACCTTCTTTCAGCGGAAGTAGTCCAGCTTTTTTTCCACCCAGCCGAAGAGCAGGGTGAGGGCCCCGTTGAACACCAGGTAGTACACGCCGGTGAAGAACAGGGGCCACAGCAGGCCGGAGTAGCCGTGGGAGCCCTTCAGGAAGGAATAGCCCGCCCAGATAATCTCCTGCATGGAGATGATGCGGGCGATGGAGGTATCCTTCACCAGGGTGATGATCTCGTTGGACATGGGGGGCACGATACGCTTGACCATCTGCAGCAGGGTGACGTGGAAGAAGATCTGGCTGCGGGTCATGCCCAGCACCTGCCCCGCCTCCTGCTGGCCCACCGGCACGCCCTGAATGCCGCCCCGGTAGATCTCGGAGAAGTAGCAGGCGTAGTTGATGATAAAGGCCACGGCGGAGGCCAGGAACCGACCCGCCTCGCCGCTGGGCCAGGGGCTGCCGCCGGGTAGCACGTAGCCGGGTATGTAGAAGATGATGATGAGCTGGAGCATCAGCGGGGTGCCCCGGATGATCCACACCACGGTTTTGGTCAGCCAGCGCAGGGGCGGAAAGGAGCTCATGGAGCCAAAGGAAACCACCAGCCCCAGGGGGACGGCGCCGATCAGCGTAACCGCAAACAGCTTCAGCGTCTGGAGAAAGCCCTCGTTCAGGGCCCCGATGACCGTGAGAAACATAGGCGGAACCTACCTTCAGTCAGAGTGTTTCAAGTGGGTAAAACCGGCCAAAAGCAGAGAACGTCTCCGCTCTCTGCTTTTGGGGCTTGTGAGAAATCCGTCTTACTCCTGGGGGATGAGGGCTGCCTGGATACCGTAGGTCTCGGCCAGGGTGGTCATGGTGCCGTCGGCGTAGCTGTCCACAAAGAACTGGTTCAGCTTCTCCACCAGGTCCGAGCCCTTCCGGAAGCCCACGCCGTACTCCTCGCTGTTGAGCTGGATGGTGTAGACCAGGTCGGCGTAGCTGGTGCCCTCGCCCACCATGGCCCCCGCCATCAGGGAGTCGATGATGGCGGCGTCGGCGGTGCCGGAGCTGACCTCCAGCACGGCGGTGGCCTGATCCAGCACCTCGGTGTAGCTGAAGCCGTTGGCTTCCGCCTGGGCCTGGCCGGCGGAGCCGGACTCCACGGCGAAGTTCAGGCCGCTCATGCTGGCGGCGTCGGGGTAGTCATCGACCACATCGGCGGGGAGCACCACCACCTGGGCATTGTTGCAGTAGGCGTTGGAGCAGGCCATGGCGGAGGTGACCTCATCGGTGAGGGTCATGCCGTTCCACACCACGTCGATGGTCTTGCCGTCCAGCTCCATCACCTTGTTGTCCCAGTCGATGACCTGGAACTGGACCTCCACCCCCAGGCTCTCGGCAAAGGCCTTGGCCATGTCGGCGTCGAAGCCGATCCAGTTGCCGTCGGCATCCCGGTAGTCCATGGGATCAAACTCGGTGATGCCCACCACCAGGGTGCCCTTGTTCTGGACGTAGGCCAGGTCGCTCTCGGCGGCGGGAGTGTTGGACTGGGCGGCGGGGGCGGGGCTCTCGCTGTTGCCCCCGGCAGGGGTTTCAGCATTGCCGCCGGTGGTGCCGCTGCCGCAGGCGGCCAAGGTAAACGTCAGGCCCAGCGCAAGGGCCAGAGCAGTCAGATTCCGCTTCATGTACATTCCTC
Organism: Candidatus Flavonifractor merdavium; assembly: GCA_019119335.1. Taxonomy (GTDB): domain Bacteria; phylum Bacillota; class Clostridia; order Oscillospirales; family Oscillospiraceae; genus Flavonifractor; species Flavonifractor merdavium. Next base: position 54,915 of record DWXF01000039.1, read on the forward strand.
CAAACCAGTGATGTCTTGGTTGCTTTCGTATGTTACCACACTAAAGCATTGTTGTAAAGAGGAATTTGAAATTTTCTCCGCCCGGCGGTAGTCCGCCGGGGTGTTCACATTGAGCAGGAGCCGGTCCAGGTCAAAGCCGGGCAGGTCCCGCTCCTCCACCACCCGGCAGTCCAGCCGGTCCAGCAGGGCGCCCATGGCCCGGCGGCCCTCCTCCAGGCAGGCCTGGACCTGGGGCAGGCAGGTGCGGCGGTAGGCGGCGAACAGGGGCTCCACCCTACCGCTCCTCCGGCGGATGAGGCAGGCGTCCCGCTCCCCCAGCCCGTCCAGCAGCAGCCGGGCCAGGACCGGGTCGGCGAAGGGCAGGTCCACGGCGGTGACAAAGATCCGCTCCGCCCCGGTGTGGAAAAAGGCGCTCTCCAGTCCCGCCAGCGGGCCCTCTCCCGGCCGCAGATCGGGCAGCCCGCCGGGGCCGGACACATAGACCCGGTCAAATCTCTCCCGGAACCGGGCCGTCAGCCGGGCCAGAAAGTCCTCCCCGTCCAGAGTAAGCCCCGCCTTGTCCCGGCCCATCCGGGCCGACCTGCCCCCCGCCAGCACCACCGCCGCCGTCTCCATGCCCATCCCTCCTCTTGTTTTGCACAGTGTAGCAGAAAAATTTACCCCCGTCAAAATCTGTATAGAACTGCGGCGGATTCCATATCCTGTGAAGCAGAATTCAGGAGCATTGGAGGCTTGAAACAATGAAAAAACTGGCCGCGGCCCTGCTGGCCGCCCTGCTGCTGGCCGTCCCCGCCCGGGCCGCCTCCGCCGCCCCCGCGGTGGACGCCGGGGCGGCGGTGCTGATGGAAAAGGAGACGGGTACGGTCCTGTGCGAACAGAACGCCCACGACAAGCTGGAACCCGCCAGCGTCACCAAGGTCATGACCCTGCTGCTGGTGATGGAGGCCATCGACAGCGGCAGCCTGTCCACCGACGACGTGGTGACGGTGTCCGCCTATGCCGCCTCCATGGGCGGCTCCCAGGTCTATTTAAAGGAAGGGGAACAGATGACCGTCCACGACCTGCTGAAGGCTGTGACGGTGGCCTCGGGCAATGACGCCTCGGTGGCCCTGGCCGAGCACCTGGCGGGCAGCGAGGAGGCCTTTGTGGAGCGGATGAACCAGCGGGCAGCGGAGCTGGGCATGGCGGACACCTGCTTTGTCAACTGTACCGGCCTGCCGGCGGCGGGCCACCTCACCTCCGCCTATGACATCGCCCTGATGAGCCGGGAGCTGATCCTCAACCACCCCGCCATCCGGGAGTATACCACCATCTGGATGGACACCCTTCGCAACGGCCAGTTCCAGCTGGCCAATACCAACAAGCTCATCCGGTTTTACGAGGGAGCCACCGGACTGAAAACCGGCTCCACCGACTCCGCCGGCTACTGCCTGTCCGCCACGGCGGAGCGGGACGGGATGGAGCTCATCGCGGTGATCCTGAAATCCCCCACCAAGGATACCCGCACCGCGGCGGCCACCTCCCTGCTGAACTACGGCTTTTCCAACTATACCCTGATGGACGTCTATCCCTCCCAGGCTCTGCCTCCGGTGGACGTGCTGCTGGGAGAGTCCGACACGGTGCAGCCCGTTTTGTCCACATCCAGCCGGATTTTGGTGGAAAAGTCCATGGTCAACCAGGTCACCACCCAGGTGAGCCTGTGTGAGAATGTGGAGGCCCCGGTGGAGGCCGGGCAGAAGCTGGGCGAGATGGCGGTCTACCAGGGGGAGGAGCTGGTACAGACCATCCCCATCGTGGCCGACCAGGCCGTGGAGCGGCTCAGCTTCCCCGGCATCTTTGCCCGCCTGCTCCGCACCCTCTTTATGGCTCAGTCCTGAACCCACTCCGCAGCCGGAGACGGAACACCCGTCTCCGGCTGCTGCCGTTCCCGCCGCGTATGGCTCTGCCTGATTCATGAAATTTTACGGGTTCTTTCCCACACGCATCTTGACTATCCCGGTATATCGTTGTATAATTTCTACAAATAAGTTCCGATTTATTTGGACCTTATTTATGACCAATGACAAGATTCTTTGGTTTACAGTCCCTTTGTTTGGGGATTTTTACCAACAAGGAGTGGATACCTATGACTTTATCTGCCGCCGATCCCGCTTTTACAGCCTTTTCCAAGGGCCAGAGCGTGCGGGCTCAGGAATTTCTGGGCTCCCATCCTGCCGTCGTGGACGGTCAGGCCGGCTGGACCTTCCGGGTGTGGGCTCCTCACGCCCAGTCCGTGGCGGTGATGGGGGACTTTAACGGCTGGAACGACTCCGACCACCCCATGCGTCCGCTGGAGGGCGGTATCTGGGAGGCATTTTTGCCCGGCCTGCAGCAATATGATAATTATAAGTACGCCGTCCACACCAGGGACGGCCGGGTGCTGGCCAAGTCCGACCCCTACGCCTTCCACGCCGAGACCCGTCCCGGCACCGCCTCCAAACTGTACGATCTCTCCGGCTACCAGTGGGGGGACCAGGGCTGGATGGACTACCGGAAGGGCAACCCCATCTATCAAAAACCGCTGAATATTTATGAAGTACATTTGGGTTCCTGGCGGCGCACCGCCGACGACCAGATGCTCTCCTACCGGGATATCGGCAAGTATCTGGTGCCCTACGTGAAGGAGATGGGCTTCACCCATGTGGAGCTGCTCCCCGTCACCGAGCATCCTCTGGACGACTCCTGGGGCTATCAGTGTACCGGCTATTTTGCCGCCACCAGCCGGTTCGGTACCCCCCACGACTTTATGTGGCTGGTGGACCAGCTCCATCAGGCGGGCATCGGCGTGATCCTGGACTGGGTGCCCGCCCACTTCCCCAAGGACGCCTTCGGTCTGTACGAATTTGACGGAGAGCCCTGCTATGAGTATGCCGACCCCCGGAAGGGGGAACACGCCGACTGGGGCACCCGGGTATTCGACTACGCCCGCAACGAGGTGCGCTCCTTCCTGTTCTCCTCCGCGCTGTTCTGGCTGGAGCAGTACCATGTGGACGGCCTGCGGGTGGACGCGGTGGCCTCCATGCTCTATCTGGACTACGGCCGGCAGGGGGGCGAGTGGACCCCCAACGTGTTCGGCGGCCATGAGAATCTGGAGGCGGTGGACTTCCTCCAGCAGCTCAACGGCCACATCTTTATGGCCCACCCCGACGTTATGATGATCGCCGAGGAGTCCACCGCCTGGCCCCGGGTGTCCCACCCGGTGGGAGAGGGCGGTCTGGAGGGCGGTCTGGGCTTCAACCTGAAGTGGAACATGGGCTGGATGAACGACATCCTCCACTATATCAAGCTGGACCCCTATTTCCGGCAGTTCAACCACAAGGACATCACTTTCTCGCTGATGTACGCCTTCTCGGAAAACTTTGTGCTCCCCCTGTCCCACGACGAGGTGGTGCACATGAAGGGCTCCCTCATCAACAAGATGCCGGGGACCAACGAGGAGAAATTCGCCGGCGTGCGGGTGTTCTACACCTATATGCTGGCCCATCCCGGCAAGAAGCTGCTGATGATGGGTACGGAGTTCGGCCAGTGGAACGAGTGGCACTTTGAGCACTCGCTGGACTGGCATCTGCTGGACCCGGAGGCGGAGTGGGCCAAACCCCACCGCCAGCTGCAGCAGTTCTTCAAGCAGGCCAACGCCCTCTACCTGGCCCACCCCGAGCTGTGGGAGCTGGACTTCTCCTGGGAGGGGTTCGAGTGGATCGAGGCCAACGACAACCAGGCCAACACCGTGGCCTTCCTGCGGAAGGATGCCAAGGGCGACGCGCTGGTGATCGTGTGCAACTTCTCCCCGGTGGACCGCACCGGCTACACCGTAGGAGTGCCGGTGCCCGGCGCCTACACCTGCATTTTCTCCACCGACGACCCCGCCTTCGGCGGCAAGGGCCTGGGCGACACCCAGCCGGTGAAGAGCCAGTACAACGAGAGCCAGGGCAAGGAGCAGTCCATTACCCTGAAACTGCCCGCCATGAGCGCTGCCATCTACCGCTGCACCCGCAAGTTCCCCGCCCGCCGCAAAAAGGCCGAGGGGACCAAGACCACCAAAAAGGCGGCCAAACCCGCGGCAAAGGCCAAGGCCTCCACGCCCGCGGTGAAGGAAAAGGCCTCCACGCCCGCGGTGAAGGAAAAGGCCTCCGCGCCCGCGGTCAGGAAAAAAGCCTCCACACCCGCGGTCAAGGAGAAGGCCCCCGCGCCTGCGGTCAAGGAGAAAGCCTCCGCACCCGCCGTCAAGGAGAAGGCCCCCACGCCTGCGGTCAAGGAAAAGGCCTCCGCACCGCAGAAAAAAGCAGAAAAAAAGAGCGCGACAGAGAAAAAAGGGAAATAAGCTCCACCAGAGAGCCGGAAGGAGAGGAAACGACCGCAGGCAGTTGGGCATGTGCGGCGCTTTCCGGCCATTCTTGCAGCCACCCAGAATCATCCATCGTCTGGTACGGTTCCTTCATGTTATAGTAAGATCCAGTTCAATGACTGAGGTGATAGAATGAAAAAGGAATGTGTCGCCATGTTGCTGGCAGGAGGACAGGGCAGCCGACTGCACGCCCTCACCAGCCATGTGGCCAAGCCCGCGGTCCCCTTTGGGGGAAAATACCGCATCATTGATTTTCCCCTTTCCAACTGTATCAACTCCGGCATCGACACGGTGGGCGTGCTGACCCAGTACCGCCCCATGGAACTCAACGCCTACATTGGCAACGGCGAGCCCTGGGATCTGGACCGCTCCTACGGCGGCGTTCACATTCTGCCCCCCTACATGCGGGAGGGCGAAAAGGGCACCTGGTACAAGGGAACCGCCAACGCCATTTATCAGAATATCAACTTCCTGGAGACCTACGATCCGGAGTATGTGCTGATTTTGTCCGGCGACCATGTGTACAAGATGGACTATGCCCAGATGCTCCGCCGCCACAAGGAGGTGGGTGCGGCCTGCACCATCGCCGTGCTGGAGGTCCCCATGGAGGAGGCCTCCCGCTTCGGCATCATGAACGTGGATGAAAACGACGACATCTACGAGTTTGAGGAGAAGCCCAAGAAGCCCAAGAGCAACCTGGCCTCCATGGGCATCTACATCTTCACCTGGAAGAAGCTGCGGGAGTACCTGATCGCCGATGAGGAGAACGAAAAGAGCGCCAACGACTTCGGCAAGAACATCATCCCCGCCATGCTGAGTGCCGGCGAGAAGATGACCGCCTACCGTTTCCAGGGCTACTGGAAGGACGTGGGCACCATTGACTCCCTGTGGGACGCCAACATGGATATGCTCTCTCCCGACAATGGCATCGACCTGTACGATTCCGAGTGGCCCATTTTCGCCCGCACCCCCACCAAGCCGCCCCACTTTATGGGTAAAAACGCCAAGGTGGACCACTCCATGGTCACCGGCGGCTGCGAGGTGTACGGCACGGTGGAGAACTCGGTGCTCTTCCACTCGGTCATTGTGGAGGAGGGCGCGGTGGTGCGCTACTCCATCCTGATGCCGGGCACCGTGGTCAAGTCGGGCGCGGTGGTGGAGTACGCCATCGTGGCCGAGCAGAGCGTCATCGGCGAACGGGCCCGGGTAGGGGCCTCCCCCGACGGCAGCGAGGACTGGGGGGTGGCCGTGGTGGCCCAGCATCTCACCATCGGCGCCGACGCGGTGGTCTCCCCCAAGGCCATGATCACTCGTAACGTGAAAGGAGGTGGGGTGAAATGATGAACAAGCTGCACGGCATCATCTTCTCCTACCTTTCCAACCCCGACCTGCGGGAGCTGACCCACAACCGGAACACCTGCTCCATCCCCTACGGCGGCCGGTACCGGGTCATTGACTTCATGCTCTCCAGCATGGTCAACGCGGGCATCTGCGACGTGGGCATGATCGTCCACGCCAACTATCAGTCCCTGCTGGACCACGTGGGCTCCGGCAAGGACTGGGACCTGTCCCGCAAGCACGGCGGCCTGCGCATCCTGCCCCCCTTCGGCTACTCCGGCAAGCGGGAGGGCATCTACCGGGGCCGCATGGACGCCCTGGCCGGGGTGCGCTCCTATCTGCAGAACATCCGGCAGGACTATGTGGTACTGGCCGGCGGCGACGTGGCGGTGAACCTGCCCCTGGCGGACATCTTTGAGACCCACATCCGCAACGACGCCGACATCACCGCCGTGTGTACCACCCGGCCCATGGGCGATCCCAAGGAGTCGGACTACTTCTCCATCGGCAGCGGCGGACGGATCACCGACGTGTCGGTTCACCCCTCCATCGCCCAGGGTTGCGAGTCTCTGGAGGTCTACATCCTCTCCAAGGCCCTGCTGCTCTCCCTGGTGGACCACTGCGCCGCCCACAACATCCCCTCCTTCAGCATGGGAGTGCTTCAGGCCATGTCCGGCCAGCTGAAGATCTGCCCCTACGTGTACGACGGCTACGCCGCCCGGCTGCAGTCGGTGGCGGGCTACTTCGCCCGCAGTATGGAGCTGCTGGACCCGGATATCCGCAGCCAGCTCTTCGTGCCCGACCGGCCCATCCGCACCAAGGACCGCTCCGACCCGTCCACCTACTACGGACCCGATTCCAAGTCGGTGAACTCCCTGGTGGCCGACGGCTGCATCATCGAGGGCGAGGTGGAAAACTCCATCCTGTTCCGGGGCGTCCGGGTGGAAAAGGGCGCCCGGGTGTCGGGCTGCGTGCTGATGCAGGGCACCACCATCCAGGCCGGCGCGGTGCTCAAGTACGCCATCACCGACAAGAACGTCCGGGTCAATCCCGGCCGGATGCTGATGGGTCACAGCACCTATCCTCTGGCCATCGCCAAAAACGAAATCGTGTAAATCCCGTGGCGGGCCGGCCTGCGCGCCGGCCCGTCCGTCCTGTGCCGACAGATTGATTTGGATTGGAGAAGGTTTATGAATATTTTGTTTGCCACCTCAGAATGCGCCCCCTTCATTAAGACCGGAGGCCTGGCGGACGTGTCCGGCGCTCTGCCCAAGGCCCTGGCCAAGCTGGGCCATGACGTGCGGGTGATCCTGCCTCTGTACGAGGGAATTGACCCACAGTGGCGCAGCCAGATGACCTTTCTGCAGTGCTTCCACATCACCGTGGCCTGGCGCACCCCCTACTGCGGCATTTTTGAGCTGAAGCGGGACGGCGTGACCTACTGGTTTGTGGACAACGAATACTACTTCAAGCGCTCGGCCATTTACGGCCACTACGACGACGGAGAGCGGTTCGCCTACTTCTCCCGGGCGGTGGTGGAGGCGGTGGGCTACCTGGACTGGCGGCCCGACGTGCTCCACTGCAACGACTGGCAGACCGCCCTGGTGCCCATCTACCTGCTGGAGGAGCGCCACCGCATTCCCCAGCTGGCGGAGACCAAGAGCGTGTTCACCATCCACAACATCGAATATCAGGGCCGCTACGGCAGCCAGACGCTGAAGGACCTGTTCGGCCTGAACGCCGGCTACTTCAACGAGCATATGCTGGAGTACCACGGGGATGTGAACCTGATGAAGGGGGCCATCTACGCCGCCGACTATGTGACCACCGTGTCTCCTACTTACGCCGACGAGCTGCAGTACAGCTTCTACGCCCACGGGCTGGAGGGGGTCATCTCCGACAACCGCCACAAGCTCAAGGGGATCCTCAACGGCATCGACACCGAGCTCTACGATCCCTGGAAGGACAAGGGCCTGACCAAGCTCTTCTCCTGGCGGCAAATGGCGGGCAAAAAGGCCTGCAAGGCCGCCCTGCAGCAGATGTCCGGCCTGCGGGAAAGCCCCGATACCCCCATCATCGCCTGCGTCTCCCGGCTGGTGAAGCACAAAGGCTTTGATCTGGTCACCGCCGCCATCCACGACATCATGGGCATGGACGCCCAGATGATCGTGCTGGGCACCGGCGAGTGGAACTATGAGGAGTCCTTCCGCCAGGCCCAGAACCAGTACCCCGGCCGGTTCGCGGCCCACCTGATGTACTCCCCCAACCTGTCCACCGCTATCTACGGCGGCGCGGATATCTTCCTCATGCCCTCCATTTCGGAGCCCTGCGGCCTGAGCCAGATGATCGCCATGCGCTACGGCACCATCCCCGTGGTGCGGGAGACCGGCGGTCTGCGGGATTCGGTGCTCCCCTACAACAAGTACACCGGCGAGGGCACCGGCTTCTCCTTCGCCAACATCAACGCCCACGAGATGACCGGGGTTCTGGCTGAGGCGGTCAGCCTCTACCACGACGACAAGAAGGCGTGGAAGGGCCTGCAGAAGAACGCCATGACCACCGATTTCTCCTGGGACAAATCCGCCGGAGAGTACTGCCAGATTTACAGCTGGGTAACGGGCAAGTAAAGTTTGCCGTCCTTCCCTTGACAAAGATAACAGGGCTGTGATAAAATTCCGCTCCGCAGGGGGATTTTGCCCCCTGCGGGGCACTTATTCTGCCTTTCTCACAAGAATAGGAGATGTCTGCATTGCACAACTATACCAAGAAAGAGCTGATGACCCTCATCACCGGCAAGCTGCGCCGCAACTTCGGCCGGGACGTGGAGGAGGCCACCAGCCTGCATATGTTCAAGGCCTGCGCTATGGTGCTGCGGGATATCATGTCCGAGCGTCAGATGAAAACCGCCGACCAGGTGGCGGAGAAGCACCAGCGGCAGGTCCACTACCTGTCCCTGGAGTTTCTTATGGGCCGGTCCCTGATGAAGAACGCCTACAACCTGGGCGTGCTGGAGCAGCTGAAGGGCGCCATCGAGGCTCTGGGCTTCTCCGCCCCCGACCTGTTCGAGACCGAGCCCGACGCCGGCCTGGGCAACGGCGGCCTGGGCCGCCTGGCCGCCTGCTATCTGGACTCCATGACCACCCTGGAGATTCCCGCCACCGGCTACTCCATCTGCTATGAGCTGGGCATTTTCAAGCAGAAGATCGTGGACGGCCAGCAGGTGGAGCTGCCCGACAACTGGCTGGGCCTGGGCGACGCCTGGCTGATCCCCAAGATGGACGAGGTGGAGGAGGTCCACTTCGGCGGCAAGGTGGAGGACGAGTGGGATAACCAGGGCCGCCACCGGGTGAAGCACACCGGCTACGACACGGTGCTGGCGGTGCCCAAGGACATGGAGATCTCCGGCTACCACACCGAGCACGGCAACCTGCTGCGGCTGTGGGACGCCAAGAGCCCCACCCCGGTGGATATGAACCTGTTCTCCTCCGGCCAGTACCTGCGGGCGGTGGAGCAGCAGGCCATGGCGGAGTCCATCTCCAAGGTGCTCTACCCCGAGGACAACCACTACGAGGGCAAGTCCCTGCGGCTGAAGCAGCAGTACTTTTTCGTCTCCGCCACCATCCAGTCCATCGTGCGCAAGCACCGGGCGGAGTACGGCACCCTGCGCAATTTCCACCTGAAGCACGTCATCCAGATCAACGACACCCACCCCACCCTGGCTATCCCCGAGCTGATGCGGATCCTGCTGGACGAGGAGGGCTACGGCTGGGAGGAGGCCTGGTATATCACCACCCACACCATCGCCTACACCAACCACACCGTCATGGCCGAGGCCCTGGAGCGCTGGCCCCAGCAGCTCATCGAGTCCCTGCTGCCCCGGATCTGGCAGATTCTCATTGAGATCTCCAACCGGTATCAGGACGCGCTCACCGCCTACTTCCACGGCGACCTGTCCAAGGTGGCCCCCATGGCCATCATCTGGGGCGGCGAGGTACGTATGGCCAACCTGTGCGTGTGCGCCTGCTTCAAGGTCAACGGCGTGTCCGCCCTCCACTCCGATATTCTCAAGCACGACGTATTCCACGACGCCTATACCCGCACCCCCGACAAGTTCACCAACGTGACCAACGGCATCGACCACCGCCGCTGGCTGGCGGAGAGCAACCCCAAGCTGGACGCCCTGATCCAGGAGTGCTGCGGCAAGGACAAATACCTGCTCCAGCCCGAGGCGCTGAAGAACCTGGAGAAATTCCAGGACGACGCCGGGGTGCTGTCCCGCCTGGGTCAGATCAAGGCGGAGAACAAGAAGGCCTTCGCCGCCTGGGTCCAGCGGGAGAGCGGCATTGTGCTCAACACCGACGCCATCTTCGACGTACAGGTGAAGCGGCTGCATGAGTACAAACGGCAGCTGCTGAACGTGCTGCACATCATCTACCTGTACCAGCACATGAAGAACGACCCCCACTTCGACTTTGCCCCCCGCACCTACCTGTTCGGCGCCAAGGCGGCCCCGGGCTACGCGGTGGCCAAGCGGATCATCCGGCTCATCAACTCGGTGTCCGACATGATCGCCAAGGACCCCGCCTGCAAGGACCGGCTCCAGGTGGTCTTTTTGGAGAACTACCGGGTGAGCCTGGCGGAGAAGCTGATGCCCGCCAGCGAACTCAGCGAGCAGATCTCCACCGCCGGCAAGGAGGCCAGCGGCACCGGCAACATGAAGTTCATGATGAACGGCGCGGTGACCATCGGCACTCTGGACGGCGCCAACGTGGAGATGCACCAGGTTCTGGGGGATGAGAACATCTTCCTCTTCGGCCTGAAGGCCCACGAGGTGGCCGAGCTGAAGCAGAAGGGCTACAAATCCTACGAGTACTACGTCCACAACCCCGACCTGCGGGCGGTGGTGGACCAGCTCAACGTGGGCTTCGGCGACGGGGTGGCCTATGACGACATCGCCCGCCGGCTGCTCTTCGGCGACGGCGGCGCCGCCGACGAGTACCTGCTGCTGGCCGACTTTGAGAGCTACCGGGACGCCCACGTCCGGGCTGGCCTGGCCTACCAGGACCCCAAGGCCTGGAACAAGATGTCCCTGCTGAACATCGCCCGGTCCGGCATCTTTGCCGCCGACCGCTCCATCCGGGACTATGCCAAGGATATCTGGAACGTCCCCGTGCGGGAGATCAAGTAAACAGGACCCAAAAAGCGGGCGGCTTATGAAAAGCCGCCCGCTTTTTTGCTTCTATCTGCAATCATTTCCCCTCCTCCGGCGCTTTCTTACCAGAAGGGAGTGAATGGTATGCCCAGTCTCAACGGAATCCCCCTCTCCTGCGAGGAGATTCTGGACCGCTACGGCCCGCTGGTCTACCGCATGGCCATCCAGGGCACCGGCAGCGTGGCCGACGGAGAGGATGTGGCCCAGGAGGTCTTTGTCAGCCTCATCCAGAGCGACCCCACCTTTACCGACGACACCCACCTGCGAGCCTGGCTGATCCGGGCCACCGCCAACCGCTGCAAGAGCTGGGGCCGGTCCCCCTGGCGAAAACGCACCGTCCCCCTGGAGCTGAACCAGGATACCGTCCCGCCGCCCCCGGAAAGCCTGGACGTGCTGGAGGCGGTGGCTGCCCTGCCCGCCAAATACCGCTGGCCGGTGTACCTCCACTACATCGAGGGCTACACCGCCGCCGAAATCGGCCAGCTGCTGGGCTGCCCCAGGAACACGGTGCTCTCCCGGCTAAGCCGGGCCAGAGAAAAGCTGAAGGTTGCGCTGAAGGAGGAATGGACATGAAAAGCGACGAGCACTATCGCAATACGCTGAGGGGCCTGACCCCCTCCCACGCCTGGCGGAACGCCACGCTGGAGGCCATGAAAGCCGCCCAGGGAAACAAGGCCCGCCTGCGCCGCCGTCCCCTGGCCTATACCGCGGCGGCGGCAGTCCTGGCCCTGGCGGTGTCGGGTGGGATCTGGTGGTCCGGGCGGATGGCGGCCGGCCCCGACGGTCCCGGCACGGCCCACACCCCCCAGCCGGTAATCACCCCGGCCCCGGAGATTACGCCCAGCCCTGAGCCTCCGGAAAGCCAGAATGAGAGCTTTTCCATTGTCACCGACCCCAGTCAGATGTTTGGGAACAACCCCGCCGCCGGACGGCTGGAGGAGCTGACCCGGCTGCCGGTGTATGAAAATCCCATCCCCACCGAGGGGGAACAGCGGGCGCTGCTGGCACAGTGGGCGGAGGTGCTGGGCCTCACCATCACCGGCACCGATTGGTACCCCGCCCAGGGAGAGGACACCATGGGCCGGGAACCCACTTTGGAGGCAGAATGTACCGACGGCTCCTGGCTTTCCCTCCATGGGCTGAACTTCCTCTCTGTATACAATTCCCCCGACCAGACCCGGCTGGAGGAAACCGCCCTGGCCTATCTGGGGAAATCCGGGCTTGAGCCCACCCAGGAGAACATCGAAACCTTCGCATATACCTCAGAGAAGGACTCCATCCAGGTCACCTGGCTGAAGGATCCCGATGCCTCCCTGGCAGAGCAGCTCTATTCTTACGGCTTCCAGCGCATCGAAAATACCTACGGCTCCCGTCTGACCATCTGCCTGCCCCCCACCACCGGCGGGATGGACTATCCCCTCCGCACGGCGGAGGACGCCGTAGCCTCCTTCCGCGCGAGGGACTACTGGGGCAGCGACTACACGGCCTATCCTGAGCAGGCAGAGATCCTGCAGGTCACCCTGGAGTACGACGTGAGCCAGGGTCAGCCCTACCTTCAGCCGGTATACCGCATTCTGTTTACCCAAAACTACTGGGATACGATCATCGCCAGCCGGATGGACGACGGGGTGGATACCTCCGCCTTCACAGGGGTGGGGACCGCCTACGTTCCAGCCGTGGACCCGCAATATCAGGACGAAATCCCCTACCGGCGGTACTTCAACGACGGTCTGGCCCATTTCACTCCGGAGGACTTCTCCTGAGACAACAAAAAAGCGCCGCGGAACGGTTGTTCCGCGGCGCTCTTCTTTTTTGACCGGTTCTTACTGGGCCCGGGCCACGATCACCCGGATGCAGCCGCCTTCGCTGGCCGGCTTGTCGTACCAGCCGGTAAGGGCATAGCCTCCGTTGGAGACCCGGGACAGGTTGGAGAGCATGTAGGAGCCGTTTACCAGCTCATATACCGCCACATGCTCCGACAGGGCGTACTGCTGGTTGTCGGCGCCCAGAGCCACGTTTCCGTTAACGCCGCTGAGCTTCCGTTCTGTCAGGTTGTACAGCCGGTCCAGCTCCGTGTCGCTGCCCATTTTCACCTGGCAGGGTCCCACCTTCAGACCGTATGCCGTATCCTCGGCGATAAAGGTGAATTTCTGACCACCCACATCGTAGGTGTAGGAGGCGCTGAGGGTCACATCTCCGTTGGGCAGAATGGTCTCCTGCTCGTCGGACATGGTGATGACGCCGTATTTGTGGATGCCTCCGGTAGCGTCGTTGAGAATCAAGTGGCTGATCTCCCCCTGGGCGTTGAGGACGTAGTAGCGCACCATATCGCCGGTCATCTTCACCCCGGCCAGCCGCTGGGGATAGATCTGGATGGGGGTACACGCCTCATAGGTGTCGATGATCTGCACGTTGTCCGCCAGAGTGTAGAAGCCCAGCTTGGTAGCGTCGCTGTTCACTTGCCCGGTGAGCCGAATGCCGGCCAGCCGGGTAATGACGGGCTGGCTGCCCAGCTCCACCCGCACCAGCTGTCCCTCGGACAGATTCCGGTCGGTGGTCTGATAGCGGTAGCTGCCGCCGTTGGTGGCGTAGACGGTGATGGTACGGGAGGTGTAGCTCTCCCCGTTTCCGTCGTCGTAGGAGGTGACCTCCGCCTTGGTGATCACGCCGTAGAGGACGCCGCCGGCGACGTCCGCCTCGTCCACCGCCGCCACGCCGCCGGAGCGGCCCAGCAGCAGGGTCACGGTGTCTCCGATCTGGTAGCTCCCCAGGTCGGACAGGGCGTAGGCGGCTTCCGTGGTCTCCACCGCGTAGGTCTTGCCCGCCACTGTGACGGAGGTGGGAGCGGTGATGGAGGGAGAGGCCGCCTCATAGGTACCGGTGACCTTGTCGCTGTATGCCCACACGGTACGCATGGAGTCCGACCAGTACACCACGTCCCGGTCCTGCACGGCCTCCAGGCTGGCGGTCTTGCCATCCCGGTAGACAGTGGCGTTGGACAGGTTGAAGGGCACCTTACTCTGCCAGCCCTTACCCGCCACCACCGGGCCCTCCATGGCGGAGTTGACCAGGGCCACCCGGTCCAGCTCCCCGGCGGCATTCACCAGGTTGAGGGTGGGCTCCAGCACGTTGAGGTAGTATGTACCCGCCTTGTTTTTGGTCAGCAGCAGGTTATAGAAGAGGTACATGGCGTCCCGGCGGGTCATCTGCCCGTCCTGTCCCAGGGAGATTCCCTCGTTGAGCTTCAGGGCTCGGTACTGGGCCATCTGGCCGGAGGGCCACACGCCGGTGAACTCGCTGTCCTCATACCCCAGCAGCCGCAGCACCACCGTCACGCTCTCGGCCAGGGTGATGGTGCGGTCGGGGTTGAAATAGCCCCGCAGATCCCCCTCCACCAGGCCCATGTCCACCGCCGCCTTGATGTAGGGGGCGGCCCAGTGATTCTGGGGCACGTCGGGGTAGGGCTTTACCGCCACCGTGTCCCCCACAGTGTCCCGGCTGGTGGAGGCGGCCACCGCCAGCTTGGTAAACTCCGCCCGGGTGATGGTGCGCTCCAGAGCCAGGTCTCCGTTCTGATCCCCCACCATAATGTCCAGAGCCGCCAGGACCTGGGCGACCTCCTCTTCCGCCGGGGCGGCGGCCAGGGCGGCGGGAGCCAGCCCCAGCAGCAGCATCACCGCCAGCAGACCGGATAACAGTCGTTGTTTCATCTTTTTTCTCCTTCTCACGGAAACTGAAAGCCTATGTCTTTATACTATACCAACCGCGCCCATCCCGCAAGTCAATCATACCGCAGCGCGTCGATGGGGTTGAGCTTGGCGGCCTTGTTGGCGGGCAGATAGCCGAACAGGATGCCGATGCCCACGCTGACGCCGAAGGACACGGCGATGCCCCCGGCGGTGGGGATGGCAGCAAAGCCCTCCGCGCCGCTGACCAGGGCGCTGGCCAGGACGGTAAACAGGTTGGCCAGCAGCACCCCCAGGGCGATGCCGATGACGCCGCCGATGGCGGAGGTGGTGCCTGCCTCGATGATAAACTGGCTGCGGATATCCTTGCCCTTGGCGCCCAGGGACTTGCGAATGCCGATCTCCCGGGTGCGCTCGGTGACGGAGACCAGCATGATGTTCATGATGCCGATGCCACCCACCACCAGGGAAATGGCGGCGATGATCACCAGGATGGTCATGAGCACGCCCAGCATGGAGTCCATCATCTCCATCATCTCGGACATGGTCATCACCATGTATGCCCCTTCATCCTGATAGATGCGGTAGAGCATGCGCTCAATGACGCCCTTGGCGGCGGAGGAGGTGTCCTGGCTGGTGCTGGTGACCAGATAGGCCTGCATCCCGCCGCCGCCCATCTGACCGGCCAGCCCGTAGGGCAGATAGACCACGTCGTCCCCGCTGCCCTCGGTGGAGTCGGCCTTTTGGTCCAGCACGCCGATGACGGTATAGGGAATGCCGCCGATGGTGAGGGTCTGCCCCAGGCCCTTGCCCTGGAACATATCCTGGTTCAGATAGTTGCCGATGACGCACACCTTCTGTTCCCGCGCCACGTCCACATAGCTGAGGAAGCGGCCCTCTTTCAGCTTTTCCCCGTTGACGGTCTGGTTCTTCTCCGGGTTGTACAGGGTCTCGCTGACGCCGTAGACGCTGGTGTGCTTATACTCGTCGGTGCCGTGGCGCACGGCGGCGGAGGCATTGAGATAGGGGGAGACGGAATCCAGGTACTGGGGATATTTCTCCACCAGCTGGTAAAAGTCCTCCGGCTCCACATCCCGGTTGTTGCCGCTGGGGTAGACGTAGACCTGGATGAGATTGACGCCCACCTGTTCAAACTGGGCGTTCATGTACTGCTGCATGCCGTTGCCCAGGGAGACGATGATGATGACCGCCGCCACGCCGATGATAATACCCAGCATGGTGAGCAGGGCCCGCATTTTGCTGGTCAGCAGGCTTTTGATGGCCATGCGGAAGGACTGACCGATTTTCATATGTCCACCTCCTCCCGCTCCTCCTCGGGCTGGACCACCGCCTGGGGATCATGGGCGTCCCCGTCGTAGATGATCCTGCCGTCCTGAAGGCGGACGATGCGCTTGGCTTTCACGGCAATGGAGTTGTCGTGGGTGATGAGCACCACTGTGTCCCCCTCGGCGTTGAGCTTCTGGAGGAAGGCCAGCACCTCCCGGCCGGTGCGGGAGTCCAGGGCGCCGGTGGGCTCGTCGGCCAGGATCACCGACGGCTCGCCCGCCAGGGCCCGGGCGATGGACACCCGCTGCTGCTGGCCGCCGGAGAGCTGGCTGGGCAGGTTTTTGCACTTGTCCGCCAGGCCCACCCGCTCCAGGGCGGCCATGGCCCGCTCCCGCCGCCGGCTGGCGGACACCCCGGCGTAGAGCAGGGGGAGTTCCACATTCTCCAGCACGTTGAGCTTGGGAATCAGATTGTACTGCTGGAAGATAAAGCCCAGCATCTTGTTGCGCACCTCGGCCTGCTGGTCGTCGTCCATGGTGGACACGTCCACGCCCCCCAGGCGGTAAATGCCGGAGGTGGGCACATCCAGGCAGCCGATGATATTCATGGCGGTGGACTTGCCCGAGCCGGACTGGCCTACGATGGCCACAAACTCCCCCTGGTCCACCGTCAGGGAGACGCCGTCCAGGGCATGGACCGCCTCGTCCCCCATCTGGTAAATCTTATATACGTCCTTGAGTTCAATGAGATGTCCCATGGCTTACTCCATCCCCATTGCGCTCATGATGCTGGACCCCTGGGGACTGAGGGCCACCACCACGTCGCCCTCCTCCAGACCGTCCACAATTTCGATGTAGTTGTCGTCGTTGCGGCCCAGGGTCACCTGCCGCTGCTCGGTGGCGGAGAGGTTGGCGATCAGCCCGTTCTCATCCAGGCAGCCGGGGAGGGCCACCAGCACGGTCTCGCCCCGCTCCACCGCCTCCACCGGCAGGGTGAGCACGCTGCCCGCCTCCTCCACGATGATCTTGGCGGACACATTCATACCGGGGTAGAGCTCCTCCGGAGCCCCGTCCACCTTGACGGTCACCGGATAGCTGGTGTTGCCGTTGACGGTGGTGCCGTTGATGTTCACCTTATCCACCACGCCGGTAAAGCTCTGGCTGTCCAGGGCGTCGGCGGTGATCTCCACCTTCTGGCCCACCTGGATCTTGCTGATATCCCGCTCGTCAATGGCCATGTCGAAGGTGAGCTGGGAGCGGTCGTAGATCACCGCGGGGTAGGTCACGGTGGAGCCGCTGGAGCTCATGCCGCTGATATTGTCCCCCACGTCCAGGTTCTTCTCAATGACCTCTCCGGTGATGGTGGAGGTGATGGTGTAGTCCTCCAGCTTCTCCTGGGCGTTTTGCAGGGAGAGCTGGGCGTTTTCCAGAGAAATGCGGGCGTTTTCAATCTGGGTCTCCAGGTCGGCCTCCGAGATGACTCCGATGATCTGCCCCTTGCTGACCCGGTCCCCCTCCTTCACCGAGAGGGTATCCAGATCGCCGGCGGCCATGGCGGTGATCTGGTCGGAGGAGGCGTAGGCGAAGGTGCCGCCGGAGGCGCAGGCCGTCCCGTTCACGCTGGCGGAGCCCTGGCTGGCGTCGGAGAGCACGCCGGGGTTATTCACCAGGATGGTCACCTGCCGCACCAGGGTGCCGCCGGGGCCCACCTCGTCGGTGGCGGCGATCTCGTCCACGGTGCCGGGGATGGTCTCCGCCGTGCCGGTGACGCTGACGGTGGCCGTCTGGCCGATGTAGAAGCTCTGGGCGTCGGCGGAGTGGAAGGGTACCTTCAGCTTCATGTGGTCCCGGTCCAGCACGTCGGCCACCACGGTGCCCACTGTGACGCTGTCTCCCTGATCCACGTAGAGCTTGGTGATGATTCCGGCGTCCTCCGCCTTCATGTTCCGGTCCTTCTGGTTGTCGCTCTGGGTTTTCAGCAGATCGTCCAGGGCCAGCTGGGCGGAGCGGACGTTGAGCTGCAGCTGCTCAATGTTGCTCTCCAGGTCCCGGGCGTCGATGCGGAAGAGCACGTCTCCCTTCTGCACCGTCTGTCCCTCCTCAAAGGGGGCCTCCAGGATCTCTCCGCTGATGAGAGTGGTGACCTTGTAGGCCTGGAGGGGTTCAATGGTGCCGGTACCGGAGACCGATACCGTCATGTCCCGCACCTGCGCCGTATAGGGCAGATAGGCGCTGCTGATAATCTGCTGTCCGGCCCCCATGCACCGGGAGAACAGGAACACGATGAGGGCCACCGCCACCAGGATAATGACCAGGCGTTTGACCCACTTGCGCTTTTTCTTGGGTGCTTTGAATTTGGGGACCTCCTTCACCGGTTGGCTCGACGGCGCGGCGGTCTCAGCAGATTTGGTCTGGGTTGCTTCCATACTGGTTTCTCCTTATTCAAAATTGTGTTCATTGTACGCCCAGGCTGGCGGCTCTGTCAACCTGGTAGCATCATATCAGCCTTGTATGTAAGGCATTATCAAGGAAGAATTAAATTTTCCTTAAAAGTAACATATACCCTCTTCCTGGTGGAAGGTCAAGAAAATTTTTCATGCTTTCGGGTATATCCCCCCGCCAGGTTGTCCACAATAGGCTCGGAGGTGCTAAACAGCATGAAAAGACCGTTTTATCAGCGCGTCGGTGATTTCATCGAGGGGAAGGGGTTTTACATCGTCCTGCTCCTCTGCGTGGCCGCCATCGGCGTTTCCGGCTGGTTCCTGTATTCCTCCTTTGCCAGGAGCTCGGAGGAGCTGGCCGCCGGAGGTCCCGCCAAGATCACCGTCACACCCACGCCCATGGCCACCGTCCAGGCGGCCATAACCGCCAAGCCGTCCGCCGCCCCGCCGGCCACGGCCACACCCAGGCCTGCCGCCACGCCCAAGCCGTCGGCGACCCCGGCGGCTACGCCCAAGCCCGCCGCCACACCCGCCGCCGCGCCCACGTCCTACCTGTGGCCGGTACAGGGTGAGGTCATCACCGACTACACCGTGGACGCCCTGGCCTACGATCCCACCATGGCCGACTGGCGCACCCACACCGGGGTGGATATCGCCGCCAGCGCCGGCACCGAGGTGCGCTCTGTCGCCTCCGGCACGGTCAGCGACGTCTCCTCCGACGTGATGATGGGCACCACCGTGGTGGTGGACCACGGCGGCGGGGTCACCAGCGTGTACGCCAATCTGGCCTCCGTGCCCACGGTGGAGGTGGGAGACGCGGTCTCCACCGGCGACATCCTGGGCAGCGTGGGCAATACCGCCATCGCCGAGAGCGCCCTGCCCGACCATCTCCACTTCAGCCTGGAGCGGGATGGCAGCCCGGTGAATCCCCTGGATTACCTGAACAACTGATTGCTTCTTTCCCTTTCCTCTCTCTATAACGGCAGGAGGCGCTCCCTTGGGGAGCGCCTCCTGCCGCTTTTCCTATCGCCGGGTAAGCTTGATGACCAGGGCGGTGCGGTCATCCGCCGCCCCCACCTGCCGCTGGCTCTCCTCCAGCAGGGCCTCCGCCAGCTCTCGGGGGCTGCCGCCGGAAAAGGCGGTCATCTGGTCCCGCACCCACTGGTCCGGCCCGCCGCCGGTCACCCCGTCGGTGACCAGCAGCACCCAGTCCCCCGCCTCCAGCCGGAGCTGGCTCACATCGGGAGCGCCCCCCTCGCCCCCCGCCAGCCCGGCGGGGAGGGAGGCGCCGGTGAGCCGGCTGACGCCGCCGCCCTTCCTTACATAGGTGGGGGCGGCACCGTATTTATAGACCGCCGCCTCGCCGGTGAACAGGTCCACCCGAAGCAGATCCACCGTGGTGAAGCCGATCTCCTCCTCCCCCCGGAGGGCCAGCGCGGCGCTGATGGTCTGCAATGCGTTTTCCGGCCGCACTCCTGCCTTGAGAAACTGCTCCAGCAGGCGCACCGCCAGCGCGCTCTCCCGCTGGGCCAGCCGACCGGAGCCCATACCGTCGCAAAGCAGCACGTAGAGGGCTCCGTCGTCGTGCTTGAACCAGGCCCCGGTATCCCCGGAGACCATCTGCCCGTCCTTCCGCCGGCAGGCCGCTCCGGCCACCGCCATCAGCGGCTCGCTCTGCACCAGAACCAGCCTGTCCCGCCGCTCCCCCTCCACGACGCGCAGAGGGAAATTCACCAACCTGGACAGCTTTTCCACCCCCTCCTTCTGCCGCAGGGGGCTCAGGCCGGCCCCCTCCAGCTCCAGGCGGAGGTGGCCCGCCTCGTCGTAGTAGGCCGCCAGCTGGCATTCGATACCCTGGGCGGTCAGATACTGGCGCAGCCGCTTTTCCCGCACCGGGTCCGGCACCAGTTCCGCCCCCAGCTCGGCCGCCGCGGCTCCCAGCACCTGGGCCAGCTCCCCATACTGGCGGCACACCGCCGCCCGGTTCTCCTGCAGGCGGCTGCGGTACTGCCGCCGGTAGAGCAGGGCGGACACCTCTTCATTGGCCGCCGCCAGAAATTCCGGGAACTTGACGCAGCGGTTGGCAAAATAGGCGGGGAAATCGCCCCCCTCCCCCTTGCCCCGCTCCAGCATGGCGGGAAGGGCGTCGTTGAGGGCGTTGAAGGTAGAGACATAGTCCCGCTGCCAGCAGGAGGCCTGCAGGGCACAGCGCTTGCACACCCGGTCGGCGGCCCGGTCAAAGACCACGGCGGCGTCTGCATCGTTGGGCCGCCCCGGCCGCAGGGTGGCGCGCATGGACTGGTAGAGCTCCTTGAAGGCCCCGGCGGTCTCCTCCAGCCGGTTCCGGACGTAGGCCCGGGCCCGCTCCCGGGTGTCCTGCCTGGGCTGGGGAGCCACCAGGGCCCCCACCTGCCGCAGGGCCTTCTGGGGGAGCACCAGGAAGATCACCGAGGCGATGAACACCTCGTAAAGCAGCGCGATATGTAGCCCACTCTCCCAGGTCCACAGCACCGTCAGGCCGTTGGTCAGCACATAGGCCAGGGCGGCCGCCAGCCGGCCCTGCCGGTGGAAGGCCCCCGCCATCACCCCGGACAGGGCGTAGGCCATGGAGTAAAAGGGCATACCCCCGGCGGCCAGATCCATGGCCAGCCCGGCGGCCACCCCCACCGTGGCCCCCACGCCGATGCCCCCCTGACTGGCCGTGACCATCACCGCCAGGGCGGCGGTCAGCCGCCCCACCGACAGCTGGCCGGGCAGGGTCAGGTTGGCCAGGGTGAGCATCAGCGTCCCCGCCAGCAGCAGCAGACTCACCGTCTGCCGGGGGGTAAGCCCTTCCTCCTCCCGCTTTTCCGTCCAGGGGGTAAAGGCGATGCGGTAAAAGTACACCGACGCCCCGCACAGCAGCAGCTCGGTACCGAAAAACACCAGGTTTTCCCTGGTCCACCCCTGGTCGGAGAGGTAGACAAAGCCGGTGATCCCGTCCATGGCGGCGGCGGCCAGGGGCATAAACCAGGTCTTTTTGTAGGCCTTTACGTCAAAAAAGGCAAAGGCCACCGAAAAAGCCAGAATACAGGCCGCCGTGTACCGCAGGCCCTCGGCAAAGCCCTGCATGGTGAGATAGCCGAAGCAGGCCCCCAGCAGGGCGCAGAATCCGTCCAGCCCCGAGCCGGAGGCCCCCACCAGACCCAGCGCGAAGGGGGCGTATCCGCCAAAAATCTCCGCCCCCGCCAGCAGCGCCCCCAGCAGGAACCGGATGGCGCACTCCGCCGTCCGCACCAGCGCCGGGGCCCGAAATACCACCTTCCCCGTCTCCCGGGCCTCTTCCCGCAGCCGGGCCGCTTTGGTCTTCAGCTTTTCCTTTGTCGCCATGGTCCCTGTCTCCTTTGTTTGGGGCTTGTCCGCCCAGTGTGTCAGAGACAGTATATTCCACATTCTGGAAAAATCACGTCGGAACCCGGCGCACTTTGATTCGCAGAAAAGATCGAATAGAATCCTTTTTATTTTAATATTTTTATATAAATTCCAATTATATTTCACTTTCTATGCGATTTATTAAGGGATCCAATTTTTTCCTTCTCCACTTGCCGCCAATTATAATTTCCTATTATTTACAATTTAAGTCTCTCATGGTACCCTTTTTGATACAGGACCTGTATCCATGCCGTACCCACCAGAGCCGGATGGCCACCGGCCATGTGGGCAGGAAATATATAAAAATGAGGTGTTTTTATGAGTGACAACGCCGTATTGGATCCCTGCGTGGTAGACGAGCATCTGATTCGTGATGCAAACGCTGTGCTGGAAAAAATCACTGTGGCCGATGCGCCCCTTACGCTGCTTCGGAGTATCGCCCCGAATATGAATCTGCTCTCCGAAAACCAGTCCAGCACTCCCCGGGGCCTGATCCTTTCGGTGGACAACATCAAGCACATCAAGCAATATGTGGCCTATGGCAAGTCTCTCATCTGTGATGCGCAGCAGCTCCAGTCAACCATGAAGTACCCCGCGGATTTTGACGCCAAAAAATATCCCAATCTGGCCCCCGAGGCCGTCGCCAGCCTTTACCACAACATCCAGGTACACTGTGAGGAATGGAGCGACCTGGAGGCCAACATCAAGCGACAGGGCGCAGGGCTGGAGGGGTATGCCACCGACTTTCTCACCACTGGTTCCATAGTTCTGCAGTCTATCAACCAGCTTCCCCTCCTCGCCAAGCTCAAAACCACCTTGGAGCAGTTCTGCCAGCTGGACACCACCCAGTATACCATCCAGGGAGAGGACGACAAAGAGATCCTGGTGGGGATTGGAGCTCTGCTGGACCGCCTGAAGCAGGACGCGGAGTCCCGACTGGCAGCCACCCAGACTCTGTCCGACCGGCTGGGCAACTACCGCAAGCAGCTGGATAACGAACTTTTGAGCCAGCTGGCCAGAATGAAATCGGACATCGACGCCCTGATGGCCTCCGACCAGCGCGCTGATCTGCTCAAGCAGGTAAAGGCTCTGGATGACGAAATTGACAGCCTGGGCAAGCAGTACGACAAGCTGGTGGGCTACTCCTTTACCGGCTCTGCCGGCATGGTCCTCCCGCCGCTGGGTGTGATCTCCTGGGCAATCACCGGCGGTTATTTCGGCGCCAAGGCGGAGAAGATCCGCAAAAAGCGCAACCAACGCAGCACCGAACGCGACGCCATCTCCGCGGCACTGGCAAAGGAGGATGCCCTGGCCGGCATGGTGGCCCGGGCCGCCAGCCAGTCCGACCTGGCCAAGACCGTTCTGCACGACGCCCTTACCGGCATTAAAAATCTGGAGGCTCTCTGGGCCTGCATCCTGCAGTATATAGAGGACGCAAAGAAGCAGCTGGAGCAGGTTGATACCATCCACAGCCTGCTGATCTTCCAAAATAATTTCCAGACCGCCATGGCCGCCTGGTCTGAGGTCAGAGGGATCACCAAGTCCATGGTGGACGTGTTCCAGCAGGCCGAGGCTGAGCTCAATGAGACGAGTGCGGGGTGCTGAGATGGAATTTCAGGAATATCAACTGGATCAAAAGCTGCTGCGCCACACCTACCAGGACATTACTTCCTTTGCCGAAAACAGCCACAGTCAGGACCCCACCATCGGCGCGCTGCTGAAGAACGGGGCTATGATAAAAAAGCGGCTGTCCGTTCTGGAGGATCTGTGCAAAACCTCCCTGCCCAGACTCCTGGTCCACGCCAGGGACATGAGGACCCTGACCGCGCCGGATACGCTGCAAGAGGTGCTTCAGCTCTTGTCAGAGGGTACGCTGCCTCCGGAGGAGCTGGAGGCGGTGAAGGGGGAGGCGGAGCAGCTGAATACCCGGCGGCTCCAGGCCTGCGACAGCATCCTTTACGGGACGGACGGCGGCACGCCGGGTCTGCTGTCCTTCTTAAACCAGCTGCGGGACCAGTGCTACCCCATTTCCCAGTCCGACCTGGCCAAGCATGTCATCGACGTCTACCACAACAAGCGCAAGCGGCTTCAGCAGCTGACCGCCTGGAGCCAAAACACGCTGCTTCCGCTCATCGAGGATCTGCAAAGCCAGCTCAACGGCATCGACTCCGCCATGGCCACCTACCTGGACAAAAACTTCTTTGACGATGTGCTGGCCATTCTGCCGGACAGCTCCACGCTGTCCGACCTGGGCACCCGGACGGACACCTCCCTGTTCTCCACCGCCCCGGCTACCACCCGCACGGTGCCAGACGCCAACAGGCAGACTGCGTCCACCACCCAGAATGCCGCCACCCAGACCAATACGCAGAGCACGCCCCCATCCAATGTCCCCACCATCATTCAACTGGGAGGCGGCGGGAATGACAGCGCCCCGGCGGGGGATCTGAGCGCCGCCACACCGGAGGCAGTGGCGCTGAAGGCCTCTTACGAGGCTCTGAAAAACGTCCTGAACTACCTCAGCGGCAGCGTGACCTTCGCCCGGTATGTGGAGGAGCGGGCCCAGCTGCGGGAGCAGCTGGACCAGCTGACCCAGCGGTATCAGGAGGCCATGGAGCAATACCGCTGCGTGGCCTCCGACCTGGAGGCGCTGGACTCCATCCGGGTTCTGCTGGACCACGCCTCCCTCTATGTGGGCGCCCTTCTCCTGCTGGAGTCCTCGCTGCATGGCTATTTTGACGCGCTCCAGTCCCTCCGCCCCTGTCCGGAGGATTTTCAGCAGGTGCTGGAGCTGTATATCGCCTATCTGGACCGTCTGGAGCTGTGCTGGAGATAGTCCCTTCCCATAAAAAATCTGCCGGGACGGCTGTGTCCCGGCAGATTTTTTCAGTTTTTCGGGCGCAGCTGCCAGAACAGCACCGCCCCGGCGGCGGCCACATTGAGGGAGTCCACCCCATGGCACATGGGGATCACGGCGGTGTAGTCGCACTGGGCAATGGTATCGTTGGACAGGCCGTCCCCCTCCGCCCCCAGCACCACCGCCAGCTTGTCCTGGGCGGCCAGCTCCGGGTGGTCGATGGGGATGGCGTCCTCCCGCAGGGCCATGGCTACTGTTCGAAAGCCCATGGCCTTCAGCCGGGACAGGCCGGGCTGGGGCCACTGGCTCCCGTCCTCCCCCAGCCAGGTCCAGGGGATCTGAAAGACGGTGCCCATACTCACCCGGACCGACCGCCGGTAGAAGGGGTCGCAGCAGGTGGGGGTGACCAGCACCCCGTCCATCCCCAGGGCGGCGGCGGAGCGGAAGATGGCCCCCACATTGGTGGCGTCGGTTATGTGCTCCAGCACCGCCACCCGGCGGGCCGTCCGGCACAGCTCCTCCACCCCAGGCAGGGCGGGGCGCACCATGGCGGCCAGCATCCCCCGGGTCAGGGCGTAGCCGGTGAGCCCGGCCAGCACCTCCCGCCGGGCGGTGTAGATGGGCACGTCCGCCCAATGGCCCGCCAGCAGCCGGAGGAAACCCTCCACCTGCCGCTCCTCCATCAAAAAGGAGACGGGCCGGCAGCCGGCCTCCAGGGCGTGGCCGATCACCTTGCCGCTCTCGGCGATAAACAGCTCCCCCTCCTTCCGGCGGCGCAGCTGGGCGTGGGTCAGGTCGGCGTACACCTCCAGTTCGGGGGCTTTGGGGTCGCGAATCTCAATCAGCCGGGCCATGCATTCCTTCATCCTTCCTGTTTTTCCAACTGCTCACCGCTCCGGACCCAGAACGGCCGCCACGGCCTCCGCCGGGGTGTGAAAGTGGTAGTCCGCCGGGAGGGACGGGTCTGCCCCCTTCCCCCACAGGGCCAGGGCGCCGTGGATCCCCGCCGCCCGGCAGCATTTCATATCCGAGGCGCTGTCCCCGATCATCAGGACCTGATCCCGTGCCGCCCCGGTGAGGGCGCAGAACCGCTCCACCGGCTCCGGGTCGGGCTTGGGCCGCTGGGTGTCGTCGGCACAGACCACCGTTTCAAAATACTTCCCCAAGCCCAGGGGCACCATATCCCGCCGGTAGGCCTCCCGGGTTCTGGCGGTGACAACGCCCAGACCCACCCCGGCATCCCGCAGCCGGGTCAGCGCCTCCTCCACGCCGGGAAATATGGTGACCCTGTCCCGATAGGCGTAGGTGAGCTGGTTCCAGCGCTGCCGCACCTCCTCCTGGTCCTCCTCGGGGATACCCAGATGGCGCACCGTCTCCTTGGCGGGCATCACCATGGCGAACCACAGCTCCTCCCGGTTTCGCTCCACGCCGTATTTTTCCCGCAAGGCCTGGATGAGAGAACACATCAGCTCCTCTTCGGTGTCCAGCATGGTGTTGTCGATATCCCAGATCACATGGGTATACTTCATGGCGTCCCGCTCAGCTCCTTTTCCAAGGCGTCCAGGAAGGCCCCGGCGTCCGCCTGGATGCCCAGGTCGGCGTTCCAGAAGATCATGGCGTTGGGGTCATTGTCCACCGCCGCCAGACGCTCCGCCCGGACCCCCGCCAGAAAGGGCCCGCTGCCGGAGGCCCCCACCGTCACCATCCATCGGGGGGAGACCTGATGGCCGGACTGGCCGATAAGCCGTTCCATCTCCGCCCAGGTGTTCATCACCGCCGGCCGGGTGGCCCCCGCCTGGGCCCCCAGGGCGGCGGCGCAGGCCGCCAGGCGCTGGAAGTTCTGCTTCCCGCCGATTCCCCGGCCTGCGGCCAGAATTCCGGCGGCGTTCTCCAGCGTCTCAGTCCCCGGCGCGCCCCGGCCGGCCACCGTCACCACCGCGGGCGTCCGCAGGCGGTAGACCGCCTGCAGGTTGGAGTTGTACGCCCCTCGCCGGGCCAGCAGGCCGGATTCCTCCCGCCACAGCTCTCTGACCTGGAAGAGGCAGCTTCCGACCAGCCGCCGGGCCAGCCCGGCGGCCAGGCCCCGGGCCTCGCCGCCGTCCTCCAGCACCAGCAGGTCGGGTCGCTCGGCCCCATACCGGCAGGCCGCCTGCTCCAGAAAGTCCGGGCGGTCCAGGACCCAGTTGACGGTCTCCGTCCCGTCCTCCGCCGCCGCAAAGGGGATGGTCAGGGGGCAATGCTTCTCCCCCGCCAGATACAGTATGGCTGTTTTCATCCTCCGCGCCTCCTCAACCGTCGCTCTCCCGGAGCCACGCCAGCAGTCCGGCGGCCTGCTCCTCCACGGTGCCCTCCAAAAACCGGCACTTTTCCCGTTTGGGCGGGGCCTCCAGGCGTTCCAGGGTCACGCCGTCCGTCCCCGTCTGGGGGCACTCCGCCGGTTCCACCAGCACCTCCCGGGTTCTGGCGGCCAGCTTCTCCTTCAGGGTGGGCAGACGCAGAAAGCAGTCCGGCACATTGTCCAGGATCACCAC
The DNA here is from genome assembly GCA_019119335.1 of Candidatus Flavonifractor merdavium. Classification (GTDB taxonomy): domain Bacteria; phylum Bacillota; class Clostridia; order Oscillospirales; family Oscillospiraceae; genus Flavonifractor; species Flavonifractor merdavium. Next base: position 82,061 of record DWXF01000039.1, read on the forward strand.
GGTTCCCCGTTTCAGCTCCCGGACCGTCCCGTCCACGCACACCGCCTGGGCCAGGGCCTCCCCGCCGGACCGGCAGGCGTTCAGCGCCACCACGCCGGGTACGCAGGGCGCCTCCAGCTCCTGGGCCAGCAGATAGGGCACCATGCCGCTGTCCCCCGGGCCGGTCTGCCGGCCGCACAGGATCAGCTCCGCCGGATTTTGGCGGAAGTAGGCCGCCAGATAGCCCGCCGTCCGCTCCGGCCGGAAATCCAGCTCGGTCCGCGCCTCGGCGGGGGGCAGGGCGGTCACCTGGGAAAAGCCCACCGCGTACAGCCCCTTCAGCAGCCCGGTCGCCTCCCCCACGCTCACCGCCCGCAGCTCCGCGCCGGGGTCCTGCTCCTTCAGCCGCAGGGCCAGCTCCAGGGCCGTCTCGTCAAAGCAGCCGAAGCAGTCCCGGACGTAGGAGATGTCCGGATGGCCGCCCTCCACGGCCTGCCACTCCTTGGCGGGCACCATGTCGTAGTCCGGCACCGTTTTTACACATACCGCGATGTCCATACGCGCTCCCCCTCTCCCGGACGGGCCGCCTCCACCGGGCTCCCGTCCGCCGTCCGGCACTTGCCCCTGCCGAACTCCCGGTGGGGCATGCCTCCCATCCGCCGTCCCACCTCCAGCAGGGCGGCGGCGGTCTCCCGCTGCCGGGCATACTCGTCCTCATTTTCATAAAACAGGTGTACATGCACATGGCCCGCCGCCCCGTGTCCCCAGGCCGCCCACGGCCCGGCCGCCTGGCGGCGGCACTCTGCCACAAAGGGCTCGATCCCCTGGGGGAAGGCCAGATCCAACAGCAGCGGGGGCCGCCCCACCGCTGCGGCGGCCATGCGGGCCTTTCCGGCGGCCGTCTCGTTGAGCAGGTGCCGCAGGGCCAGCAGCCGCTCCCGCTCTCTGGGGCTGTCCCCCATCAGCACCCCGTCCACGTCGCAGCCGCACTCCTCCAGCAGGCCCAGCAGCTCCTCCAGGCCGTTGAGTGCCTCCTCCTCGCCGGGGGCGGTAAACTCCAGCAGCAGGGTGTCCGCCCGCTGCAGACCGGACACCCCCGCCTTGGCCAGAGCCTCGGCGTTTTCGCTCATCAGGTCCAGGGCCTCCACCCCCAGCCACTCGGCCATGGACAGGCGCAGGCCGGTGAGTTCGTCTTTTCGCTCCAGAAAGCGGCTGACGCCGCTCAGCTCCCCGAATGGGCACAGCAGCACGCCGGTGTGGGCGGGCTGCTCCGGCAGGCGGAGCTCCAGGGAGAGGAGCACCCAGTTGTGTCCCTCGTCCCCCAGGATCCGCTCCAGCTCCCCGCCCTGAAAGCGGCGGAGATTGCCCGCGAAATCCGCCGCCTCCACCTGGATCAGCCAGGTCTCGGCAGGGCCCCAGAAGGCTGCCCGCCCCCCCTCGGCGCGGCAGGCCGTAATACCCCCCAGGGTGGCCTGCTCCTCGGTGGGATTGGGGGGAAACCAGTAGGAAAGGCCGTCTTTCCGGAAACCATCCAAAAACTGCCGAAGTGCAGACAGGGTTACCCCCGCCTGCACTGTCAGCAGCAGTTCCTTTCGTTCCGGATGGGCCTCCCCCGACAGGCCGCTCATCCGCGACAGGTTCAGGACCAGCCCGCCCTGCGGAAGGGCCCCTCCGCAGATGCCGGTCCGGCTCCCCTGCACGGTCACCGGCAGCCCCGCCTGCCTGGCCCGTTGCAGGGCCAGGCAGGCCTCCCCGGCGTTGGCGGGGAAGCATATCTGCTCCGCCCAGCCCATGCCGCCGGACTCGTCTGTCAGGTACTCCTCCGATACAGGGAGAAACGCAACGTCCCCGTCCGTCAGGTACTGCTTTTTTTCCATGTATTCTTTTCCTCCGGCTTACCGCTTGGGGAGGAAGGTCCCCGTGTTCATAATGCCGTTGGGGTCAAAGGCGTCCTTCAGCGTGTACATCATCTGATAGGAGCTGCCGTGCTCCTGGTCCATCCACTTGGTGCGGTACTTGCCCACGCCGTGGTGGTGGCAGATGCTGCCGCCGAAGCGCAGGGTCTCCTCCATGATGATGCTCATGGCGGTGTCATACTGCTGCTCGGACTTGGCCAGGTCCTTGACGCCCTTCCAGGAGAACACGAAGTACATGTTGGTACCGGTCTGATAGCTGTGGGAGGAGTGGGCGCTGATCTGGACCACGTCCTCGATCTCCTGGGGGAAGCGCTTGAGCACGTTCTCGTAGATGGAGTAGATATCGGACCAGTTGCCGGAGATCTCGCAGGTATCCCGCAGCAGGCCCTGCTTGTTGGCCCGGTACAGGTCGTCGCAGGTGTCATTGCGCACCTGGTACCACAGCTCCACAGGCTTCTCGCCCAGAGGACGGCCGCCGTGCTTCTGGACGATCTCCATGATGGCCTCTCCGGTGGCGTTGCGGATGCTCTCGGGGCCCTCGCAGACAAAGAGCAGGATGCTCTCGCCCTCGTTGATGAACTTCTTGTAGGTCATCTCGGCCTCAACGGCGTCGTGGAGGCGCACCACCGCCGGACGGTAGCCGTCCTGCATGATTTCCCGGATGGCGTCCAGGCCGGCCTTCACCGAGTCGATGCCGAAGGCGCCCATCCAGTTTTCGGGGTAGCGCTTGAACAGCTTCACGGTCACCTCGGTCACGAAGCCGATGTTGCCCTCGCTGCCCATGAACAGGTGGCGCAGGTCGGGGCCGGCCGCTCTTCTGGGCACGTTCTTGATGCGCACCACGCTGCCGTCGGCCAGCACGGCCTCCAGGCCGATGAGCAGGTCCTCAATGCCGCCGTACAGGGTGGAGAGCTGGCCGATGCTCCGGGTGGAGACCAGGCCGCCCATCTGGGCCAGGGGCAGGGACTGGGGGAAGTGGCCGGTGGTGTAGCCCTTCTGGTTGCAGTACTCCTCCAGATACTTCAGGGGGGTGCCGCAGCCCACGGTCACCATGTAGTTCTCCTCGTCAAACTTCAGGATGCCGTTCATGGCCGTGCCGTCCAGCACCACGCTGCCCTCGTAGGTCTCCGTGCCGGAGCACACGCAGGAGCGGCCGCACTGGGGGACCACCAGGACCTTGTTCTGGTTGCAGAAGGCCAGCGCCCGGGACACGTCCTCGGTGTTCTGGGCCATGATCACACCCATGGGCTTCTCCGCCAGATAGGCGCCGTTGAACCGCTCCCATCTGCGGTAGCCGATCAGGTCGGAGCTTCTCTCCTTCAGCACTTCCTCATCGGTGATAAAGTGCTCGCCAAACATCTCCTGCAGCTGATTCTTGATATCCTGCTGATTCATGGTAATTTTCCTCCTTAATATGCAGCCTTAACCCTGGTCCGCCGCCCGCATGGAGCGGGCCGCCACGATATCCGCGCCTGTGCCGCAGATATTGGAAATGATCACATCGCCCTCCTGCACGGGGGCCGCCGCTTCCACCTGGTAGATCTGCTCCAGGCAGTCGCTCATCTTGTCCTTGGGTACTTCCTTGGTAGAGATCACCGGCATGACCCGGAACTTGCCGCCGGTGAGCTTGACCGTGCTGGTGAGCATCCGCATGGGGCGGTAGAGCTCGTTTTTGGCGTGCTCCAGCCCCCGCTTGCAGGTGTAGCCGGCAAACTCCGGCTCCTCCATGGTCCCGGTCACCCGTATCCGGCAGCTGGAGGGGCAGACAATACATGTGATCTCTCTGTCCAGCTTCTCCTTATTGTCCATCCCGTTTCTCCTTTCTGACCTCCACGGTCAGCTCCTGGGTCAGCGGGCAGCCGCTCTTGACCCGGGCCACCAGCATCTCCGGCGGAGCCACAAAGCGCTCCTTTTTGCTGGAGACGGTCTCCTCTCCCATCCGGCAGCTCAGCACCATGTTCTGGTCGGGCTGCTTCACCCGGAGATAGAAGGCCATGTCCTGCTGGGGCTCTCCCGCCGCCACCTTCTGAGGAATGACGAAGTTCACGCCCTCACCGGCGCGTACCTGGTGGTAGACGGGCGCGTCGGTGGAGCCCTCCCGCTGCTTTTTCAGGTACCTGGCCGCTCCTCTGGCGGCAATCTCGCCGGTCTCGGACACGTAGTCCACCAGGTCGAACACCGCCACCACGTTACCGGCGGCAAAGACGCCGTCGATGGAGGTCATGAAGTCCTGGTCCACCACCGGGCCCTGGGTGCGGGGGTCGATCTCGATGCCCGCGCCCCTGGAGAGCTCGTTCTCCGGAATGAGGCCCACGGCCAGCACCAGCAGGTCGCAGTCTATGTACCGCTCGGTACCCGGAATGGGCCTGCGGTTTTCGTCCACCTTGGCCACCGTCACGCCGGTGAGCCGCTCTCTGCCGTGGGTCTTGACCACCGTGGTGGACAGATGGAGGGGAATGTTGTAGTCCTCCAGGCACTGGACGATGTTGCGGGTCAGGCCGCCGGGGGAGGGCATGACCTCGTAGACGCCCTCCACCTCCATGCCCTCCAGGGTCATGCGGCGGGCCATGATCAGGCCAATGTCGCCGGAGCCCAGGATCACGGCCTTCTTGCCGGGGAGGTAGCCCTCCATGTTGATGTACCGCTGCACGGCGCCCGCCGTCAGGATGCCGCTGGTGCGGCTGCCGTAGATGAACACCTGGTTTCTGGTGCGCTCCCGGCAGCCCATGGCCAGGATGATGGCGCCGCACTCATAGAGGAGCATGCCCTCTTTTTCGTTTACCGCATAGATCTTTTTGTCCGGGGTGATCTCCAGGACCATGGTATTGTCCTGTACCTGGATGTCCAGAGCCTGTACGTCCCGGATAAACGCCTCGGCATACTGGCCGCCGGACATCCGCCGCTGGAAGCGGTGCAGGCCGAAGCCGTCGTGTACGCACTGCTGAAGAATTCCGCCCAGCTCCAGGTCCCGCTCGATGAGGACCACCCGCTGGATGCCCTGTCTTTTGGCCTCGGCCGCGGCGGCAAGGCCCGCGGGCCCGCCGCCGATGACGGCCAAATCCACCTGTATTGTTTTCATACTCGGCCCCTCCTAACGGCTTCTGCGCTCCAGAATATAAGCGCCCCGGCCTTTCAGATTGATCTGAGTCCAGTCCTTGTCCAGCTCCCTGGCCAAAATCTCCACGACCCTGGGCTGGCAGAAGCCGCCCTGGCACCGGCCCATTCCTGCTCTGGTTCTGCGTTTGATGGCGTCCACGGTGGTGGGCACCACGGGGGAGTGCAGCACGTCCAGGATCTCCCCCTCGGTGATCTGCTCGCACCGGCAGATGATGTGCCCGTACTTGGGATTCTCCTTGATGAGAGCCTCCTGGGCCTCATGGCTCAGCCGCCGGAACTGCACCTGGGGCTTTCTGTTGGGCTGGTAGTCCGCCCGCTCCTGGAGCTGCTGGCCATGGGCCTGCAGGTCCTCTTTCAGGATGCCCTCCACCATCTCAGCGATGGCGGGGGCGGAGGCCAGGCCGGGGGACTGGATGCCGGCCACGTGGATGAAGCCGGGGACCTTGCGGGACATCTGGATGATAAAGTCCTCGGTATAGTCCGCCGGACGGATGCCGGAGTACATGGCGATGGCGTCTCTCCGATCCAGCTCGGGGTAGATGCTCTTGCCCCGCTCGTAGGCGTAATCGAAGTCGCTCTCCTCCATGCTCTTGTCCTCTTTGTCCGGGATTTCCACCGCAGAGGGGCCAATGAGGATGTTGCCCTCCGGCGTGCGGGCGTAGCCGCCGCCCTTGGACTCGGCGTCCTTGTTGCGGGGGAAGGCGGAGATGGCGTGCTGGTAGGGTCCGGTGACCCGCTTGTCAAAGATCACGATGCCGCCTCTGCGGGGGTGGAGGGTGTAGAACTTGTCCCCCGCCATCTCCGCCACGTCGTCGGCGTGGATGCCGGCGCAGTCGATCAGGTATCTGCAGCAGACCACTCCCCGCTCGGTCACGGCCTCAAAGCCGCCCTCGGGCTTGACGTCGATGTCCAGCAGCTCGGTGGAGAGCAGGAACTGCACGCCGTTGACCGCGGCGTTCTCCGCCAGGGCCACGCAGACCTGGAAGGGCTCCACCACGCCCATGGTGGGGGCCTCCACTCCGCCGATGGGGTCGCCGGGGATCTTGGGCTCCCGCTCCAGCAGCTCCTCCCGGGTCAGCATCCGCACGCCGGGCACGCCGTTGGCCACGCCGTCGTGGTAGATCTTCTCGATCCCCTTCATGTCGTCCTCGGAGTAGGCCACGTTGATCTGCCCGCAGCGCACCAGCTCGAAGCCCAGCTCCTGCTGCCACTTGTCATAGAGGTAGTTGCCCCGCACGTTCAGCTTGGCCTTCAGGGTGCCGGGCTTGGCCTTGTGGCCCGGGTGGATGTCGCCGTTGTTGGCCTTGGTGGCCTCCTCCGACACGTCGGCGTTGCGCTCGATGACCGCCACTTTCAGGTTGTACTTGGACAGCTCCCGGGCGATGCCGCAGCCACAGATGCCCGCGCCCACGATCAGCACGTCCGTCTCGGCCAGCCGGCCCAGCTGCCGGGCCTGCCGGATACGCTCGGTGTTGTCGGTCTTTTCCACGCGGATGCCTTCGGCTGAAAGATTGTTCACCACATTCACTACCCCGGGGAGGGAGGCGGCCAGGTGTCCGATATCCACCACATGGCGCCAACTGTCCGCGCTTCCCTCCAGGGTCACAATTCCATCTTCCGACATTTCCGCGGATACGCTGCAGCGCGCGAAGCGCGCGTCGCTCTCAAGTTTCGCCAAAAGCTCCCGCATGATCTTATCGCTCCGTTTCTCTTGAAAATAGGTTGCGTGACACAATCCGCGTCCGTCACGCCTGCGTTCAGCCCTTCATGGCCTCCTTCTCGGCGGCCTTTCTGCCGGTCTCAGGCAGGAACAGGGTCAGGATACCGAAAATCAGGGGGAACAGGCAGCAGACCTTCAGCGCGCCCTCCAGGCCCATGCTCTGGCTGAGGGAGGCGGAGAGGGTGCCGCCCAGCGCGCCGCCCACACCGTTGGTGGTGAAGATCATGGCCATGCCGATGGAGACGGCCTGGGGGCTGATGCCCTTGATCTTGTAGATGGAGGTGAAGGCGATGGGCACGAAGGCATACGCGCCGTAGCCGGCCACGAACACGGCCACGCACAGCAGAGGAATGCTGCTGGTGATCATCATGCAGAAGTAGGCCACCGGGAGGATGAAGCCCCAGATAAAGATCATGGGCTTGTCATAGCCGATTTTATCCGCGATCTTGGGGGAAGTCAAGGAGCCGATGATGGAGGCGATGGGCAGGATGCCCAGGATCACGCCGGAGACCTCGGTGCCGATGCCGTAGCTTTCCTGCACAAAGGTGGGCCAGTAGGAGTACATGGCGTTCCAGATCAGGCCGGTGCCCCACCAGCCAAGGGCCAGCAGCCATACGGTTCTGTGGCTGCAGGCTTCCTTCAGGGGAGCCAGGAACTGGACTTTCTGAGCCTTGCCGGTGGTGTTGGCCTCGGACATGCCGTCTTCCTTCTTGCAGCAGACGCTCCACACCACCGTCACGATGATGGCCAGAATGCCCATCAGGATCATGGTGTTTCTCCATGTGCCCATGGTGGCGATGATGAAGGGGACCACCGCGGTGCCCAGGACCTGGCCCAGAGGGCCGGTAAAGTTCTCAATGCCGTTGATGCCGGCCATGCGCTCCTTGGGGATGAGCTTGATCTTGACCACCGCCAGAGGAGCCAGGATGGCGGCCGCCACGCCGTACACCAGCGCCCGGCCCAGGAACAGCATCACGAAGTTCTGCGCGAAGCCCTGCAGCAGCAGGCCCACGCTCACGATGGCGAACACAGCCTGAATAATGTTCTTGGCGTTGAATCTGGACAGAAGCAGCGCGATGGGAATGGAGAACAGCGCCTTCAGAATCCAGGAACTGGCGGATAGCCAGCCGGTCTGAGTCACAGTGAGGGCCAGTTCGGCCTGAATGTCCGGCATCATGATGCCGATGGAGAAATTCGCCAGGTTAACCACTACGTAGCCGATCCATACGATCGATACGATGATCCATGCGCGTGCGCTAACTTTTTCTTTGCTCATCACAGTGAACCGCCTTTCCGTATCGTCTTCTTGATTCCTTTCTGCCGGTAACACAAGCGTCGGGTCAGAACTCCCACTTGGTGGTGCGCTCGATCACCTTCTTCCACTTCTCATAGGTCTCCACGTCCTTCTGCGCGTTGGCGTCAGGCTCATAAACTTTTTCCACAGTCAGCAGCCTGGGGATGTCCTCCAGGGTGTAGATGCCCGCGTAAATGCCGGCGAACTCGGCTGCGCCGATGGCGCTGGCCTCCAGAGAGACCGGCTTTTCCACCTTGGTGCCCACCACGTTGGCGATGAGCTGTCCCAGCAGCTCCTCCTGGGCCACGCCGCCGGAGATCTTGACGGTTTCCGGCTTCTCCACATGGAACCACTTGCCGATATCCTCGATCACGTGGGCGTTGGCGAAGGCGATGGCCTCCACCACCGAGCGGACCAGGTGGGCCTTCTTGACGCCGCCGGAGATGCCCAGGAAACCGGCCTTGGCGGTGGCGTCGTTCAGGGGGGCCCGGAAGCCGTTCAGGGCGGGGGAGAAGAACACGCCGCCCGAGTCGGGCACGCTGTGGATAATGCCGTGCAGCTCGCCGAACTCGTCAATGAGGTGGGCCTCGTTTTTCAGCCACTCCAGGGCGCTGCCGGCGGTGGGCAGGAAGCCCTCGGCCATGAAGCGGACCTGGTTGGGGAGCTTCCAGCCCACGATGCTGGCGTAGGGACCCTTGCCCTCCATGCTCTTGTCGCCCAGGTTGAAGGTGACGAAGCTGCCCGTGCCGTTGGTGGACTTGACCGTCCAGGGGGTGAGGCAGGCCTGGGCGAACAGGGCGCTCTGCTGGTCGGCCACCACGCCGGTGATGGGGATTTCCACGCCCAGAATGTCCTTGTCCAGCATCCCGTAGTCGTCGGCCTCGTTTTTCACCTCGGGGAACATATCGGGGTTGATGCCCAGATACTTCATGGCCTCCACATTCCAGTTCAGGGTCCGGTTGTCGATGAGGCGGGTGGTGCCGGCGTTGGAGGCGTTGGAGGCGAACACCTTGCCCCGGGTCAGCTTGTAGACGATCCAGGTGTCCACCGTGCCGAACATCAGCTCGCCGGCGCCCATCATCCTGCGCAGGTTCTCGTCCTGCCGCAGCTGCCAGCCCAGACCGCAGGCGATGTGCTGGGGCTGGATGGAGTTGTACATCTCCGGGAACCGGCGCTCAAACTCCTTGTCCGCTTTCAGCTCCTTGTGGCGTGGAATACCCCGCCGGTCCATCCAGGTGGCCATGTTCATCAGGGGCTCGCCGTCGGACCGCCGCCAGGGCACCCAGGTAACCCGCTGGGTGGAGATGCCGATACACTCGATTTCCTTGGGGTCGATTCCGCCTGCCAGAACGGCTTTCTTGATTGTGCTTACGGTGCGCTCATAGACTTCCGCGGGCGACTGTTCCACAAAGTCGGGATGAGGATACATCAGATTCAGCGTCTCGTAAGCTTTTGCCTGCAGGTTCAGCGCCCGGTCGAAAATCATGGTGCGTACGCCGGTCGTGCCCTCGTCGATGACCATAATGTACTTCTTCATCGCTTCTACACCTTTCTGTCAGTTTCAAAATACATTTTTTTGTACTTTCGGCCCAAAAAATTGCCCGTCTGGCCAACCTGCAGATGTGTGCATTTTGCCCAGAAGAGCCGCCTGTTTCGGTCTATTTTCTCCTTTTTCCCCTCCTTTGTCTCTTTTCATAATGTTCAGTTTGGTGATTCCGCTCTTTCCTTTTTATTTACCGTACGTTTTTTTGTACATTCTTTTCATGTGCTTATAGTAGCTCCTTTGGCTTCATTTGTCAATCCCCAAAATACAAAATTTTGTATGTTTTCCACAGGAAGCGACTTTCTCTACTTTTTCCTTTCGTAATTTTCACAGCGGCCGCCTGTCCTCCGTGCCTTGGCCCCCTTGTTTTTCCGCCGTTTTCTTGTTTTTGCAGAGAAAAAATGCTATACTAAATAATCATAAGCCAACAGTATTCCACAGGAGAGGGGGGTACAGATGAAAGCCAACGACTCCTATCGTTTGAAGATCGGATTGACACTGAATAATCTCGCCCGTGAGATGATGACCTACCACGTGGGGGACCGGATCCCCGCCATCACGGAGCTGGTGGAGCGCTATCAGGTGTCCCGCGGTACCGTCCAGTCCGCCCTGGCCCAGCTGTGCGGCGAGGCCATGACCCTGAAAAAATCCGGCCATCTGGGCAGCTATATCACCGCCATCAACCATCGGAAAATCTGGGAATACACAGGCTGGAACACCCTCATCGGCGCCATGCCCCTCCCCTCCAACAGCTCCCTCAAGGGGCTGGCCACCGCCCTCACCACCAGCATCGAGTACGCCCAGCTGCCCTTCAACATGGCCTTTATGCAGAGCGCACAGAACCGTGTCAACGGCCTGCTGGCCGGGCGGTTTGACTTCATTGTGGTCTCCCGCCTGTCCGCCGACGTCTGCCTGGAAAAAAACCCGCAGCTGACCATGGCCGTGGAGCTGCCCAGGGGCAGCTACAACAAGTCCCACGTCATCGCCTTCTCCAATCCCAAGGAGACCAGGCTGCGGGATGGGATGCGGGTGGCCTACGACCCCTGCTCCTACGACCAGACCCAGCTGACCCGCCTGTGCTGCGAGGGGCTGAACATCCAGTACTTTCACATGCCCTACCGCTCCACCCTCCACTGTCTGGAGCACGGGGGCGTGGACGCGGTGATCTACCTCAAGGAATCCGCCGCCCGCAGTACCCACAGATTGGGGATGGCCCCCATTCCCTATGAGGACCCGCTGAGCAAGTCCATCTACGCGGTACTGCTCACCTCCAAGGAAAACTACTGGTGCTCCGAGCTGCTGCACTCCTTCATCTTCCCCGACATGATCATGAATCTGGAACAGAAGGTGGAGGCCGGCACCCTGCTCTCCTACTATTGACCGTCCTCCCGCCGGAGGCGGTCAATTTTTGGCATAAAAAAATCCAAACCTCTCGTCCAAAGACGAGAGGTTTGGATTTTGGTGGAGACGACAGAACTCGAATCTGTGACCCCTTGCGTGTGAAGCAAGTGCTCTACCGGCTGAGCTACGCCTCCATATTGGTGACCCGTACGAGACTCGAACTCGTGTTACCGCCGTGAAAGGGCGGTGTCTTAACCACTTGACCAACGGGCCATGTTGCCCAAGCGGGCGGGAACCGCCACGGAAATGGGATCCCAAAAGACGGCACGTGCCGTCTTTTGGGTCTGGTAGCGGCACCTGGATTTGAACCGGGGACACTGCGGGTATGAACCGCATGCTCTAGCCAACTGAGCTATGCCGCCGTTTCTTGCCCGGTCGAACAGGGCGAGATTTAGTATAGCCGATATCTCCCCATTTGTCAACTACTTTTTTCGATTTTTTCTCAATCAATTTTATAGCCCACGCCCCACACGGTTTTGATGAACCGGGGATTGCGGGAGGGCTCCCCCATTTTCTCCCGCAGGCGGCGGATATGGACCATGACGGTGTTGTTCCGGTCCAGGTACTTCTCCTTCCACACCGCCTCAAACAGCCGCTCGGCGGAGATCACCTGCCCCCGGTTCTCGCACAGCATCCACAAAATGTCAAATTCGATGGGGGTGAGGGCCAGCTCCCGGTCGTAGAGGAAGCACTCGTGGGTGGCGCGGTTGATGACCAGGCCGTTGAAGTCGATGATGTCCCGGCTGTCGGCGGCCTTGTCCACCTCGTTGTACCGGGTGTAGCGCCGCAGCTGGGCCTTCACCCGGGCCATCAGCTCCAGGGGATTGAAGGGCTTGGTGATATAGTCGTCCGCCCCGATGGTCAGGCCGGTGATCTTGTCGATGTCCGCCCCCTTGGCGGTGACCATAAGCACGGGAAAGTGGTGGTTTTTCCGGATCTCCCCGCAGAGGGTGAAGCCGCTGATGTCAGGCAGCATTACGTCCAGAATGGCCAGGTCCAGACTCTGGCTGTTCACCACCTCCAGGGCCTGGGTACCGGTGCCGCACTTGAACACGGTGCAGCCTTCGCTTTTCAGATAAACCTCCATCAGGTCAGCGATTTCCGGCTCGTCGTCCACCACCAGGATGTTGGCGTCCATGGGCCTCCCCCTCCTTTTCTGTTTTATTATAGCCATATCCCGCCGGACCAGTCAAGCCGCCGGACAGATCGTAAGAAAATCATCACAACTTTCCCCTCCCATGGCAGGTAGTGACTTTTTCGGGGAAAGATGATACAATGCCTGGTATGCAACGCAGGAGGCGCGCTATGGAGCAACGCTTTGATTTTTTACTGGCTCAGGCGGTGGCCCAGGCCCGGGCTCTGGGCATTCCGGTGTCCCATCGCATCCACCCCCATGTGACCGTCAACCGCCGGGCGGTGACCCGGTTCGGCTGCTGCATCCGGCAGAAAGACGGCAGCTTCACCATCGAACTGACCCACCGGCTGCTGGAGGCTGCCGACCGGGCTTGTCTCCAGACCCTGGCCCACGAGGTGCTCCACACCTGCCCCGGCTGCCGGAATCACGGTCCCCAGTGGCAGAAGTACGCCGGGCAGATGAACGCCGCCTACGGCTACGCCATCTCCCGCACCGGCACCTGCGGAGAGCTGGGGGTTCCTGATGAAAGGCCGGTGCGCCATCTGGTAGTGTGTACCCGCTGCGGCCGGGAATTCCCCCGGGCCAAGGCCTCCTCGCTGGTGCTCCACCCGGAGCGCTACCGGTGCCGGTGCGGGGGCACGCTGCTGCGGAAGTTTTGATGCAAGGGAGGAATCTCCACGAAAAAGGGGAGCAAAAAGGCCCTGTTCAACCGTGTTTTCTCCATTGTGGGCCTGACCATTGGGGGCGGTATCCTGGTAGGGCTGGTGGTCTACGTGGGCCGGACCATGGACCTGCGGGCGCTGCTGGCCGGTATGCGGCCGGTGTGGCTGGCCGCCGCCGCCCTGTGCGTGCCCTTCAGCGAGAGCGTGGACGCGCTGATCTTCTTTGGTATGGGCCGCTCCCTGGGCTGCCCGGTGCGCCTGCTGGGCTGCTTTGACGCGGCCTATATCGGGGAATTCTACTACAAGCTGGGTCCCGCCGGAGCGCCGGTGCAGCTCAAGCTGATGTACGACGCGGGGATGCCCGCCACCTATACCGCCTCCATCTACACCTGGAAGGCGGTGGCCAACACCATGGTGTACACCTGCTATGCCGTGGCCGCCCTGGCCTACGAGCTGCTCTGGCGGCGGGAGAGCCTGGGCTCGGCCGTGATCGGGGCGGGGGCCCTCATCGCCCTGTACCTGTTTCTGTGCGGGCTGGCCCTGTTTACCGCTGTCCGGCCGGAGCCCATCCAGCGGCTCATCCGCCGCATCCTCACCTTCCTCCCCCGGCACTGGAAGGTGATGGCCCGGCCCGGCATGGTGGACAAGGGCATGGACAAGGTGGAGGAGTTCTGCCAGCAGCTGCGCGCCCTGAAGGGGAACCGCCGGATGTTCGTGGGGCTGTACCTGGGCATGTTTGTGGAGCTCACCGCCCTGTTTGCCGTACCCTTCTTCCTCTACCGGGGGCTGGGGCTCACCGGCTGCTCCTTCTGGGAGCTGGTGATGGTGCAGTGTCTGGTGATGGTGCTCTCCCGCATCATCATGCTCCCCGGCAACGCCGGCGGGGCGGAGGGGAGCTTCTACCTGTTTATGGGCCCCATTTTCGGCCAGCATCTGGCGGTGGGTATGGTGCTGTGGCGGTTTGCCACCTTCCTGGAGGTCATGTTGTTGGGCGGGCTGTGGTCGGTGGGCCGGTTCGCCAAGCGCTCCGCCGCCCGGACCCATCCGCGGGGAGGAGAGACGGTATGACGGAAAAGTATACCCGGCTGAAGCTGAAAATGCTGCTGTGGGTGATCCTGGGCACCCTGATCGCCGGAGCGGTGGGCCTGTTCCTGCTGGAGGTGGTGGTGGACGGGGTGCTGCAGGACCCCATATACCGCCTTTTTGTCTGGGGAGCCGGAGCCCTGTTCGGCCAGTCCAAGGAGGCCGCCGACCTGCTCTATCAGGAGTATATCCGGGGCAACAAGCAGGAGATCCTCACCCTGGGCACCATGGTGCTCATGCTGATCGCCTTCTATGTGGCCATGGGCCGGTTCACCCGCTGGCTGGACGAGATCCGCACCGCCACCCGGCGGCTGCTGTCCGACGGGGCGGAGCCGGTGGAGCTGCCCCGGGAGCTGAAGCCCATTCAGGAGGATCTGAACGCCATCCGGCGGCAGCTCTCCGCCCGGGAGGCCGCCGCCAGGGAGACCGAGCAGCGGAAGGGGGATCTGGTGGCCTTTCTGGCCCACGATCTGAAAACCCCCCTCACCTCGGTGGTGGGCTATCTCACCCTGCTGCGGGACGACCCGGGACTGACGGCGGAGCAGCGGGCCAAGTTCACCGGCATCGCCCTGGACAAGGCCCAGCGGCTTCAGGAGCTGCTGGGGGAATTTTTTGACATCTCCAAAATGGACCTGGACAGCGAGGCGGGGGAAAAGGGCCCCATCCAGCTGTCCATGCTGCTGGAGCAGCTGGCCGACGAGTTCTATCCCCTGTTCTCCGAAAAGCGTCTGACCTGCTCGCCTCAGATCCAGCCCCATCTGGTGGTGCTGGGGGACCCGGACAAGCTGGCCCGGGTGTTTGACAACGTGCTGCGCAACGCGGTAAGCTACTCCACCCCCGGCGGTCAGGTGGACATTCTGGCCCAGGCCCAGGGCCGCAGCGCCGAAATCACCATCCGCAACCAGGGTCTGGAGATCCCCGAGGGGGAGCTGTCCAACATCTTTGAAAAATTCTACCGGCTGGACGCCGCCCGCTCCTCCCGCACCGGCGGGGCGGGGCTGGGTCTGGCCATTGCCAAGGAGATCGTGGAGCTCCATGGGGGCACCATCCGGTGCGAGAGCAACGGCGCCCTCACCAGCTTCATCATCTCCCTGCCGCTGCACAAGGAGGGGCGCCATGGTCTGCGGAGAAACCGCGCTGGCCTTTCTGAACCGAAATAGGCTGCTCTACCTGGACATGCTGGAGCCCATCCGGCGGGGCACGGCGGAGCTGCTGTACACAGGAGCCGACGGGGTGCTCCTCTACGACCGGCTGGCGGAGGCCCACATGCTGGGGGCGGACACCCCCCAGGCCCTGGAGCGGATGCTCCCGCTGATGGAGGGCTGCACCATCCTCACCGGCCACCAGCTCTGGTACAAGGACCGGCTGGCCGCCCGGTTCGGGCTGACCTGCGAGCAGATCTGCTATCAGGCGGCCTGGCTGGAGGAGACGCCCCCCGCCCCCCTGCCCTTCGGCGGGGAGCTGCGGCTGCTGGACCGGTCCTGGGCCCCCTGGGTCTACGCCCATTACAGCCACGCCTTCGGCGGGGTGGAATATATGGAGGGAGCCATGGACCGGGGGATGCTGGGGGCCTTTGTGGACGGAACCCCCGCCGGCTTTGCCGGGTTCCACATTGAGGGGGCCATCGGTATGCTGGAGGTGCTGCCCCCCTACCGCCGCCTGGGGATCGGGGAGGCCCTGCTCCGGGGAGTGGTGTCCCTGGCCCTGTCCCGGGGGCAATATGCCTACGGCCAGGTATTCACCGACAACGCCCCCTCCCTGGCCCTCCAGCGCAAAGCGGGCATGGCGGTTTCTCAGGAAATCCTGTTCTGGCTGTTCTAGGGGGGAGCCCTTGACTTTTCCACATTGTCCGGTATAATAGTTCTGTTATACTGGTAAATTCGGGTTATTTTTGGATTTTTGTCAGGAGGTTCACCGATCATGCCGGAAATTTCCGCCGCCGCCAAGCCCACCGTAGTGCTGGTGGCCTTTTATAACAAGAAGGCCCTGGGGGTGCGCTACCTTCAGGCCGCCCTGGAGCGGGCGGGCTACGCCGTGCGCACCGTCTTTTACAAGGACTTCAACTCCGTCCGGCCCAGCCCCACCACCCAGAAGGAGCTGGAGCTCTTCCGCCAGGTGGTGGCGGAGGCCAACCCGGTGCTGGTGGGCCTTTCCGTGATGAGCTCCATGTATCTGGACACGGTGTACCAGGTGCTGGACGCCGCCCTGGCCGCCACCTCCGCCCCGGTGGTGTGCGGCGGAGCCTTTGCCACCATGTTCCCCCAGAAGATGCTGGAGCGGGGAGCCCGGTTCGTCCTCCGGGCCGACGGCGAGGAGAACCTGTGCCGGCTGGCCAACGCCCTGCGGGACGGCACCGACTACACCGATATTCCCTCCCTGTGCTGGCTGGATGGGATCGAAGGCCGCATCAACGAGATCGGCGGGCTGGTGAACGAGGTGGACCGGTGCGGCCTGCCGGTGGTGGACAGCAAGGGCGCCTGCTACATCGAACACGACACTCTGGTGGAGGGAGACCCTCAGCTGTCCACCCGCAGCTATGAGGTCATCGCCTCCCGGGGCTGTCCCTTCACCTGCTCCTACTGCTGCTGCGTCAATCTGCGGCGGTTGCTGCCCAAGGGCATCCACGGGGTACGCACCCGCTCGGTGAAGAGCGTCATCGACGAGCTGGTGGAGGCCAAGAAGAAGTGCAAGAAGCTGGTGTTCATCCACTTCTACGACGAGATCTTCCCCAACCTGCCCGGCTGGGTGGACGAGTTTGTGAAGGAGTACGGCAAGCGCATCCATCTGCCCTTCACCATCTGGTCCCACCCCAAGATGGTGGATCTGGAGACGTTGAAGAAGCTGAAATCCGTGGGCCTCACCGAGGTGATCATGGGCATCCAGTCCGGCTCGGAGCGGGTGCGCCGGGACATCTTCCACCGGTATGAGACCCAGGAGGAGATCCTCAACGCCATCAAGGCCATCCGGAAAGCGGGGGTATTCTGGGGCAGCTTCGACCTGATGCTCCAGCATCCCTTCGAGACCATCCAGGACCTGAAGGAGTCCTACTACCTGGTGAAGCTGTTCCCCTCCCCCTATGAGCTGCAGCTCCACGGCCTCAACTTCCTGCCGGGCACCGACATTGTGGACATGGCCATTGACCAGGGCCTGTGCACCCGGTCGGAGATGGAGGATGTCATGTTCGCCCCCATGGAGGAGCAGTTCGGGGCCTACTGGAAGCAGGACGCCTCCCAGGAGAGCCAGGCCTGGTACCGCATGATCTACTGCTGGCAGTTTGAGAAATTCCGCAAAAAGCTGCTGTCCTGGGAGGCCAACCCCACTGCCCACATGGTGGAGCTGGACCTCTGTTACGCCCAGGCTCAGAAGATGGCCCGCACCCGCTACCTGTACAAGAAGGGCTATGTGGTGTGGCGGCGGATGGTTATGGGACTGCACCCCACCAAGTAAAGACGCAATGAACACATCCACCAGCGAAGCTGGTGGTTGTCACTATGCGGGCATAGCCCTCTGTTCCTCGCGGACGCGTGCAACGCGTAATACGGTCTGCCAGCTGCGTAAGGACTGTTACTTGCCGCCCGTAAACG
>DWXF01000040.1 GCA_019119335.1 Candidatus Flavonifractor merdavium
ATTTTCGTGTCATACCATCTGGCTGGCCGCCGTTTCGATTTTGAGATGCTCAGCGGCTTGATTTTGTGTTGTCTTTTTGCCGCTCCCCCAAATCTGAAATTTCTACTTGACTTTTGTTAGCAGGTCTTTCGACCATAAAACGATTGAGGAGTCCCTGAGGTCACAAAAAAGTCCAGGCGAATTTCGCCTGGACTTTTTTTCAGGAATTTTCCCGGCAGGCCCGGAGCAGGGACAGGGGAGGGACCTGACGGGGCAGCTTCATGTGGAATACCATCTGAGGGTTCCGGGGCTGGGTCAGAGGGAAACCATCGGCGTCGGTCATTTCCCCGGCCACAAAAGGGGTGGCGGCCACGTCGGGACCCACCAGCTCCAGCTCGTCTCCGGTGGAAAACTTGTTGCGCAGGGAGAGGGTGGCGTTGCCTGCGGCGTCGCAGGCGGTGACCACCGCCACCACCTGCCAGTCCCGGATATACCGGGCGTCGGCGGTGTACTGTCCCGGCTGGCCGAAGTAGAAGCCGGTGGAGTAGTGCCGGTGGCTTACCTTTTCCACTTCCTCCCGCCATACCGGCTCCAGAGGCTTGCCAGACGCCGCCGCGTCAATGGCGTGGCGGTAGGCGGCGGTGACGATGGCGGCATAGTAGGCGCTCTTGGCCCGCCCCTCGATTTTCAGGGAGTCCAGCCCAGCCGCCATCAGCTCCGGGATGTGGTCGATCATGCACATGTCCCGGGAGTTGAGGATGAAGGCGCCTCCCTCGTCCTCCCCGATGGGGAAGTACTCTCCGGGGCGCTTTTCCTCCACCAGGGCGTACTTGTACCGGCAGGGCTGGGCGCAGGCGCCCCGGTTGGCGTCCCGGCCGGTCATATAGTTGGACAAAAGGCACCGGCCGGAGTAGCTGACGCACATGGCCCCGTGGACGAAGGCTTCGATCTCCAGCTCTCTGGGGGTCTTGGCCCGCAGTTGGGAAATTTCCTCCAGGGACAGCTCCCGGGCCAGGATCACCCGGCTGGCTCCCAGGTCGTACCAGGCGCTGGCGGCCTGATAGTTGGAGATGCTGGCCTGGGTGGAGATGTGGGCCTTTACCCGGGGAGCGTACCGCTTGAGCAGGGAGAGTACCCCCACGTCGGCCAGGATCACCGCGTCCACCCCCAGGTCCTGGAGGTACTCCAGCCACTCCGGCAGCCGGGCCACCTCGTCGTTGCGGGGCATGGTGTTGCAGGTGACGTGGACCGCCGCCCCGTAGCTGTGGCACAGGGTCACCGCCTGCCTCATTTCATCAGGGGTGAAATTGCCTGCGAAAGCCCGCATACCGAAGTCGGTGCCCGCCAGGTATACCGCGTCCGCTCCGTAGGCCAGGGACATTTTCAGCCGCTCCATATCCCCGGCGGGGGAGAGCAGTTCGATTTTATTTCTCATTCTTGTACAGCTCCTGGGTGGCGATGAAGTTCTGCTGCTCCCGGTAGGTGGCAAAGAAGGAGTGCTTGCCGTCGTCGCCCAGGGCATAGTAATAGTACTTGGTGGTATCGGGGTAGACCGCCGCCTTCAGCGCGTCGGTGCCCGGGTTGGCGATGGCCGTGGGGGGCAGACCGGTGTGGGTGCGGGTGTTGTAGGGGGTGTCGGCGTTGAGGTCCACCACAGTGCCGCCGGTGGCGTACAGAATGGTGGCGTCGATGTTCAGGTAGCCCGCCGTCTCGCTGGTGGGCCGGTCCAGACGGTTGTAGATGACCGAGGAGATCTTGCCCTGGTCGCTGCCGTCGGTCTCCTTTTCAATCATGGAGGCGATGATCACCGCCTGATTGATGGTATAGCCCGCCTCCTGAATGTCGGCGCGCATCTCATCGGTAAAGACCTCATCAAACCGGAGGATCATCTTGTTGAGCACGTTTACCGGGTCCTCGCCCATATAGAACTCGTAGGTGTCGGGGAAGAGGTAGCCCTCCAGCCGCTTGGGGTCACCCAAAGGCTGAACGCCCTTGAGGAAGGAGAAGTTGAAATCATAGTTGGCGGCGGTGTCCTCCAGCTGTTCCACCGTGGACACGCCCTTCTCCTCCAGCAGCTCAAAGATCTGGGCCTCGGTCATACCCTCGGGGATGGTGACGGTGGTGACCATCCGGTTGGCCGAGCCGGAGCCCATGCTGGAGATCAGGGCCCGGTAGTCCATATCGGTGTTCAGCTCGTAAGTGCCGGGGGTGATTTTGGCGCCCTCCTCTCCGGCCTTGCCGGAGACGTGGGTGAGGGAGCAGAACAGCTGGAACACAAATTTATATTCGATCAGACCCTGTTCCTTCAGCTTGTCGGCCACATCGCCAACCGTGTCCCCCTCGGTGATCTCCACCGCGGCGGTGTGTTCGGCCTTGTTGAGGGCCAGCACGTCGTTGGCCCACATCCAGCCCACCCCTGCCAGCAGGGCGGAGGCGCCCAGCACAAACAGAATATAGATCAGCGTGCCCCAGGCCCCAAGCCTGCGCCGCTTTTTGCGGCGGGTGGAGGGGGAGCGGCGCTCCGCGTGTTCCGGGCGCTCGGTATGCTGGGTGCGCTCCGTGCGGGAGGAGGGAGCCACCCGCCTGCCCCCCTGACTGCTGCGGGGGGTGCGCTGGTAACGGCGCTCCTCGTGATTGTCTTGCAGAGACATTGGTTCAACTCCTAACAGAAAAAACGGTCCCGCGGCCGGAACCACCTCCCACCCTTTTGCATATGATAGGTCAGATAAAGCAAGTGAGGTGAGAAGTCAATGTGTTTCGGCAATAACGGGTTTGGCGGCAACAACTGCCTGTGGATCATCCTGATCCTCATCATCATCTGCTGCTGCTGCGGTTCCGGCGAGAGCTCCTGCGGCTGCGGCTGCGGCAACAACTGCGGCTGCGGCGACAGCTGCTGCTGAACGCCTACCTAATCCCGGGCGGAGGCGGGGCTCAGGCCCCGCTTTCGCCGTCCGCGGCGGGGGACAGGCCGTACACCGCCGTCTCGGTGACCACCAGCTCCACCGGGCGGTCGTGGGTCTGCCGGGGTACCCGGTCCAGCAGGGTCAGCTTCCGGCACAGGGCCACCGTCAGGCCGGAGAACCCGGCCAGCCAGCGGTCGTAGTAGCCGCCTCCCTGGCCCAGCCGTCCGCCGGAGCGGTCAAAGGCCAGGCCGGGCACCAGCGCCAGGTCAATCTCCTCCGGTCCCACCGGGGGACAGTCCTCCCCCGGCTCCCACATTCCGTAGGCGTGGCGGACAAGCCTGCTGTCCGGCCGGATCAGCCGGGCCTCCAGGGTGTTTTCCGGCAGGCACCGGGGCAGGCAGAGCCGCTTGCCCGCCTCCCACAGGGGGGCAAGCAGGCGGGAAGTGTCCGGTTCGGCCCCCATGCCGTGGTAGAGCAGCAGGGTTTGGGCCGCCTCTACCTGGGGAAGGGAGAGAAACCGGCGAAGCAGCGCGTCGTCGCCGGCCTGCCGCTGAGCGGGAGACAGTGCCTTCAGCCTGGCGCGGAGCTCCCTGCGCAGGGCGGATTTCTCAGCCGTGATAGTGGACGGCATCCTTCACCTGGGCGGCTGCGGCAGGCCCCTTCAGGATCTCCACCAGCTTCAGGCCGAAAGGATAGGCCGAGCCGGCAGCCTCGCCGGTGATGATGTGGCCGTCCACCACCACGGGAGAGCCCTTCTGCACCACGGCGGAGCCCATCAGCTCCTCCATGCCGGGGTAGCACACCGCCTTCCGGCGGTCCAGCATACCCAGGTTGGCCAGAATGGTGGGGGCGGCGCAGATGGCGGCGAGCCAGCGGCCGTGGTCATAGCAGTACTGGAGCAGGGCCTGGGCGTGCATGTTGGAGCTGATGGCCTCCACGCCGCCCAGCCCGCCGGGGAGCATGAGCATGTCCACCTGCTCCCGGTCCAGCTCCTCCAGAGTCAGGTCGGCGGTGACGGTGATGTTGTGGCTGCTCACCACCTGGCGGCCGTCCAGACCCACCAGGGTCACCTCCACGCCGGCCCGGCGGAGCAGGTCGGCGGGTACGATGGCCTCGGCTTCCTCAAAGCCGGTCCCCAATAAAATCGCTACCATAATTCACAGCACCTTTCTTTTATCGATCCTCTATCGTCCGGGCCAGCAGGCCCCAGATCTCTTCATGAATTTCCTCCGGCCCGCGAAGGCTGCCGTTCCCATCCAGGCAGGGGATTCTGGTCCAGCCCAGGGTTTCCGCCGCCCGGAGAGCGGTGCGGCGGCACAGGGCCAGATAGCCGGTGTCCACCTCATGGATGTCCCCCTTGGTGTGGGTGGCGGCCTCCCGGCTGCGGAGCAGCTCCACCGCCTTCTCGGTGGGCATGTCCAGGTAGAGCACCTGATCGGGGAGGGGGAGGCCCAGCTTGGCGCACTCAAAGTCGTACAGCCACTGGAAGAACCCCTCCCACGCCTCCTCCGGCAGCTTGCAGGCCTGGTGGACGGCGTTGGAGGTGGTGTACCGGTCGGAGAGCACCAGCCCGCCGCCCTGATAGTATGCTCCCCACACCTTTTTCCAGGAGGCGTACCGGTCCACCGCATAGAAGGTGGAGGCGGCGTAGGGGTTCACGTCAGAGGGATGGGAGCCGAATTCCCCGTTGAGGTACATCCGCAGCAGGGCGGAGGAGGGCTCCTGGTACTGGGGGAATACCAGTCTCTGGAAGGAGATCCCCTCTCGCTCCATCCGCTCACAGAGCAGCCTGAACTGGGTGGATTTTCCCGACCCGTCGGTGCCCTCCAGCACGATCAGCTTGCCTGCCATGTCACTTGCCTCCCATCCGCCCGGCCAGGGCGTATACCAGCACCAGAGGCAGCTTGGCCATGCGGCCGAACCGCTTGGGCTCCTTCATCAGGCGGTAGAGCCACTCCAGGCCCAGCTTCTGAAAGCCCTCCGGGGCCCGGTCCACCACCCCGGCAAAGACGTCCAGAGAGCCCCCCAGCCCCACCATCAGGTGAGCGCCGGTGGCCGGACCGTGCTCCACCATCCAGAATTCCTGCTTGGGGGCTCCCAGGCAGACGAACACCACGTCGGCCCCCGACTCCCGGATGGCCTGCACCACAGGCTCGTCCTCTTTGAAATACCCGTCGTGGGTGCCGCAGAGGATCAGGCCGGGATACCGGTCCCGCAGGTTGGCGGCGGCCAGCTCGGCCACTCCCGGCTTGGCCCCCAGAAGAAACAGCCGCTTGCCGTGCTTGGCCATCCAGCCCATCAGGGCCTGGGCAAATTCGATGCCGGGCACTCTGCCCTTCAGGGGGCGGCCCAAAAGCTTGGCGGAGTAAACCACCCCAACGCCGTCGGCCAGCACCAGGTCGGCGTCCAGCAGGGCCTGGCGGAACGGCTGGTCCTTCCGGGCGGCCAGAAGAAACTCCGGGTTGGGGGTGACGGCGTAGTGGAACCCCTGGGCTTCCACCAGGGCGGCCCCGGCGGCCGCCGCCTCCTCCAGCGTCAGGTCGTCAAAGCCCACACCCAATATGTCTGTCCTCAAAATCAACTGCCTCCGATTGGATCATATCCATAATATCATGCCATTTTACCATACCTTTCCCCAAAAGTCTATGCAGAAACCCGCTGAAAGGAGGGGGATGATTGTTAAGATTCTGTGAAGATCACCGTTGACAGCGGAGGAGAAAGTGTCTATAATAAAACGCAACATATTGCTTTAACCATTAAAAGAGCTAAAGCACAGTAGGAATTGGAGGGACTGGAAATGAAACAGTGGAACAAGCTGGCCGCTCTTGCGCTGGGCGGCGCCATGGCTGTGAGTCTGGCCGCCTGTGGCGGTACCCAGGGAAACACGGAAAGCCCCGCCGCCGGTGGGGAGAGCGGCGGCTCCGGCGGGAGCTACACCGTGGGCATTTGCCAGCAGATGACCCACCCCGCGCTGGACGAGGCCACCCGGGGCTTTAAGGAGGCCCTTACCGCGGCGCTGGGCGACAGCGTGGCGTTCAAGGAGCAGGACGCCGGCGGCGAGTACGCCAACTGCGGCACCATTATGGACGGCTTTGTGGCCGAAGGGGTGGACCTGATCCTGGCCAACGCCACCTACCCCCTCCAGGCGGCCGCCTCCGCCACCGCCGATATTCCCATCCTGGGCACCTCGGTGACCGACTACGCCACCGCCCTCTCCATCACCGACTGGACGGGCACCGTGGGCGGCAACATCTCCGGCACCTCCGACCTGGCCCCTCTGGACCAGCAGGCGGCCATGCTGCAGGAGCTGTTCCCCGACGCCACCAACGTGGGCCTGCTGTATTGCTCCGGCGAGCCCAACTCGGTGTACCAGGTGGAGACCATTGAGGGCTACCTTACCGAGATGGGCTATACCTGCACCCAGTACGCCTTTACCGACGTCAACGACCTGTCCTCCGTAGCCCAGTCCGCCTGCGACAGCTCTGACGTGATCTACATTCCCACCGACAACACCGCCGCCGCCAACACCGAGACCATCGCCAACGTGGTCATCCCCGCCGGGGTGCCCGTGGTGGCTGGCGAGAGCGGCATCTGCTCCGGCTGCGGCGTGGCCACCCTGTCCATCAGCTACTATGACATCGGCTACGCCACCGGAGAGATGGCCGCCAAGATCCTCACCGGCGAGGCGGACATTTCCACCATGCCCATCGAGTACGCGCCCAATGTGACCAAGATGTACAACGCCGCCAACTGCGAGGCTCTGGGGCTGACCATGCCCGAGGACTACGAGCCCATCGCCTGAGCAAACCCCAAAAGGGCGGAGAAGGGAGCAGCCTTCTCCGCTCTTTTCTGACATACAACCGACGATTCTATCACTTGTTTGGAGGCAGACCCATGGACGTCCTGATTTCGTTTTTCAACTCCCTGCCCGGGGCCTTCGGGCAGGGGCTGGCCTGGGGCATCATGGCCATCGGGGTGTACATCACCTTCCGGATCCTGGACATCGCCGACCTGACGGTGGATGGCTCCCTGGCCACCGGCGGCGCGGTGGCGGCCCTGTGCATCACCCTGGGCTGGAACCCCTGGCTGGCCCTGCTGATGGCGGTGCTGGCCGGTATGCTGGCCGGGCTGATCACCGGCCTGCTCCACACCGCCTGCGGCATCCCCGCCATTCTGGCGGGTATTCTGACCCAGCTGGCCCTCTACTCCATCAACCTGCGGATCATGGCCATCGGGGATGAGAAGGCCACCACCAAGGCCACCCTGGCTCTCAGCGTGGACCGGCAGGAGCTGCTGGTCTCCTCCCGGTATATCCGGGAGCTGACGCTGGAAAATCCGCTGTTTCTGCTGGTGATCTTTACCATAGCGGTGATCGCCCTGCTCTACTGGTTCTTCGGTACCGAGCTGGGCTCCGCCCTGCGGGCCACCGGCGCCAACCAGAACATGGCCCGGGCCCAGGGCATCGACGCCAACTGGTGCAAGGTGCTGGGGCTGGTGGTGTCCAACGGCCTGGTGGCCCTGTCCGGCGGCCTGCTGGCCCAGTACCAGGGCAGCTCCACCGTGGATATGGGCCGGGGCGCCATCGTCATCGGCCTGGCCGCCGTGATCATCGGCGAGGTGCTGCTGGGCAAGGTGTTCCGGAATTTCGCCCTGAAACTGCTCTCTGCCGTAATCGGCTCCATCATCTACTATATCGTACTGCAGTTTGTGCTGCGGCTGGGGCTGGAGTCCACCGATCTGAAGCTGCTCTCCGCTGTGGTGGTGGCCCTGTTCCTCACCATTCCCTATTGGAAGGGGAAATATTTTACAAAAGCGGCGCGGAAGGAGGCGGGACGCCATGCTTGAGGTACGGGAGATTTACAAGACCTTCAACGCCGGCACCATCAATGAAAAGCGGGCGATGAACGGGGTGTCCCTCACTCTCGCCGACGGGGATTTCGTCACCGTCATCGGCGGCAACGGGGCGGGCAAATCCACGCTGCTGAATCTGGTGGCGGGGGTGTTCCCGGTGGACAGCGGCTCCATCTCCATCGACGGCCAGGACGTGACCCGCCTGCCCGAGCACAAACGGGCCAAATTCATCGGCCGGGTGTTCCAGGACCCCATGATGGGCACCGCCGCCACCATGCAGATCGAGGAAAATCTGGCCCTGGCCGCCCGCCGGGGGCAGGGCCGTTCCCTCCGGGCGGGGATCACCCGGGCCGAGCGGGAGGAGTACCGGGAGCTGCTGAAGATTCTGGACCTGGGTCTGGAGGACCGGCTGACCAGCAAGGTGGGTCTGCTCTCCGGCGGCCAGCGGCAGGCCCTGACCCTGCTGATGGCCACCCTGAAGAAGCCCAAGCTGCTGCTGCTGGACGAGCACACCGCCGCTCTGGACCCCAAGACGGCGGCCAAGGTGCTGGACACCACCGAGAAGATTGTCCAGCGGGACAAGCTCACCACTCTGATGATCACTCACAACATGCGGGACGCCATCGCCCACGGCAACCGGCTCATTATGATGTTCGAGGGCCGGGTGGTGGTGGACGTGGCCGGTGAGGAGAAGAAGAATCTGACCGTGGAGCACCTGCTGGGCCTGTTCAGCAAGGCCAGCGGCTCCGACGAGGCCGACGACAAGCTGCTGCTGGGCTGAGCAGAAAAAAGAGGCCCCGCCCGCCGGACTATTCCGGCGGGCGGGGCCTTTGTGCGTTTTATGCGGGCAGAATTCCGGTGTGGACAAGCAGGGAGCTGGTGAGGGCGGCGGCCTCCTCCCGGGTGGCGGGGGCGGCGGGGTCGATGTGTTCCGGCTCGTCCCACAACAGGCTGGCGGACTCCCCCAGCAGCCAGACGGAGTCCCTGGCCCAGGCGGCGTATTCCGCCAGCTCGGGGGCCTCCGCGGCGTCGGCGGGCTGGCTGGAGGCGGTGAGGTCCAGCGCCAGATTGAGCTGCCGGCCCAGCCGGGCCATCATGGTGATGAACTGCTGGTGATCCACCGGGGCGTCGGGGTCAAACCGTCCGTCTCCCACGCCCTCTACCAGCCCCATTTTGGCCATCGTGTTGACGGCGGAGGCGTACCAGCTGTCCTCCGGTACATCGGAGAACTGGCTGGCTCCGGTGTAGCTCTTGCAGTGGAGCGCCTGGGCCATCAGGGAGCACAGCTGGGCGCGTGTCAGGCCGTCCGTGGGCCGGAAGGCGCCGGAGCCATCTCCCTGGAGTACTTCGTAGGTGGCCAGCAGCTGGATCGCCTGGCGGTAGGGAGAGTCTGCGATGTCGGAGAAGGTACGGGGGGCATAGTCGGTCAGGCCGAACTTCTCCGCCAGGGCGGAGGTGGTGGTGTCTGCCCAGCCGTCGGCGCCACCGGTACCCTCCAGCACCGGCACCGTCTCGGGCAGGGCCTCCAATAAAGCGGTAAAAGCGGGGCGGTAGTTCTGGCTGAGGGCGGTGTCCAGGTCTATGTACCACTTCTGAGCAAAATCAATGCGTACCGTGTTTCCGGTGTCCTGGCCGGGGCCGGCCGAGCTGAGCAGCAGGGCCACTTCGGGGGCGATGGCGGAGTCCACCAACAGGTGGGGGAATACGCCGATGGTGTTGGTGGTGGAGCCAACGGAGCTGAAAAGCCGGTAGGTGGTGATTTTCAGGGCGTCCCCGTCGGGGAAGTAGTCGGGCAGCACCGCTTGGTCAAATACGCTCTGGGCCACCCCTTTGCCGTAGGTACGCCCGCCCACCACCAATCCGGCGTCGCTGTCCCGGATAGCGGCAGCAAAGAGCTCGGACGCGCTGGCGGTGTGTTCATTGGTGAGCACGATTACCGGCTGAGCGGTCTGCTGCTCCTGATCGCTGCCGAAGGGAATGATTTTCCCGCTCTTATCCCGGAAATAACCCGTCAGCTCCTCTCCGGTAAAGCAGGCCGAGGTGGAGGCGGAGGCGTTCACCATGCCGCCGCCGTTGTCCTGCAGGTCTACCAGCCAGTGGTCGGCCTGGCTGCCGTAGGTCTCCAGACCATCCAGAAAGTGCTCCAGGGTATCTTCGCCAAAGGTGTCGCAGTCGATGTAACCAATATGGCCGTCCAACAGCTCGGTGTAGGTGGCGGGGAGGACAACCGCCCGGCGGGTGAGGGTGACGGTGTGCTCCGTCCCATCCCGCAGATAGGTTACTTCCACCTGCGTACCCTCCTCCCCCTGAATCCAGGAGGCGGCCACCAGCAGATTGTCCCCGGTAACGGATTTCCCGTCCACCGCCACAATCAGGTCCCCGGCCCGCAGGCCGCTCTCAGCGGCGGGGGTGTCCTCGTATACCCGCTGAATCAGCAGACCCTCCTGGACGGTCAGCATGGAGATACCGATGCCAACCAGGCCGGTGTCCTCCATGGAGCTGTTGAACTGGGCGTACTCCTCGGCAGTAAAGTATTGGGTGTAGGGGTCCCCCAGGGCCTCCACAATCTGCTGGACTGTCTGCTGCTCCAGCACGGACTGGGGGATTTCATCAATATAATAATCCGTCAGCAGCTCTCTGGCCTGCTCGGTGGTCAAAGCGGAGGCGGCGGGTGTCAGGGCAAGGGTCAAAGCGAGGGTCAGAGCCAGGGGGCGGAAAACGTGTCTGTGGGCCATAGGGAAGCCTCCTCAAGAGTTATGTAACCTGATTGTACGACAAAGTGGGGACGGGCGCAAGGCCCGTCCCCACTTTGTAGCAATTTGTCATTTTTATTCCGATTGGTCTCCCAGTACCCGCACGGCGGTGCCGTAGGCCGTGACCTCCGCCGCTCCCTGCATCAGGGAAGAGGAGGCGTAGCGCACGTTGATCACCGCGTCGGCGCCCTGAGCCTGGGCGTCCTCCACCATGCGCTTGGTGGCGATCTGCCGGGCCTCCACCAGCATTTCGGTGTAGCTCTGGATCTCGCCGCCCACCAGGGTTTTCATGCCCGCCATAAAATCCTTGCCGAAGTGCTTGGACTGGACCACGCTGCCCTTGGCGATCCCAATGGCCTCAATCTTCTTTCCGGGAATGTACTCAATATTTAGCAGCAGCATCTTCTTCTCCTCCTCGAATTTGTTTGATCCGCTGATACAGGGCCAGCAGCACGCCGATGATCACCGCCACGGGAATAGCCAGCAGTACCACGAACAGGGCCAGGGGCGGGGCATCCTGGGGGTCCACCGTCAGCGCCCAAAGCATCAGGCCGATGGTCCAGCCCATCAGGGCCACAAAGACCACCGCCGCCACCACCGGGCCGATGTAGCGGTTGGTGGTGTCCTTCTTGTGGATATTCACAAATCGGGTCCCCTCCTCTTGTTCCATCCGCGCCATTTCCGTTAACCAGCGGTCCGCGTCCAGGGTGGGCAGCTGCTCCCCGGCCTCCGCCAGCTCCTGGCACAGGGAACGGATGGTGGCCAGGTTTTCCTGCTCCCGCTCCAGCTGGATCATGTGCCGGCGCAGACCGTCGGTCAGGGTCAGGGCGCCCTGCTGCATCTTTCGGATTTCCTCCATGGGTACGTCCAGCTTGCGCAGCAGTTTGATTTTCCGCAAAACCTCCACGTCCTCGTCGCCGTAGTTGCGGTAACCGTTGTCCGCGTTCCGGCCGGGGGTCAGCAGGCCCTCCTTTTCATAAAAGCGGATGTTGCGTTTTGTGATGCCGACCAGCTGTTCCACCTCGTTGATCTTCAATGCCTATCACTCCTGACATACTCAACATATACCCTCCACTCAATGGAATGTCAAGAGAAAATTTCGGAAGCCGGAAGCTTCTGCCGGATGGCGATGCCTCCGGCGGGCTGTGCAGGTGCCCCTCTGGGGGGTACATCCAATAGGGGGGCCCGCAGGCCCCCCTGATTGGTCGTTTTAAGGGGTGGGGTGTCGGGGCGGGGGAAATCGAAATCCCCCGCCCTGACCCTTTCTTTCCCGCCGCTTTCTTTGGAAAGAAAGCGGTGCCGCCGGAGGCCCGCCTCCTGGGCTTGAAAAGCGCAAGAAGGTTTGCTAAAATAAAGCCGTATGGCGTTAAAATGCGCCGGGCATGCTACCGAATGGTAGCATTTTGCTCGGGTGATGACATGTATTTTCGCCGTATTTCCGATTTACGTGTAGACAATGATATGACGCAGCGGGCGGTGGCGGACTACCTGAATATGAATTTAGAGGTCTACCGCCGCTATGAAAAGGGCATCCGTGAAATTCCGGTGTGGGCGGTGCTGAAATTGGCGGAGCTTTATCACACCAGTACCGACTATATTCTGGGCTTGACTGACGATCAGACGCCCCGTGCGTAAGCTGGCCTGGTTTGCCGGCTCCTTTGCGGGGGCGGTGTTTCTGGCGGTCTACCTGCTGCCGGAGGCGGTTCTCCTTCCGGCGGGGGTCTGCTGCGCCGTCGGAGGATTGTCGGGACTGTTTCTGAAGGGGGACCGCCGCCTGCGGCTGCTCCTGCTGGGCTTCGGTTTGGGAGCGGGCCTGTTGTGGACCGGGGTGTATACCGCCCTGTTCCATACGCCTGCCCGCCTTGTGGCGGAGCATACCAAAACCGTCACCGCCCGGGTGACGGAGTGGCCGGAGGAGGAGTCTCATTGGGTGGAGGTCAGCTTCCACCAGGGGGAAGGCTGGCCTCTCCGGGCCCTCCTGTGGCTGGAAGCCGTGCCGGAGGACCTGCGCCCGGGGGACGAGCTGTCCCTCGCCGCCTCCTTCCGTCTGGCCGATACCCTGTCGGGAACGGACAGCGACTACTATTATTCCAAAGGGATCACCCTCCTGGCCTACGGGGAGGGGGAGGTGCAGGTCACCCGCCCGGACCGGGTGCCGGTGTGGTACTGGCCGGCCTACGTGGCCCGGGCCATCCGGCAGAGCGCCCTGGGCTGTTTCCCCGACCGGGTGGGTCCTCTGGTGGCCGCCCTGACCACCGGAGACACCTCCGGACTGGACGGGGGCTTTTACTCCGCCCTCCGGCGGACGGGAACCGCCCATGTGGTGGCGGTGTCCGGCCTCCACGTCTCCTTCCTCTCCGGCTTCCTCACCGCTTTGCTGGGGCGCAGGAGGCGGCTGTCGGCGGCGGTGGGCATTGCTCTGATGTTCTTTTTCGCCGCCGCCGCGGGGAATACCCCGTCGGTGCTCCGGGCGGCCTTCATGCAGTCCATGCTGCTGCTGGCGCCCCTGGTGGACCGGGAGGACGACCGGGCCACCTCCCTGTGTACCATTCTTATGCTCCTGCTGATCCAAAACCCCTACGCCACCGCCAGCATTTCCCTCCAGCTCTCCTTCGCCTCGGTGGCGGGGATCTACCTTTTTACCGGCCCCCTCTGCCAGAGGTGGCAGAAGTGCCTGCCCGACAAGCCCAAGGGCTTCCGGGCCAGGTTTGGCTGCCTGGCGTTTCGCTTTCTCACCGCCAGCCTTGCCACCACGCTGGGGGCCATCGCCTTTACCACACCATTGACGGCCTATTACTTCGGCTCGGTCTCCCTGATTTCGCCTCTCGCCAACCTGCTGACCCTGTGGGCGGTATCCGACCTGTTTCTGGGTGGACTGGCGGTGGCGGTCCTGGGTCTGCTCCTGCCCGGACAGGCGGGCCTGCTGGCCCTGCCGGTGTCCCTGGCGGGGGAGTACCTGCTGTGGATGGTGCCCAGGCTGGCGGCCCTCCCCTTCGCGGCGGTGTCCGCTGGGTCGGTGTATATCGTGGCCTGGCTGGCCCTGGTGTACGCCCTGCTGGTGGCCTATCTCGTCCTGCCGGGCCGGAAAAGCCTGCTGCTGTCCGCCGGCCTGACGGTTTCCGCCCTTTGCTGGGCGCTGCTCCTTCAGGCCGGAAGCTATACCGGCGGACGGCTCACCCTGTCGGTGCTGGATGTGGGACAGGGCCTGTCCACGGCCGTCTATTCCCAAGGGGCCTCCGCTCTGGTGGACTGCGGGGGCAGTGGACTGGATGACGCCGGAGACACGGCGGCGGACTATTTTCAGGCTTTGGGCCTGAGCCGGATTGACGTAGTGGCGCTGACTCACTACCATACCGACCACGCCAATGGAGTGGCCCGCCTGCTGGAGCGGATGGAGGTGGGGCTGCTGATCCTGCCCGATGTGGAGCCGGAGGACCCGCTGCGCCGGTCCATCCTGGCTCTGGCGGAGGAGAAGGGGGTGGATACCTTGCTGGTGGCCGACGTTACCACCCTGACGCTGGGCGGAGCGGAGCTCACCATCTACCCGCCCCTGGGGGCCGGGGACGCCAATGAGGAGGGGCTCAGCGTGCTGTGTACCGCCGGGGAGTTTGACGCCCTCATCACCGGCGACATGGACGAGATCATCGAGGGCCGTCTGCTGAAATACGGAAATCTGCCCGACCTGGAGGCCCTGGTGGTGGGCCACCACGGCTCCAAATATTCCACCTCGGAGGAGCTGCTGCTGGCCGCCCGGCCGGAGCTGGCGGTGATCTCCGTGGGGTATAATACATACGGCCACCCCGCCCCGGAGACCCTGGAGCGGCTGGCCGCTGCCGGGTGCCAGATTTACCGCACCGACTGGTCGGGAACCATAACCATTACCTCAGAATAGGAGGATCGCCATGCCGCCCAAAAAGAAACCGGATGACGGGGCGTATCGGACCTTGAAAAAGCAGCTCAAAGAGGGGACGATCGGCAACCTCTACGTCTTTCATGGGGAGGAGACCTACCTGCGGGACTACTACCTGGGTCAGATGAAGCAAAAGCTGCTGCCCGCCGGGATGGAGGAGTTCAACCTCCACACCATCAACGGGAAGGAGTTCGACCTCAAGACCCTGGCCCAGATGGTGGACTGCCTGCCCATGATGAGCCAGCGCACCCTGATCGTGGTCAATGACTACGACTTATATAAAGGAGATAAGGACGGCCTGATGGCGGTGCTGAAGGACCTGCCGGACTATGTATGCCTGGTGTTTGTCTATGATCTTGTGGAGTACAAGGCCGACGCCCGCACCAAGCTGGCCGGGCTTTTGAAGGAGAAAGGGCTGGTGGTGGCCTTCAACCGCCAGGACCAGGGGGATCTGGTGGACTGGATCGCCCGCCGGTTCAAGGCCCTGGACCACGATATCGGCACCGAGGATGCCCGCTACCTCATCTTCCTGTGCGGGGACCTGATGACCACCCTCATCTCCGAGATCGGGAAGATCGGGGCCTACGCCACTCACCGCCGGGTGACCCGGGCGGACATCGACGCGGTGGCCACGCCCCAGCTGGACGCGGTGGTGTTTCAGATGACCGACGCCATCGCCGCCGGGGACTTTGACAAGGCGGCGGCGGTGCTGGGGGATCTGCTCCATATGCAGGAGGCCCCCATCAAACTCCTCTCCGTGCTGGGCAGGCAGCTGCGGCAGCTCTATACCGCCCGGCTGGCCCTGGAGCAGCGGAAGGGAACCAAATACCTGATGGACCTCTGGGCCCTGCGCTCGGCCTATCCCGCCGAGCGGCTGATGCAGTCGGCCCGGCGGTTTTCCCTGGGCTGGTGCCGCTGGGCGACCCTCCGCTGCGGCCAGACCGATCTTGCCATGAAATCCACCGGCGCCGATGGGGAGGAGCTGCTGATCGCTCTGCTCATGGAGCTGGCTGTGAAGAAAGGAGCCTGAAACGATGAAGAAATCCACATTGGTGAAAACGGCGGCCCTGGCCGCCGCGGGGATCGCCGGCTGGTATCTGACCGGAAACAGCCGGAGAGGACAGGTGGAGCGGGTCCGCCGGGAGGTCTACCGGCTGCTCAGCGTCCGCCGGGATGAGCTGAACGCGCTGCGGGAGGCTGCCAAGTATGAGGAATTTCCCTCTGACGCCCTGGGCCCGGTGCCTTTGGACGGGGTGGAGCTGGACGCCATCCGGGTAGAGGACGGGGCCGCGGTGCTGGTGCTCCGGGGCGGCCGGGCGGCCGCCTGGCTGGCCAGCCAGCCTCTGGACGTGCTTACCGACGTGCGCTGCGTGCCCTGGCGGGGGAGCGCCCGTCCGGGCGTGCTGTACACCGAGCATCTGGGAGACGGCTGGTACGCGGGCTACGCCTGCCTGGGGTGGAACTGAGGTGCTGCGGATTCGGGAGGCCATCGTGGTGGAGGGTCGGTACGATAAGAATACCCTCTCCCAGCTGGTGGACACGGTGATCCTGGAGACCTCCGGCTTCGGCATCTTCAAGGACAAAGAAAGGCTGGCTCTGTTTCGCCGTCTGGCGGAGGAGCGGGGGCTGATTATCCTCACCGATCCGGACGGGGCGGGCTTTGTGATCCGCAACTTTCTCAAGGGAAGCATCCCGCCCGACCGGGTGAAGCACGCCTATGTGCCCGATATCTTGGGCAAGGAGCGGCGCAAGCGGACTCCCGGCAAGGAGGGCAAGCTGGGGGTGGAGGGTATGCGTCCCCAGCAGCTGGAGCAGGCCCTCCGCCGGGCGGGGGCCACCTTCCTGGACGAGGCTGCAGATGGGGCGATGTCCCGCCGCCCCATAACCAAGGCGGATCTCTTTACGCTGGGTCTCTCAGGAGGCCCCGGTGCATCGGAGAAGCGGCGGGCTCTGCTCCAGAAGCTGGCCTTGCCTGAGCATCTGTCTCCCAACGCTATGCTGGAGGTGCTCAACGCCCTCTGTTCTTATGAGGAATTGGCTGTCGCCCTGGAAACGAAAAAAATTTTTGCCGATCCTGAAAAAAACACTTGACGGGAAAGTTAAGTTGTGCTATCTTAATATCAGAAATGATAATCATTACTGATTAGCACTTCCGCTAAACCAAATTACATACAAAAACAAAATTGTGTTAGGAGGCAATCATTATGAAAAAGTGGGTTTGCTCTGTCTGCGGTTACGTTCACGAAGGGGATTCCGCCCCTGATTTCTGCCCCATCTGCAAGGCTCCCAAGGAGAAGTTCGTGCTCCAGGGCGGCGACAAGACCTGGGCTGCCGAGCACGTGGTAGGCGTGGCCAAGGGCGCTCCTGAGGAGATCATCCAGGGCCTGCGTGAGAACTTCCAGGGCGAGTGCTCCGAGGTTGGCATGTACCTGGCCATGGCCCGCGTAGCTCACCGCGAGGGCTATCCCGAGATCGGCCTGTACTGGGAGAAGGCCGCCTACGAGGAGGCCGAGCACGCCGCCAAGTTCGCCGAGCTGCTGGGCGAGGTTCTGACCGACTCCACCAAGAAGAACCTGGAGATGCGTGTGGACGCCGAGAACGGCGCTACCGCCGGCAAGTTCGAGCTGGCTAAGATGGCCAAGGAGCACAACTTGGACGCCATCCACGACACCGTGCACGAGATGGCTCGCGACGAGGCCCGTCACGGCAAGGCTTTCGAGGGCCTGCTGCAGCGCTACTTCGGCTAATTGAAACTGAATCAACAAGCACTTTCCGAGAGGGAATCAGGGAACTGGTTCCCTCTCTTTTTGCGTTTTACTGGAATGTGTAAGCTGGTGTGCAGCCTTTTGCCACTTCACACTTTTTGATTTTCACATGTGTAATTGATCGGAATTGCACCATCAATCTCTTTCGCAGGAAAAAGGAAAGGGCGGGATTGCTCCCGCCCCCTCCATATTATTAATTAACTTTCACATATTGGCGGTTCCAAAACTCGTCGTAATCCGATCTGTCGATATATCCGCCTTTGCCGGTGACCAGAATATTCCCGTTTTCGAATTTTACGGTTACGGTTCCCATTGTTGTATTTTTGTCAACAACCGTCATATCTTCACTGACCGGCCACTGTCTCGTATCGCCTTTGCTCAGGAAAAAGTAATTGCCAAGACCGATCAATTCTCCGTCCGGGATCGTCACTTCCCAAGTGACTTTTCCATCCTCTATGACAAAGTCCGATGATAAATGATGCTGTTCCCCGTCGAGCGTATATGCAAATTCTCCGACGTAAGGCCAGTACATCCCCAGCTTTTCGATGCCTTCCAACTGCTCCGCGCTGTCTCCGAAATCGCCAAGCGCAGCAAAAATGTCAGCGGCAGCCTCATAGTCACCGTTGTTTACGAGTTCTACGGCATGGAGATAGTTCTGTATGGTTTCGGCCTGCTCAGCGCTGTCCTGATAGCCATCGAGTTCCTCGAAAATTGCAATCGCTTCTTCATAATACATTTTCGAGAGGTCGGCATCGTCTGCAACCGCCTCGCCGTCTGAAAGGATCATCGACAACCCTTTCCTGCCGCCGGTTTTTGCATAAAAGACCAGCGTCTGTGCCTTGTCGTACTTGGCCTGACTGACCCGTTCTGCGCTGTCTTTGAAACCGCCGAGCGCCTCAAAGGCGGCAATGGCGTCATTGTACTCGCCCTCTTCGAGCAGGGCTGCCGCGTCGTCGTACGCAGCGCTTTTTTCCATGTGGCTGGAAATCAGCGCCCCGGCCGCGACGATCACGATCGCGACAGGCACGATGATCATCGCCAGCTTCTTGGCCTTTTTCATTTTCAGCGCTGCGGCGGCTTTGGCTTCCGCGGCTTTCTGCGCCTCGTCCGCCAGCCGCTCCTGACACCGCTCCTTCAGCCCTTCGATATCCGGCGCGGCGAGGGCGGCGGCCTCTTTCCGGCAGCGGTGGCACTGCGCTTCCTCCTGATGGTTGAGCGCACCGCAGACGCACCGCCACAGATCCTTTTCGGTCTGGTAGCTGTATTTGCTGTCCGCCCCGTATTCGATCCGGTACTGCTTCGCAAGCTCGCTGTCCCCAAGGGCAGTTTCCAGCGGCACAGGGACGGAAAGAGGCTCCCACGGTGCGCCGGCAGCCGTCCAGAGGCTGTTGTCCGCAAAGATCACCTCATCCACGGATGCAGAAAAGGCGCGCGTCGCAGCATCGGGGAGCACGATGGGCACCTTGGCGCCAAAGGTGGTATCGCGCGCCTCGTTCAGGTCCAAATACTGGTAGTCGACCGCTTCGCCCAGCGGCTTGCCGACTGTGTCCAGCGGCACAACCTTTACCGTGACCGCCTTGATCGGCTTGTCGCCGATGTTCCGCAGCTTGAGTTGGGCTAACACCCTGTCCGTCTGCGTGTCCTTGAGCAGGGCGCCTGCCGCGATGACGACAGGAGCACCTGCGGCATACAGGTTTTCCGGCAGGGCAAACAGCCTTGCATATCTTTCGCTCATCGCCCTCGTCCTCCTTTACAGGTCAGGAAGCTCGTCAAGGACGGGGGTATTGCCCTGCGTGTTTTCCTTCGTCTGATGGATATCCTCGACAAGCTGGCCGAAAGCATAGATGGGAAACGCAAAGATCAAAGCGTATCCCAGTCCACAGGCGAGGATGATCAGGGAAATAAAGGCGTCGTCCCCCAAAAGCAAAAGAGCCATGATAACACAGGCAACAACATCAACCAGCAGGGAAATAATCGCGTACCGCTGGATCGTCCGACCGACGTGATCAAAA
>DWXF01000041.1 GCA_019119335.1 Candidatus Flavonifractor merdavium
TCCCGCCGCAGCAGCGGCTGGTCGGAGACCAGGAACATGGCCCCGTCCACATCCCCCAGGGCTGTGAGGCCCAGGCGGACGGTGTAGCTGGCGCCCCAGTCCGGGCGGTCGTTGACCACCACCTGGAACCCACGGCCCCGGGCCAGGGCCTCCACCTCCGGGTACTGGGTCACCACCACGGCGGCGCGGAGCATCTCCGCCGGCACCGCGTCCAGGGCCCGCCGGATCAGGCTCCGGCCCTCCAGCTCCGCCAGGAGCTTGTTGGAGCCGAACCGCGCCCCGTTCCCCGCCGCCATCACCACGCAGCCGACCCGCGGCGTCACGCCGTCACGCCTTTCCCAGGCGGCGGAGCATGGTCTTCTTCACCGCCCGGAGGATGTTCTCATAGCCGGTGCAGCGGCACAGGTGGCCGGAGATGAGCTTGCGCAGCTCGTCCCGGGTGTACTGCTTGCCGGAGCCCACGATCTCCACCGCCGACATGATGATGCCGGGGGTGCAGAAGCCGCACTGGATGGCGGCCTCCTCCACGAAGGCCTTCTGCAGCGGGGTGAGCTCCCCGTTTTCATTCTGCAGGCCCTCCACGGTGAGGATGGTCTTGCCCTGGGCCCACACCGACAGGTAGATGCAGGAGTCGATGGCCACCCCGTCCACCAGGACGGTACAGGCCCCGCACTCGCCCACCTCGCAGCCCTTCTTCACGCTGGTGAGGCCCAGCCGCTGCCGCAGGGTGTCCGCCAGGGACTCCCGGGGGTCGATGCCCAGCTCCACCGGTTTATTGTTTACGGTACAGCGCAGAATTTCCATCATACGGCGGCGCCTCCTTTCCGGGCGGCCTCCCGCAGGGCGCGGCCGGACAGCTCTTCCACCAGCTGGAGCCGGAACTCCCTGGAGGCCCGCCAGCTGGTGCGGGGGTTCACGTCCTGAAGGGCGGCCTTGCCGATCTGCCCGATGGCCTCCTCAATGGGCAGGCCGGACACCGCCGCCTCGGCGGCGGGAGCGCGCATGGGCACCGGTCCGGCCACGCCGAAGGCCAGCCTGACGGTCTCGGCAGTCTGTTTGTCCGCGCTCAGCTTCACTAGGCAGCTCACCCCCAGGGTGGCAATGTCCATGGCGTTGCGCATGGCGTACTTGATGTAGTGGCCGGTAAAGCCCTCGTAGTTTTCCCGGGAAATGAGGATCTTCACCAGCAGCTCGTCCTGGGCCAGGTCCACCTTGCCCACGCCCTTGTACCACTGGGAGATGGGTACCTGCCGCTCTCCCGCCGGGCCCCGGACCACCAGCACCGCGTCCAGGGCGGTCAGGGTGGAGGCCGAATCGGCGGAGGTGATGCCGTTGCACACGTTGCCGCCGATGGTGCCCGCCGCCCGCAGCTGGGGCCCGCCGGCCATGTCGGTGGCTTCACCCAGCACGGGGATCTTGTCCCGGATCACGCCGCTGAAGGTCACGTCCCGGAAGGTGGACAGGGGGCCGATCTCCACGTCGCCGTTGGCGGCCAGGGTGATGCCCCCCAGCTCCTCGCCCAGCTCGTGGATGGACACCAGGGAGCAGCCGGCCAGCTTGCCCTCCCGGATTTTGATGAGCACGTCGGTGCCGCCGGCGATGACCAGGGCCTCCGGATTTTCCTGGAGGGCCCGGATGGCGTCGGCCACCGAGGTTGCCTGATAAATGGAGCCGATATCATACATGGCCGATCAGCCCTCCTTTCGTAAATTCCTCCACCAGCTTCTGGGGGGACAGGGGCAGGGAGTTTACCGCCACGCCGGTGGCGTTGAGCACCGCGTTGCGGATGGCGGGAGCCACCGGGATGGCCGGAGGCTCGCCCAGGGCCTTGTTGCCGAAGGGGCCGGAGGGGTCGTCGGTCTCCACGAACAGGGCGGTCAGGTCCGGGTGGTCCATGGAGGTGGGCATCTTGTAGTCCAGCAGGTTGCCGTTGAGCAGCCGTCCGGTCTTGGGATCCAGCTTCATCTCCTCGCTGAGGGCGTAGCCGATGCCCATGGACATGCCG
The DNA here is from genome assembly GCA_019119335.1 of Candidatus Flavonifractor merdavium. Taxonomy (GTDB): domain Bacteria; phylum Bacillota; class Clostridia; order Oscillospirales; family Oscillospiraceae; genus Flavonifractor; species Flavonifractor merdavium. Next base: position 2,006 of record DWXF01000041.1, read on the forward strand.
CCGTGGACCTGGGCCGCCGCCAGGGCGGGGTTGATCAGCTTGCCCGAGTCGTGGACGTTGATGAGCCGCAGCACCTTCACCTTGCCCAGCGGTATGTCCACCTCCACCTCGGCAAAGCAGCAGCCGAAGGCGAAGGTGTTCTCCTTGCAGTGGTTGGTGTCCTCGGCGGAGATGTGGACGGAGTGCTCCAGGGAGTAGAAGGCGGTGGTGGCCAGCTCGGCCAGGGAGATCAGCTTTTCTCCCGCCCCGTCGGTGATAAACCGCTCCGAAATGGTGAGACCCTTGGCCTCCGGGAAGAGCTCGGCGGCGTAGGCGAGCAGTTTTTCTCTAAACTCAAGACCCACCTTCTTGATGGCCTTGCCGGTGACGTAGGTCTGCCGGGAGGCGTAAGCCCCGGTGTCAAAGGGGGCGGTGTCGGTGTCCTGGAAGGAGACGATGTGTACGTCCTCAGTGGGGATGCCGATGGCTTCGGCGGCCATCTGGGAGAACACGGTGTCGCCGCCCTGGCCGATCTCGGTGGCCCCCAGCTGGAGCTGCACCGTGCCGTCCTGGTTGAGCACCATCCGGGCGGAGGAGGTTTCCAGGGAAATGGGGTACACGCCGGTCTTGTAGGAGAAGCAGGCCATGCCCACGCCCCGGCGCACCGGGCCGGTCTGGTCCTTGTACTGTTCCCGCAGCTCGTCCCAGCCGATGGCCTGGGCGCCCTTGAGAATGCACTCTTTCAGGCCGGTGGAGTGGCAGGTGATGCCGTTGAAGGGGTCCACATACCCCAGGGGCATGATGTTCTCCAGCCGGAATTTCAGGGGGTCAAAGCCGAACTGGAGGGCCATGTCCTCCATCATGCACTCGGCGGCGAAGTTACACTGGGGGATGCCGTACCCCCGCATGGCGCCGGGGGCGGGGCGGTTGGTGTAGACGGTGTAGGCGGTGGAGTGGTGGCCGATCCGGTCGGGGTAGAGCTGCCGGAAGCCGGTGACGGCGTTGGCCACGATGGCGTTGCCGTGGGAGGCGTAGCCCCCCTGGTTGGAGATGGCGGTGCAGGAGCGGGCCATCATGTGCCCTTCCTGGTCCACCGCCGCCGCCACGTCGAAGGAGATGGGGTGGCGGGAGCGGGTGTTCTGGAAGGTCTCCTCCCGGCTCACGTCCAGCCGGACGCAGCGGCCCCCCACCTGGGTGGTGAGCCAGGCGTTGAGGGGCTCGTAGAGCACCTCCTGCTTGTTGCCGAAGCCGCCGCCGATGTAGGGCTTCACCACCTGGATCTGGCCCCAGCCGATGCCCAGAGCCTGGCCGATGACCCGGCGGACGATGTGGGGGATCTGGGTGGAGGTGATGACGTGGATACGTCCGGCCTCCATCCAGGCGAAGGACACGGGGTTTTCAATGTGGCAATGCTGGACCTGCTGGGTCTCATAGTGGCCCCGGAACTGGTGGAAGGACGGGTCGGCCAGCGCCTGCTCCACCGTCTCATACCGGCCGTCGGTAATGGGGGTGCGCAGGTCCATTTTGGCCAGGATGTTGTCCGGCCGCTCCTCATGGATGGCTCCCGCCCCCTCCGCCATGGCCTGCTCCGGCTCCAGCAGGACGGGGTATTCCTCGTATTCCACCTTGATGAGCTCCAGGGCGTGCTGAGCGGTGAGCTCGTCCTCCGCCACCACGGCGGCGATGTCGTCGCCGTAGATGCGCACCCGGCGGTTGAGCAGCTTCCGGTCGGACACGTCCTGGTGCTTGGGATCCACGCTCCAGGGATGGCCGGGGGTGGGGTACTGAATGTCCGGCACATCGAAGCAGGTGAGCACCTTCACCACCCCGGGCAGGGCCTGGGCGGCAGAGATGTCCATGGACTTAACCCAGCCGTTGGCAATGGTGCTGTGTAAGATCTTGGCCTCCAGCACGGGCCGGGGGCACAGGTCGTCGGTGTATTTGGCGCGGCCGGTCACCTTGTCGGCGGCGTCCACGCGGGGGATGCTTCTCCCGACTTCCATAAAACGCACCTCCTTTATCATGCCTCCAGTATACCTTACCGGTGGGAAAAAAGGAAGGTCTAACTTTTCCTGGGGTGACAGAAAGCGGCAGAAGAAAGAGTTGACAAGAAACATTTTTTGGGCCACAATTTTCGTGGTGTAACTTTTGAGAGAGGAAAAGGGTGACTTACCTTGTTTCAAATCGCAGTTTGTGACGACATACCGGAAATTGTCCGCCAGGTCTGTTCCGTTCTGGAGGGCTCGGCCCTGGGCGGGCAGATCCACATAGACGACTACGGCTCCGGCGCGGAGCTGGCCCAGCGGCTGCGGGCGGGGGCGCGGTACGATCTGCTGATTCTGGACATTGAGCTGGACGAAGTGGACGGGGTATCCATCGGCCATCTGCTGCGGGATGAGCTGCGGGACTCCGCCGCCCAGCTCCTGTACATCTCCGGTCGGCAGCAGTATGCCATGGCCCTGTTTGACACCCGGCCGCTGAATTTCCTGCTCAAGCCCCTGAACGAGGCAAAGCTGCTGGACTGCGTGGCTCAGGCCATCCGCCTGGCCCGGCCGGGGGAGGCCCAGCTTACCGTCCTGGTGAACCGCAGCCCCCAGACCCTGGCGGTCCGCAGCGTGCGCTATATCGAGAGCTACCACAAGCGGGTCACGCTCCACACCGCCCAGGGGGAGCTGGTGTGCCGGGACAAGCTGGAGAGCCTGGCCCGGCAGCTGCCCGACACCCTGTTTGTGCGTATCCACCAGTCCTTCCTGGTAAACATCATGTACGTATCCCGGGTGCAGTACGACCGGCTCACCCTGGACGACGGCACCCAGCTGTCGGTGAGCCAGTCCTACCGCCGGGCGGTGCGTAGCCGGATGATGAAAGCCGCCCCCTGGCAGGACGGGCCGGAAGGCGATGGATTTGGCCCTTTGGCCGACGGAGTTGGCCGGTAGGGTGGACGGATTTCCTTGTACATTGCTATAATATCGCCACCGCAAAGAGAGGGTGAACATATTTGAAACGATTCAACATCACTGTACAGGGAAAACCGTATGACATCCGTCTGCGGGCCTATTCCGTGGAGATCAACGGAACCCGGTATAAACTCCGCAAGCTGCCCACCCGCAGGGTGATCTTTCTCACCATGGAGATAGACCTGCCCATTGAGGGGGCCAGCGTGATGCTGGTGCCCGGCCTGGTGTCCATGGAGCTGGTGGTGGACGGGGTTTACGTGCGCAGCGGCAAGCCCTATACCCCCATCGGGAAGGTGCCGGTGTGGGGCTATGTCTTCAGTGCCTTGAACCTGGTACAGATTATAAACGGCGCCATCGGCGCGCTGCTGGGTGTTTTGGGCATCTATCTGACCCTGCGGATCTCCACCGCGGAGGATATCCCCCTGCCGGTGCGGATTTTGCTGAGCGTGGCCTATCTGGTGCTCTCCTGGGTGGCGGTGATCCTGATTGCCGCCTTGCTGGTTATGGGCAGCGGGTATCCCACATATTACTAATAGGATTGATTCAGAAAGAAGGAGGGTATCGACCGTGACAGAGCAAAGACCCAACCCCCTGCTGAAAGTGGGCTGTTTCCTCTTTATTTTCGGGGGAATCCTGTCCTGCCTGGTAAGCGTAGCGACCTATCTGACCACCATAGGCACCATGCTGGACGTGGACGACGCCACCTATGATTACATCAACCAGGCCGCCCTGGAGCAGACCGACGGCATGTTCGGCGGCCAGGAAATGATGGGCATTGTGTCCGGCATGGTCTTCGTCATGTGCGCCATCGCCGTCATCATGCTCATCCTGGACCTGATCGCCGGGCTTATGGGCCTGTCCCGCAGCCGCCGGCCGGAAAAATACGGCTTTTTCCTGGGCTGGGGCATCCCCCTGCTGGTCATCGGCGTGCTGGGCACCCTGATGGGCGGCATCTTTACCCCGCCCGCCCTGGTGGGCATCGTGTGCGGTGTGGTGGCCCCCATTCTGTTTATTGTGGGCGGCGTTCAGCAGAACAAGCTCCACAACCAGAACACCACCCCCCGGTTTTGATGGGATCTCCGCGGCGTCCGCCGCGATCCAAACCTATGATTGATGATTGAGAGGAGAAAACAACCATGAAAAAGCGCATTGTATCCCTGGCCATGGCCGCCTGCCTGGTGCTGTCCATGATGGTGACTCTGTCCGCCTGCGGCGGCAAGCCCACCCTGGAGGAGTACTACAACTCCGACGCTATGCAGACCATCATTACCGCCGCCGTCTCCCAGTACGAGGCCCAGGGCGTGGAGTGCTCCGTCACCGCCTCCGGCGACGAGCTGCGCTACGACTTTACCATCGACATCCAGACCACCGAGGAGGAGCGGGCCATCTACGCCGAGACCCTGGAGTCCCAGATGCCTGCGGATTACCAGGAGTTCATTGACGAGGCCAAGAGCATCAAGGACTCCGTCTCCAACGAGACCGTCACCGTGGTGGTTACTTACTACGACGCCGACGCCAACGTGCTGTACACCCAGTCCTATTCCTCCGACGGCTGATTGCCGCCGTGCTTCCCCAACCGGGACGCCGCCCTGTGGCGGCGTCCCGGTTTTTTGTATCCCCGGCGTGGCAGAATTGTCTTTGATTTCCGGCCGGGCTGTGCTATCATGGGGGTATCATCACCAACGGAATAGGAGGCGTTTGCATGATCGACCTGACCATAAACCGGGAGGCGCTGGCGCGCAACATCCAGAAGGCCCGGGAGAATCAAGTGGTGCTCCCCACCTACGAGAACATGAAGCACCCCGAGACCGTGCCGGAGGCGGTCCAGGCCCGGCTGAAGGGCGTGGGCCTGTGGGACGTGGACCCGGCCAACCTGTTCCGCATTACCTGGAAAAACCAGCCCACTCAGTCCGGCGGCCTGTATCAGGCGGTGCCCAACTACATCGAGCTGCCCCCCGCCCTCACCGGCGTGCCCGCCCGCATCGTGGCCCTGGTGGGCAAGTGGTTCCCTACCGGCTGCCACAAGGTGGGGGCCTCCATCGGCTGCCTGCTGCCCCGGCTGGTCACCGGCCAGTTTGACGCCACCTACCACCGGGCGGTGTGGCCCTCCACCGGCAACTACTGCCGGGGCGGCGCCTTCAACTCCAAGCTGCTGGGGGTCAAGTCGGTGGCGATCCTGCCCGCCGGCATGAGCCGGGAGCGGTTTGAGTGGCTCAGCCAGATCGCCGGAGAGGTCATCGCCACCCCCGGCTGCGAGTCCAACGTGAAGGAGATTTTTGACAAGACCTGGGAGCTGCGCCAGGAGCCCGACTGCATGATCTTCAACCAGTTTGAGGAGATGGGCAACCACCTGTGGCACTATCAGGTCACCGGCTCCGCCATCGCCGAGACCTTTGAGGCCATACGCCGCCCCGGCGACAAGCTGGCGGGGGCCTGCTTCACCTCCGGCTCCGCCGGCACCATCGGCTGCGGGGACTACCTGAAGGAGGTCTACCCCCAGATGAAGCTGGCGGTGGGGGAGGCCCTCCAGTGTCCCACCATCCTGGAAAACGGCTTCGGCGACCACCGCATTGAGGGCATCGGGGACAAGCACATCCCCTGGATCCACAACGTCAAAAACACCGACATGGTCATCGCCATCGACGACGAGGACTCCCAGCGGCTGCTGCGGCTGTTCAACGACCCGGCGGGCCTGGCCTACCTGAAGGAGGCCGGGGTGCCGGAGGAGACCCTGGACCAGCTCTCCCTGCTGGGCATCAGCGGCATTGCCAACGTGCTGTGCTGCGTGAAGCTGGCCAAGTACTACGAGCTGACCGGGCGGGACGTGGTCTTTACCGTCCTCACCGACTCGGCCGACATGTACCGCTCCCGCATCGCCGAGCTGGAGGAGCAGTACGGCCCCTACTCCCACCGGGCCGCCGCCGTGGACCACGCCCTTCACCTGCTGGGCCTGCGCACCGACTCCATGGCCGAGCTGAACTACTACGACCGCAAGCGGGTCCACAACCTGAAATACTATACCTGGGTGGAGCAGCAGGGGAAGGATATGCACGACCTCAACGACCTGTGGTACGACGAGGACAAGACCTGGAAGGGCATCCACGGCCAGGCCGCCGCTCTGGACGAGCTGATCAACGCCTTCAACGAGGAGACGGGCGTGCTCAAGAGCCTGTAAAAAGGGGGTTCCTCCATGAAATATGTCCTGGGCGCCAAGTGCGTCAAATGCGGCCGGGAGTATGCCGCCGTCCCCGACCTCACCACCTGCGCCTGCGGGGGGATTCTGGACATCCAATACGACTACGCCGCCATCCGGCGGGACTGCTCCCCCAAAGACCTGGAGGGGAACCCCGACCGGTCCATGTGGCGGTACCGGCCCTTCCTGCCGGTGGAGGAGACCACCGCCCCGCCTCCGCTGCGGGTGGGCTGGTCGCCGCTGTACCGGGCGGACCGGCTGGCGGGGGAGCTGGGGCTCAGGACCCTGTACATCAAGGACGACGGCCTCAACCCCACCGCCTCCCTGAAGGACCGGGCCTCCGCCATGGCGGTGGCCAAGGCAAAGGAGGCGGGAGCAGACACCATTGCCTGCTCCTCCACCGGCAACGCCGCCTCCTCCCTGGCGGGGAACGCCGCCGCCGCGGGCTTTGCCACCTACATCTTCGTGCCCAGCCGGGCCCCCAAGGGGAAGGTGGCCCAGCTGCGCATCTTCGGGGCCACCGTCATCAGCGTGGACGGCTCCTACGAGGACACCTTTGAGCTGAGTCGCGCCGCCATCGACCGGTGGGGCTGGTACAACCGCAACGCCGCCATCAACCCCTACCTGTCGGAGGGGAAAAAGACGGTGACCCTGGAGATCATGGAGCAGCTGGGCTGGCAGGTCCCCGACTACATCGCCCTGTCGGTGGGGGACGGCTGCACCATCGCCGGGGCCTGGAAGGGCCTGAAGGATCTGTACGCCGCCGGATTTATTCCAAAACTGCCCCGGCTCATCGCCGTCCAGGCGGAGGGCTGCTGTCCCCTGAACCGGGCCATTCAGACCGGACAGCCCTGGCAGCCCATGGAGGAGAATACCCTGGCCGACTCCATCGCCGTGGGGGTGCCCCGCAACCCGGACAAGGCCCTCAACGCCATCCGGGAGTCGGAGGGGGTGGCGGTCAACGTGTCCGACGAGGAGATTCTCTCCGCCATGCGCCTGCTGGGCCGCACCCAGGGGGTGTTCGGGGAGCCCGCCGGAGTGACCGGCACCGCCGGGGTGAAAAAGGCCCTGGAGCTGGGACTGATCCCGCCGGACAGCACGGTGGTAAGCATCGTCACCGGCAACGGCCTGAAGGACGTGGCAAACGGCATCAAGGCCGCTGGAGAGCCCATGCTGGTCAGGCCGGACATGGACGCCCTGCTGGCCGCCTTCGCAGAACACCACATTACACCCGTGGAAAGGAATCATTGATATGAACGTACGCGCCGCCAAGGTGGGAGTCTGGTTCTATATGCTCTTTACGCTGGCCAGCTTTGCCACCACCGTTATTCTCTACATCACCACCACCGGCATGGGCACCATTGCCATCGCGTTTCTGCCCCTGTGGATGGCCTACACCGTCTTTTCCCTCATCAAGAGCATCGCTGACCTGATTGGCCCCCAGCAGCGGGTGGCCAACTTCACCCGGATGATGGACCGGTGGGAGGACGCCTTTGAGAGCCGGGGCAAGGCCCTGCTGCTGCTGTTCTTCATGACCATGGCGGTGGGGGCCGTCAAAATGGCGGTGCCTGTGATTTTGGCTCAGTTCTGAGAGAGGGGGTTTCTTCCATGTCCATACTCATTCAAAACGGCACCCTGCTCTGCCCCGAGGGGCCGGTACAGGCCGACCTGCGGGTGGAGGGGGAGCAGATCGTCCAGATCGGTCCCAACCTGCCCGTAGGGGACAGCCAGGTGATTGACGCCGCCGGAAAGCTGGTCTTTCCCGGCTTTATTGACACCCATACCCACTTTGAGATGAACAAGGGCACCATCCGGGAGACCGCCGACAACTGGGAGAGCGGCACCCGGGCCGCCCTGGCGGGGGGTACCACCTGCGTGCTGGACTTCGCCGAGACCCAGCGGGGGGCCTCTCTCCAGTCCGCCCTGGAGGAGTGGCACAGCCGGGCCGAGGGCCACGCCAACTGCCACTACGGCTTCCATATGACCATCAAGGACTGGGACAGCCGGATTCTGGAGGAGATCCCCCGGATGAGCGAGCAGGGAGTCACCTCCTACAAGGTCTATCTGGCCTATGCCAACATCCGGGTACCCGACGCCGTGGCCTATGAGGTTATCAAGGCGGTAGGGAAAGAGGGGGGTATTGTGGGCTGCCACTGCGAAAACGGCGACCTCATTGACGCCGCCATCGCCGAGCTGAAGGCCGCCGGCAAGCTGTCCCCCGCCAGCCACCCTCTGTCCCACACCGCCGTCATGGAGGCCGAGGCGGTGGACCGCTGGCTGGCCCTGGCCGAGCAGGCGGGCTATCCGGTGAACGTGGTCCACCTGTCCACTGCCCGGGGGCTGGAGGCCGCCCGGCAGGCCCGGAACCGGGGCCAGAAGGTGTACCTGGAGACCTGCCCCCAGTACCTCACCATGACTGAGGAGAAGTACCATCTGCCCGGCTTTGAGAGCGCCAAGTATGTCTGCGCGCCTCCTCTGCGGCCCCAGTCCGACGTGGATGCCCTGTGGCAGGCCCTGGAAAACGGCGAGATCGACACCATCGGCACCGACCACTGCTCCTTCAATTTCCACCCCACCAAGGAACTGGGGAAGGACGACTTCTCCGCCATCCCCGGCGGCATTCCCGGCGCCGAGCACCGGCCCGCCCTGATGTACACCTACGGGGTGCGCTCCGGCCGCATTACCCCCCATCAGATGATGCTGGCCCTGGCCCAGCATCCCGCCCAGCTCTTTGGCATGTTCCCTCACAAGGGGGCCCTGCAGGTGGGCAGCGACGCCGATATCGTGATTTTTGATCCGAATAATACCTGGCGGATTACCGCCCAGGCCCAGTACCAGCGGGTGGACTACACCCCCTATGAGGGCATGGAGATGGCGGGCCGTACCGACACCGTGCTCCTCAGCGGCCAGGTGGCCGTGGAGGGCGGCAAAGTAGTGGCCGAGGGCCTGGGCCGGTACGTCCACCGGGGCCCCGCCCAGTTCTGGCGTTGAGAGTAGGCGGCGTGCTGCTGGCCTCCGGCCAGGGGAAGCGGTTTGGCTCCAACAAGCTGCTGACGGCGGTGGAGGGAGTGCCCCTCTACCGCCGGGCCATGGACACTCTGGCGGGGGCCGGGCTGGACCGGCTGGCGGTGTGCTCCCCCTACGGGGAGATCCTGGCGGCAGGGGAGGAGCTGGGCTTTCTCCCCCTCAGAAACAACGGTGCGGCGGAGGGAATCTCCGCCTCCGTGCGGCTGGGCCTGTCCGCCATGGAGGATCTGGACGGCGTGCTCTTTTCGGTGAGCGACCAGCCCTATCTGACTACGGAGAGTATTATCAGGATGCTGGATGTCTTTCGGGAATTGAAAACCAGCCTGTGCGCCCTGTCCTGGCGGGGGCGCCGGGGGAATCCGGCAGTCTTTCCCCGGGACCTGTTCGGGGAGCTGGCCGCCCTCACCGGCGACGTGGGGGGCGGAGCGGTGATCCGCCGCCACCCGGAGCGGCTGATTCTGGTGGAGGCCGCCACTCCCCGGGAGCTGGCCGACGTGGACACCCCGGCGGACCTGCCCCAATAGCAAAAAACAAGCCCCGCGGCTTTGCCGCGGGGCTTGTCTGATGTATGGGGTAGAATCAGCACATGGGCTTGAGGTCGGGGGAGACGATCAGCTCGGCGTCGGTAGCGGCCTGGATCTGCTCCACGGTGAACTCGGGGTTGTACTCCACCAGCTCCAGACCCTTGTCGGTCACGTTGATCACGGCCATCTCGGTGATGATCTTGGTGACGCAGTGCACGGCGGTGTAGGGCAGGGTGCACTTCTTCAGGATCTTGGGGTTGCCCTTGGCGGTGTGCTCCATGGCCACGATGACTTCCTTGGCGCCCACCAGCAGGTCCATGGCGCCGCCCATGCCGGGCATCTTCTTGCCGGGGATGATCCAGTTGGACAGGGAGCCCTCCTGGTCCACCTCCAGGCCGCCCAGGATGGTGGCGTTGACGTGGCCGCCCCGGATGAAGCCGAAGGAGGTGGCGGAGTCAATGTAGCAGCCGAAGGGCGCGGCCTGGGCGGGCTGTCCGCCGGCGTCGGTCTTATAGCTGGGGTCGGCCTCCTCGGCGGTGGGCTTGGCGCCGGTGCCGATGATGCCGTTCTCGGACTGGAGGATGACCTCCACGCCCTCGGGCAGGTAGGCGGGAACCAGGGTGGGCAGACCGATACCCAGGTTGACCACGTCGCCGTCCTTCAGCTCCTGGGCCACACGCTTGGCGATAAAGCCCTTGATCTCAGACTTTTCCATTACGCATTCCCTCCATCCACGATGTAGTTGACAAAGGCGCCGGAGGTAACCACGTTCTCAGGCTCGATGTCGCCGATCTCCACCAGGTTGTCCGCCTCGCAGATCACCACGTCGGCGGCAGTGGCCATGACAATGTTGAAGTTGCGGGTGGTGCCCTTGTACCAGACGTTGCCGAACTTGTCCACAGTGTGGCCGTTGATGATGGCAAAGTCAGCGTGAACGGGCTGCATCAGCAGGTACTCCTTGCCGTTGATGGTCTGCTTGCCCATGCACAGCGGGGAGTCCTCCACGATGGTGCCCACGCCGGTGGGGGTGAGCACGCCGCCCAGACCGGCGCCGGCGGCCCGGATCATCTCGGCCAGGGAGCCCTGGGGTACCAGGTCCACCTGCAGGGTCTTCTCCACCATGTTCTGGGTGCCCACGTCGGGGGTCATGCCCACGTGGGTGGCGATGACACGCTTGACCTGCTTGTTGTGGACCAGCTTGGCCATGCCGTAATACTCCTCGCCGTGGGGGCCGGTGGCCATGCCGCAGTCGTTGCCGATGATGGTCAGGTCCTTGGTGCCCTTGTTGGCCAGGGCCTCGATGACCTTATGGGCGCTGCCGCAGCCCAGGAAGCCGCCGAACATGATGGTGGCGCCGTCGGGGATCATGTTCACCGCTTCCTCAATGGAAATTACCTTGTTGCGCACGATTGTTACCCTCCTGTATGTAAAATAAAGGGATTCAGGTAAGGCGTGCCGGAGGGCGTCCGGCACGCCTTGTTATAATTTTAACACTTTTCGAAGATGGTGGCAACACCCATGCCGCCGCCGATGCACAGGGTGGCCAGACCCTTCTTGGCGTCGTCCCGCTTGGCCATCTCATGCAGCAGGGTGACGATGATGCGGGCGCCGGAGCAGCCCACGGGGTGGCCGATGGCGATGGCGCCGCCGTTGACGTTGACCTTCTCCATGTCGAAGCCCAGCTCACGGGCCACGGCCACGGACTGAGCGGCAAAGGCCTCGTTGGCCTCCACCAGGTCAATGTCCTCAATCTTCAGGCCGGCCTTGTCCATGGCCTGACGGGAGGCGGGCACGGGACCCACGCCCATGATCTTGGGATCCACGCCGCCCTGGCCCCAGCTCACCAGCTTGGCCATGGGCTTCAGGCCGTACTTCTCCACGGCCTCGCCGGAGGCCAGCACGATGGCGGCGGCGCCGTCGTTGATGCCGGAGGCCTGGCCGGCGGTGACCCGCTGCACGTGCTTGCGGGCGTCGGCCTCGTGAACCTGGGTGGGCTCAAAGGTGTGGACGATCTCGTCCTCCACGCCCTCGGGGCCGCAGGGGAAGGCGCCCTTCAGCTTGGCCAGGCTCTCCACGGTGGTGCCGGCGCGGGGGAACTCGTCCACCTTGAACTCCACCATTTCCTTCTTCTTCTTGATCATCACGGGCACGATCTCAGCCTCGAACTTGCCGGCCTTCTGGGCGGCCTCGGTCTTCTGCTGAGAGGAGGCGCCGAAGGCGTCCAGCTCCTCCCGGGTGATGCCCCACACGTCGCAGATGTTCTCGGCGGTGGTGCCCATGTGGTAGTTGTTATAGGCGTCCCACAGGCCGTCCTTGATCATGGTGTCAACCACCTTCTTGTCGCCCATGCGGGCGCCCCAGCGCTCATTGGGCAGGGCGAAGGGAGCGGCGGACATGTTCTCGGTGCCGCCGGCCACGATCACGTCGGCGTCGCCGGCCAGGATGGCCCGGGCGCCCTCAATGACGGTCTTCATGCCGGAGCCGCACACCATGCCCACGGTGTAGGAGGGCACGGAGTAGGGGATGCCGGCCTTCACGCTGACCTGACGGGCCACGTTCTGGCCCAGGCTGCCGGTGAGCACGCAGCCGAACATCAGCTCGTCCACCTGCTCGGGCTTCACGCCGGCCCGGTTCAGGGCCTCCTTCACCACGACGGCGCCCAGGTCCACGGCGGGTACATCCTTCAGACTGCCGCCAAAAGAGCCCACGGCGGTACGGCAGCAGTTGACAACATAGACTTCTTTCATGTACATAGACCTCCAGATGATTTTTTAATTTTTCCCATGCGAAAACACCCTTCGAGCAAGATTATACCTCCGCGTTTACGAAAAATCAACCGCGGGAGCAGGGGATTTTTGGTTATTTCCTGCACGGGGATGCCAAAGTTTTTCGCCGTGGCATTTTGCTTTTGTCAAAAATGCAAAAAGAAGGCAAAAAGGCGCTCCGCCGTGAGGCGGAGCGCCCAAAGGTGCCGGTCAACCTTCCATCATCTGGTATTCCGCATGAGAGGGCAGCATGGTGTCCGGGTCGATGCCGTACTTCTCCAGCACCGCCATGGTGTTTACCGCGCTCTTTTGGAGGGTGATGGTGATGGTGTGGGTATTGACCTGCGTGGCCGTACCGGCGGGAGCGGTGCCGGGAATCTCCACGCTCTGGTTTTCCTGAGCGGTTTCCGTCTGGCGGTAGGTCAGCTGCAGATCGCAGTAGCAGCAGTTTTCCAGCCGCTCCCGGTCCTCCAGCAGATAGCGGCGGCCCAGGTTGCCGGCGGCCAGGTCGGCCTTGACAGCCGCCTCCAGCTCGGGGAGGGCCTCGACGGGCAGATACTCCTCGGAGTACAGGCCCCGGGATACCCCATCCCGGTACACGGAGGTGAGGACCGCGTCCACCAGCCGGCTGTCCTCCGACAGGCCGATAAAGTAGGCGTCCTCCGACAGGCCGGGAGCATTGAGCAGGGCCTGGAACATGGCGTCGGGAGAGTCGGGGTCGGTCAGGGTCTCGGTGGTCACCGGCAGGTAGTAGGACCGCTCCATGATCGAGCCGTCGGTGAGGATATAGGTCAGGTAGAGGTCCACGCCGTCTTCCGTCTGGACCTGCAGGCCGTCGGTCTCGTCCACCGACCAGTAGTTGCTCCGCTGGTTGGCGGCCTCCTCCAGCCAGCCCTTCTCCTGGGTGATGCGCTGGTGGAGCTCCGCCATCTGCTGGATCAGCTCCGGGTCCTCCAGGGTGTAGGTGTTCCAACGCAGATCGTCGTCCGGGTAGGAGCGCACGTTACTCAGGTAAACCCGCTCCACCTGGGCGGCGGCGGGGACCCGGCGCTCGAAGCCGAAGCCGTCCAGCTCCATCAGGCACATGGCGGCGGTCAGCACGGCCAGGAAGACCGCGCAGCCCTTCCAGCAGGGCTTGAACACCCAAAAGCTCTTGTGCAGCAGCATGGCGGCCACAAAGCAGCCGAAGGCGCCCCAGAGGAGCATCCACGCCAGCAGCATCCAGGCGCTGCGGGGCAGCAGGGAGGAGAAGATGTTGTCAAACAGGCTGCCCAGGGTGATGGAGCAGCAGAAGGCCACCCCGTACTGGAACACGGGTTTTACCCAGCCCACGCTGACCACGTCCCCGGCGCTCTCCAGCTGCCGGCGGCGGTACACCACCAGGGCCAGCCCGGCAAAGGCTACCCCCACCAGGGCCAGCAGGAACACATAGCCCAGACCGGAGAAGTAGGCGCTGTTGGTCCCCGCGCCCCCATATTCGATGCCGGTGTGCTGGCCCAGGTACAGGATGGGGGTGAGCCAGGTGGCTACCTTTTCCATCCAGGTGGCGCCGGTAAAGCCGAAGAGGAACCGGCTGGCCATGTTCTGCATCAGGTAGCACAGCCCGGCGGCCAGGATGTTCAGGATGCCGTAAAAGGCGGGCAGGGCCAGAATGTGACCGGTGAACATGGCGCAGAACACGGCGAAGGAGTAGAAAAACAGATTGAGCAGGCTGACCACCACCAGCCAGGTAAACAGGCTGCTGAACATCAGGATGCCGAAGGCGGCCTCCACCACCACCGACAGCAGGAACACCGCCAGGTTGGGGACGATGAGGAAGGCCAGGCCCGACAGGTAGTTGGTGAGAAACAGCCCCTCCCGCCGCAGGGGCAGGGTGTGGAGAAATCCGGCGGAGCGGCTGGAGTAGAGGTAGGAGAACACCGCCATGGCGGCCAGAATGCCAAAGACCAGGGAAAAAAGGACGGCGGTGCTGAGATAACCGCTGCAATGGTTCAGGGGAAACAGCCGGGCCTCACCCCGGCTCATGTATTCTCCGCTGACCAGCACGTTTACCGGCAGCAGCATCAGCCACAGAAACCCGTACAGCCCCCAGATGGGCCAGAACCGGGACAGGTTCTTGCGGAAAAGGGTGAAATTAAAGTACGATGTCGCGGACCGCATAGTCCTCACCTCCCAGCTCATAGATAAAGATCTCCTCCAGCGTCAGGGGCAGGGCCTCCAGCAGAATGGGGGCCAGCACAGCCAGCCGGTTGGTGACCTCGGTGGCGTTGCCCCGGACAATAAGGGTGTGGATGCGCCCCACCTGGGACACGTGGAGGACCTCCAGACCCTCCGGCAGCTGGGGCATCTCCCGCTCCTGGAACACCACCTGCATTTTCACCAGGTTCTCCTGCAGGTCGGTGAGGGAGCGCTCGATGAGCACCTTGCCGTGGGACAAGATCCCCACGTGGTCGCACACGTCCTCCAGCTCCCGCAGGTTGTGGGAGGACACCAGCACCGTGGTGCCGTGCTCGGCCACGTCCCCCATCAGCAGGGACCACACCTGCCGGCGCATCACCGGATCCAGGCCGTCCACCGGCTCGTCCAGCACCAGCACCTCCGGCCGGCAGCACAGGGCCAGCCAGAAGGCGGCCTGCTTCTGCATGCCCTTGGACAGGCGGCGGATGGCCTGCTTTTCGTTGACGGTGGAAAACACGTCCTTCAGCGCCTCGTACCGCCCCTGGTCAAACCGGGGGTAAAAACCCTTGTAAAAGCGCATCATGTCCCGGGTGGAGGCCGACAGGAAGTAGTACAGCTCGTCGGGAATGTTGGCGATGCGGGCCTTGGCCGCCGGATTTTCATAGATGGGGTTGCCCTCCAGCAGCACCGAGCCCGAGTCCTGCCGGTAGATGCCGGTGACATGCCGCAGCAGGGTGGACTTGCCCGCCCCGTTGGGGCCCACCAGCCCATAGATGGACCCCCGGGGCACCGTCATGGTCAGCCCGTCCAGGGCCCGGAACCCGTCAAAGGTCTTGACCAGGTTTTTGGCTTCGATCATTGCCCTCTCTCCTCTCTGGCTGTCCTGCGTCCGGCGGCCTCCTCCAGCCGCCGGGCCAGCTCCTCCGCCGTCATGCCCAGGAACAGAAGTTCCGCCGCCGACGCGTCAAACTGCTTGAGCAGCCCCTCCCGCCGGGCGGTGTTCACGTCGGCCTGGGGGGAGGCGAAGGAGCCCTTGCCCGCCACGGTGTAGAGGTAGCCCTCCCGCTCCAGGGCCTCATAGGCCCGCTGGATGGTGTTGGGGTTGATGGCCAGGGAGGAGGCCAGCGCCCGCACGGAGGGCAGCTTATCCCCCGCCTGCAGGGCTCCCGTCACCACCAGATGCCGCAGGCCGTCCTTCACCTGCTCGTAAATGGGCCGGGCGTCCCGGTAATTGAGTTGGATCATGGTTCCGTCTCCTTTCGGAAACTGTATGATGTGAAGTAGTACAGTCAGTATACGCATTGGGGCCGGGAAAGTCTTTAATTATTTCTGACGTTTTCCTGTCGGTTTTGGATTTCCCCGTAAAACGGCAAATTTCCAGTGACAAGGCCGGCGGGAGGGGTTATAATAAACCCGAGTATTTACAGAAGGAGGGGGAGCGTATGCGGGAGGAAGCCTGGCAGGACTATCTGGACTGCGTGGGGGAGCTGCTGGCCTCCCCCCAGGTGCAGGCCATGCGGGACATCCGCCACCACCCGGGGGTGAGCTGCTACGAGCACAGCGTGTTCGTCTCCTACACCGCCTTCCGGCTGGCGGAGCGGTGGGGGTGCGACCGGCGGGCGGCGGCCCGGGGGGGCCTGCTCCACGACCTGTACCTTTACGACCCGAAAAGCCTGCCCTCCTACCGCCAGTGCTTTGCCCACCCCATCGCCGCCCTGCGCAACGCCACGGCCCTGTGCGGGGGCCTGGAGCCGGCGGAGGCCGACGCCATCCGGGCCCACATGTGGCCCATGGCCCGCCACATGCCCCACTGCCGGGAGGCGGCCGCGGTGTGCCTGGCCGACAAACTGTGCGCCACGGCGGAGGTGCTGGGCTTTTGGCGGAGCGCCCGGCTGCGGCGGATGGCCCTGGCCATGCGTCCGGCGGCGGTGCACATTCGGTAAAGAAGCGGTCAAAATTTCCCCGGAAATTGTGGAAGGACACAAAGCAGGAAAAATAGTCTGGTTTTTTTGAAAAATCCCATGCTTTTTTCCCCGACCTTTGCTATAATCTGAACAGATGGTAAATCTTGAATCTGAGGTGAACCCAACTATGAGCGCAACTGGAGCGGTAATTTTTCTGCCCAGAGAGGGAAACGGCGCCTCGGTCATGCTGCAGGAGCTGCTGTTCGACCCCGCCGCCCGCTGGCTGGCCCAGTCCCTGAGCGACGCGGGGGTGGAGCGGTTCTTCGTGGTCTGCCACAGCGACGACCAGGAGAAGGCCCAGGCCTGCTTCCCGGAGGGAACGGAGTTTGTCACCGGCGTCAGCCAGGACGCGGTGGAGCAGCTGGTGGGCTTTCTGGCCACCCTGGAGGGCAAGGCGGTGGTGATCACCCGCCCGGTGCTGCTGGACTGGCAGGAGGCCAGGCAGCTGGTGACCGAGCCCAACATCAGCTCCCTGGACGACAAGGAAACCGGGGTGTACCGGGTGGACGCCGAGGCCCTGGCCGCCGCCCTGGGGGACGGCGTGGGGCTGGAGGACGCCCTGAAGGAAAACGGCGACAAGCTGGGGGGGCGCAGCGTGTGGTTCCAGGGGCGGTACGCCCTCCGCTCCGGCTGGGCCGGACGGATGGAGGCCGAGATGACGGTGCGCCAGTACGGCGCGCTGCGGCTGATGCGCTCCGGTGTGCGGGTGATGGACCCCAACGCCTGTTACGTGGGGCCCCAGGTCCAGGTGGGGGAGGGCGCCCTGCTTCTCCCCGGCACCATTCTCCGGGGCAGGACCGTCATCGGCAAAAACTGTGAGATCGGGCCCAACAGCATGGTGCGGGACTGCATCGTGGGGGAGGGCGTGAGCATCAACGCCTCCCAGCTCAACGAGAGCACCGTGGAGGACGGCGCCACCGTAGGCCCCTTCGCGTACATCCGGCCGGGCTGCCATGTGGGGCCCCATGTGAAGGTGGGGGACTTTGTAGAGCTGAAGAACTCCACCATCGGCGAGGGTACCAAGATCTCCCACCTGACCTACGTGGGAGACTCCGACGTGGGCGGCCACGTCAACTTCGGCTGCGGCACTGTGACGGTGAACTACGACGGCGCCCAGAAGTACCGCACCACCATCGGGGACAACGCCTTTATCGGCTGCAACACCAACCTGGTGGCCCCGGTGAAGGTGGGGGAGGGGGCGTACACCGCCGCCGGCTCCACCATTACCGACGAGGTGCCCGCCGACTCCCTGGCCATCGCCCGTACCCGGCAGACGGTGAAAAAGCAGTGGGCCGCCAAGCGCCGGGCCCGCAGAAGGTGAACTCATCCCGCTGGGGTGGAAATATAGAGATTTACGTGAGAGGATGTTTGAAGAAATGATTGCACACGGTAAGGATATCAAGATCTTTTCCGGCAATTCCAACCGCGCTCTGGCCGACGCCATCTGTAAGGAGATGGGCATGGAGCTGGGCAACGCCGAGGTGGGCGCTTTCTCCGATGGAGAGAACTTTGTCTCCATTTACGAGACCGTCCGCGGCTCCGACGTGTTTGTGGTCCAGTCCACCAGCTCCCCGGTCAACGACAACCTGATGGAGCTGCTTATCATGATCGATGCCCTGAAGCGGGCCTCCGCCGGCCGGATCACCGCCGTGATCCCCTACTTCGGCTACGCCCGTCAGGACCGTAAGACCAAGCCCCGCGACCCCATCTCCGCCAAGCTGGTGGCCAACCTGATCACCCGGGCCGGCGCCGACCGGGTGCTGACCATGGACCTGCACGCCAACCAGATCCAGGGCTTCTTTGACATCCCTGTGGATAACCTGCTGGGCAATCCCATTTTCACCAACTACCTTCACGACCGCTTCGCCGGCCAGGAGGAGGACGTGATCGTGGTCTCCCCCGACGTGGGCTCCGTGGCCCGGGCCCGGGCCTTCGCCCAGAAGCTGGGCATGGGTCTGGCCATCGTGGATAAGCGCCGCCAGAAGGCCAACTCCTCCGAAGTCATGAACATCATCGGCGAGGTCCGGGGCAAGAAGGTCATCCTCTTCGACGACATGGTGGATACCGCCGGCTCCCTGTGCGGCGCGGCTCAGGCCCTGGTGGAGCTGGGCGGCGCTACCGACGTCATCGCCTGCGCCAGCCACGGCGTGCTCTCCGGTCCCGCCGTGGAGCGCATCCAGAAGAGCGTCATCAAGGAACTCTACTTCCTGGACACCGTGCCCGCCAAGCAGGGCGTTTCCTGCGACAAGATCAAGTACCTCTCCGTGGCCCACATGTTTGCCGAGGCCATTGAGCGTATCTACGAAGAAGTGTCCGTTTCCAAGCTGTTCGTGTAAGCGGAAACGACCATACCGGGCAAAGGCGGGGGCGTTCCCCCGCCTTTGCCTGCGTTTGAAGGAGAATCTATGCTGTTTGGAAGAAAGAACTCCTCCGGGGTGGAGTGGCTGCTGGTGGGCCTGGGCAACCCGGGGGACAAGTATGACAACACCCGGCACAACGTGGGCTTCGCCGCTATCGACCAGCTGGCCGAGGAACTGCGGGTGCCGGTGCAGAAGCTGAAGTACCGTGCGCTCACCCAGACGGTGGAACTGGGGGGCGCCAAGGTGCTGCTCATGAAGCCCATCACCTATATGAACCTGTCCGGCGAGGCGGTGGGGGAGGCGGCCCGGTTTTTTAAAATCCCCGCCGACCACGTGCTGGTGCTCTCCGACGACGTCTCCCTCCCCGTGGGCAAGCTGCGTATCCGCAAGGGAGGCTCCGCAGGGGGGCACAACGGCCTGAAGAGCATCATCCAGCACCTGGGCACCGACCAGTTCCCCCGGGTGAAGATCGGCGTGGGGGAGAAGCCCCACCCTGACTACGACATGGCCGACTGGGTGCTGGGGAAATTTACCGGCGAAGACCTGAAAACCATTTCCCGGGCCATCCAGCGGGCGGGAAAGGCGGCGGAGTGCTATATCCACGACGGCCCCGACCAGGCCATGAACCGCTTCAACGGCTGAGCCGGCCTCCCCAAGGGGGGAGGTTATACCTGTGACTTCCAAATTTTTCAATTTTAATTGAGGTGTGCCATGAAACAACTGCTCTCCGCCCTTCGGGACATCCCCGAATACCGCGCCCTGACGGCGGCCGTTGACAACGGCGGCTGTCCGGTGGCCTTTTCCGGCCTGTCGGCGGTCCACCGGGCCCACTTTGCCGCCGGGCTCCACCAGGAGCTGGAGCGGCCGGTGGTGGTGGTGTGCGCCGACGAGGGGGAGGCCCAGCGGATGGAGCAGGACCTGGCCGCCCTGGCCGGGGAGAAGGTGACCATGCTGTCCGCCCGGGAGTTCACCTTCCACAACGCCGCCGTGGTGTCCCGGCAGTACGAGCACCGGCGGCTTTCCGTGCTCCGGGCGCTGGCAGCGGGGGAGTGCCCTCTGCTGGTGTGTACGGTGGAGGCCATCCTCCAGCGCACCATTCCCAAGACTCTGCTGACCCAGGCGGCCCAGGTGCTCCGCATGGGGGAGCGCCACGATTTGAACGAGGTGGCGGACACCCTGGCCGCCGCCGGGTATACCCGGTGCCAGCAGGTGGAGGGGGTGGGCCAGTTCGCCCTGCGGGGAGGCATCCTGGACTTTTTCTCCCCCGCCCACCAAAAGCCGGTGCGGGTGGAGTTCTTCGGCGACGAGATTGACGCCATGGGCCTCTTTGACCCGGACACCCAGCGGCGCATTGAGAACATCAGCCAGGCAGAGCTGCTCCCCGCCGCCGAGGTGCTCCCCCAGTTCGCCCCCGGAGGCTTCGGCGGCCTGCTGGAGCTGCTGGACGGCCTCATTTCCCGGGTACAGAAGCGGAAGGGGAGCGACAAGCTGCTGGCTACCCTGGAGGAGGACCGGGAAAAGCTGGCCCAGGGGCTGAGCTTTCCCGCCATGGACCGCTATCTGGAGCTCATCTACCCCCAGATGGCCACGGCGGCCGACTACTTCCCGGAGGACGCCATTGTGGTGCTCAGCGAGAGCCCCCGGGTGGCCGAGCGGGGGAAAAACTACCTGTGGCAGCTGGAGGAGGACGCCAAGACCCTGCTGGAGCGGGGGGAGCTGGCGGGAGAGCTGGCCCGGCTGGCCCGCACCCCGGAGGAGCTGTGGCAGGTTCTGGACCGGTGGCCGGTGTGCTGCCTGGACGCCTTTGCCTCCGCCCAGTGTCCCCTGCGGCCCAGGACGGCCCTCAACCTGCTGGCCAAGCAGCTCCCCTCCTACGGGGCCAGTTTGGAGACCGCCGTGTCGGATCTGGCCCACTACGTCTCCGAGGGGTTCCGCACCGTGGTGCTGGTGAGCAGCGAGCAGCGGGCTCTGAATCTCCAGTCCCTGCTGCGGGAGCAGAAGATGACCACCGCCGTGGACTTCCAGCTCCACGACCTGCCCGCCTACGGCAAGGCGGTGATTGCCGTGGGGGGCGTCTCCGCCGGCATGGAGTACCCGGTGGGCCGGTTGGCGGTGCTCACCGAGGGCCAGTCCGCTCTGGGCAAGAAGCGCAAGAGCAAGCCGGTGACCAACCGGCAGAAGCTGGGCTCCTACGCCGACCTGTCCCCGGGAGACCTGGTGGTCCACGAGCACCACGGGGTGGGCCGGTTTCTGGAGATGACCAAGATGACGGTGGACGGGGTGGAAAAGGATTTCGTAAAAATCGCCTACGCCGGTACCGACGTGCTCTACGTCCCCGCCACCCAGCTGGACCTGGTGAGCAAGTATATCGGCTCCGGGGAGGACGCCCAGGAGACCAAGAAGCTGTCCAGGCTGGGAGGCACCGACTGGGAGAAGGCCAAGACCCGGGCCAAGAAGGCGGTGAAGGACCTGGCCAAGGGGCTCATCCAGCTCTACGCCCAGCGGCAGCGGCAGCCCGGCTTCGCCTTTTCCCCCGACTCGGCCTGGATGAAGGAGTTCGAGGACCAGTTCGAGTACGCCGAGACCGACGACCAGCTGCGGTGCATCGCCGAGATCAAGGGGGACATGGAGCAGCCCCGGCCCATGGATCGGCTGCTGTGCGGCGACGTGGGCTATGGCAAGACCGAGGTGGCCTTCCGGGCCATTATGAAATGTGTACTGGACGGCAAGCAGGCCGCCATTCTGGTGCCCACCACCGTGCTGGCCCGGCAGCACTACCTGTCGGCCAAGCAGCGGTTTGCCAAGTACCCGGTGGAGATCGACGTGGTGAGCCGGTTCCGCACCCCCGCCCAGATGAAGGAGACCCTGCGGAAGCTGGAGCAGGGGAGCATTGACCTCTTGATCGGCACCCACCGGCTGTTCCAGAAGGACGTGAAGTTCAAGGACCTGGGGCTGCTGGTCATCGACGAGGAGCAGCGCTTCGGCGTCCAGCACAAGGAGAAGCTGAAGGAACTCTCCCGGCAGGTGGACGTGCTCACCCTGTCCGCCACCCCCATTCCCCGCACCCTCAATATGGCGCTCAGCGGGATCCGGGACATGAGTACCCTGGAGGAGCCCCCCCTGGACCGGCAGCCGGTGCAGACCTACGTGCTGGAGCACGACTGGGGAGTGCTGATGGACGCCGCCCGCCGGGAGCTGGAGCGGGGCGGCCAGGTGTACTACCTCCACAACCGGGTGGAGACCATCACCCGCACCGCCGCCCGCATCAAGGAGATGCTGGGGGAGGACGTGGAGGTGGCGGTGGCCCACGGCAAGATGAGCCAGGAGGAATTGAACGAGGTCATGACCCGCATGAGCGAGGGGGAGGTGGACGTGCTGGTGTGTACCACCATCATCGAGACCGGTATCGACATTGCCAACGCCAACACCCTCATCATCGAGGACGCCGACAAGATGGGCCTGGCCCAGCTCCACCAGATCCGGGGCCGGGTGGGCCGGTCCACCCGCCGGGCCTACGCCTACCTCACCTACCGCCGGGGGAAGGTGCTCACCGAGGTGGCCTCCAAGCGGCTGGGGGCCATCCG